>CAOKWH010000001.1 GCA_948473085.1 uncultured Clostridia bacterium
TGTTGGGGCCTGTGACAGGCCTGCCCCGCCGGCCGTTGTCGATGAGGGCGTCCACCGCCTCCTGCAGCATCCGCTTCTCGTTGCGCACAATAATGTCCGGCGCGCCCAGCTCCAGCAGACGCTTGAGCCGGTTGTTGCGGTTGATGACCCGGCGGTACAGGTCGTTCAGGTCGCTGGTGGCAAACCGGCCGCCGTCCAGCTGCACCATCGGGCGGATGTCCGGCGGGAGCACCGGCACCACATCCATAATCATCCACTCGGGTTTGTTGCCGGAGGTACGGAACGCCTCCACCACTTCCAGACGCTTGAGCAGCTTGGCCCGCTTCTGGCCGGTGGCTGTTTCCAGCTCGGTTTTAATCTCGGCAGAGAGGGCGTCCAAATCCAGGTCGGCCAGCAGCTTTTTCACCGCTTCGGCGCCCATGCCGGCGTCAAACTCGTCCTCGTAGGCCTCCCTCATGTCCATATATTCCTTCTCATTCAGGAGGGCATATTTTTTCAGGTTGGTATTGCCGGGGTCGATTACCACATAGGAGGCAAAGTAGAGCACCTTTTCCAGCAGACGGGGGGACATGTTCAGCAGCAGCCCCATCCGGGAGGAAGTTCCCTTAAAATACCAAATATGGGATACCGGGGCGGCCAGCTCGATGTGGCCCATCCGCTCCCGGCGCACCTTGGAACGGGTAACCTCTACGCCACAGCGCTCGCAGATTTTGCCCTTGTAGCGGATGCGCTTATACTTGCCGCAGAAGCATTCCCAGTCCTTGGTGGGTCCAAAGATCTTTTCACAAAACAGGCCGTCCCGTTCAGGCTTCAGGCTGCGGTAGTTGATGGTTTCGGGCTTTTTCACCTCGCCATAGGACCATTCCTTGATCTGCTCGGGAGAGGCCAGACCTATCTTGATCGAATCGAATACATTAAACTCCATATATCTGCCTCCTTAGAAGTTATCGTCATCGGGGAGATCGTCGAGATCCATTTCAAAGTCGGCAAAGAGATCCTCGCTCATCTCCGGCTCCTCATCCAGGTCGGGCATGGATACATCAAAGCCATCCTGGAACTCGCTCTCAACCTCTACCCCCTTGTCGCCCATATCGATTTCGTCTGCAACGGTCAGGCCGATGTTGTCATCGTCATCCTCAAAGGACTGCTTGAGGTCAATCTCGTTGCCCTCCTTATCCAGCACCCGCATATCCAAAGCCAGCGATTGCAGCTCCTTGATGAGCACCTTGAAGGACTCGGGGATGCCGGGCTTGGGCACATTGCGGCCCTTGACAATGGCCTCGAAGGTCTTTACACGGCCCACCACATCGTCCGACTTGACTGTCAGAATTTCCTGGAGGGTGTAGGCAGCGCCGTAGGCTTCCAGTGCCCAAACCTCCATCTCACCAAAGCGCTGGCCGCCAAACTGGGCCTTACCGCCCAGAGGCTGCTGGGTAACCAGCGAATAGGGGCCGGTGGAACGGGCGTGGATCTTATCATCAACCAGGTGATGCAGCTTGAGATAGTACATATAACCCACTGTAACGCGGTTATCAAAGGGTTCGCCGGTGCGCCCGTCATAGAGGACGGTTTTGCCGTCGGCGTCCAGCCCGGCTTCCCGCAGCGCATCCTGTACATCGTACTCGGTGGCGCCATCAAATACCGGGGTCATTACCTTCCAGTCCAGGGCGGCGGCAGCGCGGCCCAGATGCACTTCCAGCACCTGCCCGATGTTCATTCGGGAGGGCACGCCCAACGGATTGAGCACAATATCCAGCGGACGCCCATCCGGCAGGTAGGGCATATCCTCCTGAGGCAGCACCCGGGATACAACACCCTTGTTTCCGTGGCGGCCAGCCATCTTATCCCCCACCGAGAGCTTTCTCTTCTGGGCAATGTAGCAGCGCACCACCATGTTTACGCCAGGCGAAAGCTCATCGCTGTTCTCCCGGGTAAACACCTTGACATCCACAATAATGCCATATTCGCCATGGGGCACCCGCAGGGAGGTATCCCGCACTTCCCTGGCCTTTTCGCCAAAGATGGCCCGGAGCAGGCGCTCCTCGGCGTTCAGCTCGGTTTCACCCTTGGGGGTTACCTTGCCCACCAGGATATCGCCGGCGCGCACCTCGGCGCCCACGCGGATAATACCCCGCTCGTCCAGTTCCTTCAGCACATCTTCGCCCACATTGGGGATGTCCCGGGTAATCTCTTCCGGCCCGAGCTTGGTATCTCTGGCTTCAATCTCGTATTCTTCAATATGGATGGAGGTATAGATATCCTCCTTTACCAGCCGCTCGTTGATGAGAACGGCATCCTCGTAGTTGTAGCCCTCCCAGGTCATAAACCCAATGAGCATGTTTTTGCCCAGGGAAATTTCACCATTGGAGGTGGCGGGGCCGTCGGCAATTACCTGCCCCTTGGTTACGCTATCCCCCACACTGACAATGGGGCGCTGGTTGGTACAGGTTCCGGCGTTGGAACGCAGGAACTTAATCAGCCGGTAGGTTTCTTCGGTACCCCTTGCATCCTCAATGACAATCTGGTCGGCGCTGACACTCTTAACCACGCCGTCGGTCTTGCTCAGTACAGTAACGCCGGAATCCACGGCAGCCTTGTACTCCATACCGGTGCCGACTATGGGGCTCTCGGTGCGCAGCAGCGGCACAGCCTGGCGCTGCATGTTGGCGCCCATCAGCGCACGGTTGGCATCGTCGTTCTCCAGGAAGGGAATCATGGCGGTGGCCACCGAAAGTACCATCTTCGGGGAGACATCCATAAAGTCCACCTTGCTGCGGTCCACCTCCATTACCACATCCCGGTAACGGGAGGCAACCCGCTCGTTGGCAAAGGCGCCCTCAGGGGTCAGCGGCTCATTGGCCTGGGCCACAATGTATTCATCCTCCACATCGGCAGTCATATAGACCACCTCGTCCAGCACCCGGCCGGTGGCCTTGTCCACCCGGCGGTAAGGGGCCTCGATAAAGCCGTACTTGTTGATGCGGGCAAAGGAGGCCAGGTAGGAAATCAGGCCGATGTTGGGGCCTTCCGGCGTCTCAATGGGGCACATGCGGCCATAGTGGGTGTAGTGTACATCCCGCACTTCAAATCCGGCGCGGTCCCGGGAAAGGCCGCCAGGGCCCAGGGCGGAAAGACGCCGCTTGTGGGTCAGCTCGGCCAGCGGGTTGGTCTGGTCCATGAACTGGGACAGCGAGGAGGAGCCGAAAAACTCCTTGATGGCAGCCACAACAGGGCGAATGTTAATCAGCGCCTGGGGGGTAACCACATCCATATCCTGCACCTGGGTAGCCATACGCTCCCGGATAACCCGCTCCATCCGGGAAAAACCGATGCGGAACTGGTTCTGCAGCAATTCGCCCACCGAACGGATACGGCGGTTGCCCAGATGGTCAATATCATCCTTGGTACCCACCCCGACAATGAGGTTGCACATATAGTTAATGGTGGCAAACATATCGTCAATAATGATATGCTTGGGAATCAGCTCGTCGCAGCGGGTGCGAATGGCCTCCCGCAGGCTCTCCTCGTCCTGGCACTGCTCCATAATCTCGCACAGCACCGAGAAGCGCACCTTCTCGTTGATGCCGTACTCTGCACAGTCAAAGGGGATGAAGTCGGCAATCTCCACCATGCCGTTGGACATCACCTTGACCTCGGTGTCATGCAGGGTGATATAGGCGGCGGAAACACCGGCGCGCTCAATTTCCATTGCCTTTTCCTTGGTGAGCAGATCGCCGGCCTCGGCCATCAGCTCCCCTGTAAGGGGGTTGACAATCGGACGCGCCAACACCTGGCCGGCAAGGCGCAGGCCGATGGCGAGCTTTTTGTTGTACTTATAGCGGCCTACCCGGGACAGGTCGTACCGTCGGGCGTCGAAGAACAGGTTGTCGATGTGGGTCTGGGCGCTTTCCACCGTGGGGGGTTCGCCCGGGCGCAGCTTGCGGTAAACCTCCAGCAGGCCCTCCTCGGTGGATTTGGTGGAATCCTTCTCAATGGTGGTGCGCAGGGTGGCATCCCCGCCAAACAGGTCAAGAATCTCCTCATCCCGGCCCACGCCCAGCGCCCGGATAAAGGTGGTGATGGGCAGTTTGCGGTTTTTGTCTATGCGGACATAAAAGATGTCGTTGGAGTCGGTTTCATACTCCAGCCAGGCACCCCGGTTGGGGATAACGGTGGCGGCAAACAGCTCCTTGCCGGTTTTATCCCGGGAGGCGGAGTAGTACACACCGGGAGAGCGGACCAGCTGGGAAACAATGACACGCTCGGCGCCGTTGATGACAAAGGTGCCGCTATCTGTCATCAGCGGAAAATCGCCCATGTAAATATCCTGCTCCTTCACCTCACCGGTCTCCCGGTTGAGCAGGCTGGCCCTTACCCGCAGCGGAGCGGCGTAGGTGGTATCCCTTTCCTTGCATTCTGCAATGCTGTACTTGGGCTGGTCATCCAAGCGGTAGTCGATAAAATCCAGCACAAGGTTGCCCTGGTAGTCTGTAATGGGGGAAACATCGCGAAATACTTCCTTCAGGCCTTCCTCCAGAAACCACTTATAGGAGTTCTTCTGAACTTCAATAAGATTCGGCATTTCCAGCACTTCGCCTATTCGGGAAAAACTCATACGGACATTTTTACCCAATTTTACAGGTTTTACATTCACCATAGGCACAATCACTCCATTCATCTATTAACGGTTGGTTAAATACCACAAAAATTCCGGCGAAATTTTGATGGTCCCTGCAATAAAATGTTGCTTTTTCGGATTCTATGTGCTATACTATTCTGTATAAAAGGCATAGATATCCATTCTGATACAGTATACTATTATATAACGCCAAAAAGGCAATGTCAAGGTGCAAATTTCCTGACATTGCCTCTTTTTTCGCATAAAAGCTGCCATACTGTGCCAAATACGCCGCCATCCACAGCAAAACGCAGCCTTGGGCTAAAATAGGCCAGTCCCCGGCAGCCGCCAGGGACTGGCTTTGGTTAATAGATATTATAGCAGATCTTCTGCATCCACCAGATGTTTGGCATGTTTTAAAGCCTCAATCCGGTACCATAAAAAGGCCACCGGCACATAGAGCATCAACAGTGTTTTGTAGGAAATTACATCCAGGTAATCCCCCAAAAACAGATGATACAGCAGCGGGATAGACAGCACCAGCGTAAACCCCAGCGTGAATACGAAGCGATTGGCGCCAGCCTGCATGTGCACTGCGAAACGACCGTAAGTGATAATTGCGGTAACTGCCAGTACGACGCCCAGAAGCAGCAAAGCTTTAAAGATCATAGTAACACTCACCTTTCCATTTACAGACAATAATAGTTTAAAACAAACCCTGTACCGCATGGCGCAGGTTTTAAGCCTTTAAAAATTCCTCAAAAGCCCGGTAGGTCATGTACACATCGGTTTTGGAAACCAGCTCGTAGGGGGCGTGCATCGAGAGAACCGGAACCCCTACATCCACAACCTCCACATTCATGTGAGCCACATATTTGGCAACTGTGCCGCCGCCGCCCTGGTCCACAGCGCCCAGCTCACCGGTCTGCCAGATAACGCCGCCATTGTCCAAAATGGTGCGCACCTGGTGCATAAACTCGGCCGAAGCATCGTTGGTGCCGCCCTTGCCGCCGGAACCGGTGTACTTGGTAATAACCACGCCCCGGTTGATATAAGCGGTGTTCCGCCGCTCCGAAACCTCGGGGTAGGTGGGGTCGAAGGCTGCATTTACATCGGCAGAGAGGCAGGTGGAATTGGTCAGTACACGCCGGGACTCCGCTCCCTGGGCCGCACAGAGGTCCTCGATGAAAATCTTGAGGAAGTCGGAATCCAGGCCGGTGTTCCCCTCGGAGCCCACCTCCTCCTTATCCGCAAACACGGTTACCGAGGTGAAGGCGGGGTTTGCCACCTTCAGCGCCGCCTGCATGGAGGTATAGGCGCAAACCTTGTCATCATGGGCGTAGGCGCCAATGAGGCTGCGGTCAAAGCCCACATCCCGGGCCTTAAAGGCCGGTACCATTGTCAGCTCAGCCGAGAGGAAATCCGCCTCGATCAGGCCATATTTTTCATGCAGCAGCCGCAGGATGTTCAGCTTTACCTTCTCCTTGACCTTTTCATCGTTATAGGGACGGGTGCCCACCACAATATTGAGGTTTTCGCCCTTTACCCCTTCCCGCATGGTCTTGGCCATCTGGTCCTTGGCCAGGTGGGGCAGCAGGTCGGTGACATAGAACAGTGGGTCGCTTTCCTCCTCGCCAATGGCCACCTCCAGCACACTGCCGTCCTTGCGGATAACGGTGCCGTGCAGCGCCAGCGGGATGGCGGTCCACTGGTACTTTTTCACGCCGCCATAGTAGTGGGTCTTAAACAGCGCAATGCCGCTCTCCTCATACAGCGGGTTGGGCTTGAGGTCCAACCGGGGGGAATCGATATGGCTGATTAGCAGCCGCACGCCCTCCTCCAGCGGCCGGGTGCCGACAGTGGCCATAATCAGCGCCTTGCCGCGTACATTGCGGTAAATCTTATCCCCGGGACTATAGCGCTTTCCAACCTCAAACTCGGCATAGCCATTTTCAGTTAGCTTGGCAATAGCTGTACGCACCACTTCCCGCTCAATTTTGGAGTGGTCCAAAAACTGCTTATACTCCTCGCAGAAAGCGTCCGCCTCAGCCAGCTGCTGCTCGGTGAGCTTTTCGCCGGCATCCACTGTGTTGTACAGCAGCTGCTCCGCCAGCAGCTCACCCTTGGTCTTTTCTGTACTCATAGCTGTTCCTCCTTTGTCTTTCAATTCCATTATATACCTAAAACTTCTTTAATACAAGGCCTTCAAATTGTACAATTTTTCATAAATATTTTGTGTATTACAAACCTTATCCACATAAAAAGCGGTATCTTCAAAGGGGATATTCACAATATTCTCGCCTGTGCTGTATTCCGGGTTTTCCAGCCAGGCTGTGGCATTGCCCCAGCCGGCATGGTAGGCGCACAGCGCGTTGTTCACGCTGCCAAACTGCTGGATAAGCGCCGATATTAGAAAAACGCCATACCGGATATTCTCTTCCGGGTCGTACATATCCTCATAGCTGGTAGCAGCATCCGGCTCCAGCTTGGATTTTACCCAGTCGAAGGTATCCTCGGTAAGCTGCATCAGCCCCCGCGCCCCAATGGGGGAGGTGGCATCGGGCTGAAAGCTGCTCTCGGTGCGGATGATGGCATAAACCAGGGCGGGGTCCACCCCAAATTCCCGGCTGTACTGCTCCACCTGCTGCTGATATTTCATGGGATAGGCCATCCTGTAATACCTTCCGGACGCCCCTCGCACAGCCCAAACACCCAGCAGCACCGCCGCCAGCAGCAGGAAAAGCGCCTTTAACCCTCCGTGTCTTGTTCTTCGGCTCATAAGGTTCTCCCATATCCTTCAATTTTGCTTATTCTTCCCCCTGGCGGCCGGCCGACAGGCGTCGGGCGCTGTCATACCCCCCGGATTCTATCTTCTCCATCATGTCCGCTACCTTCAGCTTTAAGCTCTCCACACTGTCGTTATTTTCCAGCACATAGTCGGAGCGCTTGACATAATAGCTCTCCTTGTGCTGGGCATTTACCCGGGCCTCGGCCTCGGCCAGGCTCAGGGCATCCCGCTGGACAATGCGCTGGATGCGTAGCTGCGTATCCGCCACCACCGACACAACTACATCGCAGAACCGGTCGGCCCCGCTTTCAAACAGGGTCGGCGCGTCCAGTACAATCAGGCTGGCCCCCTGGGCCTTCAGCCGGTCCAGTTCCCGGCGGATGGCTTCGATAATATAAGGGAACACAATTTCGTTGAGCCGCCGGAGCTTGGCCTTATCGCCAAATACAATCTCCCCCAGGCGGCGGCGGTTGAGGGTGCCATCCACATGGAGGATGTCAATGGAAAATTCCAGCGCCAAATCCGCCAGGCAAACCTTTTCATTGTCGGTTACATCGTGGGCCACTTCGTCAGCGTCCACCCAGGCGGCTCCCCGGCGCCGAAGATAGTCCCCCACAGTGGATTTTCCGGCGCCGGTTTGGCCAGTCAGGCCCAGAACCACGGTATTTTGCATCTGTAATCCCTCCCTGACAAACTCAGTCCAAATCAATAAAAGTAAAGGCCGCGGCCCGAATCAGCCGGTTGTACACCGCCAGCCCCACGCCATCGGCATCGGGGCAGCGCACATATACCTCCCGGGCGCCCAAATGGTCAAACTCCCGGAGCAGGCGGAACAGCTCCTGTGCCTGGCGCAGGTGGTCCTGCTGAGCGCCATAGGCAAAGGCGGGCTTTTGCAGCCCCTGCTGCTCGCCATCAAACACCATTGCATAGACCCCTTCCCCTTCCAAGGCATTGACATAGCTGCAAAAGCCCTGATAGCTGCCCCGCACCAGATAAACCCGGGCCTTGGGGGAATAGTGCTTATACTTCATCCCCGGCGAGGCGGCCACCGCCCCGGCCTGGAGCTGCTGGGTCACTGCTGGGTCCACCCGGATGGGCCCAATCAGCTGCTGCATCTCCTCCAATGTCACAGCGCCGGGCCGAAGCAGCCGGGGCTGCTCCCCAGCCAGTGTGATTACGGTGGATTCCACCCCAAAGGTGCAGCTGCCGCCATCCACAATGGCAGGCACCCGGCCGGTGAGGTCATCAATACAGTGCTGCACCTCGGTGGGGCTGGGGCTGCCGGACAGGTTGGCTGACGGCGCTGCAATGGGCAGCCCGCTAAGCCTGATAATCGCCTGCGCCACCGGGTGGGAGGGCATGCGCACCGCCACTGTGTCCAGCCCGGCAGTGGTGGCGTCCGGCACCTGGGGTGTGCGGGGCAGGATGATGGTCAACGGCCCCGGCCAAAACCGCTCCATCAGCAGGCGGGCCTTTTCCGGCACCCGGGCGGCAACCTGCGGCAGGGCCTCCATATCTGCGATGTGCACAATCAGCGGGTTATCGTTGGGGCGGCCCTTGGCCTCAAAAATAGCGCCCACCGCCTGGGCATCCAGCGCATTGGCGGCCAGGCCATACACCGTTTCTGTGGGGATAGCCACCAGCTGCCCCTGCCGCAGCAGCCGGGCGGCTGCCTCCACTGCCTGATGCAGCTCTGCCGGGGTGTCGGTTTTATATACGATGGTTTTCATATTAATATTCCTGCTGCTGCTGCAGCTTTTCGGCCTGTTCAAAGGTGAGCAGCGCCTCAATGAGTTCATCCAGGGCGCCGTTGAGGATAGCATCCAGCTTATACAAGGTCAGGCCAATGCGATGATCGCTCACCCGGCTTTGGGGATAGTTGTAGGTGCGGATACGCTCGGCCCGGTCGCCGGTGCCCACCTGGAGCTTGCGCTCGCTGGCCAGCTTTTCGTCCGCTTCCTTCTGTTTTTTCTCATAGATGCGGGAACGCAGAATTTTCATGGCCTTTTCCTTATTCTTAAACTGGCTGCGTTCGTCCTGGCACTCCACCACTGTACCGGTGGGCAGATGGGTAATGCGGATAGCCGACTCGGTTTTGTTGACATGCTGGCCGCCGGCGCCACTGGCCCGGAATACATCAATCTGCAGATCCGAGGGGTTGATTTCCACCTCCACCTCCTCGGCTTCCGGCAGTACTGCCACCGTTACTGTGGAGGTGTGGATACGGCCCTGGGTTTCGGTTTCGGGCACCCGCTGCACCCGGTGCACGCCGCTTTCAAACTTCAGGCGGGAATAGGCGCCCTCGCCAGTGATGAGAAAACTGACCTCCTTCATGCCGCCCAGCTCGGTTTCGTTGCTGTTGAGCACCTCCACCTTCCAGCGCTGGCTTTCGGCATACATGCTGTACATCCGGAACAGGGAGTTGGCAAACAGCGCTGCCTCCTCGCCGCCGGCGCCGCCGCGAATTTCCACAATAACATTCTTATCATCATTGGGATCCCGGGGCAGCAGCAGAATTTTAAGCTCCTCGCCAATCGTTTCCATATCCGCCTGGGACTCCTTATATTGTTCCTCCACAATCTCCCGGAAATCCCGGTCCAAACCGCCCTCGTCCAGCAGTTCCCTGGCCTCCTCAAACGAGCCCTTGGCCTTTCGGTACTCCCGGTACTTTTCCACAATGGGGGTGAGGGTTTTGTACTCCTTCATGTAGCCCTTGTATTTTTCATTATCGCTAATTACAGCCGGGTCGGTAAGCTTGAGGTTGATATCCTCGTATCGCTCCTCTACGGCAGCAAGTTTATCAAACATGTTTTTTACTCCTTTATCCTGTTACTTCAGATGGTGGGGCGGCAAAAACCCAGGGGTGCTAACGCATACCGGCCCCGCCCTTCTCTGGCGGATAGACCTCCTGCCCATCCCGGGAAATGCGCTTGATATTCTTTTCTGCCTTCACCCGGGGCACCAAAACCTCGTGCCCGCAGCCAGTGCACCGGATACGAAAATCCATACCCGAACGCAGCACCAAAAATTCCCGTGTTCCGCAGGGGTGCGGTTTTTTCATGGTAAGTACATCCCCCACTCTCACATCCATCTGTTTTCCTCCTTTTGCCATTCACCAGCAGTTTGCATCCGGTTAACGCCCGGCCCGTCCTCTGTATAGAAATGGCGCATTTAAAGTATAATTATAGCAGAAAAAAGCCTCCCCCCGCAAGAGTGGGGAGAGCTGCCCCTTTTCCTTTTCTATTGCCAGGATTGCCCGCCGTTCGTTCAAAAGCTTCTTTTTCATTTCATCCGCTGATATTCTGTCCATAGAATGGCTCTTTTACAGCCCAGAAAGGAAAGGGCAGCCTCATTGAATCGGCCCTATTCCCGTGCTAAAATAAAAAAGCAAAGGGGGAAAATAAAATGGAAAACTGGCGGGAAGACAGATTGAGGCAACAGCTACAAAGCTATCAACTGCAGCTGAAAGATCTCCCCATACTGGACCAATATGAGGATACTGTGTCCGAACCGGCGCTGCTTATCCTCTTGGAATGGGCTTGTTATGGACAGAATACAGCCGGCATTGTGATGGGGCGGGAAATGGTGGCAAAACTGCCACGGGCTTGGCTGAAAGAGCACCTTTTGCGGGTTGTAAAACAGGGGTTTGACTATATGGACGACTGGAATTACCGAAGATTGCTGGAACTAACCATCGAACTCCTCCCGGAGTGTATCGCCCCCCTGTTAGCCCTTACAGCAGGGACAACCGACCCCGATTTGAAGGATGTAATAGACGATTATAAATAAAGAAGCAGCCAAATAGGAGTGCCAAACTGCAAAATAAACCGCCGCCAATGAACCAGCAGGGCTTTCCCGCAAAAACTGCTAAGCCCCGCCCCGGATAAACCGGTCCACCCGGGCCGGGGCGTTTTCGTCCCCGACAAAATAGACAATATCGCCATCGTGGATGTGGTTGTATGGGCCGGGGGACAGGATGAGCTGCTCCCCCCGGCGAATGGCAATGACTGTTGCCGTGGTGTTGTGCCAAAAGTTCACCTCGGCCAGCGTCTTGCCGGCGCAGAAGGAGCCAGGGGCCACCGTTATCTCAAAAGGGGTAAAGGGATTGAGGTTCTGGAAGCGCTCGGCCCGGTCCATCAGGGCAGCAAGTTTTTCCCGCAGATGCAGCATCAGCTGTATTTCGGCATCAATATCCTGCTGGATGCTCTGACGCAGCTGGCTCATGGTTTCCACTCCTGCAAACTGCTGAATATATTTAATGGCCTTGTCCACCGAGGTGATGACAACGCCGCTGCCCTTTTCGGCATCCACAATGCCCATATCCGAGAGCAGGCAGATGGCCCGCCGGGCTGTTTCCGGGGATACATGGTACTTGCTGGCCAGGGAGGACCGGGCATAAATGCGGTCCCCCACCTTGTACTGCTGCTTGGCAATTTGAGTAGCGATATCCACTGCTATCTGCTGGTAACGGGGCATGGTCTCCTTGGGCTTGCCCTTTTCACTGGTACTCATCGGACTTCCTTCCTTCATCACATACTGCTACCCCTGGGCGGGATGACTGACAGTATTTTGCCCCATTCTGTTGGATTATAATGGGCTTAAAGGGTATAATCCTCCACCTTGCCCATAAAGCAGAAGGTGGCCTGCCGGGCTGTAAACTGCAGCAACACCAGCTGCCCGCTGTCCGCCCCCATCGGGAAAATGCGCTCCAATTCCGGCAGCCAAAGCTCCTGCTTTTTCTCCCTGCTTGTGCAGATGGACACATCCCCCACCAGTGTTACACTGCCGCCGGGAGCCTCATAACTGATGCAGGACTTGGGGTTTTGGCTAAAGTTCTGTGTCTTTTTGGAAGAGGCCCGGGCAAAAAAGTAGAATGTCCGGATGCTCTCGGTGTGCAGCTTGGTCATTACACTGGCCCGGGGATAGCCATCCGCCCCCACGCATGTCAGGGTTACAGTACCGCACTGCCGGAGCAGTTCCTCCGCTTTGGCAACTGCCTGATTCATTTTCTATCCTCCACTTCCTACTTTTTATAAGGGACTTGTGCCTTTACTGCAAATAAATTATGCAATTTCTCTTTGTTAAAATAATTGTAAATTATATGGGCAGCTACCTGTTACCGCAACCGCCCGATAAATTGAAAGCTGTCAATCAGCCCCTTTTTAAATAGTCACATACAATGTCATGCAGTTCAATATATGGGGTATCTTTCAGGCTTTCCCCCGAGTTTTCACAGGTTAATCTTAACTTCCCAACAGCTTGATTCCCATAGCCGTCAATAACCTCCATCATCCTTGTGATAAGCTCGGAAGTAATCCCATAATGCTTCTCCCGCATCCCTTCGTCATCCTCTTGCTCTAACGCTGTTTGGACACAGCTTTCTTGGATATCGGCAAGCGTTTTTAGAAATTCCCTTTGAAAATTATTCAAATTATCTGCCATAATCAACCTGCCCATCAGGATTTATCACTCTGATTATAGCACAGCCCATCTTTCCCTTCAAGCTGCGAATCGTGAAATCGCTGGCGCTTAGCTCCATGCCTGCAAAAAATCTGTTTGCAGATAGTATACCACAGCTTTGATTGCCCTGTATAGCAATATTTTTTCTGTAAAAGGGAGATAAAACCGCTTTTCCTGTTGATATGCCCCTTTCTAAAGCAGCGCAGCTTTTCCGCCATCCTGCGGCAGCTTTATCCGTCAGCACTTTGCCTAATAGGCACGCATTGCAGCGGACAAAACGGCCCCCTTTACAAAGCAGAAAATTTATGCTACCATAACAGCTATTCCCACAAAACAGTTCAATATAGAACATTTTAGCCAGCCACATAATACCAGGCCGGAACGGAAGAATAAATAAGGATGCCTGCCGGGCCAACGGATGAATTATAGGAGATGATTTCTTTATGGAGCAGGACAGCAAAATAACCCTATTTGAACACACCCCCATTCCAAAAGCGGTCATGCAGCTTTCGGTGCCCACCATTCTCAGCTCGCTGGTTATGGTGCTGTACAATTTAGCGGACACCTACTTTGTAGGGATGTTGGGCGACCCGGTGCAGAATGCCGCTGTTACCCTGGCATCGCCTCTGCTGCTGGCCTTTAACGCTGTAAACAACCTGTTTGGCGTGGGCAGTTCCAGCATGATGAGCCGGGCCCTGGGCCGCAAGGATTACGAAACGGTTTCCCACAGCTCAGCCTTTGGGTTTTACTGCGCCCTGTTTAGCGGGCTGCTGTTCTCGCTGCTGTGCGGCCTGTTTTCCGCCCCGCTGATGGGGCTGCTGGGTGCGGATGCCGTTACAGCCGAAACCACCTATGCCTACATGTTCTGGACAGTTATCTGCGGCGCAACCCCGGCTATCCTCAATGTGGTGCTGGCCTATCTGGTCCGGGCGGAAGGTTCCTCCCTGCAGGCCAGTATTGGCACCATGAGCGGCTGTATCTTAAACATGATTTTAGACCCCATCTTCATCCTGCCCTGGGGGCTGGGAATGGGAGCGGCCGGAGCTGGCCTGGCCACCTTCCTTTCCAACTGTGTGGCCTGCCTGTACTTTATGGTGCTGCTGTTTATCAAGCGGGGCAAAACCTATGTGTGCGTCAACCCCCGCAAGCTGAAAGCCCGGGATGGCATTGCCTTTGGTGTGTTCCAGGTGGGCGTTCCCGCCTCTATCCAGAACCTGCTGAATGTCACCGGCATGACACTGCTCAACAACTTTACAGCTGCCTATGGCGCGGGGGCTGTGGCCGCTATGGGCATCAGCTTTCGTATCTACATGGTGCCCATGCAGGTGGCAATGGGGCTTTCCCAGGGCATTATGCCGCTGGTCAGCTATAACTACGCCAGCGATAACATAAAGCGGATGAAAAACACCATCTACTTTGCAGCCAAAATTGTGCTTTGCATTATTACAGCAGTTTCGGCTCTGTATTTTATCACCCCCGGCACCTTTATCTCGCTGTTTATGAACAATGCCGAAATTATCGCCTATGGCACCCGCTTCCTGCGGGGGTTCTGCCTGGGCCTGCCCTTTATCTGTATGGACTTTTTGGCTGTTGGTGTGTTCCAGGCAGTAGGTATGGGCAAGGAAGCGCTGATTTTTGCCGTGCTGCGAAAAATTATACTGGAAATTCCCGCCCTGTTCCTCTATAACTGGCTGTTCCCGCTGTACGGGCTTCCCTATGCCCAGTTTACAGCCGAGGTAATCCTGGCCATCTCTGCCCTGTTTGTCCTGCGGCGGCTGTTCCGGCAGCTGGCGAAGGAACATCCTAACCTGGCTTGATATAGGGCCTCCAAAGCTGCTGCTTTGGGGGCTTTTTGTCTGTGCTAACAGCAAATAGAGGTTGAATGGACAGCGCCATGGTGCTATACTTTAGCCAAAACAGATGGAAAGGATAAACAATATGGAAAAGCAAGCACACCCTATCCATGATGGGATATCCCCTATTATTGTCCCCGAGGCCGGAGAGACCGAACAGTTCCAGCTGCTCTGGGATATGCTGGTGCCACCGGCCGGCCAGGCCAAAACCGCCCAGGGGGAGCTGATTCGCATTGCGGGCAGAATCCAGCATGAACTGCTGGACAACGGCGGGATGAACTGGGATGACGAGTACCGGTGCATGCTGCGTACTTTCCCTCAGTATCTACAGCTTGGCACTGCCTTCAACGAGGAGGACCAGAAGGCGGCGGAACTGCTGGTGGGCCTGATTCTTGCGGATGGCGATGCCGGCCGGATAAACGGCTTTTTCTGTTCGGCCCTGTGTGCCTGCGCCGTCGCCTGGGTACAGCAGAACCCAACCGTACTTCCCCCGCTAAAGGCGGAATATACGCGATAGGGTTTGGATTTCCCCCATATAAAATGCCCAAAACAGGCCACACCCAACTATAAAACTGCCAAAAAAGCGGAGCAGGTACCCAGTACCCGCTCCGCTCTTTTGGGATCATGCACATGAAAAAGCGAGTACAACGGTACTCGCTTCTGCACGGTATTATCAAGTAAAGCTTACTTGAACTTGCGCTTACGCGCAGCCTCGGACTTCTTCTTGCGCTTTACGGAAGGCTTTTCATAATGTTCTCTCTTACGAACTTCTGCCAGAACGCCGGACTTTGCACACTGTCTCTTAAAACGGCGCAGCGCGCTCTCCAAAGATTCGTTGTCCTTGATTCTGATCTCTGACATTTCCATTTCCCTCCCTCGCCACACGGCAGGAGCTTTCATCCGCCGAAATCTGCCACATTAGCTGACAGACTAAGTGGATAACAAAAGATATTATACTAAATCCGGCAGACAGTGTCAAGACCTTTTATAGCAATGCTATACTAAAATATTCCTTTGGCCTGTTTTTTGGTTAGCCCTTACAAACAATGTTCACCAGCTTACCGGGGACATAGATCTCCTTTACAATCTGCTTGCCGGCAATCAGCTCGGCCACAGCCGGGTCGGCCTTGGCCAAAGCAATAGCCTCCGGAGCGGCGATATCTGCCGGCACCTGCAGCCGGGCCTTGATTTTGCCCGCTATCTGCACCACAATCTCCACCGTGCTGTCCACACACTTGGCCGGGTCGTAGCCAGGCCAGGTCTGGCCGCTGATCTGTCCGGCAAAGCCCATCTGCTCCCAAACCTCCTCGGTCAGGTGGGGAGCAAAGGGGTTGGCAAGCAGCAGCAGGGTTTTAAACTCCCCTGTGGTGATACTGCCAGCGTCGTAAATCTCGTTGAGCAATGTCATCATCGCGGCAATGGCAGTGTTAAACTTCATTGCCTCAATATCCTCAGTGACCTTTTTCACCGTCTTATGGAAGCTGCTTTCCAGCCCGGCGCTGTATCCCTCGCCCTCCGCGGCAATTTCCATCAGGTTCCACAGCCGGTCCAGGAACCGCTTGCAGCCCTTGATAGCCGAGGCGTTCCAGGTGGCGCTCTTTTCAAAGTCGCCAATGAACATCTCATACAACCGCAGGGTATCGGCGCCATATTCCTTCACAATATCGTCGGGGTTTACCACATTGCCCCGGCTCTTGCTCATCTTTTCGCCGTTCTCTCCCAAAATCATGCCATGGCTGGTGCGCTTGGCATAGGGCTCCGGGGTGCTTACCACACCAATATCGTACAGGAACTTGTGCCAGAACCGGGAGTAGAGCAGATGCAGGGTGGTGTGCTCCATACCGCCGTTGTACCAATCCACCGGTGCCCAGTAGTCCAGCGCCTCCTTGGAGGCCAGCTCCTTGTTATTGTGGGGGTCGCAGTACCGCAGGTAGTACCAGGAGGAACCGGCCCACTGGGGCATGGTATCGGTTTCCCGCTTGGCAGGGGCGCCGCAGACGGGGCAGGGAGTGTTTACCCAGTCCTCAATGGCGGCCAACGGGCTTTCGCCGTTGTCGGTTGGCTCGTAGCTCTCCACCTCGGGCAGGCGCAGCGGCAGCTGCTCCTCCGGCACCGCCACCATGCCGCAGTGAGGGCAATGGATGATGGGGATGGGCTCCCCCCAGTACCGCTGGCGGGAGAACACCCAATCCCTGAGCTTGTAGTTCACCTTTTCCCGGCCCTTACCGTTTTCAGCCAGCCACTGGATCATCTTCTGCTTGGCTTCCTCCACCGACAGGCCGTTGAGGATACCGCTGTTCACCAAGATACCGGTGTCACAGTCGGTAAAGGCGGCCTCGGCCACATTGCCGCCAGCCACAACCTCAATAATGGGCAGGTCAAACTTCTTGGCAAACTCCCAGTCCCGCTCGTCATGGCCGGGCACCGCCATAATGGCGCCGGTGCCATAGGTCATGAGTACATAATCGGAGATAAAAATGGGAATTTCCCCGCCGGTAACCGGATTGATACCGTTTACCCCGGCGATACGCACGCCGGTTTTCTCCTTGTTCATCTCCGCCCGTTCAAAGTCGGACTTGCGGGCGGCCTCCTGCTGGTAGGCGTGTACCTCCTCCAGGTTGGTTATCTGTCCGGCCCATTTTTCCACATAGGGGTGCTCCGGCGCTATAACCATATAGGTGGCGCCATATAATGTATCCGGCCGGGTGGAAAATACCGTGAGCACATCCCCGGCAGTGGTGGCAAAGTCGATTTCCGCGCCGGTGGAGCGGCCAATCCAGTTGATTTGGGAGGTTTTAACCCGCTCAATATAATCCACACTGTCCAGATCGTCTATCAGCCGCTGGGCGTACTGGGTGATGCCCAGCATCCACTGGTTTTTCACCTTATGCACCACTTCGCCGCCGCACCGCTCGCAGACGCCGTTTACGACCTCCTCGTTGGCCAGCACGCATTTGCAGGAGGTGCACCAGTTGACCGACATCTCCTTTTTATAGGCTAAGCCGTGCTTAAACAGCTGCAGGAAAATCCACTGGGTCCAGCGATAGTAATCCGGGTCGGTGGTGTTGATCTCCCGGGTCCAATCGAACGAGAGGCCCAGGCTTTTCAGCTGGTGCTTGAAATTGGCCACATTGTTTTTGGTGACAATTTCGGGGTGAATGTGGTTTTTAATGGCAAAATTTTCGGTGGGCAGGCCAAAGGCGTCCCAACCCATGGTGTACAGAACATTGTAGCCCTGCATCCGGCGCTTTCTGGCCACAATATCCAAAGCAGTGTAGGACCGGGGGTGCCCCACATGCAGCCCCTGCCCCGAGGGGTAGGGGAACTCCACCAACGGGTAGAATTTGGGCTTGGTGTAGTCATCGGTGGCAGCAAAGGTGTTGTCCCGCTCCCAGATGTCCTGCCACTTTTTTTCAACTTGGGCAAAATCGTACTTCATCATAAAAAAGACTTCCTTCCCTTTCGGCCTGGCAATCAGGCAGGCTTTACTATCTCTGTAATATCAACCTCCGGCGCATCCCGCCATAGTCGCTCCAGAGAGTAAAACTCCCGTACCTCGCCCCGGAACAGGTGGACAATTACGGTGCCGTAGTCCAGCAGAACCCAGTCGGCGGTGTTGTAGCCCTCAAAGCTGCGGGCCTCGATGCCCAGCTTGCCCAGCTGCTCATCCACCTCGTCGGCAATGGCCTTCACCTGGGGAACATTCTGCCCGGTGGCAATGATGAAATAATCCCCCAGTGTGGTGTGTTCATGAATATCCAGCAGCTTGATATCTTCGCCCTTTTTGGCGTCGATCAGCTGGACGATTTTTTTCGCCAGTTCCAGCTCTGTCATCAAATCTCTTCCTTTCTATATCAAAATGCCGTATTCCTCCATTACCTGGATGGTATCCTGGGTAAGGGGGGTGGCCGTTTTCTGCATCTTCTGTTTGGTAAACAGCAGCGATTCCCGGATGGCCGCATCCAAATCCCGTCCGGCCAGCTCCCGCAGGCGGATGGCGTCGGGATACTCCCGCTCGGCGGAAGTAAGATCGGCCACATAGATAATTTTTTCAAACAGGCTCATTCCTGCCCGGCCGGTGGTGTGGTAAGCCACACCGGTTACAATATCCCGGTTGTAAACCCCCAATTCCTCCTCTATATAGGCCGCAGCAGCGGGGCCGTGCCAGATGGCGGGTACCTGGCTGAACAAGTTGTCATTGATTATAGCAGACTTTAGCGGCTCATGCAACCGCTTTAACAGGGAAAACTGCTGTTGATGGGGGATGTTTTTGCAACTATCGTGCAGCACCCCCGCTATATAGCACAGCTGTTCACTGGCACCGTACTGCCGGGCCAGCTCCCGGGCCTTTTCGGCCACATTCATGGAATGGACAAAGCGCTCCGGTTTTTCCCGCTCCCGGGCCAGGGCAATATACTGCCCAAACGGCCATGGGTAGTCCTCCGGGTCGGTGCCATAGAGGCCATTCTGCCAGATGTAGTCCAGCACTGCCGGGGAAACTCCCAGCCGGGCGGCATCCCGGCAGCCGGCAGCAAGTTGCCGGCGTATCCCGGTGGAGGAAACTGCAAACGCCGGGGCGTGTATAATGCTGGTTTCCCCACCCAGGGCAGCAATGCGGGCGGCCTGCTGCTCCAGCTGGGCCGGGGTATCCTCCCCCCGCTCCATTGTACAGATGGTGGCCAGCCGCACCAGCTCCTCCCCCCGGTGCCAATCCAGCACTGTGCAGAACATATCGCTGCCAGTGAGGAAGTAAAAGCTGCTGCCGGGATACAGCTCATGCAGCTGCGCAAGGGTATCCACCGTATAGCTGGGGGCGGGACGCTGCTGTTCCAGCCTGCACAATTCAAAACCCGGATGCCCCTGCAGGGCCAGCTCCACCATCCGGCAACGGTGCTCGCCGGCCGGCAGGTCCGGCACCTCCTTATGCGGGGGAACTGCCGTGGGCACAAACAGCACCCAGTCCAGCCCCAGCTGCCCGGCAAAGGTGCCGGCCAGGCGGATGTGCCCATTGTGAATCGGGCTGAAGGTGCCGCCCAATACTCCTATCTTCACTGCTGCCAACTCCTTCTGCCTGGGCTTACAGATCCTCTTTTTTCAAGCTGATTTTGGGGTCCTTCAGGTTGCGGCGAAACAGTACAAAACGGGTGCCAATCACCTGTACCACATCGCTGCCGGTAGCCTCTGCCAGATGGTCGGCGGCCTCCCGGGCGGAAACCGGGGCAGCATCCAGCACCCGGCCCTTTATCAGCTCCCGGGCGGTGAGGGCGTCGTCCGCCTGCTTAATCAGGTTTTCGGCAATACCCTCCTTGCCCACCTGCAGGATGGTATCCATACTGTTTGCCAGCCCTCTCAAGTGGGCTCTCTGCTTGCTTGTCAGCATTGTTTGTATCTCCTTTAAAACTTCTTTTTTCGCTGTCAGTTGGCGGCCTTTGCGCTGCCCTCCGGAACAATCTCCCCAGTGCGGATGCCTGCCTCCACCTGGGCGGCCAGCTGCCGCAGCGCCTTGCCCCGATGGCTGATGGCGTCCTTTTCCTCATCCGGGTATTCGGCCATGCTCCGCTCCCCCACATAAAAGATGGGATCGTACCCAAAGCCCCGATCCCCCCGGGTTTTGTAGCCAATCTGCCCGGGGCAGTCCGCCTGGCAGCTCAGCTCCCGGCCATCGGCCAGCACAAAGTGGATGGCGCAGACATACTGGGCGCCCCGCTGCTCGGGCGGGGTATTTTGCAGCTCCTGCAGCAGCAGCTCAATCTTCTGGGGATGGGGCAGTTCCTCGCCGCCATACCGGGCCGAATAGACCCCCGGGCGGCCGTCCAGTGCATCCACACAGAGGCCGGAATCATCGGCAATGACCGCGTGGCCGGTGTGTTCATGTACCGTCATGGCTTTGATACGGGCATTGGCGGCAAAGGTGTCGCCATCCTCTACAATATCCAGGGCTATGCCCTCCTGCTTCATGCTTACCACATCAAAGCCCAGCGGCTCCAAAATCCGCTGGAACTCCCGCAGTTTTCCGGCATTGCCGGTGGCTACAATGACCTTCATGCTTCCTCCCCCACTTCCTTTTTCCCAAACAGGGCTGCCGCAAATTCCGCCGGCACAAAGGGGCGCAGATCCTCCATGCCCTCCCCCACGCCAATGAACTTGATGGGCACGCCCAGCTCATCCCGGATGGCGATGACAGCGCCGCCCTTGGCAGTGCCGTCCAGCTTGGTGAGTACAATGCCGGTGAGCCCGGCAGCCTCCCGGAAGCTCTTGGCCTGGGCAATGGCGTTCTGGCCGGTGGTGGCATCCAGCACCAGCAGCACCTCCAGCGAGCTGTCCGGCAGTTCCCGCTGGATAACCCGGGCAATCTTGCCCAGTTCATCCATCAGGTTTTTCTTGTTGTGCAAACGGCCGGCTGTATCACACAGAATAACATCGGCCCCCCGGTGTTTGCCGGCATTGATGGCGTCGAATACCACGGCGGCAGGGTCGCTGCCCTCGTCGTGGCGGATCATCTCCACCCCCGCCCGGTCGGCCCAGATGCCCAGCTGGTCGGCGGCGGCGGCCCGGAAGGTGTCAGCGGCGGCCAACAGCACGCTTTTGCCCTCCCCTTTCAGGTAGGCGGACAATTTGCCGATGGTGGTAGTTTTACCCACGCCGTTGACGCCAATTACCAGAATAACCGACGGCTTTGTTTCCAGGCACAGGGGGCTTTCCTCCCCCAGCAGCCCAGCTATAACCTCCTGCAGCAGGCCAATCACCTCCTGGGGGTCGGCAACGCCTGTACGCTTGACCCGATGCCGGAGCTCCTCCATAATCCGCTGGGTGACGCCGGCGCCCACATCCGCCATAATCAGCGTTTCCTCCAGTTCGTCAAAAAACTCCTCGTCCACCTTGGTAAAGCCGGCGGCAATATCCCCCAGCCGGCCCATAAAGGAATCCCGGGTCTTTTTCAGCCCGGCGCTGATTTTATCAAAAAAGCCCATTTGCTTCCCTCCAACTTCTATTTTACACCCAGCTGCTGCTCCAGTTCGCCTATGCGCAGTTCAATCAGCTTGGAAACGCCCTCCTCCTGCATGGTGACACCATACAGCACATCGGCCTCCTCCATCGTGCCCCGGCGGTGGGTGATGGCAATAAACTGGGTGCTGCCAGCCATGCTGCGCAGGTATTTTGCATACTTGGCCACATTGACATCGTCCAGCGCCGCCTCAATCTCATCCAGCACAACAAACGGCGACGGGTTGACGCTGAGAATGGCAAAATAAATGGCAATAGCCACAAAGACCTGCTCGCCGCCGGACAGCGCCGCCAGGTTCTTAATCACCTTACCCGGGGGCTGCACCGAAATTTCAATGCCGCAGTTGAGCGGGTCGGCAGGGTCCTCCAAATGGAGGGCAGCCCGGCCGCCGCCAAACAGATCGGCAAAAATACGGCCAAAATGCCGGTTAATCTCCGCAAAACTTTGCAGAAACAGCTCCCGCATCTGGGCGGTGAGCTCCTCTATCAGCCGGGCCAGTTCCCGCTGGGAACGCTCCACATCGGCAAGCTGCGCCGACAAAAACTGCTGCCGGCCCGACACCTCAGCATACTCCTCCACCGCCCCGACATGTACATTGCCCAGGGCGCGGATGCGGTTTTTAATACTGTTCAGCCGCCGGGATGCACCGGCAGGGTCCTGCAGAGGCGGGGTATCCCTCCGGGCGACGGACGGGGTAATTTCGTACTCATCCCACAGTTTGGCTATCACCTGATCCCGGTCCAGGCCGATGGCGGCCAGCCGTTCATCCAGGCGGGCAACCTCCCGGGCAAAGCCCTCCCGGCGGCCGGTGAGCTCGCGTATCCGGGCGCGCAGTTCGCTGGTTTTGCCCTCGCACAGCTGCCGGGCCTGATCGGCCCCCTGGATGCGCTCTCCGGCGGCGGCTGTTTCCTCGGCAATGGTGTCCAGGCGCATCCTTCCGGCCTCCAACTCCTCCTGCTTCTCCCACATATCCTGTTCCAGATCAGCCATGCGCTGGGCAATTTCCTCCATTCGGGCGGCTCCACCCTGCCGGACGGCCAACAGGCGCTGCTGCTCGGCAGCAGCAGCGGCGCTGTCCTTCTGCTGTTCCAGCAGCTTCATCTCCAATCCGGCGGCCTGGCGTTCCAGCTCCCGGCTGCGGCTATCGGTGGCCTGGCGGCGCTGCTGTTCGGCCTCAATGGCGGCGTTTTGCTCCTCCAATTCCGCTGTCAGGGCGGCAATTACCTCCCGGGCGCTGCTGCTTTCACAGGCTAACTGCTCCAACCGCCCAGCCAGGCTTTGCTGCTCGGCTGTTTCCTTGGCCTTGGCCTCGGCGGCAGAATTCAGCGCCAGTTCAAGCCGTTTCTGCTCACTTTCAGCCCGTATTAAATCATCGGCAAGAACGCGCACCTGGGCATCAATACCCCGAATCTCCTCCTCGACGGCCTTTAACTCAGCGGCCTGGCTGTCCAGCAGGCGCTGGGTTTCGCCGGCCTTCTGCTCGGCCTGGGCAGCGGCGGCTTCCAGCTGCTCAATCTCCCTGCGGCGGCCCAGCAAACCGGAACTTTTAGCCGTATATCCACCGGTCATAGCGCCGCCGGTGTTGATAACCTGGCCATCCAGCGTGACAACGCGGAACCGATATCCACAGTGCCGGGCCATATTGACAGCACAGTCCAGATTTTCAGCAATGGCGATTCTGCCCAGCAGATGCTCCACAATGCCGCCATACTGCTCCCCGGCCTGGACCAGGGTGGAGGCAATGCCTATGTACCCATCCAACCCGGCCAGCTCCCGGTCATCCATCCGCCTGCCCCGCACAGCGGTGAGGGGCAGGAAGGTAGCCCGGCCCTTGCGCTCCCGGTCCAGCAGGCGGATGCACTGCTTGGCGCAGTTTTCATCCTCCACCACCAGGTTTTGCAGGGCCGCCCCCAGGGCAATTTCGATGGCGGTGCCATATTCGGGCGGGGCAGTGATGAGCTGGGATACGGTTCCATGCACCCCCTGCAGCGCCCCCTTGGCGCTGCTTTGCAGAATGTGCTTCACACTAAAGGTGTAGCCTTCCAGGCTCTTTTCCATCCCTTCCAAAATGTTGGCGCGCTGGCGTTTCTGGGCAGCGTCAGTCAGAATACCCGCTATCCGCTCGGCCAGTTCCTGCTGCCGGGCCTGACGGCCCTGCCAGCGCAGCTGGTAGCCCTTCCGGGTGTTTTCCAGCTCCGCCCCGCGCTGCCGGGCGGCGGCAATCAAATCGCTGCACACTTGCAGTTCCTGCCGGTAATCTTCATATACCTCTTCCCGCTGGGCAGCGGCGTCCTGAATCTCCTTCAAACGCCGGCGGGTTTCCTCCAACAGGGACTCGGAGGCCGCACCGGAGAACCGGGCATCGTCTATACCCTTATAGATGGCTGCCCGGTGCAGCTTCTGCTGGGCGATGGCAGCGTCCTGCTGCTCCACTTCAGCGGCACAGGCCCGCAGCTGCTCCTGTAACTGCTGCTGCTCCTGCCGGGTCTGCTCCAGCCCGGCGTTCAGCTCTGCCAAGCGTTCCCCGGCAGCGGCCAGGCCCTGTTCTGCCTCTGAGGCATTTTTCTCCCCTTCAGCCAGTTCCCGCTGCAAGGCGGCAATACTCTCCCGGTGGTGGGCAATATCGTTTTCATTCACCGCCTGGGCGGAGCGAATCTCGGCGGCGGTGTTCTCCCATTCCCGCAGCTTCCGGCGCAGGCCGTCTGCTGCCGCGGCATAGTCCTGCATTTGGGTATAAAGCAGGTTTACCTGCTCCTCTAAGGCGTCCCCCTCCTGGGTCAGATCCTCATACTCGCCCTTTGCCGCCAGAAATTTGTCCTGCATTCCGGCATACTGGGCAGAAAACCGGTCGATATCCGCCAGCCACACCGAAATTTCCAGGGTACGCTTTTCCCCAGCCAGGGCAAGGAACTCCTGGGCCTTTTCCGCCTCCTGTTTCAGTGGGCCAACCCGGTCACTCAGCTCGGCAAGGATGTCCCGCAGCCGGAGCATATTCTCCTCGGCAGCGGCCAGCCTGCGCTGGGCTTCCCCCCGGCGGTAACGGAATTTGGAAATGCCGGCGGCTTCCTCGAAAACCTCCCGGCGTTCCGAGCTTTTGGAGGAAATAATCTCGGCAATGCGCCCCTGCCCAATTACCGAATAGCCGTCCCGACCCAAACCGGTATCCATAAACAGCTCGTAAATATCCTTCAGGCGCACGCTGGCGCCTCCCAGCCGGTACTCGCTCTCGCCGGAGCGGTAGAGCTTGCGGGTGATGGAAATTTCATCGCTGTCCACATTCAGCATGCGGTCGCTGTTGTCCAGCACCAGGTTCACCGAGGCGCTGCCCTGGGGCTTGCGAATGGCGGTGCCCCCAAAGATGACATCCTCCATTTTACTACCCCGGAGCGTCTTGCTGGATTGCTCGCCAAACACCCAGCGCACAGCGTCCACAATGTTGCTTTTGCCGCTGCCATTGGGGCCCACCACTGCGGTAATGCCCCGGCCGAAGGTGAGCTTTACCTTATCCGGGAAGGATTTGAAGCCCTGAATTTCCAGTGATTTAATCTGCACGCCGTTCTCCCTTCCTTTTCTATCTAAAACGGCCCTTCCCCAGCCCGCCGAAAAACTTCCCTGCGGGTTCGGGAAAGGCAGCCATCAGCTGCCAACCACTCTTAGCTTGCCCAAAGGCAGGCGGTCCTCCTCTATTATAGCACACATATATCCCAGCCGGGCCAGTTCTGCCAGGTTTGCCCGGCGCTGCCCCACTGCTCGGGAGCGATCCCGGGGATGGACATACAGCCGCACAAGCCCTGGGGGCAGCCGTTGTTCCTCCAACTGCCGGAGTATCTCCTCCAACAGCAGGCGGCTTTCGCACAGCTCCCGGAACGCCGGGTGGTAACACCCCCCCAGCAAATTTTCCTCCAAGCTGGTACTGGCATGCAGCCCCAAACGGATGACCCGGATACCCTGCCCTTCAAAAAAGCGCAGCAGCCCGGCACAGATGGGAACACTCTCCTCCACGCCCGGCGGCTGGTATTCCCCGGCCAAAAACTGCGCCCCCAGCGGGGTATGCCGCAACACCACGGTGGGATAGATGCGCACCTCCTCAGGCCCCAGCGCCGCCAGCTCCCGGGCGGTGCGCCAGGCCCCCTCCGGAGTATCCCCAGGCAGGCCGGTCATCATCTGCAGACCCAGCCCAATGCCAGCCTGCCGGATAAGCCGGGCAGCCTCCCGCACCTGGGCGGCAGTATGGCCCCGGCGGTTCTGTTCCAGCACCCGGTCATCCATCGACTGGGCCCCCAGTTCAATACTGGTAACCCCATAGCCCTGGAGCAGTTTCAGCACCTCGCCATCAATGGCGTCCGGCCGGGTGGAAAGGCGTACGCCCCCCAGCTGCCCAGAGCGGACAAACGGGGCTGCCGCCTCCAATAATGCGCACATATAAGCCCGGGGAATGGCAGTAAAGCTGCCGCCGAAGAAGGCCACCTGGGCCTGCCGGGCCGCCTCCCCCAGCTGGGCCACTGCCCGGGTGCAGGCCGCTGCCACCTCGGCCGGGGCAAGGGGGCGCTGTCGGCCGGAGATGCTGTGCTGGTCACAAAAGCTGCACTGGTGCGGGCAGCCGATATGGGGGACAAACAGCGCAATGTTGGCATGCTTCACAGCGCTATTCCCCCATCAGCTCCACGGCCTCCTGGGCGGCCATCTGCTCGGCGGCCTTTTTGCTCTTGCCCTCGCCCCGGCCAATGACATTGGAGTTAATTTTCACATGCACCACAAAGGTTTTGTCGTGGTCGGGGCCGCGCTCCTCCACCAGCTCATAGCTCAGCTGCTCCTCGGGGTTTTTCTGCACAATCTCCTGCAGCAGTGTCTTATAGTCCTTAAACGCCGGTTTTTCCTCATTCTCCACTGCCCGCAGCACAAAGGGCATTAGAAATTTGCGGGTTGGTTCCATCCCGCTATCCAGATAGACAGCGGCAATCAGCGCCTCAAAGGCATCTGCCAGGATGGAGGGCCGTTCCCGGCCGCCGGAATGCTCCTCCCCCTTGCCCAACAGGATATATTCCCCCAACTGGATACTCTTGGCCCAGCGCCACAGCGACTGCTCACAGACAATGGAGGCCCGCAGCTTGGTCAGGTCCCCCTCCGCCAGGTGGGAGCTCTTAAACAGATAGTCGGATACAATGATGGAAAGCACCGCATCCCCCAAAAACTCCTGCCGCTCGTTATAGGGGCAGCGCACCCGCATTTCGTTGGCATAGGAGGAGTGGGTCAGCGCTGTTTTTAGGTAGGTACTGTTCTGGAAGGTATAGCCAATGGTTTTTTCCAGTTCTTTCATCTCTCTCATTCGTTGGGTGCCTCCTGTTCGGCCGTCCGGGCCTTGTATTGTACCATATATTCCTCAATCAGGCCCACCATGTTGTTTTCACAGCAGGTCATGGCCTGGCGTACGGCGTTTTTAAACGCTTTGGCGTTGGAACTGCCATGCGCCTTAATCACCGGTTTTTGCAGCCCCAGCAGCGGCGCGCCGCCGGCCTCGTTGGCATCCGATTTCTTTTTCAGCGCCCGGAGTTTTCCTGCCAGGAACAGGCCGCCCAGCACGCCGGGGAAACTGCCCACCATGCTTTTCAGCTCATTGGAGAAAAACTTGCCCATGCCCTCGGTGGTTTTCAGGATGATATTGCCGGTAAAGCCATCGGCCACCGCCACATCTACCTCCCCCAGGGGCAGGCCCCGGGCCTCCACATTCCCGGTGAAATAAACAGGGGCATTTTTCAGCAGTTCATAGGTTTTAATCTGTAGTTCCAGCCCTTTTGTCTCCTCGGCGCCAATGTTCACCAGCCCCACCCGGGGCCGCTGCACACCGCGCACCTTTTCCATATAAGCGCTGCCCATCAGCGCAAACTGCAGCAGCATTTCAGGGCGGCACTCATGGTTGGCCCCGGCATCCACCAGCAGGTACCCATCGCCAGTGCCGGGCACCAGTGTGCCAATGGCCACCCGCTTAACCCCCCGCACCCGCTTAACCATCAGGGTAGAACCCACCACCAAGGCGCCGGTGCTGCCGCCGGAAACAAAGGCATCCCCTGCCCCCTGGGCCAGCAGCTTCAGGCCCACGGCCATCGAGCAGTCGGCATATTCCTTCATAATGCTACTGGGGTCGGCCTCCACCGGGATAACCGTGGGGGCGTCGGCAATTCCGATTCCATCCAGGCTGATACCGGCCTTTGCCGCAGCCGAACGAATCTCCTGCTCCGCCCCGGTGAGGAGGATATCCGCTTTCAGTTCGTCCACCGCCTGGCGGCAGCCCTCCAGCACAGCCAACGGGGCGTTATCCCCGCCAAACGCATCCACAATAATCTTCATCTATTTATGCCTCCAAATCTTCCAGGATCCGCTCCAGGTCGGCCAGCGCCCGCTGGGCCAGAGCGGCATAACGCTCGGTTTTCCCCTTTATTTTCTCCGGCAGTGGGGGCAGTATGCCCATATTGCTGCCCATTGGCTGAAAGTCCTGGGTATATGCGGCGCTGACATACCGGCTCAGGGCACCGGTCATGGTGGTTTCCGGCAGTATCAGCGGCGGCAGCCCCTGCATCCGCCGGGCCAAGGCAATGCCCGCTATCAGGCCGGAGGCAGCAGATTCCATATACCCCTCCACCCCGGTCATCTGCCCAGCGAAGAAGATGCGCGGCTCCTTACGCAGCGAAAAGTGACAGTCCAGCAGCTGGGGGGAGTTCATAAAGGTGTTGCGGTGCATCACCCCATACCTGGCAAACACAGCGTTTTCCAGCCCGGGTATCATGGAAAATATCCGCTTCTGCTCGGAAAACTTCAAATTGGTTTGAAACCCCACAATATTGTATAAAGTGCCCTCGGCGTTCTCCCGGCGCAGCTGCACCGCCGCCCAGGGCCGGTGGCCGGTTTTGGGGTCCCGCAGGCCTACCGGCTTGAGCGGGCCAAAGCGCATGGTATCCCCGCCCCGCCGGGCCATGACCTCGATGGGCATACAGCCCTCGTACACCTTGAAATCCTGCTTTTCAAACTCCTTGAGCTCCACACTTTCGGCGCCGGCCAGTTCGGCCGCAAAGCGCTCATACCCCTCCTTATCAAAGGGGCAGTTGATATAGTCATCCTCCCCCCGGCCATACCGGGCGGCGAAGAACACCTTTTCCATATCAATGCTGGATGCCTCCACAATGGGAGCAGCGGCGTCAAAAAAGCTGAGATATTCCGCAGAGATGAGCCGCTGGATGGCCTGGGAAAAGGCCGGGGAGGTCAGCGGCCCAGTGGCGATGATTACCTCCCCCTCCGGGATGGCAGTTACCTCCCCCTCCACCACTGTGATGAGCGGGTGGCTGCGGATTTTTTCGGTAACCAGGGCGGAAAAGCGATCCCGGTCCACCGCCAGCGCCCCGCCGGCAGCCACTGCAGTGGCTTTGGCACAGGGCACCAGCAGCGAACCCAGCCGCTCCATCTCCGCCTTAAGCAGCCCGGCGGCAGATTCCACCCGGGCCGCCTTGAAGGAATTGGAGCAGATTAGCTCGGCAAAACCAGGGGAATGGTGGGCCGGGGAAAACTTTTGCGGCTTCATCTCATACAGTGTCACCGCAATGCCGCTCTGGGCCAGTGCCCAGGCGGCCTCACACCCGGCAAAGCCGGCGCCGATTACAGCAGCCTGTTTCACTCCTTTTCCACCTTCCTCTCATATCCACACCCCTCCTTCAGGCAATGGATTTTGGCCATTCTGCCTGTCTTTTTAAACAGGGTGCTGCCGCACTGGGGGCATTTTTCCTCAATGGGTTTATCCCAGGTCATAAAGTTGCACTCCGGATAGTTGACACAGCCATAAAAACTGCGGCCGCTCTTGGACTTTTTCACCACAATTTCACCGCCGCACCGGGGACAGACCCCGCCGGTGGATTCCACAATGCGCCGGGTGTTGGTACACTCGGGAAAGCCGGAACAGGCCAGGAATTTGCCGTATCTGCCCAGGCGGATCACCATTTTTTTGCCACACAATTCGCAGACAATGTCGGTTTCCTCATCGGGGATTTTAACCCGGGTGCCCTCCATATTCTTTTCGGCCTGTTCCAGGGTAGCGGCAAACTCTTTGTAGAAGCCAGACAGGGTGTTCACCCAGTCCTCCTTGCCCTCTTCCACATCGTCCAGGCTCTTTTCCATATTGGCTGTAAACTTGACATTGACAATGTTGGCAAACTGCTCCTGCATCAGCTTGGTGGTTACCTCCCCCAGGATGGTGGGCTTCAGCGCCTTCTGCTCCCGCTCAATATACCCCCGGGTGAGGATGGTGGTGATGGTGGGGGCATAGGTGCTGGGGCGGCCGATGCCATTTTCCTCCAGCGTTTTAATCAGCGACGCTTCAGTGTACCGGGCCGGCGGCTGGGTAAAGTGCTGGTTGCCCCGCAAATCCTTCACCCGCAGCTTATCGCCGGTGTCAATAGCCGGCAGCTTGCCCTCGGCGTCCTCGCTGTCATCCCGGCCCTCCTCGTACAGCACCGTAAAACCGTCGAACTTGACGCTGAAGCCGGAGGATTTAAACAGATACTCCCCAGCGTGGATGTCCGCCGCCACTGTGTTATAAAGGGCATTGGCCATCTGGCTGGCCAAAAACCGCTCCCAAATGAGCTTATAGAGCTTGTACTGGTCGGCGGACAGGCTCTCTTTCACCTTGTCCGGGCTCATCTCAATCATGGTGGGGCGGATAGCTTCGTGCCCGTCCTGGGCGGAGGATTTAGACTTGTACACCCGGCGGGAGGGGGGCAAATAGTCCTTGGAGAACTGCTTTTCGATATACTGGGCCGCCTGCTGCTGGGCCTCGTCCGAGACGCGCAGCGAGTCGGTACGCATATAGGTTATCAGACCTACAGCCCCCATGCCGGCCACCTCTACGCCTTCGTACAGATCCTGGGCCGCCTTCATGGTGCGCCGGGCCTGAAAGCCCAGCTTGCGGGAAGCCTCCTGCTGGAGGGTAGAGGTGGAAAAAGGCGGTGCCGGCGCCTTGCGCCGAATGCCCTTTTTCACAGCCCCCACCACAAATTCCACCCCTTCTAAGGCGGCAAGGATGCGGTCGGTTTCTTCCTTGTTGGGCAGCTCAATTTTGCCCTGGGCATTGCCGTAGAACTTGGCGGCAAAGGCGCTACGGCTGCCCTGGGCCAGCAGCTTGGCGTCGATGGTCCAATACTCCTCCGACTGGAAGGCGCGAATCTCCTCCTCCCGGTTGCAGATAAGGCTTACAGCCACCGATTGCACCCGCCCGGCGGAAAGGCCCCGGCGCACCTTTTTCCACAAAAACGGAGAGAGCTTATAGCCCACAATGCGGTCCAGGATACGCCGGGCCTGCTGGGCATTTACCAGGTCGATGTTAATTTTCCGGGGATTGGCCATGCCGCTTTGCACACCGCTTTTGGTAATCTCGTTAAAAGTGACCCGGTTGTCCTCCTCCAGGCTCAGCCCCAGGATGTAAGCCAGATGCCAGGAAATGGCCTCCCCTTCCCGGTCCGGGTCGGTGGCCAAATAGACCTTATCGCTCTTTTTTGCCAGTTTTTTCAACGAGGCAATCAGGTCCTTTTTCTCCTTCATTTCAATATAATTGGGTTTAAAACCGTGCTCTATATCAACGCTCATCTTGCTTTTGGGCAGGTCGCGCACATGGCCCATCGAGGCCACAACCTCATACCCCGGCCCCAGGTATTTTTTTATAGTCTTGGCCTTGGCGGGGGATTCCACTATGACAAGATTGGACATACTATCAGCTCCTTTTCCACTTGGTATTACGCCAGGGCATAGCCCAGCAGGCCCCGGTTTTCCACCAGACCATACAGCTCCAGTTCAGTTAAGGTGGAAAGCACCTGGGCAACTGTTTGCCCTGTGCGGGCGGCAATGGCGTCAGCATGTGCTGGCTGCTGGGTAAGCAGCGCCAGAATTTCCTGCTGCTCCCCGGTCAGGCTCTCCTCCAGCCCGCTGGACAGCTCCTGCTGGGGCAGCGCGCTTTTGCTTTTCTGCCGGGGACGGCTGCCTGCACGCAGCCGGGTGCTTTCCTGCTGTTCCTGCCGGAACAGATTGGCCCGAAAAGAGTCCTGATGCTGGTACTCGGCCAAAACATCCTCCGCACAGCTAACCGGAATGGCCCCCTGGCGCAGCAGCTTGTTCACCCCGCGGGAGAGGGGTTCATCAATGCGGCCCGGCACAGCAAACACATCCCGCCCCTGGGCCAGGGCGTGTTCAGCCGTAATCAGCGAGCCGCTGTACTCGTCCGCCCGCACCACCAGCACACCGTTGCACAACCCGGAAATAATGCGGTTGCGTTGGGGGAAATTGCCCTGATGCCCCGGCATGCCCACCGGATATTCGGTGAGAACAGCCCCGTTTTTCTCCGCTATTTCCTTAACTGGGCGGCTGCCCTTGGGATAATCCAGATCAATACCACAGCCCAAAACGCCGATTGTGGCGCCCTCGGCTTTGATAGCGGCACGATGTGCCGCTAAATCGGTTCCAATGGCCATGCCGCTGACAATGATAACCCCCTGGCGGGCCAGCCCTTCGCAGAGGAGGGCAACTGCCTTCAGCCCATATTCATCCACCTGCCGGGCTCCCACCACCCCAATAGCAATGCGGCTATCCAGCCCGGCCAGGCTACCCCGGATAAACAGCGCCGACGGCTTGGCATAGATGTTGTGCAGCCGCTGGGGATACTCGGCATCCTCCGGGGTGAGGACACGGCAGCCCGCCTGCCGGGCCTGCTCCAGCTGACGCTGGGCAGGCTCCAGGTCCCGGCGGCGCACCCGTTCCAGTTCGGTTTTGCTCAAAGCAAAGGACAGATTTTCCATCGGGCAGGCCAGCAGCTGCTGCGGGGTACCAAACTGCTCCAGTACCTCGTGGGAGCGGCGGGTGCCCCTGCCAAAAGTATCGGCAAACCACAGCCAAAAAATACAGTTCTCCACAGGACCCCCCTTTCATCATGCGTTACTGCCGGCGCATCTCCCATAGGAAAATGCTGGCGGCAACCGAGGCATTTAAGCTTTCGGCCTGCTGGGAAATGGGAATGAAAACGCTGCTGTCACAGGCAGCGAGCACCTCCGAAGAAAGGCCGGATCCCTCGTTGCCTACCACCACAGCCACCCCATCCCGATCCAAACCGGCCTGGGAACAGGTGAGGGCACTGCGATCCAGGGCGGCCCCCAGCACCCGGATGCCCCGGTGACGCAGCTGGACAATACAGCAGGCCATGTCCGGTACCACACAGAGCGGAAGGCGGAACACGCCCCCCATAGCCGCCCGGAGCACCTTGGGGCTGTAGACATCAGGGCAGTCGGCCGAGAGGATCAGGCCATCGCAGCCAAAAGCCAGGGCGGAACGCACAGCAGCGCCCACATTCCCCGGGTCCTGCAGGGAGGAGAGCAGCAGATACCGCCCGGACGGCGAAAGCGCCTCGAGGGTGAGCCGGGGCGGCGGCAGCTCACAGAGGGCAAAAGCCCCCTGGGTGGTTTGGGAGGCGGCCAGCCGCTGGGCCACCGGCCGGGTAATTTCCACCAGCTGTCCGGCTGCCTCCCGGGCAGGGGCCAGCAGCCGGGCATATTTCTCTGCGGCCTCCGGGGTATAAAACAGCTCCCGGATGACAATGCCGGCCAAAGCAGCTTCCTCAATAAGTTTAGCCGATTCCACAACGAAAAGGCCGCTCAGGCCCCGCTCCCTTTTTTGGGAGGAAAGCCTGACCAGCTCCTTGATTTTCGGGTTTTGCGGCGATGAAATACTCTGCACCAAAATTCTTCCCTTTGTTTCCTGCCAGGGCGGCCTTTTCCCGGCCGGTTCCCGGCGCCTATAATACTAAAAGACGCCCGCTTCCATAGAAAGGCGGGCGTTTTTGCACAAAAAATTAGAGAGCAGCCTTAGCCTTCTCCACCAGCGCTGTAAAAGCAGCGGCGTCGTTGATGGCCAGCTCGGAGAGCATCTTGCGGTTGAGGGTGATGCCTGCCTTCTTCAAGCCGTTCATAAAGGTGGAGTAGTTTACACCATTCATGCGGCAAGCAGCAGAAATGCGGGTAATCCACAGGGAGCGGAAGTTTCTCTTCTTCTGCTTTCTGCCGATATAGGCGTACTGGCCGGACTTCATCACGGCCTGTTTGGCCATCTTAAACCGCTTGCTCTTAGCGCCAAAGTAGCCCTTTGCGAGCTTGAGGGTCTTTTTTCTTCTCTTGCGGGTCATAACCGCACCCTTAATACGAGCCATTTTCTATTACCTCCAAGATTGAGTGTTTATCTAAAAAAGTCAGTTGTCGTTTTACAAAAACGGGCAGCCGCTTAGGCGTAGGGCAGCAGCAGCTTGAGCGCCTTGGCGTTGGTGCCATGTACATAGGCGGCTTTTCTGAGCAGTCTCTTGCGCTTGGTGGACTTCTTGTTCAGAATATGTCTTCTATAAGCCTGGGCTCTCTTAAACTTGCCCTTCTTGGTCATCTTGAAGCGCTTCTTGGCTCCGCTATGTGTCTTCAGCTTCGGCATAATACTAAATCCTCCCTAAATTTTTACTTACCAGTCTTTGCGGTAACAAACATTGTCATACTGCGCCCCTCCAGCTTGGGCTGCTTTTCCACAGTGCCATAGTCGGCCACGCTTTCGGTAAAACGCTGCATCAGTGTGGTACCCAGCTCCGGATGGGCCATTTCCCGGCCGCGAAAGCGCACCGAAACCTTGACCTTATCGCCGCCCTCCAGGAACTTGATAGCCTGCTTTACCTTTGTATTGAAGTCGTTGACATCAATATTCAGTGAAAGACGGATCTCCTTAATATCAATGGTTTTCTGGTTCTTTCTCGCTTCCTTTTCCCGCTTGGACTGCTCAAACCGATACTTGCCGTAATCGATAATCTTGCACACCGGCGGGTTGGCTTGGGGAGCGATTTTTACCAGGTCAAGGTTCCTCTCCAAAGCCAGCTTGTAGGCGTCCTTTGCGGACATAATGCCCAGCTGAGCGCCGTCCGGACCAATCACCCGTACTTCCTTATCCCGTATCTCCTCATTGATAGGCAAATCCTTAACGCTAATTGTAAGCACCTCCGTTTTACTGAATAAAAGATAAAGCGCAGACGATATTTCGCCCACGCTCGATAAACACCACAACAAAACCAGCCTTTCCCAAAGAAAAGCGACCTGTAAAAGTATCTACCATGTGCTGCCATTGGCGCACCGGTGAGAACAAAATATCGTTCTACTTGATTTACCCAGTAATTATAACAGGGCGGACAGCAGATGTCAAGGGAAAGTTTTAAAAAAGGAACCGTGGAGAATATCCTTCCTGGTTTTTGTTTTATAAAATGGTGTGCTTTGCCTGTTTCTTTAAGCCCTCCCGGACTGCTTCGGCCAGCAGCTCGATGGGGCGCCATATAAATCCGCCATCTTTACTGCCGTTTCAAAGCTGGGGCTGTGCTTCCCTTTTTCATAGGACTGCAAGGTGCGCAGCCCGATATCCAGCAGCCCTGCCGCCTTCTCCTGCGAACATCCTGCCTCTTCCTCAGCCTCCTGTAGATGGGTTATGCCGGTTGGCTGGTTTTTTTTAATTGTTCATGTAAAACAACTCCTTTAATTGTAGTCAGACTTGGTCTGCTTAAAGAAATTGTATAACATTTTTCCTATCAAGCCAATGCGAGCAGGAACTGCTGGAACAGCACGGCAGAACAGTCCCCTTTCAGCAGTTGCCGGGGATCGTTTACAGTAGTGCAAAAGCAAAAAAATACCGCACAGGCCGGATAACCGACCCATGCGGAAAACACTTAAAGAGTTTATTGGTACAGCCGCTTTGGCGCAAAATCTGGAGAGGCACCTGCCGGCTGCCCTTTCCAACCGGCGGGCTAACCCGCCGAATTTGGACTAAAAGATACCTGCTTACCGGGAGATAAATCATAGACCATCCAGCCTACACCGGGCGATATTTGACGAAGTCAAATTCGCACCGATACCGGCCAATTCATCTAAAACTTACTCAGAATGCAAATCTTACTCACCTCGATGTTTTGGCAAAGCCAAAACTCGCAGGGAGGTAAGTCGCAGACTATCCAGCCTATGCCGGGCGATATTTGACGAAGTCAAATTCGCACCGATACCGGCCAATTCATCTAAAACTTACTCAGAATGCAAATCTTACTCACCTCGATGTTTTGGTGTAGCCAAAACTCGCAGGGAGGTAAATCGTAGATTTACCGACCAGTATCAGGGTTGGGCTTGCCAGTGTTGCCAGTGCTGGAAGAAGCAGGCTTGCTGCTCTCTTCCTTCTCGTCTGTAACAACAGTCTCATCCAGCTCTACATCAGAGATAGCGTAAGCGCCCAGAGTTCTGGTCTTGAAGGTCCAGGCCTCGTAGTCCTCATCCCACTTCAGACCCTTGATTTCCTTAGCACCGTCAGCAGTTACTTCGTAGATGAAGGCATCCTCGTCAGCATAGATGTAAGCAACACCTGTCTTGTTGAAGGAAGGAGACTTCTCGAAGGTGATGAAGTCAATGTTGGCATAGTCGTACATATCGCCAAACTCAGCATTGAACTTGTTGTTATACTTCAAGTTCAGCTTGCCCTGGCCAGTTACATCAACCTCAAATTCAAACAGGCTGCCGAAAGCCAGGGTTTCTTCACCCTCAACACCCTTGAAGTTTACAACCTCAACCTTAGCCCAATCTGCAACAGTATTGTAGGCTTCTTCATTGTAACCATACTCAGAACCAATATTCAGAGTGATATAATCCTTATCTGCAAAAGTATCCTTCAAATCGGAAGAATTCTTGTAAATAGAAATGCTACCAGCCAGATCCGAAGTCTTTACAGCTGCTGCATCGGGCAGAACGAAAGTGATAGCGTATACATAGTCGTTAGTTACACCATCGTTAATCTTAACCAGGTCAATAACAGGCTTCTCATCCAGCTTTCCAACCTTCCAGTCAGCCTTAACCTTGTAGCCCTTGATATCGTTCTTGTCTACAATATAAGTACCATCCTGATGATAAAGCGGAATAGCAACCTTGCTGCCGCCATTTTCTCTGCCAAAAGTAACAGGGCTACCAGCCTCTACAATGCCAGTTTCTGTTTCATTAGCATCACCGAAACGGCCATTTCCATCTACATCGACATACAGGTTAGTAGTGCTATCTGTAGCCAAAATTACCTCGGCTGTTGCGGGACCAGCTGCAAATGCAACTGTTGTCATTCCAGCAGTCATAACGGCAGCCAGAGTGAGCGCAAAAATCTTCTTCATTGTTTCTTTTCCTCCTAAAGTTTTTCTTTTACAGTTTTCCACTGTTTCCAGCAAGCCGGCGCTCTCCAACACCCCCTGCTGTTAAGAAAAAGTATACCCCCCCCCGGCATTTTGTCAACCGGTTTTTGACGCTTTTTTGTAATCTTTTTGTAATTTATTTATTTTTACCAACTTATTTTGGCCTTTTTTGTTATTTTTCTGTAAGATTTGTACGGTTTTATTCCCCTTTTGTTTTCCACCATTTCCAGTTTTTTAAGTGCAAAACGGCGGCCGGAACCGTTTTTACCCGTTTCCGACCGCCGCAGCTGTTTTTATTCTGTAACCTTATTTAAAATACTTGACAGCACCCTTAAATATCGGCTGATACTTGTGGCCCTCAATATTTTTATAAATCCCCTCGCTAAACCGCTCAAAGTGGCACATCTTGCCAAACACCCGGCCATCCGGGGAGGTGATGCCCTCCACCGCATAGTAGGAGCTGTTGGGGTTGTAATCCACCAGCATGCTGGGCTTGCCCGCCAAATCCACATACTGGGTGGCAATCTGGCCGTTTTGCTCCAGCTGGCGGAACAGTTCCGGTGTGCAGACAAACCGGCCCTCGCCGTGGGAGAGGCCCACGGTGTACACACCGCCCAGCTCGCACTCGGCCAGCCAGGGGGACTGGTTGGACACCACCTTGGTGCGCACTATTGTGGACTGATGCCGGCCAATCTTGTTAAAGGTCAGTGTGGGGTCGGTATCCTTGATGTCCACAATTTTGCCATAGGGCACCAGGCCCAGCTTAATCAGCGCCTGGAAGCCGTTGCAGATGCCGTTCATCAGGCCATCCCGCTGTTCCAGCAGTTCCATAATGGCCGCCGATACGGCAGGATTGCGGAAAAAGGCGGTCATAAACTTGCCGGAACCATCCGGTTCATCCCCCGCCGAAAAACCACCGGGAATGGAAACAATCTGGCTCTGCCCCACCATCCGGGCAAATTCCCGGGCCGAATACTCAATATCGGCGGCGCTGCGGTTCTGGATTACGAAAAATTCCGGAGCCGCACCCTCCATCTCAAACACCCGGGCCACATCATACTCGCAGTTGGTGCCGGGGAACACCGGGATAAGCACCCGGGGCTTGGCAAAGGACTGCCGGGCCACAATGCGCTTGGCAGCCTCGTGGTAAATTTCCGGGGCCTGCTCGCCAGTATCCGGCAGGTGATAGGGATAGATGCTGTGCAGCTTCTTCTCCCACTCCTGCTGGATGGCAGCGCCGTCGATGTGCTCTCCCGCCAGAGTAATGGCAAAGTCGGCGGATGTGCGGCCCAGCAGCGCGCCCTCCGGCAGCTCCTCAGTGCATTCCAGCAGGATAGCGCCGTGCAGCGGGGCAAAGATACGCTGAATATCCACACCTTCCTCAAAGGCGAAGCCAATGGCATTGCCCAGGCCCATCTTGGTAATGCCCTCGCAGATGCCGCCGGCTGTTACAGCCCAGCCGGAAACCGCCTTGCCCTCGGCAATCAGCCGATGGGCAGTTTCAAACACACAGCGCACACTGTCAAAGCAGGGTAGGCCGTTTTTATCTGTTTCGGGGGCAAGCAGATACACCGGGTGCCCAGCGGCCTTGAATTCGGTGGAGATAATCCGGTCGAGCTGCTGGGTGGAAACAGCAAAGGAGATGAGGGTGGGCGGAACATGCAGTTCCTCAAAGCTGCCGCTCATGGAGTCCTTGCCGCCAATGGCGCCAGCTCCCAGTTCCAGCTGTGCCCGCAGGGCGCCCAGCAGGGCGGCAAACGGCTTGCCCCAGCGGCTGCCATCCTGTCCTAATTTTTCAAAATACTCCTGGAACGAGAGCCAGCAGTGCCGATAGTCGGCACCGGCAGCCACCAGCTTGGCCATCGACTCTATCACGGCATACATGGCGCCGTGGTAGGGGCTTTGCTCGGACAGATAGGGGTCAAACCCCCATGCCATCATGGAGCAGGTGGTGGTTTTTGCATCCAGCACCGGAATTTTTGCCGCCATAATCTGGCTGGGGGAAAGCTGGTACTTGCCGCCGAAGGGCAGCAGCACCGTGCCGCCGGTAACGGTGGAGTCAAAGCGCTGCACCAGCCCCTTCTGGGAGGCTACATTCAAATCGGCCACCCGCTCCATCCAGCGCTGGGTTACACTGCCATCGGCTGCCGGGCAGGGCTTCCACTCCGGAGCGGATACCCGGATGTCTATATGCTTCACTGCGCCGTTGGAGTTTAAAAAGTCCCGGGACAGATCCACAATGGTATTGCCGTTCCAGTGCATCACCAGCCGGTTTTTATCGGTTACAACCGCCACCGGTGTTGCAGAGAGGTTTTCCTTCTGGGCGGCGGCAATAAACTGCTCCACATCCCCGGGAGCCACAACCACTGCCATGCGCTCCTGGGATTCGCTGATGGCCAGCTCGGTGCCGTCCAGCCCCTCATACTTCTTGGGCACCCGGTCCAGCTGAATATCCAGGCCGTCTGCCAGTTCGCCAATGGCCACCGAAACACCGCCGGCGCCAAAGTCGTTGCAGCGGCGAATCAGCCGGGTTACTTCCGGGTTTCTAAACAGCCGCTGGATTTTGCGCTCCTCCGGGGCGTTGCCCTTCTGCACCTCTGCCCCGCAGTTCTCCAGCGAGGCAGCTGTATGGGACTTGGAAGAACCGGTGGCGCCGCCGCAGCCATCCCGGCCGGTGGCGCCGCCCAGCAGGATAACCACATCCCCAGGCACAGGCACTTCCCGGACAACGGCATCCGCTGGGGCCGCGCCCATAACAGCACCCACTTCCATCCGCTTGGCCACATAGCCGGGGTGGTAAAGCTCGGCCACATGGCCGGTGGCCAGGCCAATCTGGTTGCCGTAGGAGCTGTAGCCAGCAGCAGCCGTGGTGACAATCTTGCGCTGGGGCAGCTTGCCGGGCAGTGTTTCGGACGCCGGGGCCAGCGGATTGCCGGCACCGGTGAGGCGCATGGCCTGATAGACATAGCTCCGGCCGGAAAGCGGATCCCGGATGGCGCCGCCCAGGCAGGTGGCCGCCCCGCCGAATGGCTCAATCTCGGTGGGATGGTTGTGGGTCTCGTTTTTGAACATCAGCAGCCAATCCTCGGGGGTGCCGTCGTGGTCCACTGTAATTTTCACCGAGCAGGCATTAATCTCCTCCGACTCATCCAAATCGGTGAGGATGCCGCTGCGGCGCAGTTCCTTCGCGCCAATAGTGGCCAAATCCATCAAGGTAACCGGCTTGTCCCTGCCGGCATGGACCGTTTCCCGCAGCTCCAAATAGCGCTGGTACTCCTCCTGGATATAGTCGCAATCGATGGAAACAGTATCAATATGGGTGGCAAAGGTGGTGTGGCGGCAGTGATCGGACCAATAGGTATCAATCATCTTCACCTCAGTAATGGTGGGATCCCGGCGCTCGGTATCCCGGAAATAGGCCTGGCAGCACAGGGCGTCGTCCAGGTCCATTGCCAGCCCGTTTTCCCGGATAAACTGCTCTAACCCAGCCCGGTCCAGGGCGGTGAAGCCCGCTACAACCGGCACCGTTTCAGGGATGGCATAGCGGGTTTCCAGCGTTTCGGGCAGCCCCAGGCCGGCTTCCCTGCTCTCCACCGGGTTGATGAGATAGGCCTTGATGCGCTCCAGCTCCTGGGCGCTCACCTGGCCTTCAATAATATACACCCGGGCATTTTGCACAGTTGGACGCTCCCCCTGGGTGGCAAGCTGGATACACTGGGCGCAGGAATCGGCCCGCTGGTCGAACTGGCCGGGCAGGTACTCAATGGCAAAGATATGGCCCTCTGTTTCGGGCAGCTGGTCATAGGTGATATCCACCGGAGGCTCGGAAAAGATGGTGTCCCGGGCCTGGCCAAACGCCTCCCGGGAGATGCCCTCCACATCATAGCGGTTGAGCAGGCGCACCTTCTGGATGGTGTTCAGCCCCAAATCGCTTTTGAGAGAAGCAAGCACCCCGGCGGCCTCCACTGCAAAGGCCTCCTTTTTTTCCACATAGATTCTGTAAACAGACATATGCACAACTCCTTAAACTTCTGCCGCTGGGCGGCGTGTCCGGCCCCTGTCAGGAGCCACCTGTTGGTTTATTCTATCTCCACACCGGTGCACCCCTGGGGGCCGGTGTCGATCAGCTGGATGGTGAGAATCTCCCCCCGGCGGTCGGCTGTGGAGGGGATTTGCACAAAGGTATAATTGGGGGTGTAACCCTGGATATAATCCGGGTGCTGCTTCTTTTCAATCAGCACCTGCTGCACAGTGCCCACCTGCGCCTGGCAAAAGGCCCTGGCCCCCGTCTCGGCCGCCTGGGCCAGCCGGGCTGCCCGGCGGCGGCGCTCCTCCATTGGCACCTGGCCCTGCAGGGTAGCAGCAGCGGTGCCGGGGCGCTGGGAATAGGGGAACACATGCACTGCCGCAAAGCCCATCTCCTCCACAAAGGCCAGCGTCTGCAAAAACTCGGCCTCTGTTTCCCCAGGGAACCCTGTAATCACATCGGTGGTGATGGCACAGCCGGGAAATGCCGCCCGCAGCTTTTGCACAATCTCCCGGTAGCGGGCAGCGGTATAGTGGCGGTTCATCCGGGCCAAGGTGGCGTCACTGCCGCTCTGCAGCGACAGATGGAACTGCCCGCAGAGCTCCTTAACCTTCGCCAGCCGGGCAATATCCCCATCCGAGAGCAGCTCCGGCTCCAATGAGCCGATGCGCACCCGGCAGATCCCCGGAACAGCCGCCGCTGCCTCCACGGCATCGGGCAGCCGCAGCCCCTGTTCCCGGCCGTACAGCGAAAGGTTGATTCCGGTGAGCACCACCTCCCGGTAACCGGCAGCTGACAAATCCAGCAGCTCGGCAGTGAGGTCGGCCAACGCCTTGGAACGCAGCGGCCCCCGGGCCAGAGGGATAACACAGTAGGCACAAAATTGGGTACAGCCGTCCTGAATTTTTAAAAAAGCCCGGGTGTGGCCCGCCTCCCCCAAGGCAGCCAGCCGCTCAAAGGATTCCACCGGCTGATGGGGCGCCACCTCCACAATGCGCCGGCGTTCCCGAAGGAACCGCTCCACCTGCTGCACAATCTGGCCGCGCCCCTTGTTGCCCAGCACAATATCGGCCTCGGGCAATTCCCCCGCTATTTCGGGGTGGGTTTGGGGCAGGCAGCCGGAAAGCACCACCACCCCGGCGGGATTCTGCCGGCGGAACCGCCGCACTGCCTGCCGGGTTTTTTTATCTCCCGCCGCCGTAACCGTGCAGGAATTGACAATGCAAATATCCGCCGGTTCCTCCGGGGGCACCACCTGGTACCCCTGCCGGGCGAACAGGCTGGCCATTGCCTGGGATTCGTACCGATTCACTTTGCAGCCCAGTGTATAAAAGGCAACCTTCATTTTGCACCGCCCCAAAAAGTTTATTCCATAAAAACCGGAAGGCAGAGCCAGTTCTGCCTTTCTTTTGATTATAATAAATTTATCGACAGAATACAACGCTACTTTGGCCTGTTGGCCAATTTTCCTGCCGGTTTGGTGACTTCTGCACACAAAGCCGGATTTTATCCGCCGCTTTTAAGCTATTTGGCTGCTTTGCTGCATAGACATGTACCAGAAAATAAAAATCAGCTCATAAAAAGGAGTGCCAAACATGAAAAAATTTCTTACCCCCCTGCTCCGGCCTCTCCTGTGCGGCCTGCTGGCCGCTGCAATCCCCGCCGGCCTGCTCACACCCGCCTGGGCCGACAGCGCCGCCCTGGATTGCAGCTCCGCCATCCTGATAGAAGCAGACAGCGGTCAGGTGTTGTTTGAATACAACGCCGATGACCGCCACGCCCCAGCCTCCATTACCAAAATTATGACCATGCTGCTGGTGATGGAGGAGCTGGAAAACGGCAGCCTTGCCCTGCAAGACAAGGTGACAACCTCCAGCCATGCCTCCTCGATGGGGGGCAGCCAGATTTGGCTGGAACCCTATGAGCAGATGACTGTGGATGAGATGCTGCGGGCCACTGCCATTGGTTCGGCCAATGATGCCGCTGTGGCCCTGGCGGAACACATCGGCGGCACCGAGGATGCCTTTGTGGCCCGGATGAACGCCCGGGCCTCGGAACTGGGGATGGATGGCACCCACTTTGTCAACGCCTGCGGCCTGGATGAATCCGGCCACTACACCACCGCCCGGGATATTGCCACCATGTCTGCCGAGCTGCTGCGGCATAGGCAGGTTACCAACTACACCTCAGTCTGGCAGGACAGCCTGCGCGGCGGCGAAACCGAACTGGTGAACACCAACCGCCTGGTGCGGTTTTATGACGGCTGCAACGGCCTGAAAACCGGCACCACCGACGATGCCGGATACTGTGTGGCGGCCTCGGCTGAAAAGGACGGCATGACCCTGATTGCTGTAATACTGGGCGCCCGGGACAGCGACACCCGCTTTGCCAGCGCTAAGTCGCTGCTGGACTATGGGTTTTCCGCTTACTGCCGTATTCCCGCCCCGGACATCAGCGAAGAGCTGAGCAGCATCCCGGTGCGCCACGGCGTGCAGCCTTTTATCACCCCCATAGCCGACGCCCCGGAGGGCATTGTCATCGAAAAAGCCAAGCGCAACCAGCTCCTGCCGCAAATCGAACCGCTGCCAGAGGTGGAGGCCCCGGTGGCCCAGGGGCAGGGTTTGGGACGGGTGCAGCTACTGGTGGATGGCCAGTGCGTTGCCGAATATCCTATTGTAGCGCCTGACACAGTGGAACGCATGGACCTGTCCACGGCATTTTGCCGGCTGTTTGCTTCGCTATGCAATGGTAATGTAAAGTAATTGCACAATAATTTGTGAAAAACTGATAAATTGGTTCAATTGTTAAAAGTAGAACTTGAAAAACCCCACAATATAGGGTAATATTGTATTAAACCATCGGCCGATAGGGCAGTTTGGCCTTTGGCGGATGGCAGGATAAAAGGAGTTAAAAAATGTCTTTGGTTTTAAATGAAACTTTTCTGGAAGGGTTTGTAAGCCAGGAGGAGATTGCCTCCTATGCCCAGAGGCTGACGGCAGCTCATCGGCAGCTGTATGCACCGGACGGGCAACCCAAAGGCTGGCTGGCCCTTCCCACCGAAACACCGGAGGCGTTGCTTTGCCAAATTGAGGCGGCGGCGGAAAAGATACAAAAAACCTCAGATCTGCTGTTGGTTATTGGTATTGGCGGCTCCTACCTGGGCGCCCGGGCGGCACTGGATTTTCTTCCTAAAAAGCGGGGATGCCAGGTGCTGTTTATTGGCAACGACATCAGCGCCAGCCACCTGGAGGAGGTACTGGCAGAGTGTTCCGGGCGGGAGTTTTCACTCAATGTAATTTCCAAATCCGGTTCCACCACCGAGCCGGCCATTGCTTTTCGCATCCTCTATCGCGCGTTGCAGGAGCGCTATGGCGGGCAGGCTCCCCAGCGGGTGTACTGCACCACCGACCCTGCCGACGGCATTCTGCGCCGCATGTGCGAGGAGGAGGGCTTCATCCGGTTTGAAATTCCCAAGGATGTGGGCGGGCGCTACTCGGTGCTGACCCCGGTGGGGCTGCTGCCCATTGCGGCGGCAGGGCACAATATCCGCCAGCTTCTTGCCGGGGCAATCAGCGCAGCAAAGGATTGCCGGGGAAATACGCCTGCTAATCCAGCCTACCGGTATGCCGTTCTCAAGGATATTTTGTACCAAAAAGGGAAACAGGTGGAGCTGTTCGCCGCATACGAGCCCTTTGCCGCAACATTGCTCCAGTGGCTTATCCAGCTATATGGCGAGAGCTGCGGCAAGGATGGAAAGGGGCTTTTCCCCACAGCGGCGCTGTTTTCCACCGACCTGCATTCGTTGGGCCAGTACATCCAGGAGGGCAGGCGGCTGCTCTGTGAAACGGTGCTCTGTTTACAGGAGGACAGCAGCCCCTTAACTGTGCCGGCCCTGGGCAGCAACCATGATGGCCTGCTCTATCTGGAGGGCAAACGCCTGGCCGACATTAACAGGACCGCCATGCTGGCAACGGCAGAGGCACACCATGCCGGCGGAACCCCCACCATCCTGCTTATGGCGGGCCGCCGGGAGGAGCGGACCCTGGGGGAACTCTTTTACTTCTTTGAGGTAAGCTGCGCCATATCCGGCTATCTGCTGGGCATCAACCCCTTTGACCAGCCGGGCGTGGAGCAGTACAAAACAAACATGTTCCGTCTGTTGGGCAAGCCGGGGTATACCAATACACCAGAAAATTAAGGTTGTAATCGCTGTTTTATACAGAGGATATACAAATGACAGTGACAGGGAGGAATTATTATGATTAGACTGATTGTTGGAAACAAGGGAAGCGGCAAGACAAAGCGCCTGATTGACATGGTGAACGAGGCTGTTGCAGCGGATAAGGGCAACATTATCTGTGTGGAAAAGACCACCAAGCTCAACAATGACCTGGACAGACGCACCCGTCTGGTGGATATCACCGATTATGCTGTAAACAACTATGATGGCCTGTACGGCTTTATCACCGGCCTGTATGCCTCCAACTACGACACCACCGATATTTTCGTGGATCAGACCCTGAAAATTGGCGGCACCGATCTGGAAGCCTTTGCCCAGATGGTTGTGGAACTGGACAAAATTGCAGATAAAGAGGGTATTACCATCACCTTTACCGTATCCAGTGACGCCTCTGCTCTCCCTGAAAGCCTTGGAAAATACATCATCTAAAAAACTGCCCCAAAATAAAAACAGCTCCAATTGGAGCTGTTTTTTCTATTCCCCCGCCTGCACAACGCTTTGAAACAGCATCCGGTGCCTGGGGGGGATTTTTTTGTCCTGGTGCAGCTGGCCAAAGTACCACTGCTTAAAGCTGCACTCCTTTTCCAGCTGGGTCAAAAATGCTCCCAGAGGGGTAATCTGTTCCTGGCTGCCATCCAAAAACACCCGCAGCCGGTCAGAGGGCTGGTGGGTAATAATATAGTCCACTGTATAACCATAGCGTTCCAGGTTCTGCCGGGCAGCCTCCAACTCCTGCTGGGTGGGCAGTTCCTCCTGCCACCAGGTGCCGCTGGCAATCCGCTCATCCATATCGGCGCTGGCGCCCCCGCCCAGGAAGAAAAAGCGCTGCCCTTCCAGCTCCAGCACCTCTCCCCGCTCCACATACAGTACATTCCCATCCAAACGCCGCACCCTGCCGCCAAACTGCTGTTCCTCAGGATAGCGGCGGATCAGCGGCAGGTTATCGTGGGTGCCATCCACAAACAGGGTGGTAAACTGCTGCCTGCCCAGCTTGCGCAGCAGCTTTTTCTCCTCCGCACTGCCATTCCAGAGAAACCCAAAGTCCCCGCAGACAAGGAGCAGATCGCCGCGCCTGAGACGCTTTATCCCCCTATCCTTAAACCGCCCGGCATCGCCGTGCATATCTCCTGTAATACAGATCAAACCCCACACCCCACTAAAATGTAAAAATTTTTTGTCGGCTTTCCATAACCGGCTCTCTTTGTTATAATGATATTGTATGCAGACAAGGCCCCTTCCGGTTTAAAAGGCGGCAACATCTGCCCATACTATCCCAGACAGGAACCATTCCGTATTGGCACTGGCCCAATAATACACGCTGCCCTTGCAGCCAAACCGGTATTGAAAGAAAAACGCACATCCTGCGGAATATTATAGCACATTTTCCCACCAGAAAGGAATAGCAATCATGCGAAAACTCCAATCCCTTTTCAGCCTGCTGCTGGCTGTTTTTATAGTGAGCGTATCGGCTGCGCCGGCCTTTGCCGACTATGACCCCGGGTTCCCGGTGGATGCCGACGCCGTTTATCTCATCAACCTGGACACCGGCAAGGTGCTGTACGAAAAAAATGCTGATAAAAAAATCTATCCAGCCTCTACCACCAAAATTATGACCGCCATTGTGGTGCTGGAAAATATAACCGACCTGGACGGCCCCCAGATTGAGCTGAAGCTCTATATTCAAAACGCCCTCAGCGGTACCGGTGCTTCACTGGCGGGCATTCTCCGCGGGGATACCTTCACCCCCCGGGAGCTGCTCTATGCCGCCCTGCTCCCCTCCGGCAATGAGGCCGCCATGATGCTGGCCGACTATGTGGGGGATGGCAGTATTGACTACTTCTGCGAACTGATGAACGACAAGGCCGCCGAAATTGGCGCTGTGAACACCCACTTTTCCAACCCCGACGGGCTGCACGACAGTGATTTGTACACAACCGCTTATGACCTGTACCTGATAACCAAATACGCCCTGGAAAATGAAACCTTTAAGGAGATTATCAGCACCCCTTACTACTATGGCGGCGAGGACAAAAACGGCAACCCGCTGCACTGGAACACCACCAACAAGATGATGTCCGGCGGCGATTACTATTACCCCGCTGTTATCGGCGGAAAAACCGGCACCACCGACGAGGCCGGCCGCTGCCTGGTGAGCATTGCCGAACACGGCGGATACACCTACCTGCTGGTGCTGATGGGTGCCCCCCAGTACGATTCCAGCGGCGCCCGGCTGGAGCGCAACGCCGCCTTTGACGAGAGCCGAAAGCTGTACGACTGGGTTTTCTCCTCCTTTGCCAACAAAACCCTCATTGAAAAGGGGGTTGGCGTGGGGGAAGTGCCGCTGAAGCTGGGGCAGAACGGGAAGGACTACCTGCTTATTAAAAGCGGCGATGTGTTCACCGACCTTTTGCCCAACGAGATTGAGGCCAGCAGCATTACCTATGAGCTGGATCTCCCCCCCATTGTGCAGGCTCCCATACAGGAGGGGGACGAGGTAGGCACCATCCGGCTGATGCTGGCCGGGGAGGAGATTGGCCGTGTACCCGCTGTCGCTGCCGAAAGTGCCGACGCCAGCCTGATTGCCACGCTGATCGACTCGTTTATGCGGCTGTTCCGCAGCTTTGGGGCCAAGTTTATTGTTGTATTCATCCTGCTTACCATCCTCACCTACATCACCATTACCATCCTGCGGAACCGGAACAAAAACCGTTATTACCGCCGCAGGCAGTAAGCTGCAAAAGGGGGGCTACTATGCAAAAAATATTGATTATCGGCTGCTCCGGCGCCGGTAAAAGCACCTTTGCCCGCAAACTTGGCGCCGCCACCGGCCTGCCCCTCCACTACCTGGACATGCTGTGGCACAAACCGGACAAAACCACTGTGCCGCAGGAGGAGTTCGACCAGGCTCTGGAGGAACTTCTCCTGCAGGACAGGTGGATTATAGACGGAAACTACCTGCGCACCCTGGAACACCGCCTGCAGGCATGCGACACCGTTTTTCTGCTGGATTATCCGCTCTCCGTCTGCCTCTCCGGCGTCCAGGGGCGCATTGGCCAAAAGCGGGAGGATATGCCCTGGATTGAAACCGAGTTTGACGCGGAATTTCGCCAATGGATTATCGACTTCCCCCAGCAGCGGCTGCCGCAGGTCTATGCGCTGCTAAACCAGTACCGGCAGGGACGCACTGTTGTTGTCTTTCATTCCCGGCAGGAGGCACAGGAGTATCTGGATCATTTCCCGGGTTAAGCCGAGCCTGTTTTACATCTATCCTTTTAGAAACATGAAAAAATTGGGTGGGGTTTATAGCTCCCACCCAATTTTTTATTCCCCCTGGAGCAGATCGGCCACCAGCACAGTAATGTCATCTTCCCGGCCGTCCAGCTGACGCTCCCGGGCAGTGGCAGCCAGGTTGTCCGCCAGTTCCTGGGCACTGAGCTTGGCCCCGGCCTCCAACTGGGATTTTACCCAGTCTGCCCCGGTGGCTGTAACCCCATCCGATACCAGCACCACCCGGTCCCCTTCCCGCAGGGTGAGGCCGCTCTTCTCAAACGCAACCCCCTCTATAATGCCCGCCGGCAGGGAATCCGACTGGACATAGCCGGCCCGGCCGTTCTTCACCACAAAGGTGGGGGCAGCGCCTGCCTTATAGAAGTTGGCCCGGCCGCTGTGCAGGTCAATGCCCGCTACATCCACTGTAGCCAGTGTCTCCTCCCCGCTCTTTAGAAGCAAGGCCGAATTGACAATTTTCAGGGCCGCATCATACCCCACCCCGGCTTCCAGCAGACGCCGGAGCAGGTCGGAGGTCATGGCGCTATCTACGGCGGCATTGCCGCCGCTGCCCATCCCATCCGAGAGCACCATGACAAAGCTGCCCTGCCCATCCGGGAAGCACCGGAACGCATCCCCGGTAATGCGGGAGCCGCTTTCGGTAAGCTGGGCACTGCCCCAATCCACTGTATACACCGCCCGCTCGGCCAGCAGCAAGTAGGCATGCCCCTGGGCTGTCTGCACCGTGGGGCGCTCCATATCCCGCTGTACAGCATCGCCAATATCCAGCGCCAGCGCCGAGGGGTTCAGCCGGGGCAGCTTGAGCAGATTGACTTCCGCCTCCACCGTCAGCCGTTCCTCCTCATCAAAGTGGCAGCAGACAAAACTGGGTTCCATTCCGGCCTCCTCCAGCACCTTCTGCACCTTTTCCTCCAGCTTCTGATCCCGGCTGCGAATGGCATCCCACCGCTGGGAAAGCTCGTCGGTCAGCATGGCCAGCCCTTCAAACTGGTCGGTAACCACACGCCGTATCTGACTCACCTTGCGGCGGCCGCCCAGTTCGGCAATGTATCGGGTGTAGCCTGCTGTCAGGCCGGATGCAAATTCCTCCGGCTTGCGGCAGCGCTGGATAAAATGGGCAGGCAGGTCGCTGCTTTCCACCCGGCCCTGCTTGCGCAGCAGGTCCATACTGCTATTTACCGCATCCATTGTCTGGTTATAGTCCGCCTGCCAGCAGCGGTAACGCCGGGAGCAGCCGGTACACACCTCGTTTGCCGCCTGCTGCCACACCCCCTCAATATTACAGCGGCCCATCTCGCTCAGCTTTTGCGAAACCTGCCGGGTAGTTTCCCCAATTTCCCGCAGGGCGGCGGCAAAGCGCTCCATCTTCCTGCGCAGCACCATCCGCTCGGCAGCAATATCCTCGGCTGGGGAATGTATTCCAGGCCGGACAAAGTTAATCAGCTGCCCCGGCAGCACCAGAAAAACCATGCAGGCCAGGATGTTTTCCGCCACAGCAATCCGCAGCATCGAAGCACTGGGGGAGGCCACCCCTGCCAGCGATGACACCACCAGAAAGGCCAGCGCCATGGGCACACGCCCAAGCCGGGCAAACATGCCTGCAATCAGCCCGCCAATGGCATAGCTGCCCATGAGAAAGGAGGTTTCCCGGCCCATTGCCAGCGCCACTGCCCCGGCCCCGGTGCCCAGCAAAGCGCCCCCGGCCTCACCGCCGGCGAAAGCGAACAGCAGTACCGCCGTAACAGCGGCCACCCGCCCAAGTGACAGGCCCAAAAACTCCAGATGCCCCAGGGCCGCAGCGGCCAAAAGGAAGGTGACATACAAACAGGCAAGTTCATTTTGATAGGCAGTGGACACCCTGTTTTCCAGAATACGCATAGTCCGGGCAAAAAAGTAGGCACTACCCGCCGCCAGCATACTCACTGCCAATGCCATGGCCACCAGGTAGGGGCTAAGCCCCAGGGCAAAGGCCACAGCCAACGACCCCACCAGCATGCTGCCCCCTGCTGCTGCCGGCGCGGCGTAGGGCAACCGCCGCCACATACTACCGGTGCCCAGTGTCCAGCGCACACCGCCGAGCAGCAGCACAGCAGCAATATACTGCATACCCGCCTGATGGGGCGCCCAGAGGTAGCCCACCAGCGCCCCAAAGATAGCCGGAGTGGAATACTCCAGCGGCACGGCCGCTGCGAAGGCCACGCCAAAGGGCGCAATCCCCCCCAGAAGATAGGAGCCGGAGAATACAGCCGAAAGAACGGCCGAGGCCGCCAACCCCAACAGCCGCCGGTTCTGGTCCGCCGCATGTTTCAGGCGTTCCCCCAGGGAAATTCCAATAAAGTCGGTTCTGTTTTGCATGATACCACCACCATTTCTTCATTCTGCGCATGATACGCTTCTTTTTGGAATATACTTACATTTTAGGGTTTTTCTTTGATTATAGCCTTTATTCCTTCCCAAAACCTGTCGCTTTGCCGCTGCTGTTTTCCCCCGAATGCCGGACCATCCTGCCGAAACGCCGCAGACACTGAATTTTTCCGGCAAAACTTCCATTTTCCTTGACAAAAATAGTCGGTAACGATACTATTATATACAAGTGAACAAATCCCTTTTTCGGGCATCGGCCTGAAAAGAATGTATAATACGGAGGCAGAAAAATGAAATTTGACCATGTACGCACCCGATTTGCTCCCAGCCCCACCGGCTACATGCATGTGGGCAACCTGCGAACAGCACTTTACGCCTACCTGACTGCCAAAAGCATGGGCGGCAGAATGATTCTGCGTATAGAGGACACCGACCAGGAACGCCAGGTGGAAGGCGCCGTTGATATTATCTACAATACCATGCGGGACACCCAGCTGCTGTGGGACGAAGGCCCGGATATTGGCGGCCCGGTTGGCCCCTATGTGCAGAGCGAACGCATGGACATTTACAAGGAATATGCCCTGAAACTGGTGGAGCTGGGGCATGCCTACTACTGCTTCTGCGATAAGGAGCGGCTGGAGGAGGTGCGGGAGCTGCAAAAAGCATCCGGCATCGCCCCCCAGTACGACCGCCATTGCCGCAACCTGACCCCCGAGGAGGTACAGGAAAAGCTGGATAGCGGCCTGCCCTATGTTATCCGGCAGAAAATTCCGCTGGAGGGTACCACCACCTTTGACGACATGGTTTACGGTTCCATCACAGTGGAAAACAACACCCTGGACGACCAGATTTTGCTCAAGGCCGACGGCATGCCCACCTATAACTTTGCCAATGTGGTGGATGACCACCTGATGGGCATTACCCATGTTATCCGCGGCAGCGAGTACCTGTCCTCCGCCCCCAAATATAATCTGCTGTATGAGGCATTTGGCTGGGAGATTCCGCTGTATATGCACTGCCCCCCGGTTATGAAGGACGCCACCCATAAGCTCTCCAAGCGCAACGGCGACGCCTCCTACCAGGACCTGGTGGCCCAGGGCTACCTCACCGAGGCCATCCTCAACTATATCCTGCTGCTGGGCTGGAGCCCCAAGGGGGAAAAGGAAGTATTCACCCTTTCGGAGATGGTGGAAGCCTTTAAGATTGACGGCATTTCCAAGTCCCCGGCTATTTTTGACACAGCCAAGCTGCGCTTCCTCAACGGCGAATATATCCGTGCCCTCACTCCGGAGCAGTTCCACGATATGGCCCTGCCCTGGATTCGCAAGGGGGTAACCAAAGCAGATGTGGACACCAGGCTATTGGCCTCCCTGCTGCAGCCCCGGTGCGAGATTTTGGGGGATATTCCCGAGCAGCTGGACTTTATTGACACCCTGCCCGACTACTCCACCGAGCTGTTTGTCAGCAAAAAGATGAAAACCAACCAGGAAACCTCCCTCGCCGTTCTCCGGGAAATCCTCCCGGTACTGGAGGGCCTGGAGGACTTCTCCGATACCGGCGTGCACAGCGCCATGTTTGCCCTGATAGAAAAGCTGGGCTGCAAGAATGGCTATCTGCTTTGGCCGCTGCGCATTGCCGTAAGCGGCAAGCAGTTTACACCCGGCGGCGGCACCGAAATTGCCGCTATCCTGGGCAAGGATGAGAGCATTGCCCGTATCAAGGCCGCCATTGCCAAGCTGGAAAACGAATAACAAAAAACGGCGCAGTATACTGCGCCGTTTTTCTATTATCCAAACCCCGCTATGCAGTTTACCCGGGAATAGAAAAAAGCAGCAGGCTCATCGCCTGCTGCTTTTTTATTCTTTTTCTGTCCGCTCCGGGATACCATCCTTAAAATAGGCTGTTACAATAAACCCATCCACATTGTTGCCGGAGATACTATATTCCCCTGATGTGGGAACCGGCACTGTGGTGCCATCTTCCTCAGCAGCAACATAGTAGATTTCGTAAACGCCGCTTTCCATACCATAATACAGGTGATCCCCTTCCCAGGAGAAGCCCTTCAGCCACTCGATGTATTCCTCCATACATAGCTGCCGCTGTGCCATCAGCGCAGCATGGGGAACCCCCACATAGCGCAGATGCCAAGGCTCAGAATAGATGCCGGTAATATCTGCCTTGTCTGGCGCATACCGGACAATGAAGCCATAAGTATGGCAGTTCTCCCCAATCCAGGAATAGACCCCCTGGCCATCGTAGTTTTGGGTCACACCATATTGGTAGGCCCCCAAATCCAACGCTAAGCCGGAGTGGTGCTCACTATGGCCTGGCCGGGCCGACCAATGGGAGGCCAATTCGACCCCCATTTGCATGGAGTACTGCGAAAACAGCTGCTGTTGCAGCTCATAGCTGCGATAGGTGCTGATAACATTGATGCGCACACTGCCGGCAACTGTCAGAAAATCATCCATCAGGCTGTTGAGCGCCTCTACAGTTTGGGGCAGGAGTTTTTCCTGCTCGTTTTTAACCAGATAGCTTTCGCTCTTGGTATCGGAAACAACAACCAATTTTTCCATATTGGGGAATGTACAGGCATACTCCTGGTTGACCAAAATCAGGTCCCCCTGATGGACATCGTCCGGCTGCATCTGTACATAGGTCCAGTCGGGTTCCCCCTGCTTTTCGGCATCTGCTGCCAAAACCGGCCGGGTGCCATTGTTGATAATAATCCACCCGCACAGGAACATCAGCAGGCAGAAGGAGAAGCCGTTGCCGTTTCGCGTTTTCTTCTGGCTTTGTCGCTTTATCGGCCGGGTATCCGGGTCCCATCTGGAACAGTGGGGGGTGAAATCCTGTTCCCTTGAATCAAACATTTGCTCACCTTCCCTACTGTACCGGGGTTTCTTCCTCGGCGTCGTTCTCTTTGTCCTCCGGCCGGGCTACAGGCTCCTGCAGGTCCTTCCAAATCTGGTTGACATATTCTACACACTCAAAGTAAACCTTGGTGAGAAGGTTCTCCGGTATCTGCAAACGCTGGGCATAGGCAATTAGGCCGTTCCAATCCGCTCTTTCATAGCAGAGCACCAGCTGATACAGGTCACTGCTTGGCCCTTCGCCGCCGGTAAGTGCCGATTTAACCTCCGGGGAGATGGGCAGTTCATTCAGCGCATCCTCCAGCGGAACATCCAAAAGGGTACCCAATGTGGAGAACATACCCATCAAATAGGCCTCATGCCCCGAGATAGGCAGGTTTTCCACCAGGTTTGCCAGTTCCATGCAGAAGTTGGCCCGCTGGAAGGAAATGCGAATCAGCTCATCCTGGACGCCGTCGCTCTCTTCCCGGAAGCTGAGCAGGTAAATCCACTGCTTGAGCTGGGCAATTCCAAGAATAACCAGCGCCTGCTGTACCGATTTAACCTGATTGCGCAGCGCAAAGTAGGCCGAATTAACCAGCTTCATCAGCGAAAAAGCCAGGGTTACATCCCGGGAGATGATGTTTGTAATTTCATCAATATCCGGCTCGTCCTTAGTAACTGCCACCATCAGCTGGAAAAAGTTGCTTTGCATGTGATCAAAGCGATGTACCTTGGACTTTTTCTGCTCAGCCACATAGCTGCCCTGCAAATAATCGCAGCCCAGCTCCTTAGCCAGTTCCAGCGCCTCCGGTGTATCCAAATGGCTGGCAACCACCTTTTTTTGCAGGTTGTGCGCCACATTAATGACATTGCGCAGCGTGGTATCGTTCTTTCTAAAATCCACCTTGATAATATCCACTGCGTCCATAATACCAAAATAACGGGGCAAAAATTCAAAGCCAATCAGGGCAATGCGATACCCCTGCTTTTTAAACCGGTAGATAATCTTCTTTGCCAGCGGATGGATAATGCTGTTGTCCTCCACCTGGATAATCAGCTGATCTTTAGAAAACATTTTGGGGATATTGCGCATGAGCAGGTTCGGGGTAAAGGTCAGAAACGCCTGCTGCTCGCCCAGAAAGCGCTCATCGCTCAACTGGCCCAAAAATTCCTCGATGGCATTGGCCACCCAAACATCCTGCTGTGTATATAGGGAACTCTCGTCCGCGCGATACAAAATTTCATAGGCCGAAACCTTTCCATTTTTGTCCAATATCGGTTGCCGAACAATATAAGTTTCCATAAAACTCCCTCCCTATCCTTTTCCGTGACAGTGTTAGCTTTTATATAGGCCCTTGGGCGGACGGTCCTCGGGCTGCTCCTGAGACCAGTGGATATTGATTTGGTCCCCATACTGAATCATATCCAGATAGGACGCCCTGCGGCCGTTCCGGGTTACAATAATTTCGCCCTTTGGGTCCTGAGGGTCAATCTCCACATAGTTCAGCAGGGAAAACAGCTGGTAGCCTTCCGCCTTGGGTGTCAGTACACATTCTACTCCATTTAGCCAAATTTGTATACCGCCTTCTATCTTTGCAGGGGACGGCGGGCTTTTAGAAGGAATATCCACCGGGGCTGTGATCCGATCCCCAGGGTGCAACGGCATGGTACGGTCGGTACAGAGGGTCCCATTCACCATCACCTCGCCCACATTTTCAAAGCCGTGCAGGTTCAGCAGCTGTTCCACAGTGCTCACCTGCCGGGCCTCTATCCGGTCTCCCTGTTCAATGGGCCGGTCCCCCTGGGCGGGTTCATCATTCACCCAGGCCTGGGTACCGGCTGGAACCTGTTTGCCAAACAGCTCCACCTCATAGGGGAACCAGGGGGAAACCGCCTGCTGCAGCAGCAGCGCCGCGTCGGCGCCATCCACTGCAGGTGTAAAGACAATTTCATCCCCAGCCTGAAGCAGGGTTGACAGACTGGCTACAGTGCCGTTTACCTGAATTTCAGCCAAGGTGGGCAATTCCCCCCGGGCCACGGTGCGCTGGCCGTTGTATTCATAGCGGATGCTCTTTCCAGTGTGCCCCATAATCTGCCCATACTGGTATCCACTCAGCCGCAGGGCCTCCATCACCGTCATGGCCGCACCCGTCAGGTGTAGCTGTGCATCATTCACCGATACCGTCATAGTACCGCCGCCGTTACCCACCATCTCCAACGCTGTTACAGCAATGCCAATGGGGGTGGCGTACTCGGCCGAAAGGAACTGCTCATCCGCCAAAATCTGCTGTTTCATATAGTTGCTGCCGCCAATGGCAACACGGTTGGACTCCACGCCCAGCTCCTTCACCAGCAGCGGGCACAGCCCCGGCGTGCGGCTGCCGCCGCCCACCATAAATACCGCCCGGGGCGGGGTTCCGTTAATTTGAAGGATGCCTTCGGCAATTTTACGGGCCAGGTTTTCCACCGCCGGCTGCATACGGGCCAGCAGCTCGTCCAGCTCCACTGTATAGGCAAAGCCCAGTACATCCTGGTATTCAATCGTGGGCTTTCCGGCGCTGGCCTCGAACTTGAGGCGCTCCGCTGTGGAAAAGTCCACCAAAAATTCCTGCATCAGCCGCTCTGTCACCTCATCGCCGGCCACAGTAGCCATTGTGTAGCCACAGATACTCCCGCCATTTGCCACTGCAATATCGGAGGTTCCTGCCCCCACATCCACCAGGGCAACATTGAGCAGGCGCAGCTCCTTGGGCACCACTGCATTCATTGCGGCAATGGGCTCCAGTGTAATGCTGGCAATGGATAGGCCCAGCAAAGACATGGTGGCATACAGGCTTTCCACCACCCCGTTGGGCAAAAAGGTAGCAATAAGCTCCACCTCCAGGCGCCTGCCCCGGTGCCCCAGCAGTGTAGAAAAGGCATAGCCATCCAGGTGGTAGCCCACAACTGTGTGCCCCACGCTGCAAAGCTCCACCGGTTCCTCCTCCAGCATCTCCTGCGCCAACTGTTCATAGGCCTGCTGCACTGCCTGCAGCTCTAAGTTGGCCAGAGTGCGGGAGTCAATAACCTGCTGGCTGGGCAGTTCCATCTCATAGCTGATCCGTTCGGTGCGCAGCACACGGCCGGCAGCCGCCACATGAACCTCTTTGAGCGCAATACCCAGTGACTGCTCCAGCTTCTCCTTCACCTGCCGGGCAATTCGGGCGGTCTGCTGGATATCCTCAATCTGGCCGTCCACCACAGCCCTGGCAGAATGCTCCACCGTTTCGGCCTGGATTACCTCCAACACGCCATCCCGGACTGTGCTGACAATGCCGGTGACGCTGCGTGTACCAATATCCAGTATAAATAGCGGTTTTCCTGTACCCATAGCGCTCTCCCGTCCTTCTGTTCTATCTCACTTGTTATCAGTCCTTCGACCATTCCTTAGCCATTGCGGCCAAGGGGTCGTGCCCGTTCTTTATCCGGTAGGACGCCTGCAGCAGCTGCACATAAATGGCGGCCACCACTTCGTAAAGTTCTGGCGGGATATTACTGCCCACCTCCAGCATGCAGAGCATGGACGCCGCGCTGTCATCCCGGAAAACCGGGATTCCCTGCCGCTCCGCCGTATCAATGATGCGCTGGGCAACTTCGCCGTATCCGGAGGCAATGACAATGGGCGCCATATCCTCCTGCACATTATATTTTAGGGCAACTGCCTTGTTCTTTTTAGATCTTGACATCAATACCCGTCCTTTTATAGGGCAGGGAGCGGAAGACATCCATCAGGGAGCGGGGGCGCTCCAGCCCCTCCACCTTCAGCTCTCCTACGCGGTATTCGGTTTGCTGCGTACACTGCCGCAGGCTGCTTTTCAGGTCGCTGTACACCGAGAGATAGGCCGGCGGGCAGTAAAGGGAACAATCGATAATTTTTTCCCGCACAAACAGTTCCAGCTCAAAACGGCCCACACTTTCAATATCAAAGGAGAGCAGCATGTGTATCTGTTTGCCCCCAACCGAAAACTCCCGGTCGTCCTCCTCGCCGTTGGGGTTAATCCAAATTTCGGCAAAGGAGCGCATATCCTCGTACTGCACCGGGATAACATAGTGCAGCAGCGGCGTAAAGTTACAGGGGGAGGAAAGCAGGCTGTGTATAATCCGTTCCAGCCGATCGGCGCCCTGGCTTGCCATTTCCTCCTGCCCGGTTTGCCGGTGCAGAATTTCGGCCAGCACATCCATCGCCGTATTTTCCCGGCGGCCCGACTGCTTCATGCCCTCCAAAAAACTCTCTAAGTTGCTCAAAAAATTGTTGCGGGCGGTATCCCCGTGCATCTGCTGAAGCAGGTTGGACACCGATTCCCGTAAAAAATCCCCGTTGTTGTTATATCTGGAAAGGTTATACATCACCATTTTTACAACCTTTTCGGTCTGGTCGGAAAAGAGGATGCTGTCCTGCAATTCCAGCAGCAGATCCTGCGTCTGGCGCTTTAGCTCCTCAAACTGCGCCGGGGCGTTCTCCGACCGGTACTGCCCGGCCAGGTCCGCCAGCCTCTGGGACAAATCCTTGCTGGCAAACAGGCTCTCGGACAGGAAGGACAGGCTATTTGCCACCGATCCAAGCGTTTCACTCCTGGTATAAAACTGGGTCAGAGCCTTGAGGAAGGAAACCGTTGCGTGCCGCAGCTGGTTCTGCTGGGGATAATCCTTCAGCTCCTGGCGCAGCTGGTCAAACAGCGCCCCTTTAAAAAAGGTGGAAACCTTCTCCTGTTGGAGCATTTCGTCCGCAATCTGGTCCTCCGAGATTAAGAGGTTGCCAAACATCTGCTCCAGCTCCTGGGTAAAGGGGCTGTTGTTGGCCGGAAGGAGACGGATCAGTGCCTCCATAGAGGAGATGCTCTGCAAAAAATTAACCGTTACCGAAGGGTCCTTGAGCAGGTTGAGCAGCAGGGCGGAAGCGTCGTCCTGCTGAATCATGCCGTTATTTTGCTGTAGCAGTTCCGACTGGGAGTTGGGCTTGTTTACCCGCGTGGTATCCTGCAGCGGAAAGGCCATGGCCATATCCACATTGCGCTTAATTTCCGGCGCCTGGTTTTTGTTGACAAGAGGGGTTGTCACCCTTAATATATCCGCCATCTGTTTTCCCGGTGACGCCCCGGCTGTCCCCCTTTCGTTTGGATATTTTTATTTTATATTCTACTTTGCGATAATTTTAGTACATAAATATATATCGTACAGAAACAGAAAAACACAAGAGTTTTGCTTGTTTTTTTTGCAATGTGGTCGAACACCTTTATTAAAGTCCTAAAATATGCCCGGACAAAATAACATGAACAGTAGGTGAAGCATAATGCCAATTGATCCCAGCATGGTACCCATGTTAGAAACTTTTATCTACGAATCCACCACGCTTCTGGAGCAGCTGGATGAGATTTTGTTGGAATCTGAAAAATCCAAGAGTTTCAGTGAGGACTACATCAACGAAGTTTTTCGTATAATGCATACAATAAAAGGCTCGTCCGCAATGATGGAATTTACCAACATATCCGCCCTGGCCCACTCGGTGGAGGATGTCTTTTTCATCCTGCGCGAAAACCCCGGCCGCTTGGCCAGCGTAAACGAAGCCTTGTTTGATGTTGTATTCCGAGCGTCCGATTTCCTGAAGATGGGCATTGAGTCGGTGCAAAACACCGGCGAAGCCAACGAGGACCCGCAGGAAATGATCCAAGAGCTGGAACGCCTGGCTTCCATTATGCGCGGTGAAGCAGCCCCGGCTGCCGCTGCTGCCCCTGCGCCCGCTGCCGCAAGCAGTTCGGCCCCTGTGGCAGACCCTGCCTTTGCCGGGCTGCAGCAGATTAAAATTTACTTCGAAGACGGCTGCCAGATGGAGAATATCCGGGCCTTTATGCTGCTGACCCAGCTGAAGGACATCTGCGATGAACTGGAATCCATCCCGGCACATCCGGAAAACGACGCCTCCCTCTGCTCGGAGATTATCCAGAACGGGTTTACTGTCTGTGTAAAGCCGGCTACCACTTTGGAGGATGTTATCCAGGTTATTGAGAGCGCTGTAAGCATTAAAACCTACGAGGTTTTGAAAGCGGAGGAAGCGCCCGCAGAGCCTGCGCCTCAGCCTGCCCAGGATGCACCCGCCGCCAGCGCGCCAGCGCCCCAGCCCGCCAAGCCTGCCGCCTCTGCACCCGCTGCCGGAGCTGGCGCAAAAGCCAAGCAGAGCCTTGTCAGCGTAAACCAGGCCAAGGTGGACCAGCTGATGGACCTGATGGGCGAATTGGTTACCACCGAATCGATGGTTGTCAGCAGCCCGGACCTGAAGGGGCTGCAGCTGGATAACTTCAGCAAATCCGCCCGGGAGCTGCGCAAGCTCACCGATGAGCTGCAGGATGTGGTTATGTCCATCCGTATGGTGCCGCTGTCCGGCCTGTTCCAGCGGATGAACCGCATTGTCCGCGATATGAGCAAGAGCCTGAAAAAAGAGGTGGATCTGGTTACCGAGGGCGGCGACACCGAGGTGGATAAAACCATCAATGAAGCCATCGGCGACCCCTTTATGCACATGGTGCGCAACGCAATGGACCACGCCATCGAATCCCCGGAGGAACGCCTGGCAGCCGGTAAGCCTGCCCGAGGCAAAATTACCCTTTCGGCCCAGAATATCGGCGGCGAAATTGTTATGAAAATTGCCGATGATGGCCGCGGCCTGGACATTGATACCATCATGCGCAAGGCCCGGAACAACGGGATGCTCACCAAGCCTGAGAGCGAATACACCAACAAGGAAATTTTCAACTTTATCATGCTGCCCGGTTTTTCCACCAATAAGGAAGTTACCGAGTATTCCGGCCGTGGCGTGGGCATGGATGTGGTTCGGCAGAATATCGAAAAGGTGGGCGGTACCTTGTCCATCGACAGTAAACCCGGGCAAGGCACCGTGTTTACCATCAAAATCCCGCTGACCCTGGCCATTGCCGACGGTATGGAAATTGCTGTGGGCGACTCTATCTACACCCTGCCCATCACCTCCATCCGCCAGTCGCTGAAAATCTATGACGACCAGCAGATTATCTATGACACCGATGGCACCGAAATGGTTATGCTGTACGGCGAGTGCTTCCCGCTGATTCGCCTGCATGAACTGTTCCATATCGATACCCCCATCACCGACCTGCACGATGGTATTGTGGTGCAGATCGAAAGCGCCGATAAAGTGGCCTGTCTGTTTGCAGACGAGCTGCTGGGCGAACAGCAGGTTGTGGTAAAGCCCTTCCCCAGTTTCTTAAACAAGTATGAAATTAAGCGCCTGGGGCTTTCGGGATGCACCATTTTGGGGGATGGCAGTATCAGCCTGATACTGGATGCCAATTCCCTGCTGAATATGTAAACTTCAACTGTAAAGGAGCAGTGTGCCATGAGCGTTGAATCCATTATCAAAGACGAGAACGCCGTCGAAGACCTGCGGGGGCGTTTTCTGACCTTTTTTATAGGCGAAACCTATTACGGCATTGAATTGCTGAACATTATTGAAATTATCAGTGTTCAGCCCATTACTTATGTTCCGGGGCTTCCCATTTACTTTAAGGGGATTATCAACCTGCGGGGCAAGGTTGTGCCCATTATTGATGTCCGCTTAAAGTTCTGCAAGCCGGAACGCGCCTATGACGAAAAAACCTGTATTATTGTTGTAATGATACAGGATATGCAGGTTGGCCTTATTGTGGACAGTGTTGCCGAGGTAATTTCCATCGAAGATGCACAGAAAAGCGACCCGCCCGAGCTGGGTGGCAACGGGGAGCGTTACCTCTCCTCCATTGCCAAGGTGGATGACAAAATTATTCTGAATATCAGCTGCGAAAAGTTTTTCCAAAGCGATTTTCGCACCTATTAAAAAACAAAGGAGTTTTCTATAGTGGATCGTTCAGAAAATACCTCGGGCATGGCCAAGTCGCATATCATCCGCATTACCGACCAGGAGTTTACCACACTGGCCAACTATGTTAAGGACAATTATGGAATTGACCTGACCAAAAAACGCATTTTAATCGAAAGCCGCCTGACCCCGGACCTACGCCGGCATGGGTTTACCAACTTCCAGCAGTACATTGATATGCTCTTTAAAGAGAAATCCGAAACGGAAATTGTAAACCTCTTAAACAAGCTGACCACCAATTTGTCCTATTTCATGCGGGAAAACGAGCATTTTAACTACCTGTTTTCCCAGGTCCTCCCCTATCTGGAGCGCACCCGTACCAACCGGGAGCTGCGCATCTGGAGCGCCGGGTGCTCCACCGGGCAGGAAGCCTACAATATTCAAATGGTAATTGATGAATACTTTGGCGCCAGAAAGGCCCATTGGGACACCACCATGCTGGCCACTGATATTTCCATGCGGGTGCTGAATAAGGGGCAAAAGGGTATTTATACAGCGGACGAGCTGAAGGACCTGCCTGCCAACTGGAAGTCCAAATACACCGTTGCTCTGCCAGATGGAACCTTCCAAATTATCGAGGCGCTGCGCAAGCAGGTAATTTTCCGGCCGGGTAATTTGATGGAGCCCTTCAACTTCAAAAAGCCGTTTGATTTGATATTCTGCCGCAATGTTATGATCTATTTTGATGAGCAGACCAAGGCAGAGCTGGTCAACAAGTTCTACAACTGGACCGCTCCCGATGGCTACCTGTTTATTGGGCATTCGGAAAATATCAACAACCTCCGCACTCGCTACACTTATATCCAACCCGCAATTTATCAAAGGAGGGATGGCTTCAATGCCCATTAAAAAAATCCGATTGCTGATTGTGGATGATTCCCTGTTCTTCCGGCGCACCTTACAGGAGTTCCTTTCGTCCAACCCAAGAATTGAGGTCGTTGGCACAGCGGTTGACGCCATAGACGCTATGGACAAAATTAAAAAGCTCAACCCGGATGTTGTTACATTGGATGTGGAGATGCCCAAGTTAAACGGCATCGACTTTTTAAAGCAGCTGATGCCGCAGCACCCTCTGCCGGTTATTGTGGTAAGTTCCGCACCTATCCGTGCCCTGGATGCCTTGGATGCAGGTGCCGTGGACTTTGTCCGCAAGCCGGAGATTAAAGGGCCGCAGGATTTGGCCCACTTTATGACCGATTTGATTCAAAAAATCTATGTGGCATCCATTTCCAAGGTAAAGAATCAAATTGCAGCATCCACCCTGTCGGCGCTGTCCCGTATTTCCAAGCTGAACACCAATGCCGGCCAGAATACGGTAATTGCCCTGGGTGCCTCCACTGGCGGCACCGAAGCAACCATCCAGGTGGTGCAGAGCCTGCCGGCAGATACCCCCGGCATTGTCATTGTGCAGCACATGCCGGCTGGATTTACCAACATGTATGCGCAGCGGCTGAACCGTATCTGTAAAATGTCGGTGGTGGAAGCGCAGAATGGCGACCGTGTGGAGCGCGGCAAAATTATCATTGCTGCCGGCGAATACCACCTTCGCCTTGCCAAGGACGCCAGGGGCTACTATGTACAAAGCGAGCGCGGTGCAAAGGTAAACGGCCACTGCCCCTCGGTAGATGTGCTGTTTGACTCTGTGGCGGAGGTCGCCAAAGCAGATGCCATGGGCATTATCTTAACCGGAATGGGCGCAGACGGTGCCAAGGGGCTGCTTAAAATGCGCCAGGCGGGTGCCTATACGCTGGGCCAGGATAAAGAAAGCTGCGTTGTTTACGGTATGCCCATGGTGGCCTTTGACATTGGCGGTGTACAAAAGCAGCTGCCGCTGACCGATATGGCCGGGGAAATTATTCGTTATCTTAACACTAGGCGGCCATTATAAGCCATATATGATAAAAAGCGGATACAATCAATTCTCCATAGAGCTTTGATTGTATCCGTTTTTTATTGTTTTTATCATTAGAAAACCCATTCGCCGCGGTTGGCCGATTTTACAAGCATCTGCCCATTTTCCGCATTGAAATAAACGGTTCTGCCATAATCCTTGCCAGTGTCATCTGCAATAATAGGAATGCCCAGCCTGCCCAGCTCGGCCTTTACAGCCGCTACATTGCGCTGCCCAATATTGGATAGATTCCCCCCTTTGAAATTGGAGAACATCCTGGCGCCGCCCGCAATTTTGGCTGTCAGCCTGCGGCGGCTTGCACCAGCCGCCACCATACGCTGAACCAGTATTTCCAAAGCCTTATCCGCATAGCAATACGGCCGGTCGTTTTTTCCCTGCTCGCTTGTAGGCAGCATAATGTGGGAAAGCCCTGCAATTTTGGTTGTCTGGTCATAAAGACAAATTCCAACGCAGGAGCCCAATGCGAAGGTAACCAGCACATCGGGCGAACGGGCAATATTAAGATCCGAAATACCAACTTTGATTGTTTTGTTCATGCTTCCAACCCCAGATTCGTCATAATCTTTTTGAGAGAAATTACATCGGGGATCATCAAACATGGTTCATGGTTTGGAGCCGTCAGGGTCTCATTGCTGAACTCATCCTCGATAAAAATCATTTTATCGCTGATATTAGCGTAATAAATAGCCGGCACACTTAGAATGGCACCCAGCATATCCACACTCAGGGATGGCACTGAAATGTTAATATTCAGCCCTGTCATTGCGGCAATAGCATTGACATAGGAAGCAGCCATGATATTGCCAATTTCCTGCAGGGCCGAGTATCCCATTTCCCCCATCTCGCCCAACGCATCATCGACGCCTAAAAGGTTTTTAAGAAGCTCATTGGCAAAGTTTTGATGCAGCAGGAACATAATCATCCCTTCAATATCCCCCTCAAGGTTGAGGAGTATCCCCACAATCATCTCTTCCGGGCCGCCCAGAGCTTCGATTACTTCGGTAAATTCCATAATGCGTACCGCTGGCACCGAGATATTCACCGGTGTTGCCAGCATATCGGCCAATGCAGATGCCGCATTTCCAGAGCCGATATTGCCTATTTCCCGCAGTGCATCCATATGTAGATCATTCATATCATCGTAAGATTGCAATGCCAAGGATGATTCTCCTTTCTTTTATCCACGCAAATTATTGATAATCTGTTCCAGCTCGTCCGCTGTCTGCACCATCTTTGCATTAAACTGGAAGGCCTTTTGCGCCGTAATTACATCCACCATCTCATCGGCCAGGTTTACTGCCGACTGTTCCAGCGCCCCGGACAGGAGCTGGTAGGAACGGCCGTTGCGGTTTCTGCCAATGCGGATAGTTTCCGCCTCGCCAGAGGCGTCTGTAGCCTTGTAGCAGGTGCCGCCAGTAGGCTCCAATGCATAAGGGTTGGAAAAATCATAAATGCCAATTTGATCCTTTAAAGCGCTCAAATCATAGGGGTCATTTTTAGATTCCCGCGTCAGCTCAATGTGGCGGCCCCGGGAATCGAGCACATGGGAGCCATCCCCCGCCATTACCAGGTAGGCCTTGCTGCCCTCAATGCTGATATTAAAAGCGCCGTTTCGGGTATACTCCACATTGCCATTGGGGCGCTCTACAGCAAAGAAGCCATCGCCATTTAGGGCAAAATCCAAGGTAATACCGGTTTGCAAAGGTGCACCCTGGGTGTAGTCCAGCAGCGGTTCGGTAATTTTAACGCCATGCCCAACCCAGGGCTCTTCTGGGCTGTTTACCGCCATGTGGGTGTAAAGCAGCTCGGAAAAGGAAGATTGCAGCGGCTTGTAGCCGTTTGTATTGGCGTTGGCAATGTTGTGGGAAATGCGGTTCATCTCCTCCTGATAGGCAATCATTCCGGAGACACCGTTGAAAAAAGAGATATTCATATTGTTCACCCTGTTCTATAAAATCGGATGGGGGGCTTGGAGCCTTCCCCTATTGTTATAACGAGGCTATCTGCGTTGCAGCCTTCTGGTCTATTCTATCAATAATCTGCAAAGCAGAGCTGCAGGCCTGGAAAGCACGCTGCGCCTCCATAACCAATGTATACTCTCTGTTCAAATCAATATTCGGATCTTCCAGCCAGCCCTGTACAATCTCCGTTTCGGCCGGAACCGGCAGGTTGGCGTCCATGTCCTCGGTCTGATACAGGCCGTTGGCCGCCCGTGTAACCTTGGCATCATCAGGCGGTACAGTAACCAGCAGGGTATCCACATACCGGCCCCGATAGTCGTAGATGGCGCCATCCGGCTGGACAGTAAAGTCGCTGTTGTCCAGTTCGATGGGGCCGTCCTGCCCCAGTACAACACCCACGCCCTCTAAAACCAGGTTGCCGTTTTCATCCAACTCAAAATTGCCATTCCGGGTCATGTACTGCACCTGGTCTCCACCGTCCTCCGGGGTGGTAAGCACATTGAAAAAGCCCGCACCGGTAATGGCCATATCCATCGGCCGGCCGGTTTCCTGCAGGGAACTGGTATCAAACTGGGTGGGCACTTCAGAAACAATGCGCAGCAAATCGCCGCTGCCCACCCGCTGGGTATTGGCCCCCTCAATCCGGGTTAGAAACTCCTGCTCAAAGGTGCTGGTTACCACCCGGGAGGCCCGATAGCCTGGCGTGCCTACATTGGCCATGTTATTGGTCAGCACATTGATAATTCGCTGCTGTGTCAAAATTCCCGACGCAGCTGTATAAAACCCTCTTAACATGCTCTCATCCTTTCATATAGCTTGACAACCGATCCCGCAGTTTTGAAATCAATTTCCGATTTACCTGGCCGATCCGCTGTTCACTTACTCCCATAATATCACCAATTTCCCGCATGGTCAATTCTTCATAGTAATAAAGGGATAAAACGGTGCGTTCCTGCTCATTCAGCGAGTCAATGGCCTGGGCCAGCACCTCTTCCAGTTCCTGGCGATCCATATTTTCTTCCGGTGCAAACTCCTCCTGAATGAGGAAGGGGCGAACCTGCACCGGCGCCTCCAGCAAAGCCTCGAAGGAATAGACATTCTCGCCGGACATTTCAAACACCTGCCTGTCATATTCCTCAGGGGTGATGCCCATCTCCTTGGCCATCTCCTCCCGGGTGGGGGGACGGCCAAGCGCCAAGGTCAGCCGTTCCTCGGTTTTGGTTATTTGTATATTGGCCTGCCGCACCCGGCGGGGCAGCCAGTCCTGCTTGCGCACATAGTCGATAATCGACCCGCGCACCTTGGTATAGGCATAGGTGGAAAACTTGATGCCCTTATCCGGGTCAAATCGCTCCAGGCTGTCAATCAGAGCTATAACCCCCTGGTGTACCATCTCCTCCACCGAGGCATATCGGTGAAAGGTACTGCTCATATTTGTCGCTATTCCCCTGGCAATATAGCTGTAATACAGCACCAGCTGATTGCGAAGCTCTATCGAACCAAACTGCTTATACTCCCGCATGAGCTCGTCTGCCTCTTCTTCGGTAAACTGTCTGTTTTTCTGCAGTTCGGCGGGCATGGTACCTCAGGCTCCTTTCTGTAGTTATGATATTGCAATATTCCCCAGTGCCTGTATTTTTACATCCGGGTCAATTTCATTGAACGATAGCACCAGTGTGCTGGGATAAAATTGATCCACCAGCTTTTTGAAATAGATACGCACAATGGGCGAAGTGAGGATAATAGGTACCGGCACCAGGTCGCTGATCTTTTCGATTTCCCGGCTGGTGGCTGTAATAATCTCCTGAATGGTCTGGGGTTCCAAAGCCAGGTAGGAACCGGTGTCCATCCGCTTAACGGCCCCCATAATCTGGTTTTCGATATTGGCATCCAGGCTGATAACCTTGAGCTGGCCAGCCTCGGCAAAGCGGTGCGTAATGGTCCGGCGCAGGGCCTGGCGCACATACTCTGTAAGCATATCCAAGTCCTTCACGGTGGCCCCATAGTCGGCCAGGGTTTCCAGAATGGTTTCCACATCCCGGATGGGTACCCCTTCCCGCAGCAGGTTGCACAGCACCTTTTGCAGTGTGCCCACCGAAACAATGGTGGGAATGGTATCGTCCACCAGCGCCTCGTTGGTCTTGCGCAGGTTAGCCAGAAGGTTGCCCACCTCCTGACGGCTGAGCAGCTCGTGCGCATGGTTCTTAATGACCTCGGACAGATGGGTAATAATAACCGAAGTGGGGTCTATCAGTGTATATCCGGCCATTTCTGCCTTGACACGCCGATCCTCGCTAATCCACTTGGCCGCCATGCCAAAGGCCGGTTCAACCGTTTCAATGCCGTCGATGGTATCATGTTCCCGATCCGGCGCCAGCGCCAGATAGTGGTCCACCAGCACCTCACCCTGGGCAACCTGCTCCCCCTTGATGCTGATGGCATACTGGTTGGGGTTGAGCTGGCTGCTGTCCTTCAAACGCACCGAGGGGAACACCAAACCCATTTCCAAAACAAACTGTTTACGGAACATGACTACCCGGTCCACAAAACTGCCGCCGCTGGCCTCATCCACCAGTGGAATAAGGCTGTAGCCAAACTCCATTGAAATCTGGTCCACCACAAGCAGATTGTACACATTATCAATATTTTTATAGAAATCCGCCTCGCTGGTAACCTCCTCGGTCATGGTGGGCCCCACCGCAACGGGTTCGGGCGCCCGGTTAGCCCGCATCAGTACAAAGGCCAGGAACAGCAGAAATGCCGACATGGTGAGTACCTGCGGGGCAGGGAACCCAATAAAGCAGAGCATGGACATGGCAATAGCTGCCAGAATCAGTGTAATGGGCTGGGAGGAGAGCTGCCGGATTACATCGGTATTCAGGTTTTCCTCCGAAGCCGACCGGGTAACAATCATACCGGTGGCAACCGAGATGAGCAGGGCCGGTATCTGGGACATCAAACCATCGCCTACTGTGGCGGTGGAATAGATTTGCATAATCTCTGTAAAGCTGCCCACATTGTTGATAAAGCCGATAATAACGCCGCCCACCAGGTTGATAAAGGTGGAAACCAGCGACATAATGGCATCGCCTTTAACAAACTTGGAAGCACCATCCATCGAACCGAAGAAGTCGGATTCCCGCTGGATTTTGCTGCGGCGGATACGGGCTGTTTCCTCATCAATCAGGCCGGAGGAAAGGTCGGCATCAATGGCCATCTGCTTACCGGGCATAGCGTCCAGGGTAAAGCGGGCCGATACCTCAGCTACACGCTCCGAGCCTTTGGTAATAACCAAAAACTGCACCAAAACGATAATCAGGAAGATAACCAGACCAACTACTACATTACCCTGAATAACAAACTCACCAAAGGTTTTTACAACCTCGCCGGCATAGCCGTTGTTGGAGAGGATCATTCGGGTGGAGGATACATTCAGTGCCAACCGGAACAGGGTGGTAATCAGCAGCAGCGACGGATAAACCGAAATTTCCAGCGGCTCCTTGATATACATTGTCGTCAGCAGAATGACAAACGACAGGGTCAGGTTGGCAATGAACATAAAGTCCAGCAGCCAGGTGGGCAGTGGAACAATCAGCAGGAAGATGATTGCCACTACAAAGGCCGATATCAGGTTGTTAAAAATCTTCAAGCTACTTCAGTTCCTTCTTCTTCAAACTATATACAAACGCCAGCAGTTCGGCAATGGGTTGGTAAAACCGGTCCGGAATTTCCTGATCCAGCTCCACCGCTTCATACAACCCTCGGGCCAGCGGCTTATTTTCGGTAATAAATACACCGTTTTCCTCTGCCACAGCCACAATGCGCAGCGCCAGGCTGTCCATACCCTTGGCCACCACAATGGGCGCGCTGTTGCGCTCAGGGTCATACTTGATTGCTACAGCAAAGTGTGTCGGGTTACGGATAACAACATCGGCCGAAGGCACCTGCTGCATCATGCGCTGCCGGGCCTGGGCCTGCTGGCGCTCGCGTATTTTCCCCTTAATCTGGGGATCGCCTTCGGTTTGTTTATACTCCTCTTTCAGTTCCTGCTTGCTCATGCGCAGGTTTTTCTCATAGTCCCACCACTGGTAGAGGTAGTCGGCGGCGGCTACGAAAGCCATGATAACTGCGGCCACTTCCACAATGGAAAAGATGATGTCCGCTGTGGTGGCTATGGCCTGCCCAAATTCCATATCCATCATACGGGGAAAATTCCAAAACTGTTCCTCAAACACCATCCAGATGATGGAACCCAGCACTGTAATTTTGGCCAGGGACTTTAACAGCTCAATCAGGCCCCGCAGGGAAAACAGGCGTTTAAAGCCTTCGATGGGATTGAGCCGGTTGAACTTGGGGGATACCGACTCCATGGAAAAGAGGCCCCGGGTCTGTGCAATGGTGCCAACCACCGAAACACTGCTGCACAGCAGCAGCATGGGCATGGCCGCCCAAAGGAAGGTAGTGCCTGCACGCATAAAGTACTGGATGGCCTCCGGAGTGCCAACCACCGAAACAGTGCCTGCCTGACCGAAAAAATCGATCATACAGTGTTCCAGGGCGGAAAGCATGGTTGGCCCCAGCAGCTTCAGCCCCCAAAAGGAAGCTAACAGTGTCAGGACAATGATAATCTCCTGGCTTTGAAAGATGCGCCCCTTTTTTCGTTCGTCTTGCCGTCGTTTAGGGGTCGCCTTTTCGGTTTTCTCGCTTGCCAAGTCTCATCCCCCCTTATCAAGCCGTCCTTTTGTGTTTAGGCATTCAGTAAAAAGAAAACATTTTGTATGTTTTCCAGCATCAAGCGCATGTAGTTATCCAAAAAGGCGCTGACAGGGCTTGCAAAAGCTAAAATCATAAGAATGCCAAGCAGCACCTTGAACTGGATGTTGATGACAAAGACATGGATTTGTGGAATCAGCTTCATCAGCACACCCATAGCCAGCTCCAGGACAAATTCGGCCGCGATAAACGGCAGCGCCAGGCGCAGTGCCAACGAAAAGGTCATAATGAAAAGGTTGAGGAAAAACTGCGCGGCATCCGCTGAAAAAACAGCTGCCCCTGGGGGCAAAATCTGAAAAGATGCCACGAAGAGGCGTATCAATATCAAATGGCTGTCGGTGGTAAAAATGTATAGGATAAACAGGCTGTTGAGCAGGCTGCCCGACGCTGAAAGCTGGATGTTGGTACCGGGGTCGAACACCTTGGCCATGGAAAGGCCAAACTGGGTATCCATAATATCCCCGGCAAAAAAGAGCATGTAGTAAAAAACCTGGAAAACATACCCACAGGCCAACCCCACCAAAAGCTCCATCAGCAGGGACACCAGCAAATCCAACCCGCTGGAAAACTCCGCCGTGGCTGCAAGCCCTGGCACAATCAGCAGTGTTATCAGCCACACCAGCGCCACCCGCACAATAGACGGGACATTCCGCCGGGCAAGCAATGGGTTCATTCCCAGCAGGCCACCCATCCGGGCAAACACCAGCAGCCAAACCTCTGTATTGGAAAACAGCGACGCAAACATTTTACAAACCCGCCATTATACGAAATAGGTAATTGATATAATCGTTCATCATGGAAATCATCCAGGAACCGGAGGCAAGCAGCAGCAGAGCAATGGCCAACACTTTGGGTACAAAGGTCAGGGTCTGCTCGTGTATCTGCGTTGCCGCCTGGAATACGGCAATAACCAGGCCGATTAGAATACTAACAACCAAAAAGGGGCCGGCCAGCTTTAACGCCAAAAGAAGTGCCTCCTGGCCCACTGCCAGCACATCTCCCTGTGTCACGCTGCCACCTCCTGTTTAAATCCCAACTGTCGCATCTAACGAAAACCTCGCACCAGGGTTCCAATCAGCAAGCCCCAGCCATCTACCAATACAAAAGTCATAATCTTAAAAGGAAGGGAAATCATAGAGGGCGGAAGCATTACCATACCCATGGACATCAAGGTACTGGAAACCACCATGTCAATAATCAGAAAGGGGATGAACAGCAAAAAGCCGATGGTAAATGCGCGCTTGAGCTCACTGGTAATAAAGGCCGGCACCACAATTTCCATCCCCAAATCCAACAGCTGCTCCTGTTCGCCAGTGAGCAGGATCTGCTCCCCGGTTTTCTCATTGGAGATGGTCAGGAACAGGTTAATATCATTGGCATAGGTCTGCCGCACCATAAATTCCTTCAGCGGCTCCACTGCATTTTCCAAGGCTTCTTCCCGCGTAATCTCCCCCGCCTGATAGGGCTGGTAAGCCTCGGTATTGATGCGGTCAAAGACTGGTGACATGATAAAAAGCGTTAAAAACAGCGCTAACCCAACCAACACCTGATTGGGCGGAGATTGCTGTGTACCCATTGCATTGCGCAAAAACGAAAGGACAATGACAATACGGGTAAAACTTGTCATCATCATCAAAATGGAGGGCGCCAGCGCCAAAAGCAATACAGTTGCCAGCGCCTCAAGTACACCAAACTCGGCCCCGGAAGTATCCCCGGAACCAAGATCCACCGTGACAGAGGCAGCATGGGCAGTGACTGTAACAAAGCAGGCAACTACCAAGAATACAACTGCCGCCGAAAGCAGGAAGCGCCTGGTTTGGGTGCGCAGTTCTTGTTTCTTTTGCTCAATCCTCATCATTGTCTGCTTCCTTTTTCTCGGTTGTGTCGGTACTACGATTCATCAAGCGGCCCAGTGTTTCGGAAAAACTGCCCAAATTCATCCCGGCAGCTGTACTGTTCCCATCGGCGACCGGATATAGGGCCGGGTCCAGCTCGTCTATTTTTTCGATATGCTGGGCGGTAACCCCCAGCAGCCACACCTGGCCCTCAATGCGGGCCACCACCAGTGTGCGGTCTGTCCCCAGTATACACCGGTCCAGAATTTGAATTTTGCCGCCTGTTCCGGAGGCACCGTAGTGCATCCCCAGCCACTTGGTACAGTACCAGGCCAGAAAAAGTACCGCAGCAAACAAAACCAGAACACCAATCAACGAGAGAATGGCCGCACCCTGATCCAACATGACAGACTCCTTCCGCTCGTATTAGCCCAGGACCTTTGTGATAGTCTGGAGAATACGGTCCGGCTTAAAGGGCTTTACAATAAAGTCCATTGCGCCCAGCTGGATGGCCTGTACAACCATGGCCTCCTGGCCCATTGCAGAGCACATGATAACCTTGGCGGCAGGGTCCATAGTCTTAATGGCCTGCAGAGCCTGGATGCCATCCATATTGGGCATTGTAATATCCATAATAACCAGGTCGGGATGCTCCTGATTGTAGGTTTCTACCGCCTGCTGCCCATCCCCAGCCTCCAAGAGGTCGGTGTAACCGGCTTTGGTCAGGGTATTTTTAATTGTCATTCGCATGAAGGCAGCGTCGTCTACCAGCATAATTTTCTTACCCATATTACATAGTCTCCTTTAACTTGCTTTGTTGCAGATTGATTTGAGTATGGATTTACAGAACTTCCTCTCCCAGACTCTCCATCAGTTCCTTTGTGCCTAAAATTTCTGTGATGCGTACACCAAAGTTGTCGTCAATGACCACAACATCTCCCCGGGCCAGCAATCTGCCGTTTACAACAATATCCACCGGGGCGCCGGCCTGTTTGTTCAGCTCGATTACAGTGCCCTGGCCCAGCTCCAGTATCTCCTTGATTTTGCGCTTGGCCTTACCAATTTCCACCGAAACATCCAGCGAAACACCCATCAGCAAATCCATATTGCCGTTGACATTGGGGAAGGGCGCGCTTGCCGGTGTAAACTGCGGGAACTGTGTTTTTTGTACATGAACGGCCGGCTGCTGATCCGGCGCCCCACCGGGTGCTGCTGCCCCCGGGCCAGGCATGCCATAATAGGGCATTTGCGGATAAGCCGGAGGATACCCCGGGTAACCGTTGTAGGGCGGATAATAGCCTGCCGGATACTGCTGCGGCATCTGCGGCTGTGCCCCAGGTGCCTGCTGGGCATAAGCGGGGGGAACCATCTGCTGCTCCGGCATGGGAGGCATAGCAGGCGCTGGCATGGGCGCGGCAGCCGCGGGGGCCGTAGGTGCAGCAGGCTGTGCCGGCATCTGTGGGGGAACCTGCTGTGGCATTGGGGCAGGGGTGGGAGCAGCAGGCTGCGGGGCAGGGGCTACTGCAGGCGCTTCTGCCACCTGGAGGCTGGCAATATCATCCTCATGGTTGCCCATTGCCAGTGTTACAATCTCCTTAGCCAGGTCATAGGTTAGCATACTGGCAAAGGTAGTGTCCATTACATCTTGGATGGACAAGCGGAAAGAAACAGCTAAAATCTCCTCCCCTTCCTCGGTACCAATAATCTCGTTGAAGCTGTTCTCCAGCCCTACAATATTTGCCTCCGGTGTGGAGATATTGATAGGCTGGCCCAGAAATTCGGAAAGCGCCGTGGCCGAAGCACCCATCATCTGGTTCATCACTTCACAGGCGGCACTCATGCTGAGTTCATCAAAGACAAAATCATCGCTTGGCGGCTCATCATTTCCCATCAGCAAATTCAGAATAACCTGCATATCCTTCTGACGGAAAATCATGACATTTGCGCCGGAAATACCTTCTACATAGTCAATCTTAACTAAAATTGCCGGCTCCAAATCGGCATAATCCATTGCCCGGAACTGGCACATTTCAACCGTGGGGGTTGAAATGTTTACCTGCTTATCCAACAATTTGGAGATGGCAGTAGCCGCTGATCCCATACTGATATTTAAAATTTCGCCGATGGTATCAATCTCCTGGCTGTCGAGAACCTTTTCTTCTAATTGCTCGTTTCGCTCTTCTCCCATTGGGCACCCTCATCTCCATTTATCAGAATGTCTTGCAGTTTGATAGCCTTCCTTTGTTTCACTTCGCCCAGTTTTGCGGTGAACCAGGGGATTTTCTCCACTGTAACCATCACATTACTATCAATGGGCTTGTTCAGTGTAATAATATCGTTCAGCTGCAGCTGCATAATATCCTTAAGTTCCAGCTTAAACTCATCGAAAACCGCCCGGATTTCCATATCCGATTCGCAAACATTTTCCAGAATAACCCGCTTTTTAATCTCTTCCTCGCTGCGGTTCTGCTTTTTGCTGGGTTTGGCAAACCGCAGGCTGAAGGTGTCTATCACCTTTTCCAAAAACTCGGCCGAGATACAGATATTCATTGGACCCTCAAGCCGATTGCTCAACTTGATATTCATCATTACAATTACAACAATATCTTCCGGGGCATATACCTGCAATAGGCGGGCATTTGTTTCCAAGGCGTCGCAGGTTGCCGTAACCGGCAGGCGGTTGCTCAAGGCATCCTGCAAGCGCTGTACAATTTTCTGGAAAACACTTGTCAGGATGGAGATTTCAATCTCTGTATAATTTCGGCTTAGATTAAATCCTGTGCCCGGCCCGCCCAGCACCCGGTCGATAATATAAAAACCAATCGCTGTGGACAAATCGATAACCATTGTAGTATCATCGTACTTTTTGTTCTCCGGCTTAACCCCGACAAGGCCTATCAGCGCCATATCGGACAGAGCGTTGTTGTACTCATAATACCGCTCCTCTGTGACCTGGGTAACCTCAATTTCGCACACAGTACGCAGCAAGCCTGAAAAATAGGAGGACAGCATTCGTGAAAAGGTTTCATGCAGACTGTCCAGCGATTTCAGCTGTTCCTTTGTAAACTTTTTTGGCGATTTGAAGTCATATTCCCGTACTTTATGGGTGTCCTCCTGGACATCCACTTCGCCACCGGAGCTCATTTTCTGCAGCAAGGCATCTATTTGACTTTGAGACAGTTGCTCTGGCATCTTTCGTGCTCCTTTAACTCAGTAATTCAAACTCTCTGCTTTTAGCAGTAAACCGGGAAATCTACTCAGTGGGTTCTCCGGATGGTATTGTTTCTTCCGGCGGCAGATCATCCTCAGGTGGCAAGGTCTCCTCCGGAGGCAAAGCATTCTCCGGCGGGAAAACATCCTCTAACGATGTTGCACTGCCATCAGGTGTTAAAATATCCTGTGTACCGCCCGATTTGGGGAACTGTGTGGGATCAAACAGCCCGGCCAGGTCTGCATCGCTCCAACCACCGCCGCTGCTGTTCTTCACAATGGTAATATCTACCCGGCGGTTTTTCTCCCGACCCTCCTGGGTATCGTTGGAGGCGATTGGGAAGTTTTTTCCATAGCCGATGGAGCGGATCTTCTGGGGGTCTATCCCCTTTTCGGTATCAAAGAAGATTGCCACACTGCTAGCCCGTTCGCTGGAAAGCATCCAGTCCGATACTGCATAATAGTCATACGGAACATCTGCCGTGTGCCCATTGATGCTGATAATATAAATTTCGTCCTCTACATTCTGCAAACAATCCCCGACATAGTTTAAAATATCATACGCCTGGGAGCGCAGGATATATTTATCCGGGTCGAAGAAAATGTTGTTTTGGAAACGGATATACACAACACTGTCCCCGCTCTGGGACACTTCCACTGTACTGCTCAGGTTGTTCTCTTCCATATACTGTTGCAGATAAAAGTACAGGTCGCTGAAATCTTCCGGCAGTGCGCCGGGGTCAAAGGGCTCCGAGGTGGAATCCCCAATCTGGTCGCCGCCGCCTACATTCTGGAACGGCTCATCTCCCTCCGGCAGGTCACCCGGATTTATAACAACCTGTGCTGTATCGTTACCCGGGCGGGAAAAGGCTTTTACAAAGGCCTCCCATTTTTCAGCATTAACGCTGGACATACTATACAGAAGAACAAAAAAGCACAAAAGCAAGGTTACTAAGTCGGAGTATGTATTCATCCATGCGCCAGTATCCTCTTCCGGCCGCTGTTTGCCTTTCACCTAAAATCCCCCCTATCTGTTCGTTCTACTGGACATTATTCCTTTTTACGGCCCTTCTTTTTGCCGCCCTCGCCATCTCCGGAACCGCCGGACATGTAGCCAGGGATGAGCTGCGTCAGCTTTTCTTCGATAAACCGGGGGTTATCGCCCGCCTGTATCGACTCTACACCCTCTGCAATAATCAGCTTGCAGAGGTACTCCTCCTCATGGCGGATACGCAGCTTATTGGAAATAGGTGTAAAAATTACATTGGCCAAAAACGAGCCATAGAAGGTGGTTACCAGAGCCAGCGCCATAGCAGGTGCAACGGCTTCCGGGTCGCTGAGCTGTTTGAGCAGGTTAATCAGTCCCATCAGGGTACCAATCATACCAAAGGCAGGGCCGTATGCTGCGCCCTTGTCATAAAAGGCCCGGTCCTGGGCATGGCGCTCGTCCATATAGTCCAGCTCGGTTTCCAGCAGCTGTTTTACCTTTTCAGGTTCCACAGCGTCCACTACCAGCATCATGCTGTTTTTCAGGAATACATCCTTGGTTTCGGCCAGTTTGCTTTCCAGCGACAGCAGGCCGTTTACACGGGCCTCCTTGGCCAGCTCCACAATTTGGACAATATAATCCTGCGGGCTGTACTTGGTGGGAACAAACACTATTTTTAAATGCTTGGGAATTTTGGTAAAGTAATTAAGGGGGAACGAAATCATCATTGCTGCAATAACGCCACCCAATACAACCGCGACGCTGGGTGCATCCCAGAAGTTGCCCAGGTTATCTACTACAAAGCTCATAGTGTTGCTATCGAACAAGATACCGAACAGGATAACGCCAATAGCTAATAACCAGCCCACTACCGATGTAATATCCATCGATTAATCCTCCTTACCAACCGAACCAAACTTGTTTTGATAAATCTTTTGATGGTATGCCACTACCTTATCAATAACATCCTTCATGGACTCCTGCACAATATGGATGCGTCCATTCACCAACTGAATCGTTGTATCCGGATTTTCTGTAATGGTTTCTATCAATTCACAATTCAGCGCAAATTCACCGCCGCGCAAATTATTTAACAGGATCACCTGTCCTCCTCCTTCCTGCTTTACGCCAGAGAAATGCGGATTTCCGGGCAGAACTTCCGCATTTCTCTGGCGGCGACTCTATTCGTCGCCGCCAGGCGAAAAAACGATTATCTCTTCAAATTAATCAGTTCTTCCAGCATAGTATCCGAAACAGTGATCAGACGCGAGCTGGCCTGGAAGCCACGCTGTGTGGTAATCATATCGGAAAACTCCTGAGACAGGTCTACATTGGACATTTCAAGCGAGCTGTTCTTGATGGCGCCGGTACCATTTTCACCAGGGATAGCCAAAATGGGGGAACCCGAGTTGGATGTTTCGGTGAAGTAGGTGTTGCCCGACTGCATCAGGCCCTTGGTATTGTCAAAGGTGGCCAGGTCGATACGGCCCAGCACCTGCAGGCCCGCCTCCGAGGTGCCCATGATGGTGCCATCGGCGCCAATGGAAATACCAGTCAGGTTACCAATACCCTGCTCGGTAAATTCGGTACCATTTTCCAGTGTAAAGGTGCCCTTGCCCAGGCCCAGGTTTTTGGTGGGCTTGCTCTCCACAGCTGTACCAATCTGTGCTGTGCCCAGCGCCGCATCAATCTTGGTAGAGTTGGGATAGGAGAGAATAACATAGTCATTCTCCTTACCATTGGAAAGCATTACGGTATTGCCGCCGCTGGAGGTATCGGCACGGTCCTTGTTGATATAACCCTCATAAGTCTCAGCGCCGGCTGTGAAAGTAACCTTATAGCGCTCAGGTGTAGGCGGAGTAGCAGTATCATCTGCCGCCTCATACGCTACCTCAACCGAAACATCGCCGCTACCGGAGAAGTTCAGGCCGGTTTCCTTAAACTTAAAGCCACCCAGAAAGCTGCCGTCCGCCTCGACATCAGCCGAAGTTGTATCCACTGTAACCGAACCGCCGTCCATTGTAGCAGTGGAGGCATCAATAATCTCTGTACCGGTGAGCGGCCCATTTGCAAACGGGTCGGGCTCGATATTAAAGTTGAAAGTGCCGCCGGGGTGCGGGCCGCCGTTGGCCGCTGTAATAGCGTCATTGATGGCTCCCTGCAGATCGGACATGCTGGTGAAGGTTTCGTTGGCATTGAGCTGGATGTTGATAACCGAGCTGGTGCCATCCATAATAGCCACTACCCGCTGGCCGTCAGGCAGCTGGGTGGACTTGGTGAAGGTAAAGCCCACATTGGCCTGCTTGTTCTGGTTGGTGGAGGAGATAGTCAGGGTTTTGCCGTTAATCTCCGCCTTTACTTCAGCCACATGGGCCTGAACAGGGTCTACCTGAATCATAATCTTGTTCTTGCCGGGGTTTGCGCTGTCCAGCTTGCCGTTGGTGGCGCTGGTACCCAGTACAAAGTTACCGTTGGAATCCACCAGCGCGCCGGTGGCGGGGTCAATATCCAGCATACCGGCCTTGGTGTAGTAGATATTGCCGTCCGCGTCCATTACCTGCAAAAAGCCCTCGCCTGCAATGGCAACATCCAGTGTGTTACCGGTGGATGTCAAAGCCGACTGGGTCATCATCAGGTCCACGCTGGAAACCTGCGAACCATAACCAACGGTGGAGGGGTTGGTACCGCCTCGGGTTTGGGTGCCGGCAGATGCGCCGCGCAGCTGCTGGTAGTACATATCCCGGAAGGTTGCCCGGCTGGATTTAAAACCATAGGTATTGGCGTTGGCGATATTGTTACCAATTACATCCATTCTTGTCTGATTGGACTTCATACCGGCTACGCCAGAATACATCGATCTAACCATATTTGAATTGCTCCCTTTCTGGGACTGGAAGGGCTCCTCTGTCGTTCGGAGCCCGTTGACCTCCTTTTCGGTCCAGTCAAATAATTACAGTCCCGTCAATGTTTGTGATTGCTTTTCCCTGAAGTTCCCGGCTGTTCAGTGCTGTGATAACCCGGGCGTTCTTGGTGCTGATGATGAACGCTGACCCATCCATTAGAATCAGTGCATCCTCCATCCCCTTGTCCCGGGCAATCTGCAGGCCCTCGTTTAGCCGGTCCAGGCCTGTTTGTGAAAGTTCAATTTCCCGCTGGGCCACTCTGCCAGCTGCATGTTTGCTAAAAGAAAGTCCTTGTTTTTTTCCACTCTCCTCCAACACCTGTTGGAAAGAAACCGCACCTGACTGCGTCTTTTGACGCAAGGGCTGTGACGGAACGGGTGAGATACCGGTTGTTATGGGCAGGCTCATACGGCTGCGCATCAACAGATCATCCATCCTCTCACTCCCTTCTCATCGAATTTGGTTTAAATAGACTTGGACTCCTCGGGTTTTTCCCCCTCGGCAGCACCCACCTGAAGCACATCCTCCAGCAGGTACCAGTTCCCGCCAATGCTCAGCTTGTACTTATCGTCCTCAATAGATACCTTTTCCACATCGCCGGTGACAGAACCGTCCACCTTGCCATCCTCATCCCGCTGCTTTACGGTTACATTCCGGCCAATCAGCGACATCAGGTAGTCCCGCTGGCTCTGCTGATCCTTCTCGGTTGAGGTAGAGCTATTGGAAGAATTAAGCTCCATTATCTGCTCCAGCGAAAAGCTCTTGCCATTGACATACACCAGATATTCGTTGTTTACCAGCGAAATTTTTGTTACCTGGCCAACTTCCTTCTGTAGGTCGCCGCCAACTGTAAACTTGGCAGCAGTAACATTTTTGCCCACCAGTGACATGACATAGTTTGTCTTCATATAGGTGGCCATCTCCTGCATCTGCTGCATGGTGGAAAACTGGGCCAGCTGGGTAACATACTGGGTATCGTCCACCGGGTTCATAAAGTCCTGGTTGCGCAGCTGAGCCACCATCAGAGAGAGAAAATCATCCACCGAAACGCTGTTTTCCTTTTTATCGGTGAACACGGCGTTCCACACCTGGCCGGTGCTTTCAGTACCTTCGGTTTCCTCAGTTTCATCCTTGAGGGAATCGGTAAGCTTATCTGCCATCTGGTCCCGGTAACTTGTATTGCTACTGGTTGTTCTGGCTTTGTTAATCCCATCAATCATACTGCATCCTCCTTCCAGTTAAATGTAGGCATCCAAACCATCGTCCTCCAAAACCTGCCGAACACTCTCCTCGAACTCGCCATCAGAGAAATGGAAGTGCTGGGATTGCTGCCGGCCCTGCTGCCAACCAAACTGCTGGCCTGTAAACTGCCCGGCCCCGCCGTCCATTGCCGCCTGGGAGGCATAGCCCTCCGGCACAACAGTTACCTGCTGCACTTCTGCATGCAACGGCCGCAGTGCATTCTGCAGCGATGCCACCTCGTCGGTAATCATCTTGGCTGTCTGCTGGCTGGTAGTAAAGATTTGCAGGGAAATGGTGCTTTTATCCTCGGAGATTTTAACAGTTACTTCGCCAATCCCCTCCGGCTTCAAGCGGATGACAAACTCGTTTTTGCCCTTTGCCACATTTTTCAGGACACCGGTTTTAATCTGCGAGGCAATCTCTTCCGTATCGGGAAGGGCTGTTGTCTGCACCGGCTGTGCAGCCATCTCCTCCGGCAGGAAGCGCTTTGCTGTTACATCCGCCTGCAGGCTCTCCAAATCCAGTGTTTCCGGCTGCTCCTTCTGCTTGTCTGCCAACAGCTGCCTGGCTGTGCGCAGAGCGTCGCTGGAAAAGGTCATACCACCCATAACAGCGGGCGCCTCCGGCTCCTTCCAACTGCTGCTGAGCACCGAATAAAAGTCGGAATCCAAAGGAAGCTCTGCCTCCTCCGCCTCGACCGGAACGGCATTCTGCACCTGCAGGCCCTGAAGCCCTTCCAGGCTGCGATAGGCCACCTCGTCCCCTACTGGCAGTACGCCAGTGGCAGCAAAAGCCTCCAGCTGAGCACCGATTTCCTGTGTCTGGAACGCCGGCATCATGGCAAGCATTTCTGCCATCATCTGCCCGCCCAGTTCACTCAGCTTTTTCTGCTCGGCATCCTTTCCGGAAAGGAAAGCCCCTTCCTCCAACGCGCCAAACAACGAAAAGCCGTTTTCCGTACCGGACAACAGCTGCTGAAAAATCATGGCAAACGCATCCCCGCCCTGCATCTGCTGGGCCACGCCAAGTGTCTGACGAAGGCTGGGTGCGCCTGACTGCTGAACATTTGCGATCTGATTCATTTTTTCACCCCCTTTCACGGATATTTATTACAGTGTGGCGGCAAACCGCTGGGAAACAAGTTCCTCGATGCGCTCTGCCTCTGCCTTCTGTGTCTTTTGACGATAACTTTCCAGTTGGCGTTCTTCCAGCTTATCCAGCTTGGAAACCTCCTGGTTGGCCGCTACCACAACCTGCATCTGCTCCTCTATCTGCTTTTGTACAATTAAAAGGCGCTGCCGCAGGTCCTTAATCTGCTGGCGGATATTTTCCAGCTGCATACTAAAGCTGCGTATCTCAAAGACAGTGGTGCCTGCCCTTTGTGCGGACATCATCCGCTTTGAAATAGACTGAAAATTCCGGCTTAGGTTTTCAATGCGCTGTTCAATCTCGTTTTCCTGTGCCCGGAGCTGGTGGAGCTTGCCCATTTCCTCCTCGAACAGCCTGTTCTTGTACTCCCGGACATGACTAAGCGAGAAATGAAACTTCTTCACCTTATCGCCTCTCCATTCCTGTTATCACTTTGTCAACTGAACCATCTGCGCCACCGTTTCTTCAAAGGAAACCTTGTTTTCCACCTGCTGCTGCAAAAGCTGGTTGATGGCATCTATATGCCGGATGGCCTCATCCAGGGCAGGGTTGCTGCCGCTTTTGTAGGCGCCGATGGATAAAAGATCCTGGTTTTCCTGATAGACCGACATCAGCTGCCGGATTTTACCTGCGGCTTTGAGATGCTCCGGGGAAGCAATGCCGTTCATCAGACGGCTGATACTGGCCAGTACATCTATAGCCGGATAGTGGTTGCGCATGGCCACCTTTCGGGAAAGTACAATGTGGCCATCCACAATGCCTCGCACCGTATCGGAGATGGGCTCGTTGGTATCGTCACCCTCCACCAGTACAGTATAAATACCGGTGATGGAGCCGCGCTCAAAGTTCCCCGACCGCTCCAACAGTTTCGGCAGCGCTGTATAGATGGAAGGGGTATAGCCACGGGCCACCGGAGGTTCACCAGTGGAAAGGCCAATCTCCCGCTGCGCCATACAAAAACGGGTCAGGGAATCCATCATCAGCAGCACATCCTTGCCCTGATCCCGGAAGTACTCGGCTATGGCAGTGGCAGTGAGCACACACTTGGAGCGCATCATCGCCGGCTGGTCGGATGTAGCAATAACCAGGACTGTCCGGCTCATCCCCTCCGGCCCCAGGTCCCGCTCGATAAACTCCACAACCTCACGGCCACGCTCGCCCGCCAGGGCTATGACATTGACATCCGCCTTTACATTCCGGGCAATCATACCCATCAAGGTACTTTTGCCCACGCCGCTGCCGGCAAAAATGCCCACACGCTGCCCCTTGCCCATGGTAAGCAGGCCGTCAATGGCCTTTACACCCAATTCAATGGTTTCGGTTATAGGCGGCCTTGTCATAGGGTTGGAGGGCCTGCCGTTGATGGGATACCAGGCGGTGCGTTCCACCGGAGGGCCCCCGTCAATGGGGCGGCCCAAGGCGTCAATCGCCCGGCCAATCATCTGGTCGCTGATGCCAACTTCCAACTTTTTACCAGTGTTGATAACAATACTGCCCGAACCAATGCCATCCACCTCCTGATAGGGCATCAGCTGGACAATGCCATCTTTAAACCCCACCACCTCGGCTAAGACACTGTGCTTTTCGTCCACCCGGATTTTGCAGATATCACCAATATTGCAAACCAAACCAGTGGCCTCAATCATCAGGCCCATAATCTTGCTGATACGGCCCTGATAGGTGTAAAGGTCACTGATCCGGACAATGCGCCGGTAGGCAGAAATATCAATACTTCGGAGATTGTTCACTGGTAATCTTCCTCTTCCATATCTTCATCTGTGGAGCGAACCAGGCTGCGCAGGTTGGTGAGCTGTGCCGAAACCGAGGCATCCACCACCCCATCGGGTGTATAGACAATGCAGCTGTCCGGCGGCAGGTCGGCCATTTCAATGCCCACCTCCCGGCGAAGGCTTGGGTGGCCGGATAGGTCCTCCCGGAGCTTTTCCACCAAACTGGGCAGCTGGTCGGAGATTTGAACACTAATCCAATCGGCATTTTTTACCGAAAGCACAGCATCCTTCACCAACGGGCGCAACAGGTCGGCATTGCTGGAAACAGAGGCGCGCAGCACCTTTTCGGCAATGTCAGATGCAAGCTGAAACAGCCCATCCTCATACTGCTGTAAAAACTGCTGCTGATCCTCCCTTAGTTCCTGCATTAACACATTAACCTGTTCCAGATGGGCGGCAATTTCTTCCCGCTTCTCTGCGATGGCCTGTTCGTAGGCTTCCTGCCGCGCCGTCCGGCGAATACCGCCCGCCTCAGAGCGGGCTTCTTCCAACAGCTTTTCCCGCTCGTTCCGGGCATTTTGTAATATTCTATGTGAAACTTCCTGCGCCTGTGCCTCGGCTTCTACCCGGGCCTGCTCAAACAGCTGCTGTCGCTGGCCTTCAAAAGCCTCCAGCGCCTCTTGAAGCCTTTCTTCCGGCGGAGGGATTTCATCCGGAACCAGGTCGTCCGCCACTGCCCCATCGGGCTTCGAGGTGCGGTCTGGAATATGCACCAGACCCTCCTCCATGTCGGCCCCCTGATACTTGATCACCTTAGGCAAGCAGCTCATCTCCTTCACCCTTAGCGATTACAATCTGGCCGGACTCCTCCAGCTGACGGATGATGCCAACAATCTTCTGCTGGGCCTCTTCCACATCACGCATACGAATGTTATGCAGGAACTGGATATCCTGCTCGATGCTCTCCCGCACACGGGAGGACATGTTTTGCAGAATAACCTGCTTGACATCTTCGTTGGAGCCCTTGAGGGCCACAGCCAAATCCTTGGTGTCCACTTCCCGGATAAAGCGCTGGATAGCCATGGTATCCAGGTTGATAATATCCTCGAACACAAACATGAGCTTGTGGATCTCGTCGGCCAGGGTGGCGTCCCGCTTTTCCAGCTCGTCGAAGATGAACTTCTCGGTGGTGCGGTCCACGCGGTTCATAATCTCGGCGATGTAAGGCACACCGCCAACCTCCACCTGATCGGTGGAAACCAGGGAAGAAAATCTCTTTTCCAGTGTAGTTTCGACAATGTTTATCATCTCGGGCGAAACCCGGTCCAGCTGGGCAATGCGCTCGATTACATCCAGCTGAAGGTTGCGGGGCAGCTCTGCAATAATCTGTGCCGCCTGGTCGCTTCGCGCATAGGAAAGCACCAGGGTGATGGTCTGCGGATGTTCATTTGCCAGCATCATCTGCAGGTTTTTATAATCCGCCTTGCGAACAAATTCAAAAGACCGGGAACGCAGCGACTTGTTGAGCCGCTCCAGCAGGGAGGATGCCTGCTGGGCGCCAAACGCCTTTTCCAGAATATCCTTGGCGTACAGGATACCGCCTTCGCTGATAACCTTTTGGGTGACGCAGAGGCCATAGAAGTCCTCTATCGTTTCCTGCATCTCCTCCGGGGTTACACGGTCCAGCTTAGCAATTTCCAGCGAGAGCTGCTCAATTTCGTCCTCTTTCAGGTACTTGTAAACCTCCGAGGCCCGGTCGGCCCCCAGAGAGATAATAACAGCTGCCGCCCTTTGAATTGAAGTAAGTTTTGTCTGCTTTGCCATATTACTTCTCCTCTCTCATCAGCGAGCGGAGCAGAGACGCTGTAAGCTCGGGATTCTCGTGGGCGAACTCCCGCACCTCGTCAGTAACGGCGCTCTCCTTGGTAACGGCCTGGGCCAACGCCTCGTTTTGGAGCTTCTTCTTGTGCTCCTCAATCTCCTTCTGCAAATCAAGCTGGCGCTGGCGCTCGGCCTCGGCTGCAGCCTCTGCCTCTTGTGCCACAGCCATAGCTTCTGCCGCTTCCTTCTCCTTCTTCTTCTTTTTTCCTCTGGAGAGGAGGAGCACCACCACAATAATAATAATCAGCAGGAGCAGGGTAAGCAGGCCAATGATCAGGAGCTGCTGCTGGCTAAGCCCGGCAAAGATGATAGGTGCATCGGTCTGCTGTGTAGCAAAGTTCAGGTTTGTAACCTTGATATTATCCACACTGATGTTTACTGCCTTGGAAATCAGCTCTTCCAATGTTTCCTCAGTCTCCGTATCAAAATTGGGGTCGTTTACCACAACAGCAACCGTAGCTTTGGCCAGAATAGGCTCGCCCCGCTCAATTTGTGTCAGTATGTAGCTGACATCGTAGTCGATATTCTTATAGTAATCGGTGGCCGATACATCCCCGCTGCCATCTTCATTGGGATAAATCGGCGGGGCGTCGGTGTTGTCCTCTTCTCCAACAATCCCCTCGGCGGCCACAGTGCCACCCAGCGAATAGCGCTCGTCATAGTGGTTGATTACACCGCTGGCGGCACCGTCCCGGGGGGTATACTGCTTGCTTTCGGACATCATTTTATCATAGTCCAGGGTAACGGTTGCCACAGCTGTAACGCCATCGGGGCCATATTTGCCGGAGAGGAGGCGAACCACACTGTCCTCAATGCCTTTGGCAATTTCGCGCTCGTACTCCAGACGCTGCACACTGTAGTAGCCATCCCCGCTGGTATCCTCCAGGCCGGGCATCTCCTTGCCTGTTGCAGCATCAATAACCACAACATCATCCGGAGACAGATTGGGTATCGAGGTAGCAGCCAGGTGTTTGATGGCGGATACCCGCTCCGGCGAGAGGGTATACCCATACTTCATGGTAACAGTAACGCCTGCGCTGCTCCTCTGCTGGTTGGCCTGGTCCCAGATGTAATTGCTGGTTTCCGGCACCGTAAAGGTAACGGTGGCGTCAATAATGCCCTCCTGGCGCAGCAGTGTCTGCTGCATCCGGTCCTGGGACTGGTAAATCAGGGCGGTGCGTCTTTCAAACTCAGTGGAGGTGAAGCCCGATACACTGGAAAAGGTATCGTAACTGAGGGTGGTGCGGGGATACCCCTGGGCGTTCAGCTGGAAAACCAGGTTATCCCACTGGTCGGCCGGAACCAGCACCTGTCCGCCGGAATCGATCTCCGGCTGCGCGTTCATCTCCTGCAGCATGGCATAAACCTGGGTGCTCTCCTCGTTGGACATGCCAGGGAAAAGCACCTTATACTGGTTTTTGGACACACTTAAATATACAGTCAACAAAAGAGCCGCAGCGATTGTTCCCCCACAGACTCCAAGTACAATTTTTTTGCTTTTTTCCGACAGCCCCTGCCAGGACTCCTTGAGCTTGCCCATATTCAGCTGGTCGGCGTTCAGCTTTTCTTTTACGCTATTAAAATCAAACTTCATCTTCTTTATCGCTCAAAATCATGTTATATCTGCATCTGCATTATTTCTTTGTAAGCGCTGACAGCACGGGAGGTAATTTGAACCACCGTTTCCACTGCAGCGGTTTCCATTGCAGAGTTAATCATCATGGAATGCAGGCTGGATACATCGCCCATGGCAAGGTTATAGGCGTCCTCAGCCGAAAGCCGCTGGGATTGCTCCAAGCTGGCCATAGCCTCCTGCATCATACTTGCAAAAGAAGACTGTGTAGTAGTATTCGCCGACGAATTTTTCGGCATATCAGACGATTCTAAGCGCTGTACGGTTGGCAAACTGCTTAATGGTACAAGGTACATTGGTCAATCACCCTTCCAAAATTCTCATTAAATCCCTATAAACTTACACCATACAGGAATTTCAGGCTAAAACTGCCTAAATATCTGCAAATACCAAACTTTTTTATCTACCCGATGTAATTATACACAATAAAATAAGTACTGTAAAGTCTGAAAATGATACTTTATTGTAATTTCTAAGCCTTTCCAGGCAAAATAACGAATTATTTATCAATATCCAACTATTTCTGTAAAATTGTCGATTTAACGGGTTTTTTGTCTGTAATTTGTGCAATTAGCGCAGAAAAAACAGGCCATCGCTGGGCAAACTATGCTTAGATATTCCTAAATTTTGTCTATTTTTCTAAACAACATTTTCATACACATCTAACCTGTTTTCCCTGGCGCCTATAACAGCCGCCCAAATCCTCCCTTCCCACAAAAAGTTCCCTCACAGGCACTTTTGGAAGAAAACCCATCTCAAAAAAAGCAGGACAGCAGCAGCCCATCTGGGCCGGCTGCCCCTACAGGGACAGGCTGGTTTTTACTCCCTGCTCTACAGTATGCAGCAGGGGGGAGAAAAATCCACAAGAATCTGGCGAAGCGGCAATTATACTTCTTCCCCTGCCCTGTACAACAAAAAGGACGGAGCAGCTAATTGGCCACTCCGCCGTTTTTTGACGGATTCTATGTTTAGATTGGAGGGATTTGGAGGATTAGCCCAGAATAAACTGGTCAATCAACGAAACCAAACGGGCAATCTCCGGTTTGGTAATCTGGGCATCGGCCCCCACGGCCTCACCCTTGCGCCACATCTCCTCATTAATCAGCGAGGAGAACAGGATAACCGGCAGCTTTTTCAAAACCGGGTCCTCCTTAATCTGCTTGGTAAGGCGGTGCCCATCCATCTGCGGCATCTCAATATCCGTTACCACGCAGCAGACATGGTTTTCGATGGCATCACCCGACTCCTTGGCCTCCACCAAGAAGTTCCAGGCCTCCTGGCCGTTATCTGTCTTAATCAGGTTATCATACCCCGACCGCTGCAGCGACTCCACAATCATTCTGGACAGCAGCATGGAATCCTCCGCCAGCAGCACCGGCTTGCTGCTGCGCTGCCGGTCGCCCAGCTGATCCAGGTCCTCATACCGGATACCGAGATCCGGGCTGATTTCCGAAACAATCTTCTCAAAATCCAAAATAGTAATCAGATGGCCGTCGTAGTCCGCAATACCGGTGGCCACCCCCTCCTGGCCGCCGTAGATAATCTTATCCGGCTTTTTAATCTCGGTCCAGGAGATACGGTTGATTCCCACTACAGTGTGTACATGGAAGGCAAAAAAGTTGTTGTTAAAATTAGTTACAATTAAAATATCCCGGGAGGCATTGTCTGAAGGCGGAAGGTCCAAATAGCTGGCCAGATTGATTACCGTAATAACCATATCCCGGGATTTAAAAATACCTTCAATATCCTTTTGGGATTTTTGCATGGGCTTAACCGGGCAAACCATCATAATTTCCCGCACCTTGGCCACATTGATGCCAAAGGTTTCCCCTGCGATGGTAAACTCCATAATCTCAAATTCATTGGTCCCGGATTCCAATAATATTTCCTGCTTCTTCATCTGTAATCCGCAATCCTCCATTCCCTCGTTATAATCAAAATCATACCACCTTACGGCGGCAGTTGCAAGACAATCCTTGTAAAAATTTCACTATCCAATGATATATTTTCGCTCAAAAAACCAAAAAGCAAAGCCCCATCCTTAAAAATCCTGCGTTCCATCCCTGTAAGGGCCTTCCCCTTCCCGCCAAAAGGCAAAAAACACTCCCTCGCCTTCCCGGTTCAGGAGTGTTTGTGCTGTTAAAAACGGCTGTGTATCCGCCCGCTAAAAACCTGTTTTGGTTATAAAAACGGCCACAATTTGTAATATCAAATATAAAAAGTACAATTTGTATCCCCGTAAGACCCCTACAGGATAATACAGATTAGGCCACTGCAGCCCTCGTTAATGATACGCTCGATGGTTTCCTGGAGTTTAATCCGGGCGTCGGTGGGCATCCGGTAGAGTTTGTTGTGCAGCCCCTCGTTCACCAGTTCATGCAGGCTCTTGCCAAAGATGTTGGACTGCCAGATTTTCTCCGGCGTTTCCTCAAACTCCTTGAGCAGGTACATAACCAAATCTTCCGACTGCTTTTCGTTCCCGACAATGGGGGCCACTTCGGTGGTGATGTCCGCCCGCATCATGTGGATGGAGGGAGCGCTGGCCCGCAGACGCACCCCATAGCGGCCGCCCTGCTTGACAATTTCCGGCTCATCCAGTGTCAATTCTTCGATGGCAGGCATAACTATGCCATAGCCGGTGGCGTTTACCTGGTCGATGGCGTCCTTAATCTTGTCATACTCCCGCTTGGCGGCGGCCAACTCGGTAATGGAGCGCATCAGCTCCTCCTCGTTTTCAATCTCCAGGCCGGTGGTTTCCCCCAGCACCCGGTAAAACAGGCCCTCATCAATGCCCAGACGCACCCGGGCGCTGCCCTCACCGGGGAGCACCTCTTTCACTGCTGTTTCGGTGACATATTCTCCTTCGGCCAACAGGTCGGCGCAGCGCTGCACATCCCGGATATGTACAATATCCTGGGCCGACTGGGTGATGCTTTCAAACAGGCTGTGCCGCAGCCAATGGCCCTTGGGCAGCGAGAGGATCCAGCGGGGCAGCTGCACGGCAATCTCCTTAATGGGGAATTCGTACAGCACCTTGGCCAGTACATCCACAATGTCGTCCCGGTCCATATCCAGGCAGCTCAGCGCCACCACCGGGGCCTGGTATTCCCGCTCCATTTGCTCCCGCAGCTCCCGGGATTGGGGGCTGGTGGGGTCCATGCAGTTCAGCAGCACAACAAACGGCTTGCCAATCTCCCGCAGCTCGGTAATCACCCGCTCCTCGGCCTCCTGGTACTCCTCCCGGGGGATGTCGCTGATGCTGCCATCGGTGGTTACCACCAGGCCGATGGTGGAGTGTTCATTAATCACCTTTTTGGTACCCAGCTCCGCCGCCATATTAAAGGGGATCTCCTGGGGGAACCAGGGGGTCATGACCATACGGGGCGCCTCGTTTTCCACATAGCCAATGGAACTGGGCACAATGTACCCCACACAGTCAATCATCCGTACCCGGAAGGCCGTGCCATCCTCCAATGCAATTTCCACGGCCTCCTCGGGGATGAACTTGGGTTCGGTGGTCATAATGGTTTTTCCTGCGGCGGACTGGGGCAGCTCGTCAATGGCCCGCTCCCGGCGGAAATCCCCCTGGATATTGGGGATAACCAAATTTTCCATAAATTTTTTGATAAAGGTGGATTTACCGGTGCGTACCGGCCCCACCACACCAATATAAATATCGCCGTCGGTGCGTTCGGCAATATCCCGGTAGATGTTCTGATTCTCCAAATCTGTCCTCTCCTTTCCCATACCCTATCGAATTGCAGGGATCAGCAGCATGCCTTCCTCCACCGCGCCATCATCCTGCAGGTCGTTCTCCTGAAGAATCAGCGCCGGGGAGGTGCTGTATCGCTTGGCAATATCCCACACCTGCTCGCCCTGCTGGGGGAAATAGAGGGTCAGGCAGCCGGCATTTTTCGGTTTAACCGGGCGGTTTTCGTCCACCGCCACCTCGGTGATAAGCTGGGCCTTATCGGCAATGGAGAAGGCCACATCAGCCCGGATTGAGGCCCGGGCCAGAACACTGTTCCCCTGGTTTTTCTGTTCCTCCAGGCGGGCGGTCAGTGCCGGCATAATCTCGGCCAGGGCGCCTTCCACCGGTATATCCTCGCAAAAATCGGCGGTTTGCTCCATATACTCCGGCTCGCCGCCGCTCATCTGCACCAGGGCACAGAATCTGACACGGCCGCAGATTTTTAGCACATTTTCCCCGCCGGTTACAGTTTCCTCAGCCAGCTCGGCCCAAAGGTCCAGCACCTCCTCGGTATCGCTGGGAAGCTCCAGCTGCTGCTCCAGCGAGATGGTGCGATGCACCGGCTCGGCTCCCCGGCTGATGGCAAAGGGGCGGGATTCCCGGGTGGTTTCGTACCCGGTGGAGAAACAATCCACCATAAAGCTGCCATTCTCATTGGTTGCCGCCCAAATTTTGGCTGTGATACAAAGCTCGGCCGAGGCAATGGGCTGTTCATCCGACGCTGCAGAGGAGAGTTTCACTTCCATCCAGTCCACTGTAAAAGCAACCGAACAGATGCTGTCCTCATCGGCGCCATCGGCGTCCAAAATCTCACTGACCGGGACAGAAAAGCTATCCCGATACAGGCGGCGCTCCCCGTCGGTGAGCAGCAGGTTCACCTCGGCATCGCTCTTGGACACAATTTTTCCACCCACCACTTTAAAGGCAGTATCCCCTACTGTGGCGCTGCTTCGCAGCAGCACGGCATCGGCGGGGATATCATCCGAGAGTTTTTCCTCCCCCCGGACAATAAAGCTCTTGGTGCAGTAGCGCAGCAGCCGTCCACAGCAGATGTCCCGGCAGCGGCACTGGATACCGCCCCCCTGCACCGAACCGATGGCCTCGCTCTCCCCGGTGGAAACTACCTTGCAGCTGAGCACTACTGCCCCCCGGATGTCAATGCGCCCGGAGTTGACTGCCCGGCAACTGAAATAGCCCGGCTGGGCTTTGACATAAATCTGCGGTTTCTGGGGGGCGCGGCGCAGTTCCACTGTTTTGGAATAGGGCAGCTTCACCGTGATAGAGGCCGGGGCCCCCTCCTCCGACTTGTAGAGAATACGGCAAACCGCCATGCCGTCAATAATCAGCCGTTCGCCGCTTACCACAGCCTGTTCGGCCGAGGTATCCACACTGCAATGGAGAATGCGGGAAATGCGGGGGTAGTAGTCCGCCAGCAGCACATCGCTCTCCACAGCCTGCTCGGTATTTATATCAAGTATGGTTTCATTTACAGCAACGGGTCTCTGTTCCAGAGAAAGCTCCATAATAACACCCTTTCCTTTGCATTTACTAATTTAGATATATTCGTCCTGCTGCCCATTTAGCACCCACCGGGAGAAAAATGCCGCCGGCCGAAGCCGCTGTTTTATCTTTATGCAAACGCCTGCCAAGGTATGTCCACCCATACAAAGGCCCCCTGCATTTTTTGCAGGGGGCCTTTGTACCGATTCAAGCGGTTGGGCCGTTCTTTTTTACACCCAGCATCAGCCGGAGCAGCGCCGATAAAAACCTGGGGCTGCGATAAACCATAATCTTCATATCCTCACCTCTCAAAAAATTATCTCCTTGTGATCCCTACTGCCACCACGCCAATCAGAAAGATACAGAGCAGGACCAGTATCATATTGTATGTACACATCAGCCCCAACACCACCCCAGCAGCAAAGGCCAGTGCTGCGGCGGGCAAACAGCGGGCCAAATCCGGCCCCGGCCTGCGGCAACCCATTTGATCTTCACCTCCTCTGCCCCATATCTGTCTACACTGCTATTATACGCAAACAGGGGGCGGAAGGTTCGCTTTTTCCTGCAAAAAGGCCCGCCGGAAACAATTCCGACAGGCCTTGTCCATTATCCAAAGGTGAGATAGCGGATGGTAAGGTAGTTGACAGCATAGTAGTAGTAGACCGCATTGGCTGCTATGAGCACCATGCTAATGCCAAAATCTCTAAAATCCCGCCTGTACAGCGGCCAAAACGCCGCTGCCAGCGCCAACGCCGCCCCAAAAACGCCGGTTAAAGAGGGCATATCCGGCACAGGGTTGACAATGTACATACAGTAGGAGTGGTACAGCCGGGCAAAGGTGATGCCCATATTCAGCTCCCGGGTAAGATAGGCCAGGACAAATAACAGCACCGGCAGGGCCACATACAGGTACAGCAGCCACTGCCAAGCCTTTCTCAGTTCAAAGCTCCCACTCCCGGAAAAAATATTTTTACTCTGCTTCATTGCCGCACTCCTCCAATAAAATTATAATACCTATGCCACTGGCACGGCAGTGGCGCCGCCCCGCTCCTTGAGCAGCGGAACCAGGCCCTCGGTGCATTCCACTGTGCCATCCGGGTAGACCCACAAAACCTCTGCCCCCTCGGCGGCTGCCAGCTGTTCCCCCTCTTCTTTGGGCAGGATGAACAATGCAGTGGAAAGCAGATCGGCCGTGCCGGAATCCTCACACACCACCGTAACCGAAATAAACCGGTTGGCGGGCATCAGGGTTTGATAATCAATAATATGGTGCATCTGCACACCGTCCACCAGATAGTAGCGCTGGTAGTTGCCGCTGGTGACGATGGAAAGGTTGCTGCCCACCACCGAATCCACACTGGCATCGGCGTCCAGTGGGTCCTGTATGCCAATGGACCAGGCGGTGCGCTCCATATCCTGAGGTGGGTCCATCAGCCGGACATTGCCGCCGCTGCTCAGCGCAAAGGAGGTGTACCCCTGGGCATAGAGCTCTTGGCAAACCAGTTCGGCGGCATAGCCCTTGGCCACTGCCCCCACATCCAGCGACATCCCTGCCTGGGCCAAAAAGGCGGTGCCGGCCTGCTCGTCCAATATCAGCTGGTCGATATCGGTGAGCAGCGCCGCCGCCTGAAGGTCCTCCAAGGGGGGCAGTTCGCCATCCAGCGAGCCAGCATAGCGCTCCCGGTAGTCATGCCAGATTTCCAGCACAGGGCCCATGCAGATATTTACTGCACCGTTTGTCTTTTTCTCCCACTCCTTGCACAGCAGCAGCATGTCCATCAACTCTGCATCAATCTGCACTGGGGCAATGCCGGCGTTGTCGTTGATGGTTTTGATATTATTTATCCCTTCATAGCTGTGGTACTTGTCAAACAGCTGGTTGTAGCGGACAAACTCGTCGTGCAGCAGTTCCCCATACCGGCCAAAGGCCTCGCCGCTTTCGGCATAGCCCACCACTTCCACAATGGTATCAAAAGTGTCCATAAAAGAAAGACGATAGCGCTCCGGCTGTTTTTCTCCTGTACAGCCGCCCAGCAACAGCGACACAACCAACATTCCTGCCAGCAAAGCACCGACGCCGCGTTTCAACATAATTCAACCCTTTTCTTTCATCCTTAAAGTATATTCATATAATTCTATACTAACATTTGGACAAAATCAACTGAGCAAAATACATAAATTTTTAAATATTTTTTAAAACAAATAACAAAAAGATACTATTTGCACTCCACCGGCAGTCAATACGCTTGATTTTTAACAAGCGTTCCGATATAATCTAATTGTTAAATGGCGTTTTATACGCTATAAATCATTTTAACATTTGGCATCATTGCCAGAGGAGGACAACTACAATGAAGAAGATTGTTGCTATTACTCTTGCACTGCTGGTTCTGGCCGGCTGCTCTTCCGAGACTTACAAGACTGGTCTCGGCATGGTAAACAGCATCGGCAGCTCCAAGTCCGCTACCGAGGAGGCCGAGGGTACTGCTCAGGCCGATGTAACAGCTGCTGCTGTTACTGTTGACTCCAAGAACACCATTGTAAGCATTTCCTTCGATGTTGTTCAGGCTAAGGTTAAGTTCGACGCTACCGGTACCATCACTACCGACCTGGCCACCGAGTTCAAGACCAAGAAGGAACTGAAGGATGATTACTCCATGCGCGGCGCTTCCCCCATCGGTAAGGAGTGGTTCGAGCAGGCTGCAGCTCTGGAGGAGTATGCTCTGGGCAAGACTGTTGAAGACTTTATTGCCACACCTGTATACGCCAGAGATGAGAACCACACCTCTGTTCCCGATGTTGAGGATCTGAAGAGCTCCTGCACCATGGCTATCGGCGACTTCCTGGCTGCTACTGAGAAGGCTGCTGCCAACCTCAAGTAATTACAGCAGGCTATTAACAAAAAAGGCATTGGAATTAGTCCAATGCCTTTTTTCTATGCTTTTTTGAGATTTAGGACTGTGCTGCCACGGCTACATCGGCAAACTGGGTGGTAATCAGGTCGTCATAGGCCACCCGGTCCTCCTCCTTCAGCTGGCCGGCTTCCTGCATAATATCCTGCAGCTTTTCAAAGCCAGGGGCGCTCATTACCGGGGTGTGGGCCCAGGCGTCAATATCTTTATAGTTCTGTACAACGCGAGTGAGCACCTCGATATCGGTATCGGCAAAGTAGGGCAGCAGCTGCTCCGCCACCTCCCGGGCGGTGTGCTCCTCCACCCAGCGCTGGCCGCGATAGATGGCATTGGTAAAGCTCTGGATCAGCTCCGGATCCTGGGCAATCAGGCTCTTGGAGGTAAAGTAGGCGGTAAACGGCACCTCGCCGCCGGCCTCCCCCACCGATGCCAAGATATAGCCCTTGCCCTCCATTTCCATTGCAGTGGCAGTGGGTTCAAAAATGGTGACATAGTCCCCGGTTCCGGCTGTAAAAGCCGAGGCCATCAGCGAAAAATCCACACTGTCGTCAAACAGCAAATCCTCGCCGGGAGTAAGGCCGTTCTGCTTAACCACATACTCCAGTGTCATATAGGGCACGCCGCCCTTGCGCCCCGGCAGCAGATGGCTACCCCGCAGGTCCTCCCACTGGAAATCCTCGTCCGGCTCCCGGCCCACCAGGAAGGAGCCGTCCCGCTGGGTCAGCTGGGCAAACACCAGCGAATGGTCGGCCCGGCCTTCATTGTAGACATAGATAGCGGCCTCCGGCCCAGCCAGGCCGATATCCACACTGCCGGACAGTACGGCGGCCATCACCTTATCGGCCCCCTGGCCTACTGTCAGTTCCAGCTCCAGGCCCTCCTCCTCGAAGAACCCCTGGTTCATGGCCACATATTGGGGGGCATAGAATACCGAATGGGTAACCTCGCAGACATCCACTGTCCGCAAGCCCTCTGCTTCGCTCTCTGCCTGGGAGGAGGCCCCATCGCTGCAGGCTGCCAGCGCAAGGGTAAGTACTGCTGCCATCAGTCCGGCAGCCAAACGCTTTGTCATCATCAATTCCCATCAACTCCTATTCTTGTTCTGAGGTTTATTCTCCAACGCCGCCAATAGACAGCGCCAAAGGTCATTTTTTCCGCCCGTTCAGCACCAGGCGTTCCATGAGCGTGATACAGCGGTACATCACCACTGCCATCAGCGCCAGGATGATAACGCCTGTCATAACCAGATCCAGCTGAAACACCTGCCCGCCATAGACAATCAGGTAGCCCAGCCCCGCCTTGGAAACCAAAAACTCTCCGGCAATGACCCCCACCAGCGAAAGGCCAATGTTAATTTTCAGCGAGGCAAACAGGGTGGAAATGTTGGACGGAAAGACAATTTTTTGGAATACCTGGCGCCGGTTGGCCCCAAAGGTCTGGGCCATTTTGAGCAGCTCCGGATCGGTGCTGTTAAAGCCCTCCAGCATCTCCAATACTGTTACAATCATGGAAATGGCCACTGCCATGACCACAATAGCCCGGGTGCCCGCACCCACCCAGATGATAATAACCGGGCCCAGGGCAATTTTGGGCAGGCTGTTGAGCACCACCAGATAGGGTTCCAGCACCTTGGAGAGCAGCTCAGACTGCCACAGCAGCACAGCCAGCAGCACGCCGCCAAAGGCGCCGATGGTAAACCCGGTTAGCGTTTCGTACAAGGTAACCCACATGTGCATAACAATATGGTTATCCGCCAGGGAAAACAGCGTTTTTAAAATGCGGGAGGGGCTGCTCATAATAAAACTGTCAATCCAGCCCTGGCGCGCCCCCAATTCCCAGAAAAACAGGAACAACAATAACAGGCCCACCCGGCTGATGGCAATGAGTTGGCGCTCCTGCTGTATCCGGCGCAGATAAACCCGGCGCTCCGGCGAAATATCGGCCCTGGCAAGGGGGCTTGGGGCGAACGCAATGCCGCCTGGAGGTGTGCTTACACTATGCTTCATTTCCACGCAGCTCCTTCCATATCTCACTGAAGTATTGGTTAAAATGCGGGTCATCCCGCCGGGCCAGCGGGGTAAGATGGTCCTTCTCAAACTCGATGGGGTGCACGCTCCGAACATGGGCGGGGCGGCCGCTGAGCACCACAACCCGGTCGGACATGCTGATGCTTTCGGGAATATCGTGGGTAACCATGACCATGGTTTTCCCCTCCCGGCGCAGGATGGAGTAGATATCGTCGGTCACTTCCAGGCGGGTTTGATAGTCCAGGGCGGAAAACGCCTCATCCAGCAGGAAAATTTCCGGCTTCACAGCCAGGGTGCGGATGAGTGCGGCCCGCTGGCGCATGCCGCCGGAGAGCTGCGAGGGGTATTTATCCCGAAATTCGTACAGTCCATAGGTTTTAAGAAGCCCTTCTGCATATTCTATGTTCTCCGGTGTTAAAGCGTGACGGATTTCAAGCCCTAACAACACATTTTTGTAGATGGTGCGCCATTCCAGCAGGTTATCCCGCTGGAGCATATACCCCACCTTGGCGTTGGGGCCGGAAACCAGCTCCCCATCAATCATCACCCGGCCGGACGAGGGGGTCAGCATCCCCGCCATAATGGAAAGCAATGTGGATTTCCCACAGCCGCTGGGGCCAACAATGCTGACAAACTCCCCTTCAGCTATGGCTATATCTATCTGTTCAGCGGCGGTGATTTCACCGTTTTCCGCCTGGTATTTGGCGGTAATTCCCTCCGCTGTAAGGATGTTTTTCAATGCTCATCACCTCTTTGGATTGGTTTGTAATGAATCCTGTACAGTTCATTATATTTGCACATTCCATAAAAGGTGCTACCAACCAGCAGAACCACTTTTCGCTTTAAAAAATGCCGGGCGAATACCACTGCCCTGCTCCCACTAAAAAAGGCAGCAAAAAAACAGAGCCAGGTGTTATAAAACCTGACCCTGCCCCTATGGACTAAAGGATTAAAAACTGCAAGGGAGCCCTACCGGATAAAGCCAATACGCTTGTATACCTTATTCAGTGTTTTCTGGGAGGTGTACATGGCCTTTTCCGCCCCCTGCCGGTAGAGGGTTTCCAGCTGAGCCTTGTCCGCCCGCAGCTGGGCAAAGCGCTCCTGCATTGGGCGAAGGTGGTCGGCCACAGCCTCGCCCACTGCCAGCTTAAAGTCGCCATATCCCTTCCCGGCAAACTCCCGCTCAGCCTCCTCAATGGTCTTGCCGGTGGCCACCGAATAGATGGTTAGCAGGTTATTGATGCCATCCTTGCCCTCGGCATAGCGAATTTCCATATCCGAATCGGTAATGGCGCGCTTAAACTTGCGTATAATGGTATCCCGGTCATCCAGAATGGCGATGAAAGCATTCTTATTTTCATCCGACTTGGACATCTTCTTGGTGGGATCCTGAAGGGACATAATCTTGGCCCCTTCGGACGCAGCGGGAATATACCCATCCGGCACCACGAAGGTATCGCCATACAGCTGGTTAAACCGCTGGGCAATATCCCGGGTGAGTTCCAGGTGCTGCTTCTGATCCACGCCCACCGGCACCAGGTCGGCCTGGTACAGCAGAATATCCGCCGCCATCAGGGTGGGATAGGTAAACAGCCCGGCATTGACATTGTCGGGGTGCTTCTGGCTCTTGTCCTTAAACTGGGTCATCCGGCTCAGTTCGCCAAACTGGGTGTAGCAGTTCAGCACCCAGGCCAGCTCGGCATGGGTTTTGGCATGGCTCTGGATAAAGGCGGTGCTGCGCTCCGGGTCGATGCCGCAGGCCAAAATCAAGGCATAGGCATCTAAGATATTCTTCCGGAAAGCCGCCGGGTCCTGCCGGACCGTGATGGCGTGCATATCCACAATGCAGTAATAGCAGTCATAATCATCCTGGAGCTTTACCCAGTTTTTTATGGCACCCAGGTAGTTGCCCAATGTCATAATGCCGGTGGGCTGGATGCCCGAAAAGATAATCGGGCGTTTTTCAACTTGATTTTGCATGTGTCATTGCCTCCAAATATAGCTATTAAAGCGAGCGTGTCAGCTCGCCTAAAATTTGTATTCCCCGGATAATATTTTCATCGGTGGGGGTGGAATAGTTCAGCCTGAAACAGCTGGAAAGCTGATTGGTATCGGTGAGGAACCCGGAACCGGGCACCACCAGCACCCCTGCCTGGGCGGCCCTCTGGGCAAACAGGTTGCCATCAAGCCCTTCTGGCAGCGTACACCAAAGGAACAAGCCGCCGTCCGGGCGGGTATAGCTTACCCGCCGGTCAAAAAGGCGGTCCATCTCCCCCAGCATCAGCTCACACTTGTGCCGGTATAGGGCGGCCAGGGCGGCAAGGTGGGCGTTCATGTCCCGTCCGGTAATGAAACGGTGGCAGATATGCTGGGCCAGGATAGCAGTATGGACATCGCAGGCGCTTTTTAGGGTGGTCAGCCTGGCAATTATCTCCCGGTCGGCCACCAAGTACCCCACCCGGAGCCCTGGAGCAAGAATTTTGGAAAAGCTGCCCATATACAGGACATGCCCGGTGGTATCCAGGCTTTTAATGGGCGGGACATCCTCCCCATGAAAGCGCAAATCGCCATAGGGATTGTCCTCCAAAATAACAATATTGTACCGCACTGCCAGTTCATAGAGCCGCTGCCGCTTTTCAAGCGACATGGTAATGCCGGTGGGGTTTTGGAAATTAGGGATGGTATAGAGGAACCGTATCCGCTGGGTGCCGGACAGAACCTCCTCCAGGCGCTGGATGTCTATGCCATCCTGCTCCACCGGAATGCCAATCAGCCGGGCGCCCGCTGCCCGAAAGGCGTCCAGGCAGCCCAGGAAAGAGGGTTCCTCGCAGAGCACCACATCCCCGGGGTTGCACAGCAGCCGGGCAACCAGGTCGCCACCCTGCTGGGCGCCGGAGAGGATAATGCAGTCATCCTCCGGCCGGTTTATGCCACTGCGGGCGGCCAGCATTTCCTGCACAGCGGCCCGCAACGGCAGATAGCCCTGGGGCACACTGTATTGCAGCACACCAATGGGATCCCGCTGAAACTCCTCGGCAATAATCCGGGCCACATCATCGGCCGGAAGCGCCTCCGGCGCCGGATTGCCCGCCGCCAGCGAGATGATATTCGGATCCGCTGCCGTATCCAAAATTTTTCCTGCTGCGGAAGGCTGCAAGCTGCCGGCATGCTCGGAAAAAACAACACGCATTTTCCATCCCCCTTTTCAAACTCAAACAAAGTATGGGAATATTTTATCACAAAATGTCATGGAAGGAAAGCGGCAAACACTTTATTATGCAAAAACCCGAAAGCAAAAGGGGAGAACTGCCTGTCCACGCTTAAAACGGCAGGGCAACCTTTCCGCCCTTTCCCCCCGCTGGATGGCGCTGCTTTTGCCGCTGCTGCTCCATGCGCTGGGCCAGCCGCCGGGTGTTGGAACAAATGCCCCAAAACCCGCCTATCACCCAGCTGACCGGCAGCGCCAGCACCCATTTGCTAATCCGTGTAACTTTGAGCCGGTGCAGCCCCAGCGCCAAAAAAATCCCCATTGCCATTGTCAGGGTATTCAGTACAGTTTTAAAGAGCCATCCTATTCTTCTCAGTTTCACTGCCTATTCTCCTTTCTATTACAGCCAGTTTCCCACCAGCTGTTTCAGTTCCGCCTCTGTCAGCTCCCGGCAGGCGCCCAGCGGCAGCGCCGGGTCCAGCGGCAGGCCGCCAATCTGCTCCCGTTTAAGGTACAGCACCTTGTGGCCAAACCGCTCAAACATCCGCTTGATTTGATGGTACATCCCCTCGCAGATAATCACCGAAACCCGGGGGTTTTCCCCATTCTCCAAAATACTCAGCTGGGCCGGCAGTGTGGTATCGCCGCCGCCAATGTCCACCCCTTTTTGAAACTCCTCTGCCACTGCGGAAGCTATGGGGCTGTCCAAAATGGCGGTGTAGCGTTTGGGCAGCTTATTTTTGGGAGCCAAAATACGGTGGGCAAACGCCCCATCGTCGGTTATCAGCACAAACCCCTCGGTATCCTTGTCCAGCCGCCCGGCCGGGAAAAGGTTTTTCCGGCGCAGTTCTGGCGGGACAAGATCCAGCACTGTGGGCTGGCGCCGGTCCTCAGTGGCGGACACCACCCCCTGGGGCTTGTGCAGCATGAGATAGATATGCTCCTTCACAAGGAGCGGGCGCCCATCCACCTCCACCTGGTCCTGGGCGGGGTCCAGCCGCAGGTCGGCTGTGCGCGCCACTGCGCCATTCACCGCCACACGGCCCCGGCGCACCATCTCCTTCACCTCCCGGCGGGAGAGGGTGCCCTGTCCCGCCAGCAGTTTATCCAAACGCATCTTTGCCATCATTCCCTTCTGTTCCACCGGAGAAACCAGTGTCTTTCTGTTGCCAGCATAACACAGCGGGGGAAATTTCTCAAGAGCAGAATGCGGTCTTATTCTTCCGGGGCAAAGGTGCTCTGGCTCTCCCCAGGCAGCCCCAGCCAGACCGAAGCAGAGGAGTCAAACCCGTGCATAAACCCATCCGCCGATGACGAACTGATGTCGCCCCCAATAATCCGGTCCTTGTACACCAGCAGGGTAATGCGGGCGTCCTGCACACCGCCGGGATAGTTTAAAATTTCGTACACATACCGGCGGCACTCCCGGCCCCGGTGCCGGCTGAGATCAAACCCCTGCTGCTTTTGGATATAGTTGTACTTTTCATACTCCTCGTTGAACTCGGATGGGATGAGGATACTGCGCACCTCAATAGGTTCTTCCGAAACCTCCCAGCCATAGGCGGCCATAAAGTCCCGGCGCTGCTGCTCATTTGCCGCCGCCGTATCCACCCGCCGGGGCGTTGCCCGGCTCTCGGTGGAGATACTGCTGCTCCACAGGGCCTCCTTGGCGCAAAACGCCCCGGCACCCACCAGTACAGTGAGCAGAAGCACTGCCGACAGGCGCCTTTTGTCAAACCGAACCGAAATACTAAACATGCCAATCCCCCTCCAGTTTATCCCCCGTCCTGGGTTATCCGGGACAGGCCCGCCCTTTGCCTCTGGATATATTTTCTATCTCCCATGGCAAATTTTGCAGGTTGGATTTCCAATTATATTTATTCTTTGTTGATTATTCCTAAAATCAATGCTATAATAGAGGTGTAAAGATGGTTTAAATGGCTGTAAGAGCTGTTTATATGTATATACGAAAGAAGGGCTGTTTATGAAAAACAACACAATCATTACCATTAGCCGGCAATATGGATCGGGCGGGCGGGAGATTGGAAAGCGTTTGGCTGAAAAGCTCGGCATTCCGTTCTATGATAAGGAGCTTATCACCCTGGCAGCCCAGCAGAGCGGCTATTCCGAGCACTTGTTTGAAAAGAGCGACAAGGGCGCTACCAACAGCCTGCTTTACTCCCTTTCCATGTATGGCAATACCATGGGGCTGTACGATATGCCCCTGAACGATAAGCTGTTTATTGCCCAGTCCCAAACCATCAAAAATGTGGCTGAGCAGGGGCCGTGCGTTATTGTGGGCCGCTGTGCCGACTATGTGCTCCGGGGCCACCCCCATGTGCTGAATGTATTTATCCACTCGGATATGGAAAGCAAGATTAAGCGCGTGGTGGAGGAATACGGCGTAGAGAGCGACAATGTTATGGACCTCATCAACAAGACGGATAAACGCCGCGCCAACTATTATAACTATTACACCGGGATGAAGTGGGGCCGCGCAGAGAACTACCACCTTGCACTGCGCACCGACTGTGTGGGCATTGATGGCGCCGTAGCTACACTGGCCCAATTTATTGAGGCGCAGAACGCCTTGACAAACGAAAATGACTAATCCCCCTCCTTCCATTTAACCCCCATAAAAACAGCAGCCAGGACTAAGATCCTGGCTGCTGTTTTTCTCTTATAAAGGAAAAGTTTAATAGTTCTGGGAGTGGACCTCAAAAAAGCCTTGGGCCTTTTTACACAGCGGGCAGATTTTCGGGGCAGTATCGCCCTCGTGGATGTGGCCACAGTAGCGGCAAATCCACACCTTTTTCTCCTCCCGCTTGTAGAGGGTGCCGTTATCCAAATACTCCACCAGCTCGTTATAGCGTTCCTCGTGCTCCTTTTCCACCCGGCCCACCAGGTCAAATGCAGCCGCCAGCTGGGTATACCCTTCCTCCCGGGCAATCTGGGCATAGTCCTTATACATACTGCTCCATTCAAAATTTTCCCCGGCGGCAGCATCCCGCAAATTGGCCGGTGTATCCGGGATTGCCCCCTCGTGGATGGCCTCCAGCCACAGCGATGCGTGGGCATATTCGTTTTCGGATGTGGCCCGGAAAATATCGGCAATCAGCTCATACCCCTGCTCCCGGGCCTTCTGGGCATAGACCATATACTTCACCCTGGCCTGGCTCTCCCCTGCGAAGGCTGACATCAGGTTGGCCCAGGTTCTGCTCTCTTTAAATTCCATACAACGCTCCTCCTTCTATTTGTGGATAGCGATAGTATGGCCGCTCTGTTCCGCCCTTATGCAACAAACCGCCGCTTTGCCCATGGTTTGGACAAAACGGCGGCTACTTTTTAGCAATCTATGACGGCTGGCAGGGGAACCGGCCGTTAATGAGTTTTTTAATGGTAGTTACTGCCGCCTCCGGGTCGGTGCGCATATCCTGCGTCACCCAATCGGTGACAATACCAATAAGCGCGTAGGAATAAAATTTGGCTGCAAACTGGCGCTCCTCCGGGGTAAGATTCTGGACAGCGTTTTTCTCAATAATTTCCCCCAATGCCGACTGGTAAAAATCCAATAGACAGCTCACAAACGAGTTTTGCCCCTGAAAGCGCAGCACATTGGTATAAAAGGCCCGGTTATCCTGCAGATAGCAGAATAGCCTGGTCAGCGCCTTAGCCCAGCCATATTCTCCGGTGGCGGCTTCGGCAATTGGTGTAATCTCGGTGTAAAAAATCCAGTTTACAAGCTCGTATTTATCCTGGAAATGATAATAAAAGGTGTTGCGGCTGACCCCACAGCTGTCAGTAATATCAGTCACTGTAATTTTATCAAACGCTTTGGTTTCCATCACCTTTTTTATTCCATCGGCCAGAACCCTTTTGGTTAGCTCTGAATTTGCCACTCTGCTTTCCTCCTTGTTTAATCAAATAAAGCCACAGTTTAAATTATATATTCTTTTACCGGACCAGGTCAAGAGCAAAAAGCACAAAAGTTTACAAAATCCGATACGATTTTACTATATGTATACTGCTTTTAATCATCTGTTCACACTATCGCTCACATTTGTTTATATTTTGCGCTTTCCAAAAGCCAAAACAGAAAAATATATGTTTTTTGTCCTCCACCGCCATACAGGGAAAGAAAAAGGGGGCCCTGGAACAATGTCCAGAGCCCCGCTTGTCCTGTTTCGATTACGCCTCGGGCTGTTCGGTCTCACCGGGATGCTCGATTACCACCGACTCCTCGGCATCGGCGTCGATGTCACACTCGCCGCAGTAATCGTCCCAATCCTCATCCTCAAAGTCAAAGTCGTACTCATCATAATCGTCGTCGCCAATGAGATGGCAGCCGTTCTTGCTGATGTAGATTGCAATAGCGGCCAGGGCGCCCGCTACAAAGATTGCAAACGCTGCCAGGGAAATCCAGATACTCTTTTTCATCATAACAACTCCTTTTGGGGTTTATTCACATGACATGGTGCCACAGTCCTATTCTTTGGTGGAACTATTACTATTATAATTCTTTTGCAGAAAAACTACAACTGTTTTCGGATTTTTCTGTGCCAAAACCATATTTTTCTGCATTATTTCTGTATTTGGGGCATTTTTTGGTACAGATTCCCCTTTTCGTTGGGATGTATCAGGCTCTTGCCGGTCATGGCAGACGGGCAGGGCAGCCCCATCAGTTCCAAAATAGTGGGGGCAATATCGGCCAGCCGCCCGCCAGCCCGCAGCGCTGCTTGGCTACCAACCAGCACCAACGGCACCGGGTTGGTGGTGTGGGCAGTCTTTGGCCCGCCTGCCTCGTCCAGCATTTCATCCGCATTGCCATGATCGGCTGTGACAAGGGCAGTCATGCCCGCCTGTACCGCAGCCTGCAGCACCTCGCCCAGGCAGGCATCCACCCTTTCCACTGCCCGGATGGCGGCGGGAATACTGCCAGTGTGCCCCACCATATCACAGTTGGCAAAGTTTAAAACAATCAGCGCATAGTTTTTGCTCTGTATGGCAGCCACCACCCGCCGGGTCACCTCCGGGGCGCTCATCTCCGGCTGGAGATCGTAGGTGGCCACCTCCGGGGAGGGCACCAGAACCCGCTCCTCCCCCTCAAATGGCTCCTCCCGGCCACCACTAAAAAAGAAGGTGACATGGGCATATTTTTCTGTTTCGGCAATGCGCAGCTGGCTAAGGCCCTCTGCGGCCACAATCTCCCCCAGGGTCTGCTCCGGGCGCTCAGGCGGGAAAGCCACTGTCAGGCCGGGATAGGCTGCAAAACCATCGTCATACACAGTGGTGCATACATAGCAGAGGTTTTCTGCCCTGTGGCGGGCAAAGCCGGAAAAATCAGGCTGCATCAGCGCCCGGGTTATCTCCCGGGCCCGGTCTGGCCGGAAGTTAAAGCACACAACGCTGTCCCCATCTGCAATGCGCCCCCCTGGGCAGCAGGCAGCCGGCGGGATAAATTCATCCGTCTTATCCTGGGCATAGCAGCTGCGGATATACGCCAGCGGCTCTGCCCACTGGTCGGCAGGCTGGATCAGGGCATGGTAAGCCTGCTCTACCCGGTCCCAGCGGTTATCCCGGTCCATAGCATAGTAGCGGCCGCACAGGGTAGCCAGCTGGCCGGTGCCGTTTGCCTCAAGCTCCCGGAGCAAATCGGCCACAAAGCCCTCCCCTGAACGGGGCGGGCAGTCCCTGCCATCGGTGAAGGCATGGATGTAGACCTGCTTTGCTCCCAGCTCCTTCACTGCCCGGAGCATGGCATACAGGTGGCTGTTGTGGCTATGCACACCTCCATCCGAGAGCAGCCCCATCAGGTGTAGCGCCCCGCCGGTTTTCCGGCAATGCTCCACAGCGGCAATCAGCGCCGGGTTTTCCTGCAGCTCCCCAGCCTGGGCTGCCCGGGTAATGCGGCTGAGCTCCTGGTAGACTACCCGGCCCGCGCCGATATTGGTATGCCCCACCTCGGAGTTGCCCATCTGCCCGGCGGGCAGGCCCACATCCTCTCCAGAGGCTGCCAATAGGGTGTTGGGGCATTCCCGCATCAGGCGGTCCATCACCGGGGTCTGTGCCTGGGCAATGGCATTTCCTGCCCCAGCCGGGGCGATGCCGTAGCCATCCAGTATAATTAGTATGGTACTGTTTTTCAAAACCGGTCTTCCCCCTTAGTCCTGGCAGGCGTCCACAATGGCCCCAAAGCTGCCGGCCTTCAGTGATGCCCCGCCAATCAGCCCGCCATCAATATCCGGCTGGGCCAGCAGTTCCCGGGCATTTTTCTCATTCATGCTGCCGCCATAGAGGATACGCAGTTTTTGTGCAGCAGGCGCTCCATATTGCTCGGCCACTGCCTGGCGCAGCGCCCCGCATACCCGGGCGGCCTCCTCTGCTGTGGCGGTCCGCCCGGTGCCAATGGCCCAAACCGGCTCGTAGGCAACCAGAACCCGCTCCAGCTCCTGCTCTGTAACCCCGGCCAGCCCGGCTGTGAGCTGGGCGGTACACTTTTCCAGCTCCTGCCCGGCATCCCGTTCGGTTAGGTTCTCCCCCACACAGAGGATGGCAGTCAGCCCAGCCTCCACAGCGGCTTTCAGGCGCTGGCCGGCTGTTTCGTCGGTTTCACCAAAGTACTGCCGGCGCTCCGAGTGGCCGATGATAACATGGCTGCACCCGGTTTCGGCCAACATGGGGGCCGAAATCTCCCCGGTGTAGGCTCCGCTGGCAGCAAAGTGGCAGTTCTGGGCGCCCAGGGCGATACTGCTCCCCTTCAGCTTTTCTGCTGCCAGGGGGATATCCAGGAAGGGCACACACACCACCACCTCGCATACCGGCTGGGCAGGAATGGCCGAAAGCAGGGCATCCAGCAGCCCCCCAGCGGCAGCAGGGCCGTTGTTCATCTTCCAGTTACCCGCTATCACAGGCTTTCTCTTATTCTTCTCCATCTTGTTCCCTCCATCCAGCTTTTAGGCATTTTCCAGGCAGGCAATGCCGGGCAGTTCAATCCCCTCCAAAAATTCCAGCGATGCGCCGCCGCCGGTGGAGATATGGCTCATCCGGTCGGCAAAGCCCAGCTTGGCCACTGCCGCTGCCGAATCGCCGCCGCCAATGATGGACACTGCACCGCTTTCGGCCAGGGCCTTTGCCACCGCCTGGGTGCCTACGGCAAAGGCGGGCATCTCAAACACGCCCATTGGGCCATTCCAAACCACTGTGGCGGCCTCCTGGATAGCCTGGGCAAACAGCGCCTGGCTCTTTGGGCCAATATCCAGCCCCTGCCAACCCTCAGGGATCTCACCGGTGGGCACAACCTGTGTGTGGGCATCGGCGGCAAAGGCATCCGCTGCCACTGTATCCACCGGCAGCAGGAAGCGCACACCCCGCTCCTGGGCCTTATCCAGCAGTTCCCGGGCCAATTCCAGCTTATCCTCCTCGCAGATGGAATTGCCTATACTGCCCCCTTGGGCCTTGGCGAAGGTATAGGCCATGCCGCCGCCAATAATGATGGTGTCCACCTTTTCCAGCAGGCTTTGAATGACGCCAATTTTATCCGATACCTTGGCACCGCCCAGTACAGCCGCAAACGGCCGGTCGGGATCGGCCAAAGCCTTGCCCATAACGCTAATTTCCTTTTTGATTAAAAAGCCGCAGACGGCCGGGAGATAATCGGCCACACCGGCAGTGGAGGCATGGGCCCGGTGGGAGGTGCCAAAGGCGTCGTTGACATAAATTTCTGCCAAATCGGCCAGTTCCTTTGCAAACACCGGATCGTTCTTCTCCTCCCGGGCATCAAAGCGCACATTTTCCAGCAGCATAACCTGGCCATCCTGTAGCTTTTCTGCCAGGCTGTGGGCACTCTCCCCCACAATATCCGCCGCGAACTGCACCGGGCAACCCAGCAGGCGCTCCAACTCCCGGGCCACTGGGGCCAGGCTGTATTTGGGGTTTACCTGCCCCTTGGGGCGGCCCAGATGGGAGCATAGAATAACCCTGGCGCTATGCTCCATCAGATAGCGGATGGTGGGCAGCGCCTCCACAATGCGCTTATTGTCGGTGATAGCATCGCCCTCCAGCGGCACATTAAAATCGCAGCGTACCAGCACCCGTTTGCCGGCAGGGTCAATCTGTTCAATGGTTTTTTTGTTGTAATTCATAGTCAAAGCTCCTTTTTCTATAGTCGATTTTTGGCCTCAGCTCACCCTACCGGGTAGATGACCGGCGGCGAACCTTCACCTTAACAGCAGAGGGCTTGCGCTGTTGCAGAGGCGGCGTTACTTCTGGATCCGCTTGGGCAAAGTTGTCATACCGGCTGTTGATGTAGCGGTCAAACTCCTCATCCGGGGCCTCTTCCGGGAAGCTGAGGCTGTACAGCTCACAGGGGAAATCGGGGCAGCGGCCGCAGTGGGGCACCTTGGTTTCGGCAGCACAGCTGACAAACGGGCAAACTTTTAGATTCATCTGGGCTGTCCAGGCCACCTGGCCCTTTACCGCCTGGCAGCCAGCACAGCGGCCAGGATACTGCTCGCACAAATCGCAGCGGTTTCCACAGCAGGATACCAGCATTTTTCCATCTCCTTTGGGGCAAACTTGCAGGGTATATCTTTCTATCTCCTATTGTACGGTATGCCCACCCCTTTTTCAAGCTGAAAAAGGGGATTGACAATTTATACTTCTTGAGTATAATATAAACCAGACACCCCACCCCCAGGGGGAGGGGTACTCAACAAACGAGGTGATACCATGACTAAAAAGTTTAATGTTACCGGCATGACCTGTACAGCCTGCTCCTCCCATATCGAGCGGGCGCTTTCCAAAACCAATGGGGTTCGGTCGGTGAATGTAAACCTGCTTTCCAACAGCATGATGATCGACTATGACGAGGATACCCTGAGCCCCCGGGACATCTCCCGCATTGTAGAGGACGCCGGATATGGCGCCACCCCGGCGGACAGCGCCGGGAGCAAGGCCGCCCGGCCGGAACCGCCGGAAAACCTGACGCTAAAGGAAGCCGAACACAAGAAAAAGCAGTTTTTGCAGTCGCTGGTGTTTTTGGTGCCTCTGTTTTACATCTCGATGGGCAGCATGTTTGGCCTGCCGGTGCCCCAGTGGATGGACGGCATGCACAACCCCCTGGCCTTTGCCTTCACCCAGCTGTTGCTGACCCTGCCGGTGCTGTACCTGAACCGCAACTACTTTTTCACCGGCTTTAAAACCCTGTGGCATCGCTCCCCCAATATGGATTCCCTCATTGCGGTGGGTTCCATGGCGGCACTGGTGTATGGCATCTATGCCATCTACCAAATTTCGTTTGCCATGGTGGCAATGGACCACGAAAAAATGATGCAGCACTCCATGGACCTCTATTTTGAATCTGCCGCCACCATCCTTACCCTGATTACCTTTGGCAAGTGGCTGGAGGCCCGCTCCAAGAGCAAGACCTCCGAGGCCATCTCCAAGCTGATGGATCTGGCCCCCAAGAGCGCTGTGGTGCTCCGGGGCGGCGCCGAGGTGGAAATCCCGGTGGAGGAGGTGCAATCCGGGGATATTGTTATCATCCGGCCCGGGCAGAGTATCCCGGTGGATGGCGTGATTATTGAGGGCAGCTCCTCGGTGGACGAATCGGCTCTGACCGGTGAGAGTATCCCGGTGGAGAAGAATGTGGACGACCGGGTGATTGCCGCCACAGTAAACAAAAGCGGCTTTCTCAAGTTCCGGGCCACCCGAGTGGGGGACGACACCACCCTGGCCCAGATTATCCGGCTGGTGGAGGAGGCCTCTTCCTCCAAGGCACCCATTGCCCAGCTGGCCGACAAGGTGGCCTCGGTATTTGTGCCTGCTGTTATGAGCATTTCGGCCATTACCATTGTGGTGTGGCTGCTGCTGGGAGCCGGGTTTGATTTTGCCCTGAATATGGGCATCTCGGTGCTGGTTATCTCCTGCCCCTGCGCTTTGGGCCTGGCCACACCGGTGGCCATCATGGTGGGCACCGGCAAGGGCGCTGAAAACGGCATCCTCATTAAGAGCGCCGAAAGTTTGGAAACCGCCCACCTGATTGACACCGTTATCCTGGACAAAACCGGCACCGTCACCGAGGGCAAGCCCCAGGTTACCGACATCATCACCGCCGGCGAAACGGATGAAAACACACTGATTGCCCTGGCAGCCGCAGTGGAACAGCGCTCCGAGCACCCGCTGGCCGAAGCCATTGTCCAGCACGCCGCAGAGCTGGGGCTGGCTGTGGCCGAATCCCAGAACTTCGGCGCCACTGCCGGGCAGGGAGTGTATGCCGATGTACAGGGCAGCACCATCTATGCCGGCAACCAGAAAATGATGGCCGAAATAGGCGCTGCCGCCGCTCAGCTGGAGACCGAAGCCGACCGGCTGGCCCAGGATGGCAAAACCCCGCTCTACTTTGCCAAAAAGCAGGGGGAAACGGTTCAGATGCTGGGCATTGTAGCTGTGGCCGATGTTGTCAAGCCCACCAGCCAGCGGGCTATTGCCGAGCTGAAAAAGCTGGGGATTGATGTTGTCATGCTCACCGGCGACAACAAAAAGACCGCCGCCGCCATCCAGCGCCAGATGGGCATTGACCGGGTAGTGGCCGAGGTACTGCCCCAGGACAAGGAACAGGAGGTGCGCAAACTCCAGGAGGAGGGCAAAAAGGTGGCCATGATAGGCGATGGCATCAACGACGCACCGGCACTGGCCCGGGCCGATGTGGGCATTGCCATTGGCGCCGGCACCGATGTGGCCATTGAATCCGCCGATATTGTACTGATGAAAAGCGACCTGCTGGACGCTGTGGCCGCCATAGAGCTGAGCAAGGCCGTTATCCGCAACATCAAGCAGAACCTGTTCTGGGCCTTCTTCTACAACACGGTAGGCATTCCGCTGGCAGCAGGTGTATTCTATTCCTTTGGGCTGAAACTGAACCCCATGTTTGCCGCTGCGGCCATGAGCTTCAGCTCGGTAAGTGTTGTCAGCAACGCCCTGCGTTTAAAGCTGTTTAAGCCCAGCGTTTCGGCCGCCGACCTTCCCCTTCCGGCCAAATCCCAGGAAGTTAAGCCGGTCTTCCCTGCCGCTCCTGCGCAGCCGGAGCCGATTGCCGAAAAAATAATGGTGGTGGAGGGCATGACCTGCTCCCACTGCTCCGGACGGGTGGAAAAAGCCCTGAATGCCATCCCCGGTATACAGGCCACTGTTGACCTGGAAGCCAAAACTGCCGCAATCCAGCTGTTCCAGCCTGTGGAGGATGCTGTACTCCAAAATGCAGTGACCGAGGCCGGTTACACTGTCCTTTCCATTGCCAACTCTGCCTGCCCTGCCGCTCCTGCGCGGCCGGAGCCGATTGCCGAAAAAATAATGGTGGTGGAGGGCATGACCTGCTCCCACTGCTCCAGGCGGGTGGAAAAAGCCCTGAATGCCATCCCCGGCGTGCAGGCCACTGTTGACCTGGAAGCCAAAACTGCTTTTATAAAACTATATCGTCCCATAACTGACGACGAACTGACCCAAGCGGTAACCGAGGCCGGCTATACGGTGGTTTCCATCGCCAGCCCCGACACCATACAAAACACTCAATGTAAAGGAGAATGCACCATGACAAAGAAGATTGTAATTGAAGGAATGATGTGCGGCCACTGCTCCGCCGCTGTTGAAAAGGCCCTGAATGCCATCCCCGGTGTACAGGCTGCTGTTGACCTGTCCGCTAAGACTGCCACTGTCACCCTGTCCGGCGAAGTGGCTGACGAGCTGTTGGCCAAGGCAGTGACCGATGCCGGTTACACTGTCGTTTCCATTGGCTAAGCTGCGATGAAGGCTGACAGAGAAAAGGTTGTCCCCCTGCTGAAAACCGCCCGCGGCCAGCTGGACGGCATTTTAAAGATGATTGAGGATGACCGCTATTGTATCGACATTTCCAATCAGGTGCTGGCCACCATCTCCCTGCTGAACAAGGCAAACCGGGAAATTATCCGGGGGCATATCTCCGGCTGTGTGCAGGATTCCTTTGCTGCCGGCACCCCGGAGGAGCAGGAAGCCAAAATTGGCGAGGTTATGGCCGTGATTGAAAAAATGTCCAGATAAAACAAAAAGGGCCTTTCCGGTTTGACCGGAAAGGCCCTTTTATGTTGCATGCTGCTGGGCTTACTCAGCCAACTTGGCAGCCTCGGCAATTACCTTTTCTTCCAACTGCTTGGGCAGCAGCTCATACCGGGCAAATTCCAGCTGGAAACTGCCTCTGCCTTGTGTAATGGAACGAAGGGTAACGGTAAAGTCGCTCATCTCGCTCATGGGCACCTCGCTCTGGATGATGGTCAGGCCCTTGCCTGCCGGTTCCATACCCAGTACACGCCCGCGGCGCTTGTTCAAATCACCCATAATATCGCCGGTATAGGTATCCGGTACTGTAACGCTCAAGGTGCCAATGGGCTCCAGAATAGCGGGGGCTGCCTGAGGCAGAGCCGTCTTATAGGCAATGGCCGCCGCCATTTTAAACGCCATTTCGGAGGAATCCACCGGATGGTAGGAGCCATCCAACAGGGTGGCCTTGAGGCCCACAACCGGGTAACCGGCCAGCACGCCCTTCTGCACACTCTCCTGCAAGCCCTTTTCCACAGCGGGGAAGTAATTTTTGGGCACAGCGCCGCCAAATACCTTCTCCTCGAATACCAGGCCCTCGCTGTCACAGGGTTCAAATTCAATCCACACATCGCCAAACTGGCCGTGGCCGCCGGACTGCTTCTTGTGGCGTCCCTGCACCTTCACCTTTTTCTGGATGGTTTCCCGATAGGGTACACGGGCGGCCTCCAGGCTGATTTCCACACCAAACTTGCTCTTTAGCTTGGATACAATCACATCCAGGTGCTGCTCGCCCAGGCCGGTGATAATCTGCTGCTTGGTTTCGGCATCCTGCCGGAAGGTGGCGGTGGGATCCTCCTCCATCAGGCGCTGCATCCCCTGGGCCACCTTGCCCTCATCCCCCTTGTTTTTAGCTACAACGGCCATAGAAAGGGTGGGATTGGGGAATTTCATCTCGGCAAAACGCACCTTGCGGGAAGCCTCGCACAGGGTATCACCGGTAACAGCCTCTGCCAGCTTGGTAATCGCGCCAATATCGCCGGCAGAAATGATGGTGGTATCCTCCTGCTTTTTGCCCCGGGTGTGCAGCAGCTTACCCAGCCGCTCCACCGAACCGGTGCGCATATTGATAAGCTCACTGTCCGCTGTAATTTTGCCCGAAACAACCTTGACATAGGAGAGCTTGCCCACAAATGGGTCGGCAATGGTTTTAAATACAAATACAGCAGTGGGGGCCTCGTCGGTGCAGTCGATGAGCACCTCTTCCCCAGCCTCATCTGTGGCGGGCAGGCCGGCGCTTTCGTAAGCCGAGGGCAGATGGTCGGCAATGGCGTCCAGCAGCATGTCCATACCATCCATTGTAACGGCAGAGCCACAGAACACCGGCGCGATGGAACCGCTCTTAACACCCTGATGGATGCCGTGCAGAATCTCATCCCGGGTGAACTGCTCGCCGGAAAAGTACTTTTCAAACAGCTCTTCATCCGTTTCGGCAATGGCCTCGGATATGGCGGCGGAAAGGCCCTCCAGCCGGTGCCCGGTATCGGGCATATCCGTCCCGCTAATCTCGCCGTTGGTATATGTATAGGCCTTATTGTCAATCAGGTTGATGTAGCACAGAACCTTGCCATCCTCCATATAAGGAACCACCAGCGGGCAGACACTGGGGCCAAAGCTGGCTTTCAGCTGCTCCAGCACCTTGTAAAAATCCACATGCTCCATATCCATCTGGGTGACAAAGAACATCTTGGCCTTGCCCATGCTGTCGGCCAGGGCATAGGCCTTCTCGGTGCCCACTTCCACGCCGCTGCGGCCGGATACTGCAATCAGCACGCTTTCGGCGGCGGTAATGCCCTCGTACATGCCGCCCTCAAAGTCGAACAAGCCGGGGGTGTCTATCAGGTTAATTTTGGTGCTTCCCCAGGCAAACGGCGCCACTGTGGAAGAAACCGAAACCTTTCTTTTAATCTCCTCAGGGTCAAAATCGCAGACTGTGTTGCCCTCCGCCACCTTGCCAAAGCGGTCGGAATAACCGGTTTTAAAAAGCAACGCTTCGGCAAGGGTGGTCTTACCGCTGGAACTATGCCCAGCCAGTGCAACATTTCTTATTTTACCTGCCAAATACTGTTTCATAGGCTTGTATCGCCCCTTTCCATTTTTTATTAAAAGACCATTTGCAGCAAAAGGCACAATCATTGCTGAAATATATTGTATATTTTCGATAATACACAGACCAGTCCTTCAATAATTATAGCTTTATTATACAATTCTCCCGAATGAATAACAAGAGAAAAAGGCGCAAAAAATACATCACCCATATACAATTTATGGGTGATGTATTGTGCAGTTTGTTTAAGCGGCGCCAAAAGCATCAATACCGGCGCAGGTTGGGCAGCAGCATAACCACAACTGCCCAAAAACACTGATAGGCAATAAGCAGTGTAAAGGTAACCGAACCAATGGCATTGGTAAATGCAAAATAGGTGAGCAGCGCATAGCCAATGGTAACCCCTATGCACTGCAGGATAGTGCCCAGTACAATGGAGGTTTTGGCCGAAAGAATGCCGCTGAGGGTGCGCACCTTGGAGGCCAGCGAACCATTGTAGACAATTTCGGCCTTGGCCCGGTCCTTGTGCTCCATCAGGCGGTCGCACTGGCTGTGCAGCTTGTAGGGCACAATTTCCACCATATCCTCCGGGAAGTCGAACACCTCGGCAATCTTCTGGGGGGTGATGTTGGAATCGGTGGTGTAAACCGAGATGCCTATCCCTCGGCTGGCCAACACCTCCAGCTGGTCGGTAATATCCGGGTCCGCTGCGTAGCTGAGCACAAAGATGGCTGTCAGCTCGCCGGAATTGGCCAGATACAGCACCTCCCGGCCATCCCGGACAAACTTTTTCTCATAGTCCTTGGAGGGGATTTCAATATTATGCCCCAGCATCAGCTCCCGGTTGCCAATCAGCACCCGCTTGCCATCCACCCAGGCGGATATGCCCATGGAATCCTCATAGACAATACTGTCCGCCTTTTTCAGAATCTTCTCATTGCCGCCAATCATCTGGGTAAAGATATAGCTGAGCACACAGTCGCTTTTGCATACAATGCTGGCGGCATCCACCATGGCCTCGTCAATCCGCTTCTGGTCGAAGGTTTTAATCCCATGCAGGGTGATGGACTGGGGGCCGAACAGCTCGCTGTCCTTAATAACAAAACAGTTGATGTCATCAAACCGGTCCAGCGCCGTATAGCCCGCCACCATCGAGCCATCCTCGCACAGCGCCCGGTTCATCCGGCGCAGGGGCAGGTTGCCCACAATGCTGCTGGTGAGCGGGGCGCAAATCAGTGTCATGGCCGAAAATACGGTCAGGGACATGAACAAATCGCCATAGATAAACTGGGTGGCCCCAAAGACCAGGACACTGAATACAAAAAAGATGGGCGTGGCAATACGGGTAATATTCTCGCCATAGTCCTCGGTGGAGGAAAAGTGCATAAAATTGGTTAAAAAGTCGGCGGGCTGGCTGTATCCCACCACCGGCGGGTCCAGGTTCTGGTTCCTGGTCAGCTCCCGGGCCAGGTTGCGGTCGTTGATGATGTTAAAGGCGTGGCGCTGGTACCCCCCTTCCGCCAGCAGACGGAAGTTGCGGTCGATGCGCTCTATCATAAACAGCTTGCCCAACAGATTGAATACCAGCCCCAATACCGTCACAGCAAAGTAGAAATGCACTCCATTGCCGGTGACGGCATCCGGGTTTAGGATGAGCACAATGCCCTGAACCATTGCCACCACGCCGGCAATGGCAATGGGGCCGTCACTGCTGGGCCGCAGGGTAAACAGCGCCTTCAGGCCGCCGGCAATGGTGGAGATGTTCACCAGCATGGCCAGCACCATCAGGCCCAGGTTCACCCCCATAAAGACGCTCATATTCCGCTCCGGAAGCATAAAGTTCAGCAGCGGCAGGCTGATATTGGTCAGCGAGGCGGTAAAATAGGCCAACATCACAAAAAGCAGCAGAGTGAACCCAAAGCGCAGACGCAGGCGCTTTTTGTTGGTGCTGATGGTTTTGTATACCTTGTTGGCATCCCTGGGGGTGTTAAAGTCATCCACATCGCCGCCATCGTCAATATCATCGTCCTCGGCTATCGGCTCCCCTTTGGCGGCCTTCTGCTTGCGGCGCAGCTGCCGGCGTTCCTCCTCCGCCTTAGAGTTGCCCTCCTCATCCATTGAGTAGAGGTCGATATTCATCTGGGTGGCGGAGTAGTCCTCCACCGCATCAGGTTCCTCCCGCTCAGCCGCCAAACCGGCCTGCCGGCTCTCCCGGGCGGCGTCAAAGCTGCGGGTGAAGGAGGGGGTTTTGCCATGCCCGCCAAAGTTCTTTAAAATCTCTTCCCGGCTGGTAATAATGGTGCCTCCCACAATCCGGGGCTCCATAGGGGGCTCCTCCGGCTCCAAGTTTTCAAACCGGGGGCGGCGGGGTTCGGCATCGGCAATGCGCTCCCGCAGGATGGAGAGGTCGTCCGCCGGGGCCGGCCCAGCCACCGGGCGCTCCTCATCCGGCCTGCGACGGCGAGGCGGTTCGGCGGCTTCTTCATACTCCGGTTCAGCCCGGCGGCCGGGCCGCGGGCGGGTATTCCCCACCGGCCGGCGGGGAACATCCTCCTCATACTGGCTGGGACGGCCAAAACGCGCCGTTTCATACCGGGCCTCCTCGGGGTAGTCCTCCATCTCCCGGGGGCGGCGAGCCGGCCGTTCCTGGTAATACTCCTCCTCATACTCCCGCTGGCTTCGGGGGGCCGTCCGGCGGGGCGGGCGCTCCTCGTCATACCAATCCTCTGCCCGGCCGCTGCGGCGGGGTGGTTCGGCGGCTTCTTCATACTCCGGTTCAGCCCGGCGGCCGGGCCGCGGGCGGGTATTCCCCACCGGCCGGCGGGGAACATCCTCCTCATACTGGCTGGGACGGCCAAAACGCGCCGTTTCATACCGGGCCTCCTCGGGGTAGTCCTCCATCTCCCGGGGGCGGCGAGCCGGCCGTTCCTGGTAATACTCCTCCTCATACTCCCGCTGGCTTCGGGGGGCCGTCCGGCGGGGCGGGCGCTCCTCGTCATACCAATCCTCTGTCCGGCTGCCGCGGCGAGGCTCCCTGTATTCCTCCTCATACTCCGGCGCATAACGGGAGGACGAGCGGCGTTCCTCGTATTCCCCTCGGGCGCGGCGGGGGGGCTCGTCATACTCCTCCCTGGTGGGGCGGGAGGAGCGCCGGGGCGGGATACAGTCCTCCTCATCCTCTGCCCGGCTCCGGGCGGGACGGTCGTCATAGGGCTCCTCCTCATATGCATCATAGCGGCTGTATACGGGGGCATAGTCCTCCTCCATGGCGGATCTTCCGCCGGGAATCATGCTGCCGGAGCCGCTTTTTTTCCTCTTAATTTCATCGAGAATATCATCGACATTGTATCGGTCTGCCACTTCATATCCTCCTGCCTATCGTTCTATCACAATCTATCGGGCCCGAATATTGGCCCGCTGCCTGGCAATTTCATACATCACAATTCCCGCTGCCACCGAGGCGTTCAGCGATCCAACCTCCCCGTACATGGGCAGCGAAGCAATAAAATCGCACTTTTCGGTGAGCAGGCGGCTCATGCCTTTGCCCTCCGAGCCAACCACCAGGGCCACAGGGCCGGTGTAATCAATTTCACACCAGCACTGGCCCTCCATGTCGGTGCCATATACCCATACGCCCTGCTTCTTTAACTGTTCCACAGTGGCCGCCAGGTTGGGCACCCGCACCACCGGCAGATGTTCCACCGCTCCGGCGGAGGTTTTAGCCACTGTTACTGTCAGGCCCACCCCGCCCCGCTTGGGGATAATAATGCCATGTGCCCCTGCCGCCTCGGCGGTGCGGATAATGGCCCCCAGGTTGTGCGGATCGGTGATGTCATCGGCAATGATGACAAACAGGGGGGAATCCCCGGCTTTTTTATAGATGTCCTCCAGTTCGGCATAGGCGGCAGCCCCGGTTATGGCTATAACACCCTGGTGGTTCTGCCTGCCGCACATGCTGTCCAGTTTGGCAGGGCTGGCCTCCTTTACCGGGATGCCCGCTTCCTTTGCCATTGCGGCAATGCGCGGGATGCTGCCCTGATGGTCGCCGCTGGCAAGGAGGATGCTCTCCACCGCCCGGCCACTTTTCAGCAGCTCGAGCACGCCGTTGCGCCCAATTACAATATCCTCCCGTTGCATACCCGAGGGCTGTGTGCGGCCGCTGTTCCAGCCTTCCTGGCTGCTCTGCTCCCGGCGGGAGGGGGATGGGCGGTTCTTTTTCTCTTTCATCATATATGTACTCTCCATCTGGCAGCCAGGCCGGATACCTTCGGAGCCTGCCGCCAACTGTTTCTGTCATGTTTCGATATATAGTTTTATATTAACATATTTTTCTCTGCTTGGCACTATAAATCTTACATCTTTTTCTCTGTTTACAGATTGGTAAAATAAAGAAACCAGAGGAAAAAGTTAAAAAATCCACGGAACCGGACAAAATTGGAAGAAATTTGCTGAAATAAAAAACTCTGCCCCGCTTGGAGCTTAGAAAACCGGTGTGCAGCCAGCCACAAGCACAATTAAGCATAAAATAGCCGCCACCGGTTTGCACGCCTGTAGGACAATGAGAAAAAGGCACCAATCTACAATAGCGGCTTTATAAGGCGGCTTGGCCGGACCGCCGGACAAAAAATTAGGGAGAGCCAGAGAGAAAAAGAATCTCCTCCCTGGCTCTTTTTTGAATCTTCTTATACACACTACAAATCCAGCGCAATCTCCACCTCCCGGCCCAGGTGGAAGGACCAAAGCAGGCACTGCCGCACCGGTACCCCCAAAGCCTGGGAGAGCAGCCGGCCATACAGCCCCAGCTGCACCCGGTACCGGGCCGCCAGCTCCTCCGGGGAGCCGACCCGGTCGGTTTTGTAATCCAGCACAACGGCAGAGCCATTTTCCTGGAAGATACAGTCCGCCACCCCCTGCACAGTGGTGCGGCAGCCGTGTAATTCTGCCTGGGCCAGGCCGTGAAGCGCCTCCTCCCCAATGACAGCCAGGAAGCGGTATTCCCGCCACACCTGCTCCGCCCCGGCAATGCGCCGATAGAGCGGAGAGGAGAAAAAGGCGGCTATGCGCCGAATATCCATGCTTTCCCCCTCCTCCGGGGTGAGAAAGCGCTGCTGTACCAGCCGCTGCACCTCGGCGGCGGCATTCCGGGCAGCAGCAGGATAGTCACAGAACTGCATAAAGGTATGCACGGCACTGCCCTTTTCCGCCGGTGTAAGGCCCTGCTTATATAAAAAGGCCGGGCGGGCGGCAAACCGCCGCTTCTCGGCCACCCCCAAATCCTCCGCCAGGTGGGAGATGGCAAACTTGGAGGAAATCAGGGTAGCCTGCTGGTGAGGATAGCAGTAATCCAGTGCTGCCCGCAGCTGCTCCACCAGTTTGGGGTCAGCCGGGGGCAGTGGAGGTGCTTCCGCCGCCTCTGTGGCGGCTGTATCGGCTGCATCAGCCAACACCACCTGAAACTGCCCCCCTTCCAGTGAACCGCCGGTGTACAGATCTGCCTCCAGCCGCAGCGGCTCCCCATCCTGGTGATGCAGCAGCGCCATTGTCACCCAATCCAGATAGGAGGAGGCCTTGCCCGCCCGGAGCACCGGAACCCGGCCCCCCTCCAGCGGGACATGCAGCCCCGCTATATATTTTCCCAGCTCCCCCCGGGGAGCGCCCACCAAAATCAGGCGTTCCTTGGCCCGGGTGAGGGCTACATACAGCATGCGCAGTTCCTCACTGCGCAGCTCCCGCTCCAACCGTGCCCGCACCGCTGCCAGCGGCAGGGTGCCATATTCCAGCCGGCGCTGCGGGTCCCGGCGGCGGCAGGCAAAGCCCAGCTCGGTGTGCAGCAGGGCCGGGGCATTCAGATCCATTGTGTTAAAGCTCTTGGCACAGTCGGCCAGAATAACCACCGGGAACTCCAACCCCTTGGACTTGTGGATGCTCATAACAGCCACGGTGTCCTCCCCGGCAGCAGTGACACTTCCCTCGGCCAGGTCCCCGCCGGTCTCCTCCAGGCGGTCCAACAGCCGCACAAAGGCAGGCAGGCCGCCATACCCCCGGGCCTCGTAGTCGGCGGCATATTCCGGCAGCAGCCGGAGATTTTGCAGGCGCTTCTCCCCCCGCTCCATCCCCCGGGCCACCGCTTCAAAGCCGGTGCAGTCGTATAGCTCGGTGATAAGCTGGCTCACCGGCAGCCCGGCGGACAGCGCCCGCAGACGCTGCAGCAGCTTTAAAAACGCCCCGGTTTTTTCATCCTTCCCGGCGTGCAGCACCAGACAGGCATACAGGGAGCGGCGGCGGTCCTCCAGGCGGATTTCCGCCAGCTCGTCCGGGGTGAAGGCAAACAGCGGCGACAGCATGGCGGCGGCCAGCGGCACATCCAGCAACGGGTTATCAATGGCCCGGAGCAGCGCCGTTACGGCCGAAATCTCCCGGCTGTACAAAAATCCGGCACTGCCATCCCCCCTGCCACCAATGCCCCGCTGCTCCAACGCCTTGACATAGAGGTTGGCCTTCTCCTTCACCGAGCGCAGCAGGATGCAAATATCCCCTGGGCGCACCGGGCGCAGCGCGCCGTCCCGGTCGGTGACCTGATAGCCCTCCCGGAGGAGGCGTTCCACCAGCCCGGCAATATATTCGGCCTCCTGCTCCCGGGAGGGAAGCGCCGATTCCGCCCGGCGCAGCAGGTGCAGTTCACAGCCGGTGCCGGAGGCGTCGGGATAGCTGGCCCCAGGCAGGAGCTGCTCCCCCAGGCAGTAATCCACATCCCCCACCGCCCGGCTCATCACCTGATCGAACAGGAAGTTCACCCCTTCGGTAACCTCCCGGCGGCTGCGGAAGTTCTGGGAGAGGCTGATGCTCACCGGCCCATCGGCAGCAGCCGGATAGGGCGGGAACTCCTGCTTTTTTTGCAGGAAGATGTCCGGGTTGGCCTGCCGGAAGCGGTAGATGCTCTGTTTAACATCCCCCACCATGAACAAATTCCTGCCCTCATCCGAAACACAGGAAAAAATCATGTCCTGCACGGCGTTTGTATCCTGATACTCATCCACAAACACCTGCCGGTAGTGCCGGGACAGCTCCTCGGCTTTTTCGGTAGGCCGGCAGCCGCCGCAGCCGTCCGGTTCGGCCAGCAGCCGGATGGCCAGGTGTTCCAGGTCGGAAAAATCCAGGGCGTTTTTCTCCCGCTTGCGCCGGGTAAAGGATTCATCAAACTGCCGGGTGAGGGCAAACAGCTTTTCCACAATGGGATAGAGCGCCGCCCGGTCCTCCTCGAACTCCTCCCGGGTGCAGACAATCAGCCCGGCGGCAATTTCGGCCAACAGCTCCTTCCCCTGGTCCCGCAGGGCAGTGGCATAGGCCTTCTTCTCCTCGTCCTCATACCCCCGCAGGGCGCCAAAACGGGGTGGCGCCAGCCCGGTTACAGCTGCCCGGGCGCCGTTCCAGTCCCCGGCCTCCAAACAGCCGGCCAATTCCTGCGCAGCCCGGTTTAGATACCGGATATTATCGCCATAGGCTTTGGACAGCTTTTCATCCCCTTCCAGCAGGGTGGCAGCCTGTTCCAGCACTTGGGCAGCAGCGGCAGCCCTGCCTTTGGCCTGCTCCAACAGCTCCTGGCCCCAAAGTGTCTGCTCCAAGGGGGTGGAAGCGGCATACAGCGCCAGCTTTTCTTCCATCCACTGAAGATAGAAGGGATGGGCCCGCACAAAGTCGTACAGGCGCAACAGGGTTTCCACCAGACGGCGGTCGCCGCGCTCCTCGGCCAGCAGCTCCACCAGCCCAATAAAGCCCGGTTCCTCCTTGGCATACTCCTCCTCAATCAGTTCGGCGGCGGCCTCCTGCCGCCAGATGCTCAGCTCCCGTTCATCCGCAATGCGAAAGCCGCTTTCAACCCCCAGCTGCTGGAAGTTCTCCTTTACCAGCCGTTGGCAGAACGCGTGCACGGTGCTGATATCCGCCTTTTGCAGCAGAATCAGCTGCCGGGCCACCGAATGATCCCCCGGCCGGGCCTGCTGCACCGCCCGGAGCTTGGCGGCAATGCGCTCCCGCATCTCCTCAGCAGCAGCCCGGGTATAGGTGACAATGAGCATCCGGTCGGCATCCACCGGCTGCTGCTCGTCAAAAATCAGCTGAACCACCCGTTCGGTGAGCACCGCTGTCTTGCCGCTGCCCGCGCCGGCGGACACCAAAATCCCCGGATTCCGGGCGGTGATGGCCGCCAGCTGCTGGGGTGTCCATGTTACAGTTCCCATACCATCTGCCCCCCTTCTTCCAACTTTTCAAACACTTCGGCATTTTTCATCCTGACAATCTGGCGCTCCGGCCAGTCCTCCTCCCGGCCACACACGCTGCGATAGTCGCAGTAGGCACAGGGGGTGCTGCCCTCCCGGCTGGCCGGCAGGGCGGCTATCATCCCCTGATGGAGCAGCCCTGCCATCTCGGTGATGTTCTGTTCCAGCTTCTTCTTAATCCTTCCCAGCTGGGCGGCTGTGGCAATGGAGGAACTGCTGTCATATCCGCCATCCTTTTTCAGCTTTACCGGGATATATCGGCCCTGCACCCCCAGCTCCATCGCCTCTATCACCTCCAAATCATCCAGCACCATGCCACTCATACGGTACTGGCTGCGCAGCTCAGCCTCAATCTTCTCCGAGGCGGTGCCCCGCTCCCCTCGCGCAAACCGGCCGCTGCCGGGCATGTACAGCACACCGGCCTCCTGGGGATGCTCCACCCCCTCTATGCCGTTTTCCCCCAATGTGAACAGATAGAGGAACATTTGCATATTCAGGCCCTGCACCACCTCGTCCAGGGCAAACTTTTTGGCGCCGGTTTTGTAGTCGATAATGCGGATATAGCTGCGGCCGCCGTTCTGGTAGAGGTCGATACGGTCCACCTTGCCCTCGATGGATACCATATCCCCCTCCGGGGTCCTCAGCCGCAGCGGCCGGGCGCCCCCCTCTCCAATGGGGAACTCAAACTCCACCGGGACAAAGGCGCTCTGGGCCAGCTCCCCGGCCAACATGCGCACCAGGCGGAAAATCTGCTCCACCAGGCGACCGTACAGATAGTGAAAACGCTTGGGCAGCGCCGCTGCATCCACTGCCTGAGCAGTAATGCGGGCATCGATAATCCGGCGGATTTCCCGGCGCAAGGCGGTGCTTTCCATCTCCTCCAGCCCAGCGGCACCCTGCTCCCGCAGCAGCTTCTCCAGCACCTCATGCACTACATTGCCCATTTCCAGCGGGCTTAGCTCGGCCCGCTGCCGGGGCCTGATGCCCAGGCCATAGCGGCAGAAATAGGAATAGGGGCAGCCATAAAACCGGTCAATCCGGGTGGCCGACAGGGTCATATCCCCGCCAAACAGCCGCCGGGCAACGGCTGGGCTGGCCAGCCTGGCCGAATGGGTGCCAGCTGCCCGGAGGTGCCGCTGCAAATCAAAGTCTGCCCCCACCACCTCCCGCAGGGCGGCGGTACGGCTACTCTCCTCCTGGGTGGCTGCAGCCAGGCTTTCCAGTGCAGTGGCGGCGTTCACTACAGTGGATAGCCCCAGGGAGTTTGCCGAGCGCAGCCGGGCGCAGCACAGCTCCGCCGCCTCGGTGATGATCTGGGAGGGGGCGTTCTGCTCCCCACTCAGGCTATTGCGGGGAAAACTGATCCACAGGCGTTCGGAGGGGATTGTTACGGCAAAGTAGGCGTAAAACTTCTCCCGCACTGCCTGAATCTCGGCAGTTTGGGAGAGCTCCAACCCGGCGGCAATCATCCGCTCCCGCTCGCTATCCCCAAACAGGCCCACCGGACGGGCCGGAGCCGGGAACACCCCGGCAGAAGCCCCGATAACATAGGCGGACCGGATGCCCCGGGGGCGGATGCGGTCGGCTGTGCCCACAATAACCTGGTCCAGCGTCTGGGGGATACTGCCAATTTCAATGGCGGCGGCACCGGAAAGGAACAGGCTGCGATAGACCCGCAGCGGCAGCCGCCGGGAACCGATGACAGTGGCCAGGGTGTCCAGCAGGTGCATCACTTCCTCCCAAACCCTGTCCTGCTCATCCAGCCGGCGGGTCATGCTGTCGTTATCCTCATCGGCGCAGGCGGCTCGGATGTGTTCGGCAGCGCCAATCTCCTCCAGCAGCTGGTACACCCCGGCGGCGAAGGCTGTGCCATCGGCCTCGGCCAGCGCATGGCGGAACCGCTCCAGCGGAACTATTACCCGGCGGCGGACCGTGTTAATGCGTTCCAGCCGGGCGGCGTCCTCTGGTGTAAAGGTGTCCCGAAAGCCGTCCGGGTGGTTGGAAAAATCCGCCACCCAATCCCGGCTGCCCACATTCCAAACATAGCAGTAATTTTCTAGCTCGGCGGCCTCCTCCAACGGGACACCCAGCGCCGCACACTTGGCAAAGCGCAGCACATTCTCGGCCGTAAAGCCCTCAAGGACACAGGCCAACGCCGCTGCTACTGCCGTGATGGCCGGGGTATTGGCCGCCGACTGGGGCAGGTCGGCAAAGAAGGGGATGCCAAATTTTTGGAACACCCGCACCAACGCAATGCGATAGGGGGACATATCCCGGCAGATAACGGCAATCTCATTGTAACGCAGCCCCCGGGTGCGCACATCTTCGGCAATGGCAGCCGCCAGATAAAGGCATTCGTCATACACATCTGCCCCCTGTACCAGGCACAGCGCCTCCCCAGCCGGCGGAACCTCCTCCCGGGGGTGCGGCTGTAAAAAGCCTTGTTCCAGCCGGCGCAGTTCCGGCGCCAGAAAGCGGCGGGGTTCCCCCAGCAACAGCGGCTCGGCCACTGTGCCGCCGCTCTCCTGCGCCATACGCATCAGGCGGGCCGCGCTCTCCCGGGAGGCAGAAAAGACGCCCAGGCCATCCTCCCGTTCCTCCAACCCATCACAGGTGAAAGCGGCGCAGACCTCCTGCGCCCCGGCAAGGATAGCCGCCAACATCCGGTATTCCGCCGCCATAAAGGCGGTGAAGGAATCTACAAAGACGCTCACCCCGCCAAAGAATTCCCGAGGATCCAGCAGGTCCAGCGCTCTTAAGATATTGTCCTCCCCGTCAATGTAGCTCTCCTCAATCAGCGCCTGGTAGGCGGCATAGATGGTGCCAATGTCTGCCACCTTGCCCCGCAGGGAAGGGGTATCGGAAAAATCGGCCTCGGCCAATGCCTCCGGGGTGATACCAGCGGCCTTCAGCTCACCAATTTCCTGAATCATATCCTCAATAAAGCCGGGTTTATCCGCCTGGGCGGCATACACCTCCAGCGCGCTTCCCACCTCCTGCAAAGCAATACCCATGAGGATACGCCGGCCGGTGTCATCCAGGGTGCGTCCTGCCAGGCCGCCATAGAACCGGAAGATATTGTCGCACAGCCGGTTAAAGCCCAGCACCTCCACCTGGGAAGAAAGCTGCGGGCCAAAGCGCAGGTAAAGCTCCCGTTCGTTCTCAAATGAGAACTGCTCCGGCACCAGCAGAATGGCCCGGCCCCCCTCTCGGAGCGTCTGCTCCATCCGGCTGTACAGTTCCCAGGTTTTTCCGCTGCCAGCCCGGCCTAAAATCAGCTGAAGCATCCTTTTTTCTCCCCTTCCATTCCTGCTGTTTTTACATTCCCCTACAGTTTAACACATTTTTCTCCGGCAATAAACCCCGCCGCCGGACGAGTGCGGCTATTGGACAGCAAAACAGGCCGTCCCAAAGGGACAGCCTGCTTTAATCTGCTATGGCTTAGTATAAAACTGGAAGCTCTGGGCGATGGCTTCGGCCTGGGTTTCCTCCACGGCGCCGGGCTGGAAGGCAATGCCCACAACCGCCTTTTGCCGGGTATCATAGGCCAAAATACCCAAGGTGTTCTGCAGCGGAAGCTCAGCTGTATTCTTTCCCTCCTCGGGGATGGAATAGTCAATCTGCATGATTAACACTTCCCCGGTTCCGGTGTCCTTCACCCGCTGGCTCAGCTCCCACTGGTACAGGGAGGAGAGGCGCAGGCCGGGGCAGACTGTCTTGTAATAGTCCTCCTGCGGTACTTCATCGGCGGACGGCTCAAACCGGTTAAAGCCAATATATCCCATCAGCTGCTGGTCGCGGTACAGGTAGAGGATGGAGAAAAATTCCCCGGGCGCCACCGGTTCCTCCACAGCGTCCATCCGCTCGGCCGTCCAGCCCTGGGGCAGCTCCACTGCGACCGAAACCGGATCGCCCCCGTTGATTTGCTCAATAATGGGCAGTTGGTGGGGATTCTCCTCTGTATAGGCCGGGAAAACAATCTCCAGTGCCTTACTTTCCAAAGCGGAACTCTGCTCTGGCAACGAGGAGCTTTGCTCCGGCTGGGAGGAAGCCGCACAGCCAGTCAATGCCAAAGAGAGGACCAGCGGCAGCAGCCAACCCGCGGGTTTATCCCATTTTCTATCCAATCCAATCATCCGTTCTATTCCCTCCAACCAGTCCATCTAACTATACAGGAAAAGCAGAGCCTATCCTATTCTTTCAATCCTAAAGCAGCTATCCGCAGCCCTATACAAAGCGGATTTTCCCTTTAGTGTAGCAGAATAAGCTGCCCATTGCAAGTTGTTTGGCCCATCCATCGGCAAAGCTACTTTAATTTTTTGTTTGAACATACAGTTTTCGGCAAATTTACCAATATGAACAGTTTGTTCGTGGAACTGGATAATTTATTTCTATATTCTTCCTATAGAAAGGAGGGATAGTTATGACAAAAACATCGCTGAAGCAGGCGTTTTCGGATGAAATTTATCATTCCAGAATGCAGCTGGGGCTCACCCAGCAGCAGGTGGCAGAAGCCGTTTCGGTATCAGTGCGATGGTATCAGCATCTGGAAAAGGGCACCTATCTGCCCGGTACGGTTGTAATGCTGCGGCTGATCCTCTTTTATGGGATCGATGTTGAGAACTTTCGGGAGTTTGTAGAACTGAACACCCCGGTTTATTACAGATAAACTCAGTTTAAAAAAATGGGACAGCACCTGTATGGAGGCTGTCCCGTTTTTCACTGCCCAGTAATTTATACCTTTACCTCCCTGTCCACCATCTCATAAAAGCTGATGCCATACTGCGCATAATAGGCCAGGTAGAGCACCAGGTTCCGCGGCGTGGGCGGGCCCAACGCCCCTGGGCCAATCAGCTGCTCCAACCGGGCGCGGTCGCCATAATCCCAGCAATCCCGGGTGCGGCGCTCAATGCTGCGGGCGATGGTCTTTACACTTTTGCCCAGTGTACGGGCCACCAGAGGGTATACATCCCGGGAGAGGCGCAGTTCATCCATAGGCACCTGCCGGATAAACAGCAGTTCCCGGGTATACTCCACCGCCAGTGCCAGCGGCCGGATATTGCCGCCATTGGTGAGCTGTAGTGAGTAGATCAACGCTTCCGATTTCGTCATAATATCTCCACCTTTTGCCATATCTATCTACTATGATAGGACAAATTGCGAGTAATTTTGCAATTTGCGACAGAAAACGAAATCCTACGACAGTTTTCGCCCCCACCCCATTACTCTGCCTCTATTATCCCGGAAATAGGGGCAGCTGTCGACGAACTTATAAGCCAACAGCAAAACTTTTCTTTGCAACTAAGCCAATAAGTTGGGATACCACCGCTTTGTGCCCAAAAATTCGTCACCTTCCCAGTGGATTTATTGACTTTTTTGGCAGAGTGCAGTATACTGATAAAAACAAAACAGGAATAATAACTATATTTAGAAACTTTGTATTAGGTGGTAGGCAATGAAATATTCCAAACAACGGGAGAGCATTCTCCGGGCACTGGCTGAGAAGCTGGACCATCCAACAGCAGAGATGGTATACCAGGCGGTTAAGCTGGAGCAACCCAATATCAGCTTAGGGACCATCTACCGGAACCTGAACCAGCTGGCTGAACAGGGAATGCTGCGGCGTATTTCCACCCCGGTCAGCGGCGACCGGTTTGATATTCGCACTGCCCCGCACGCCCACCTGCTCTGCACCTGCTGCGGACGGATGCTGGATTTGGAGGAGGACCTGCTGGATGCCATCGACCAAAAGGTACTGGATACCGCCGGTTTTCAGGTACAGGACCATCAGCTGCTGCTCAGCGGCACCTGTTCGTGCTGCATGGCCCAGTCCAGACGCGATGTGAGCTAAGGGCTCAAATTTATTTTGGCAGTTTGCAGGAAAGTAATTGACAATTTTAAAAAGATGGATTATAATAGCATTCGTATTGTCGGGGTATAGCGCAGTTTGGTAGCGCGCTTGGTTCGGGTCCAAGAGGCCGTGGGTTCGAGTCCCGCTACTCCGACCATGGGTAAGTCCTTATAGGGCTTACCCATTTTTTCTTTTCAAGCCTTTATGTTGCCCAACACTTTTAGAACTGCTGAACACCCTGTCATGCTCTGGATGAAAAAGCACCTCTATATTATGCTGGAACACTAAGGCTCTACTGCTTTAAACTTAGATTAGAATGGACCCTTATGGGAGGCATGGCCCCGAAGAATTGTGAAGGCTGCCCCCCCGTTATCGGTTGTATGTTCACAGTAGATAGGCTTTCCAAAATGGCGAACATTAAATTTTAAAAAATACTTGCTTTTCCCCTGCAAATCTGGTAATATACTAATGTTGACTTTACCTATACCCAGAAGGAGGTGCAGACAAATGGCAAAATGCGATATCTGCGGTAAGGGTGTTACTTTCGGAATTAAGGTTTCCCATTCTCATAGAAGATCTAACAGAACTTGGAAGCCCAATGTAAGACGAGTTAAGGCAGTTGTAGATGGTTCTCCCAAGTATATCCACGCCTGCACCCGTTGCATCCGTTCCAATAAGGTAACCCGTGCTGTTTAATCGGCACAAATAAAAGGTCGTCCCGGCTGGGGCGGCCTTTTTGTTTTATAATGTTAATGTTTAAAAGGATGAGAGAAGTATCCTCTCATCCTTTTTATCAGCGGGCGGCTGAGTCCTTCAGCCAGATATACTCCGATTCATGGCGCTTGGGCCGGCCCATCAAATCGGCAATGGCAGTGCGGATATCCTTATCCTCATACAGCACCCTATACACCTCGGTGGTGATGGGCATTTCCACCCCCAGGCGGCGGCCCATCTCATAGGCATTTTTGGTATTGGTGTAGCCCTCCACCGTCATGCCAACCTTAGCCACCGCCTCCCGGCCGGACAGCCCCTGCCCCACCAAAATGCCGCAGCGGCGGTTCCGTGAGTGCATACTGGTACAGGTAACAATCAGGTCCCCCATGCCCGAAAGCCCGCCAAAGGTTTCGGTGCGGGCGCCACAGGCCACCCCCAGCCGGGCAATCTCGGTCAGGCCCCGGGTCATCAGGGCAGCCTTGGTGTTATCCCCCAAGCCCAGGCCATCCAAGGCGCCAGCTGCCAGGGCGATTACATTCTTCAAAGCGCCCCCCAGCTCCACACCAATGACATCGTCGGTGACATAGATACGCAGGCAGTCGCTGGACAGTGTTTCCTGCACATATTCGGCCGCAGTTAGATTGTTGGAGGCTGCCACCACCGTAGTGGGAATGCCTTTGGCAATCTCCTCGGCATGGCTGGGGCCGGATAGGATTACACAGGGGTTTTCCGGCAGTTCCTCAGCTATTACCTCGTCCATACGCTTCAGGGTTTCCGGTTCAAAGCCCTTGGATACACAAACCACTACTGTGCCAGGCTGCAGATGGCCCCGCAGCTGGCCAGCCACCGACCGTACAGCTAAAGAAGGCACGGCAATAATCGCCGCATCGGCCGCGGGCAGTGCCGCAAAATTGGTGACAATACCAATGCTTTTATCAATGGGGATACCAGGCAGCAGCCGGCGGTTTTCCCCATCCGCCAACAGGGTGTCAGCCTCCTCCTGTTTGTAAGACCACATGGTCACTTGATGGCCGGCCCGCTGGGCCATTACAGCAAGGGCAGTACCAAACCCCCCTGCCCCCAATAGAAACAGCTTTGCCATATTCTTTCCTCCCAATTAGCAGAATGTTTATTTTTTGCCCTGTCCAATCTTTTTCTCGGTGCCATTCAGTAGCCGCTGGATGTTCTCCCGGTGCATGCACAGGATAATAAGCACACAGACAATGGAAAACGCCACATCCAGCATAGGCGGCCGGCCGATAATCCGGCATTTGATATAGATTAAAATAGGATAGGCCATTGTGCCGGTCACCGATGCCAGCGATACAATGCGGGTGATAAAGGCCACCGGCACAAAGCAGATAAACAGAATAGCAAACACATCCGGGTTTAGCAGCAGGATAGCGCCAGTAATGGCCAGAATCCCTTTGCCCCCTTTAAAATGGAAGTACAAGGGGAACAAATGCCCCAGCAAAACACCAATGGCCCCCACATAGCCGCCATCAAAGGCGGTAACGGCCATCCAGCCAAACAGCAGCCGCCCTATCAGCACCGAGGCCATCCCTTTGGAGAAATCCCCCAGCCCTGTAAGAAAAGCGGCTTTTTTGCCATAGGTGCGCAGCATGTTGGTCATGCCGGCATTGCCGCTGCCATAGTTGCGTACATCGTCGTGATAGAGCAGCCGGGAAACAATCAGCGCAAAGTTCAGGCTGCCCAGCAGATAGGTAATCACAAAGGCAGCCGCGCTGGCAGCAAGCACCTGAGAATCAACAGTCAAAACAGATACACCCCTTTATTGGATTATCAGCCGCTACTTGTCGCCGCCCCGCTCCCGGATAATGAGCCGGATGGGAGTGCCATCCAGGCCAAAGGTTTCCCGAATCTGGTTTTCCAGGTACCGCTGGTAGGAGAAGTGGAACAGCTCTGCCCGGTTGCAGAACACCACAAAGGCCGGCGGCTTGGTGGACGCCTGGGTGACATAATAGAGCTTGAGCCGCTTGCCCTTGTCCGACGGGGGCTGTACCCGGGAGGTGGCATAGGCCAGCATATCGTTGAGCATGCCGGTGGAGATGCGCCGGGCGTTCTGTTCGCTGACATAGTTAATCAGTTCATACAGCTTTTCCACCCGCTGGCCGGTGAGGGCCGAGATGAAGAGAAACGGCACATAGGACATAAACGAAAAATCCTGCTCCAGCTTTTTCCGATACTCGTCCATGGTTTTGCCGTCCTTTTCCACAGCATCCCACTTGTTCACCACCACAATGCTGGCCTTGCCCTGCTCATGGGCATAGCCGGCTACCTTGGAATCCTGCTCGGTAAAGCCTTCCAGTGCGTCAATTAGAATCAGGCAGACATCCGCCCGGTCCACTGCCATATAGGCCCGCAGTACACTGTACCGCTCAATATCCTCCTCCACCCTGGATTTCCGGCGGATGCCGGCTGTATCAATCAGCACATATTTGCCATGCTCATTTTCCAAAATACTGTCGGTGGCATCCCGTGTGGTGCCGGCAATATTGGAAACAATGGCCCGGTTCTGGCCGGTCATCCGGTTTACCAGCGAGGACTTGCCCACATTGGGCTTGCCAATAACTGCGACCTTGATATATTCCTCGTCGTAGTCCTCCCGGTTTTCAAAGTTGATATATTCATAGCAGGCATCCAGCAGGTCGCCGGTACCATGCCCATGCACAGAGGAAACCGCAATGGGGTCCCCCAGGCCCAGGTTGTAGAATTCGTAAAATTCCGGGGGAACCTCACCAATAGTATCCACCTTATTGACACACAGCACAATGGGCTTGCCGCTCTTTTGCAGCATGTTAGCCACTTCCTGGTCATTGGCGGTGATGCCGGTTTTCAGGTCGGTTACCAGCACAATGACATCGGCGCTGTCAATGGCCAGCTGCGCCTGCTGGCGCATCTGGGAGAGGATAATATCATTGGCAAACGGCTCAATGCCGCCGGTATCCACCAGCATCACCTCTTTGCCCCGCCATTCGCAGGGGGCATAGATACGGTCCCGTGTAACACCGGGGGTATCCTTTACAATTGAAAGTCGCTGGCCAACCAGCTTGTTAAACAGGGTAGATTTGCCCACATTGGGCCGCCCCACCACTGCAATAATGGGCTTAGACACAGGCCTTCCCTCCTTCTATTCCTTGCTGCCCCATAACGGGCGCTTACAGTTTTTATTCAAACACGCAATTGCCGCCTTTGTTTTATTTGGAATACTATATCGTCCGGAAATGGGCGTATAGTAATTCTGCTGCTGCGGAAAATCGGTTCGCTTACGCTCCCTCTGATGTGGTTAGGGAACCGCATGGTTCCCCCGCAAATGCCCTCTTTTGAGGGAACTCTATATCTTGGTTGATATTATACCATGAAGGTGTTTACACCGAAATGGTATAATTGCGCATTAGAACCGGTTGCCGCCTCCGGCGGCGAGGTTCTGCGCATAAATAGAGTATAATAACGGCTTTGCCGTTATTATACCATGAAGCGCTATAAAATGGTATACCATACAGTTTCATTCCATCAACAGAAAGCCTGCTTACGGTTTACCATGCCCTGTCCCATACATCAAAAATAAAGCGATAGAAAACAAGAGCAATCCATTCCAGTTCTTTGTTATAAATAGATGCAAAAGCATGAAAAAAAGCAAAATATTAACCAACAGGATTAAGCCGTTCATGGGTTCCCCTCCTTCTGCCCCTCTTTTCATTCCACTGGGCGTTTGTTTGCCCCTTCCAACAGTATCTCCATAAAAAACACAGAGTTGACGCCCTAAAAACGGAAAGTATTGACAGACAAAAAGGCCGGACAACCACACCTGATTGCCCGGCCTCTCTCTTTTATAAAGAATGCCACATTCTGAAAGAATCAACTGTTAGAGGCCAATTATGCGTTAACCTCAGGATCCATCTTGATAACCTCTCTGCCCTTGTAAAATCCGCAGTTCTTGCAAACTCTGTGGGGAACCATCAGTTCGCCACAGTTGGGGCACTTGCTGAATGCAGGTGCGCTAATTTTCCATACATTGGATCTTCTCTTGTTCTTTCTTGCCTTGGACGACTTTCTCTTCGGTACTGCCATGATGGCGCCTCCTCAAATCAAAATAAATAGTTTAGTCTTCATTTTCGTCAAGCAGTGTCAGCAACACGCTCAAGCGGGAGTCCACCTCTTTTGTATTACAGTTACAGGTCGACTCATTCAAGTTAGTTCCACATTTAGGACATAGCCCCTTGCAGTCTTCGCTGCACAGGATCCTGATTGGTAGCTCAAGAAGAATGTCCGCCGTCACAAGCTCGTCCAGGTTCAGGGTATAGTCCCCGCAGACAACAAAATCGTCGTTGTCCTCGCCGGCCAGCTCGTGCACAACAATGTGTTCAAAGTTCATAGAGAACTGCTTCTCGACGGGGGCCAAACAGCGGTCGCATAGCGTATTTAGCGTAAACATGGCCAGGTAACCTAAAGTAACTACGCCCGTTTTGTTTTCCACCGTGCCTATGATATGAACCGGCTTTACCAGCGGTTTGCCCGCCCCATGCCGGATGTCCGACAGGTCCAGATCGTACTCGAAGGAAAGCGCATCCCCAGCCCTGTCGAAAAGGTCTTTCAGCTGAAGGATCATCCCTTCGTACCTCCCCACTTGGTAAACTCCATTTTCATCCGCTTTTGGGCGCAAAAACACCGCAAAAACAAATGGTACTTAAATAGTATAGAGAAGAAAAAACCTTTTGTCAAGCGGTTTTGATAAATTTTTCAGCTGGCGGCTTTGGTGTTTCCTGTCTGTATTGGCTCGATGGAAATTGGAGGACAAAACAGGCTCAACCGGCATGAAAAACACACAAAAAGCAGCAGGTTATGTAAGGAAGGGCAGCAGCACTGCTGACTAAATCATCCTAAGGAGAATAAAACAGGAAAGAACAGCCCCTGCACGCCTTTTAAAAGGGGCATGAAACACTCCAGACATAAAAACACTCCGGCTAACACCGGAGTGAAGAAAATTATAGCAGCAAAATCAGCCCGACCAGGGCCAGCACACCCAACACGACACCGGCCGGTTTCAGCAGGCGTCCCAAATTCCAGCGCACCTTGGTGGCAGTGGCCGATGGCGCTGCCGACGGCATCCCCCCGACCTGCTCGGTAATACTGTGTATAAAATCCGCCGCCCGTTCCTCAATCTCCCTGGGCGCCCAGTCTCCCTGGCGCACATAAAGCACCGCTTTTTCAAAGTAGCGGTTCTCTGTATCGTTAATTTCAATAATCTTTTTATTTACGCCGCGAAGCATAAAAATCCCCCTCTTTTTCACTTTGATGTTAGTATCTGCCGGCGGGTTCCCATTATACGGTTGGGAAGCGGAGAATATTCCTGTCAGTTTTTCACAAAACATTCGTCTATCCCGCCGGCAACCTCCCACAGTAAAGGCAGCAGCTTTACGAAAATTTTTCCAGTTATACAAGTAGTATATTTAGGAGTATTCCACCATTTCAACAAGCTATTCCACATGCTATGTTGAAAAGTCGGTTGAAAGTGTGGAAAACTCCGCTATTACCTGTCCTTTTTTCCAGCTGCCTCTATTTTGGGGCTGTGTAAAACTTAAAAATGGGAAAAAGCACCTTTCCCGTTACCATACAAAAAGTAATAATTGGGCATCCATTTCCCCTACTTTTAAAAATCGGCACTTTGCCGGTTGACAAATCGGCCTATTGGTTCTACTGTCCCTTTTTCCATCCCCTTATTTGTGCTATAATAACGACAAAGTTGTTATTATACTCCATTTATGCGCAGAACCTCGCCGCCAAGGGCGGCAACCGGTTCTAATGCGCAATTATACCACTACGGCGCTTTGCGCCTGTGGCATAACAAAAGCAATTTTCAGCCTGCCGTTTGTAAAGCAGCGCCGCACCAAATCCGGACAAGAGATAAAAGGAGCCACCCATGCCGACAGCCCACTGCCAAATCGACCATATCACCTGCCTAAACTTAGAGGAAACCTTTGAGTGCGGCCAGTGCTTCCGCTGGAACCCCAGCGGGGACGGCGGCTATACCGGTATCCTGGGCAAATATGCCGTAACGCTGCAGATGCAGGGGGATCGGCTGCTCATCTGGGGCCTGGCCCAGCAGCAGGCCGAGGAGCTGCTGCTGCCCTACCTGGCCCTGGATGAAGATTATCCGGCCATACAGCAGCTCTTTTGCCAGAACGAAACACTGGCCCAGGCTGTGCAGTATGCCAGTGGTATCCGGGTGCTGCGCCAGGACAGCTGGGAGGCGCTGTGTTCCTTCATCATCAGCCAGAACAACAACATCAAGCGCATCAAAGGAATTGTGGAAAAGCTCTGCCAAACTTTCGGCCCGGAGATTGGGCCAGGGCAGTACGCCTTCCCCTCCCCGGAGGCACTGGCTGGGCGCTCGGTGGAGGAACTATCGCCGCTACGCAGCGGTTTTCGCGCCAAGTATATCCTTGACGCCGCCCAAAAGGTGGCCTCCGGCCAGGTAAACCTGGAACGGGTGCGGCAACTGCCCACTCAGGAGGCGGTGGCAGAGCTCTGCCAAATTAAGGGGGTGGGAATCAAGGTGGCCCACTGCGCCCTACTGTATGGCTTTTACCGCATCGAATGCCTGCCGGTGGATGTGTGGATGAAGCGGGCAATGGAAACCATGTTCCCACAGGGGCTGCCCGAGGAGTTCGCCCCCTATGCAGGCATTGCCCAGCAGTATCTGTTCCACTACTCCCGCTGCCATCCCCAGTTGTTTGCTCCGGCTGGTGTAGTTGACAAGGCTGTCCTTGCCGGGGTATAATGGCGCCAAAGCATGGGAGCACTATTAAACCAGCGCTTTCCGGCTTTGGGATAGATAGTTCCACAACAAAAATAGATGAAAAAGGATTTTAAAAGTTATGGCCTCAAGCGAAAAGGAGCTTTGCCCCCTTTGTGATGAATTTTGCCCCCATATTGGAACCATCCAATCGGTGCTGACCAAAATGCCCAACCAGCAGGAACTCACCCGCCTTTCCGAGGTGTTCAAGGTGTTTGCCGACAGCAGCCGGCTGCGGATTATTGCCGCCCTGCTCACCGAGGAGATGTGTGTCTGCGATTTAACCGAATCCCTGGGCATGACCCAATCGGCCGTTTCCCATCAGCTGCGGCTGCTGCGCAACGCCCATCTGGTAAAAACCCGCCGGGAGGGGAAAAGCGTATTTTACAGCCTGGATGATGACCATGTGGTGTCCATCATCAGCCAGGGGCTGGCCCATATCCACCACATCCAAGAGGACTAAACGATGCAAAACGGCCAAAGCATCTGCTTTGGCCGTTTTGGCGTTTGGGCAGCGCCTCCTGCACCCGCTCCATCCGCCTTTTATACTCTGTTTTATGGCTATTTCTTCCCTATCAGCAGCCCTTGATGGTTCCATCCTGCTCGAAATTTGACGATACCAGTTGTATTTCTTATCGAAGTTTCTACGAAAAGTTGAATAGTTTTATCAATTTTTGGATATTACCTTTCTTTTTTCTAAAATTCGACAATTCTGTCGGGTATAATGGGTTTCAAGCAAACAAACCAGTACACTACAACAAACATCTGCCAACTAAGGAGGAACCGGCTATGACTGCAAGAACATTCACCATTGAACAGTACCTCTCCCGCATTCAACTCGAAATTTTGGAGCTGCGCCAGGTAGTGGCCGGCCTCTATCAGGCGGGGGCCTCCAAACAAAGCGGCCTTTTCACCCATTACGAAACGGTACTGGACCACAAATGCAACGAATACCGCCAGCTCAGGCAGGCTCTGGCAAAACAAGTTGCTTAATCCCGGTAAGATTGGTGTATTTTATGCTTTTCTCTGTTCTTCCGCCTCTCTTTTATGTATAATAGGGGTTGAGGGGAGAAACTTCCCTTCTAATCCATACCGAGGTGTATACAGATGAAACGATACATAAAACTCCTGCTGGCTGCTGTTGGGGCAACAATACTCCTGCTGTCCGGCTGCACCGTTCCCCAGGAGGATATAGCCGAAATAAAACTCACTGGCCCCGATGGGGCCGAACTGGCCTCCATCAGCGAGATGACATTGGGGGAAAGCCGCAGCTTTACCCTGGAAGGGGTGCCGGAACAGGTGGAGGTTGGCATCATCTCCTCCGATAAAAAGCTGCTTCAGGCCGAATATGTGGATGGCCAGGTGCAGATAACGGCCTTGGGCGGCGGCAGCGCCATTTTAACACTGGAACTTTCGGCTGAGGAAAACAGCATTTCCAAAAGCTATGAAATCCATATTGACGCCCGGCGGCTGCAGGCGGGTATCAGCCTGATTGATTCCCGTCCCATTTTGGATGAGCAGCAGCTGGAAGCTGCCTTTTACCCGGAAAAAGAGAACCTGGGCGGCGCCACCTTTGCCCAGAACCACCTGGAACTGCAGGCCAGCAACCAGGCCACCCTGCTTTTCACCGGTTTTGACATCACCGATGGCGAGTCGGCCCCGGTGGAGGGGGCTGTCAGCGTCCGGGCGGCCGACAATCCAATCACCTTTGATGGCACCTATTATCTCTCCCAGGACCGGATTATTCTCCAGTGCCCCCGGCCGGGACAGTACACCCTGGACCTGGTGGTATCCAGCAAGGGCTATACCGACACCGAAGTACAGCTGCAAATCAGCGTATCCGAACCCAGCCAGAACATCGCCCTTTCTGCCAAGGGGTTTGACGCCTACCTGCCCACCATCGAAGTGGGCACCAGCATCATCCTGGATGTGGATACAGTGGCAGAGGACACCCAGCTTTCCGCCCAGGCCGATGGCAGCATTGTCACCGCCGCTGTGGAGAACAACCGCCTTACTGTAACAGCCATCCAGGAGGGCACCGGGTCGGTTACACTCACTGCCATAACCCCTGGCTATCAGGACGCCCAGCTGACCATCCCCATCAAATCGGTGCCGGAGCTGATTCCCATGACCATCTTGGCGGATGAATTGGAGCGAAACAACATCCTGCACCTAACAGAAGGCCAAACCCTCCCCCTAACCATACTAAACCCCAAAGAGGGGGATTTGACCTGCGAAGTTGCCGACCCCCTGCTGCTGTCCGCTATCCAAAAGGGCAACAAACTGGAACTGGAGGCGTTGGCCGCCGGAGAAACAGAAATTCAAATTACCTGCTCCCGCAATGGCTACAGCACAAACACCAAGAGTGTCACTGTTATTATCCAGGAAGCAGCAACAGAATAACCACCGGGCTTTTGCCCTCCCTTCTGAAAAAAGAGCGCCTTTAAATAGGCGCTCTTTTCCTTCTATCCAATATATTTTAGCGGTGCTTTCCGTCAAGGGGGCTTTGGAGAGAACAGACTCCCCTTGGTTATAGGCCGCTTTTTCCCAGCCCGCTATTAGGCAAGCTCTATTTTAGAAAAAACCTCCCCGATTTTCTCCCGGATGAGCAAATCGGCCTGATGGTCCATTGGCGTTGGCGAAAGGTTGATTAAAACAAGATGCTCCCCTTCAAAATAGCGCACCAGCCCGGCAGCGGGATAAACAGCCAGCGAGGTGCCCCCAATAATCAGGGTATCTGCCTGGGCTATCGCCCGGATGGAGGCGTTCAGCACCTGGCTGTCCAGTTCCTCCTCATACAGCACCACCTCCGGCTTGATGATTCCGCCACACCGGCACCGGGGAACCCCTGTACTTTCCAGCACTGCATCCAGCCCATACTGCTCCCCGCAGGACATACAGCGGTTGCGATGGATGCTGCCATGCAGCTCCAACACCCGGCGACTGCCAGCCGCCTGATGCAGGCCATCAATATTCTGGGTGATAACTGCCGTCAGCCGCCCTTTCCCCTCCATCTGGGCCAGCTTTCGATGCGCTTCATTGGGCCGGGCCTGGGGATAGACCATCTCCCGGCGGTAAAATTCATAAAACTCAGCGGGATGTTCCATAAAAAAGCGGTGGCTTACCATCACTTCCGGCGGATGGGGGTATTGTTTTCCATAGATACCCCCGGCACTGCGAAAATCGGGCACGCCCGACTCGGTACTAACGCCTGCACCCGTGAATGCAACAATATTGCGGCTGTTTGTTATAATTTTTTGCAGTTTTTCCATCTGCTCCTGGTTTTCCATTTTGTCCTCCTCCTAAACTGGTTTTTATCTATTTTATAAAATGCCCCGACAGGGCGCAATCCTAACTCCCCCAGAGCTGCTCCGGGGCATCTTCTTTGAAAGGGGAAATATACAACCGGGCAGGGATGTGCTATACTTTTTCCAAGGTAGGCCCTTATAGGAATCCGCCCCAAGGGCTTTGTAAGAATGGAGGAACAGGTTATGGAAAATTTTCAACCGCTGGATGAAACGATGCACTACCAACTTTCTGCCACCGGGATGTTGCGGCTATTGGGCTACAACCAACCTATAGGGACAGGGTGGCTGGAACAGTTAAAACAGGATAAACAGATAAACCTGCCCAAAACCTATACGGAATTTATGGAGCTGATGGTGGATTGCCCCCTTTTGTCCACCTCCAACCTGTGGGTGGGAAAGATGGAGCGCAGAGCTGCTATGCGTATTCCACACACCTATTATGACGAACTCCGGGAGAGGATCGACGATTACAAAGGCCGCTGGTCAAAGCGCCCCGGCAAACAGGAACGCGCCCTGTACGAACTATCCCAACTTCCCACAGAACAATGGGAAAAAACAGCGGAGAACTACCTGATTATTGGCAGCGACTATGCCGGCGGTATCGGGGAGTTTGGCATTCAAATAAAGGATTTACAAATGGAGGATCCGCCAGTGTATTGGCACAAGGAGGGGGATAGCCTTTCTGTATGGAAGCTGGAAGCGGAGACCCTTTCCGACTTTTTACTTCATATCTTAATTGAAGCCCTGGCCTGTGTGGATTACCAAACTGCAGAATATGAACTAAAAACAAAGGGCTGGCGGTGCCAGGAATACTTTGACCTTAAAAAGGGCGACTGGGTTGCAAGCAAATCCACCTTGAAGCGGTATGGAATAGACTATTCCGCCGTTAAAAAATACAAAGCCAGCAGCGGGAAGGTCTTTTGCTGCTATGACAAATGCCGGAACGCCTTTTTTGTCGGCTCTACCAGTGAAGGGGAACTATCCCTCACCGCAATCAACCGCTATGAAGCAGATCCTGTCTTTTTGGACGAGGACAGCTTGGAATTTCTAATAGAAGAAGCCAAGTTGTTCCTCAAGGCAAACGACCAAAGCAGCCTGGACGACCTGGCCCAATCCTATCTTTACACCAAAGCGCCCCAAAGAGAAATTCATCTATCCGATTCTTGCGAAGTGGCAAGGCCGCCCCATACCGGAGAAAATGGGGAGCTTCTCTGCCCGGCCACCGTGAAAGGGGAGCTGCTTTTTGTCCTTTGCAGCGGCAGCACCTTTGTAAAAGTGCTGACCCGGACGATAAAGAAAAAGCCAAAAGCCGCCAATGAAGAACTGGCGGCGGCCCTGAACCTTTCTTTACAGACAGGAGAGGATGAAGCCTGATTTTCTTTTCCCATCGTAGTTCCGGGCCGGCGCTGCTGTATCCTTCCATATCCGGTTATGGCTCTGTTTTCCTCCATTCCATGGCCTGTTCCAAAAGGCATTCGGGGTTATTGGGCAGCTGCCCGCTATTGACAGCATCCCGTAAGGTAGCCAACAGCCTGCCCACCTCCGGCCCGGCTGGAACGCCCAGTTTCAGCAACTCCCGGCCGCTTATTGCCAGGCCGGAACGATCCCGGCATGGCGCCTGGCGCCACCACTGCCATTCGGCCTCCCTATCCTGGCCCAGCAGCTCAGCTGCCAAACGGGCCCGATCCACTGCCGGGGCAGAATAACAGGGCAGCCGCCGGCATACCTCTGCATGGCTGGCAGCGGGAGGCAAAACCAACAGTTCCATCCCCTGCCCAAGCAAACTGCTCTGCTTCCGAGGCAGCCGCAGCACAGCCAAAAACTGCTCCATTGCCTGCTGCCCCTCCTGGATACTCTGGGGCAGGCCACCCATTCTGACACGATAAAAGCAGGCCGCCAGAGCCAACAGCCGGGCATCCACCAAAATAGGAGCCTCTGCCTGGAGCGGCAGCCCCAGCCTGGCCAGCTCATGGGAGGCAAGCCGTTTGGCCTCAGGCCAGACCCCACTGAACAGCGGCAGACAAACATCCACCGCCTGGCCAAACTGCTCCCCAGCCAAAAAGCCCAACACCTCCGCTGTTACCCGCTCCCGGGAGATGGCTCGGGTACTCTCTGCCCCTTCCAGCGCGGCAATCCGGGTGGAGGGTTCCACGGTGAAGCCCAAGCGGGCGGCAAACCGGGCACAGCGCAGAATGCGCAGGGCATCCTCGGCAAACCGCTGGCGGGGCTCCCCCACGCAGCGGATGGTTTTTTGGGCCAGGTCACCCTGCCCATCAAACGGGTCAATCAGCGTACCATCTAACCCCAAAGCAATGGCGTTGATGGTAAAATCCCGCCGGGCCAAATCCTCTGTAACATCCGGCAAAAAGCGCACCTCATCCGGCCGCCGGTGGTCCCGATACCGGCCATCCGCACGAAAGGTGGTGAGTTCCAGCACGCCGGCCTGGGTTACTACCCCTATGGTGCCATGCCGCCTGCCCGTTTCCACCAACGGATAGCGGCCAAACAGCTCGGCAGTCCGTTCCGGAGGGCAGGACACCGCAATATCATAGTCATGCACCGGGCGCCCCAGCAGCAAATCCCGGACACAGCCCCCCACCAGGTACCCCTGTTCCCCCGCCTGTTTCAGGCAGTCGAGCACCTCTGTTACCGGCTTTGGCAGATGCAGTTCCATCCATTACTCCTCACTGTCTACAATCTGATACAGGTTTTTACGGCCTTCCTTACCCGCCTGTTCCACAATGCCCAGCTTTATTAACGCGCTAAGCCCGCTGCCCACCCCTCTCACCGAAAGGCGGGTGGCCTTTTGCAGCAGTTCCCGGGTAAAAGGCCGGGGCAGCGGCGGCAAAAGCTGCGCTAAATCATCCGGGAACACAAGGGTTCTATCCTCCACAAAGGCTGTGGGCAGCCTGTCTATGCGCCGGCACTGCCGGCGGCCCACTGTTTGCAGCGGCTGGGTGCTGCGATACTCCTCTGCATCCAGCAACAGAAGGCGCAGCCACAACTGCCCCCGGCCCGCCAGGGGCAGCAGCCGGGGCAGCTGGTAAAAGCAGTCGGAATAACGGCCCTTTTTGGGAGAACGCCGGCGGGAGAGCACCTCGCCATTCTCATCTACCAGGCAGATGGTCTTTTCCCGGATAATGGGCAGGACGATGGTCACCGGGATTTCCGGCGGCAGCCGCAGCAGCTTTTTCACCAGCGGGGTGACACTGCCAGTCTGCACCTCGGTGACAGCGCCATCCCGGAAAATATCGGCAATAAACCCAAAACAGGGCTGTTCCTGGTAACGGATGTCCGGTTCGATATAGTCCTTCACCATCCGGTGCAGGGTCTTTTCGCTCAGCGTGCCAAACCCGGGATTAGCGGGCATCCTGCTGCTCCAGCAACTGCTCCAATAGCACACAGGTGCGGCGGATTAAAAACCGGCAGCCCTCGGGGTGCTGCTGGGCCATACAGGGGCGCAAATCCCGGCACAACAGGCTGCCAAACTCCGCCTCAAACAGGCCCACCAACTGGGTTGCCTGACTTAGCAGTTCCGGGCAGTTGCTGCCCAGCTTATCCCCCTGTTTTAGCTGGCTGACAGCATAGCGGCCCAGGGCGCTCTGGGCACCAATCAGCGCCCCGCAGATTCCAGCGCTGCCGGTTCCTCCGGCAAACGCCGACATAAAGCCGGCATCCTCCGCAATACCCCTGCCCAGGCCAACTGCGTCAGAAGCAGCCATCATGGTAGTTTCCGCACAGTTGATGTGGGTCTCGTTTGCAAAATACTTCTCCAATTCCTTCTGAATGTCCATTCTACACTTCTCCTTTTATCCCTGTATAATCCCGATAAAATCGGTGAGCTTTTCCACTATGTAGGTGGGCTGCGGGGCTCCCTCCGGCAGGGCTTTCCCCTTGGGGTTAAACCAGCAGGTGTCCATGCCATAGTCGTTTCCACCCCGGATGTCCGACGAAAGGGAATCGCCAATCATAATGCATTCCCCCTTGTCCACCGCGCCGCAGACGGCAAAGGCCCGGTCAAAATACCGGGAATCCGGCTTTTCTGCACCAGCGTCATCCGATACGATAATAAAATCCAGATACTTCCCCAGCCCGGAGGATACAATACGCCGGTGCTGGGTAGCCGAAACCCCATTGGTGGCCACCACCAACACGGCATTTTGGTGGATAAAGCGGCAAAGCTCCTCTGCGCCCTCAATGGGCAGTGTTTTCAGCGCCAGGTTGTCCAGATAAGCGGCGTTGTACTGCGCAGGGTCAATCCCTAAGACCCCCAGTTCCTCAAACAGTTGGCGATAACGCCGCACCACCAATTCGTCCTTGGCAATCTCCCGGCGTTCCATCATCGCCCATAACGGCTGATTGATAGCCTGGTAGCGGGCCAGCTCCTCCGGGCCAAACTGCAGCCCATGCTGTTTGGCTGTGTGGTAGAAGGAGTGTTCCTCTGCCGCCTCAAAATCCAGCAGTGTGTTGTCCAAGTCCACAAATATGTACCGGTATTTCATCCTCTGCCTCCTTATCCTTTTTCTGTGCCGCAGTTCTGCGGTTTATTGTATAGTTTCATCCTTCCGGAAGCTGCATTCGGATTCATGCATAAGACTGTTCCAATCAATGCGGGCACACCATTTTACATGCTGCCACCCGGGATAACTCCTTAAATCATATTTTATAGCAGTGCCTTCAAAAATCAAATTATCCGGTTCTCCGCTGTCGGATTCATCATCGGAATAGAGGCTAACAGGCAGCCCTTCATAAAATGTAATACGGTTACCCATGCTGTCAGCCTTGGTATCCTCTTTGGACAACAATACAATATCATCTGTAACCATTTCGTTTAAATCAACATAAACCCGTGCTTTATCCATCTTCCAAAGCTCTTTTCATCCTAAAAATCCCGGTTTATATACTCGTATTTCCCGATACTTACAATGCATTGCTATAAGTCCTCTTTCATTATGAGTACATGGTTCTAAAAAAGGGGAATTTTAATCGCTGGTATAATAACCGCTCTGCGGTTATTATACCATGAAGCGATAGCGAAATGGTATAATTGCGCATTAGAACCGGTTGCCGCCCCCCGGCGGCGAGGTTCTGCGCATAATTTTAGTATAATAACGATTTTATCGTTATTATACTATGAAGCGATAGCGGAATGGTATAATTGGCCACCTTTTTCGGTTGCCCCGCAAGGGGCGAGAAAAAGGGCCTTTAAAATTTAAGTATAATAACGGCTTTGTCGTTATTATACCATACTCAAAGCAGGGCCGCCACATCCCATTCACAAACCATTTACCAAATTTTATTGACTTCCCCCGGTTTATCCTCCTATAATAATCCCATTGGCGCTTTCTATATTTTAATAAGTAAAGGAACCACAACATGAACACCAAGGAACTAAAACCCTATTTTTTGCTCATCACCTATGCGGCGGTACTCATACTGGTTGTCTCCCACTTTGAGTGGTTAATTAGCCAGGTGGGCTGGATTATCTCGGTAACCATGCCGTTTATTATCGGCTTTGTCATTGCTTTTACGCTCAATCGGCCCTTTCTGTTTGTGCAAAAGCACCTGCTGCGGCTGTTGATGAAGCAAAAGAATACCAAACCGGAACGGGCCAAATCCCAGGCGGCCGTTTTATCCATCCTGCTTGTCTATGCGGCGCTGTTTTTCGTGGTAATAAAGCTGGTGGACTCGGTGGTGCCGGAATTGATTGCCACCATACAAAACTTCAGCACCAATGTAAGCACCTATGTGGAGGATTTCACCCCTGTTATCAACAACCTGTTCACCACCCTGCGTTTGGACGAAAATGTAATTGCACTGATTAACACCTATTGGCAGGATTTCATCACCTCCATTGGCAGCTTTTTCAACGCCATGCTCCCGGCCCTGGTCAGCTTTTCCATGGGGGCTGCCACCGGCATTTACAATATGTTCAGCGGGCTGATTATCTCCATCTATCTGCTGATGGGCAAGCAGAAACTCATCCTCACCTTTAAAAAGCTGCTCTATGCCTTCCTGCCCACCGGCTGGGCGGACTATGTTGTCCATGTGGGGCGGGTGGCTAACCGCTCCTTTGGCGGTTTTCTCACCGGCCAGGTGATTGTTTCCTGCATTGTGGGCACCCTGTGCTTTGTTGGTATGTCGCTGCTTAAAATGCCCTATGCCATGCTCAGCTCGGTGGTGGTGGGGGTTACCAACATCATCCCCTACTTTGGCCCCATCATCGGCGCGGTACCCGGCACAGTGATGCTGCTGCTCACCAACCCCATTCAGGCGGTGTGGTTTGTGCTGCTCATTGTCTGCATCCAGCAGTTTGACGGCAACTTCATGTCCCCGAAAATTGTAGGGGGCAGTATTGGCATTGAAGGGGTGTGGGTGCTGTTTTCCATCCTGGTGGGGGGCAGCCTGTTCGGCATTCCAGGCATGATTGCCGGCCTGCCCGCCTTTGGCGTGCTCTATGCCCTGCTGCGGGAAAAGGCCCACAAACAGCTGATAGCCAAGGGCCGCAACCCCGACTGCCCGGAGACGCCTCCCTACCCGGACAGCCCCGGCCATGTTGATGATTCCATATCCGCCGTATTTGGAAATGCGGATAAAAAGAAGTGATGAAGATGAAACACCTTACCCCCCTATTAGCCCTGTTGCTGATGCTCAGTTTTTCCGGCTGTGCGGCCAAACAGGAGCCGATACCCCCAACCGGAGATACCCAAACCTCCCAAAGCGTCCCGGCGCCGGAAAAACAGAAACCGCCGGTTCCAGCCGGCAGCCCCCGGCGAGAGGAAAGACCGGCAGAGGAACTGGAAAACCTGCTGCCGGAGGTGGAGGCGATGGCCTATCTCTTTGATGTGCAGGTCATTTTGGACAGCCTGACTGCCGAACTGGAACAGTACAGCCAACTGTCGGCCCAGGAGGAAACCTTCCCCCGGCGCTCGGTGGAAATAATGCAGCAGATGCAGCAGGCCTTTGCCAAAATTGCCGCCCTTCCCGCCCCGGATGCCTATGCCCAGGTAACCACCCTGGCCGGCAGTGCCGCCGACCGGATGGACACTGTGGCCGGCCAGGTGGAGGAGGCTTTTCGCCTGGGGTTGGGCACACCGGAGGGCGCCGCCCTTCTCCGGGAAGCAAACACCGGTCTAAATGCCGCCGTGGCACAGCTGGAACAGATTGGAGCAATTATTGCCCGGCCGGTGCCGGAGCAGCTGGGCCTTTCGGCGCAAAACAGCCCCAACCCTGCCAGCCAGGCCGAAGAAGGCACCCAAACAGAGGGATAACCCATCCCATCCGTTCCCCACTGCAAAGTTTTTGTTGTAAAGCCCTGCTTCTATGCTATAATGTAATAAAGCAAACATCCCATCGCATAAGGAGGTTATAACAGCATGGATTATGTAATTAAAAACCGGGAGCCGGCAGATGTGCTGCGCTACTTTGAGGAAATCAGCGCCATTCCCCGCGGGTCGGGCAACGAAAAGGCCATTGGCGAGTATCTGCTGAACTTTGGCACCCAGCTGGGCCTGGAGGCCCGGATGGACGATCTTTACAATGTGGTTATCAAAAAGCCCGCCTCTGCCGGGTGCGAGCACCTGCCCCCGGTTATCCTGCAGGGCCACACCGATATGGTCTGCGAGAAAAACAAGAATGTGGAGCATGACTTTACCAAGGATGGCATCAAGCTGGTGGTGGATGGGGATATCCTCCGGGCTGACGGCACCACCCTGGGTGCCGATAACGGCTCGGCCGTGGCCTATCTGATGGCTGTACTGGCCCGGAAGGACATCAAGCATCCTCCGGTGGAGTGCGTGTTCACCAGCCAGGAGGAAATTGGCCTGATTGGCGCGCAGGCACTGAACGCCTCCGATTTGAAGGGCAAGCGGCTTATCAACCTGGACTGCGGCCCGGAAGGGGTTTGTATTGCCGGTTCTGCCGGTGGTGTTACCATCGACATCTATAAGGATGTAAAGCGGCTTCCCCTCCAGGGCGAAGCCATTGCCATCAAGGTGCGGGGGCTGCAGGGCGGCCACTCGGGCGGTGATATTGAAAAGGAGCGGGGCAACGCCAACAAGATTGCTGCCCGGGCCCTGTATAATATTGCCAAGGAGATGAAGGTAAACCTCATTTCCATCGATGGCGGCTCGATGATGAACGCCATCCCCCGGGAGTGCGACGCTGTGGCCGCTGTGGCTGATGCCGCCCGGGCTGCCGAAATTGTGGCCGAGGTAGCCAAGAAGGTCTACAGCGAGCTGCAGTTCAGTGATGCCGGCTTTACCATGAGCTGTGAAAAGGCCAGCGCCGCCGAGATGTTGGAGGACGCCGACAGCGACGCCCTGATTAAAATGCTGTATACCCTGCCCACCGGCCTGGTTTCCAGAAGTATGGTTCTGGAAGGGCTGACAGTGGCCTCCCAGAACCTGGCGGCTGTTAAGACGCTGGAAGACGGGCGGATGTATGTGCTCTATTCGCTGCGCAGCTCGGTAAACTCCTTCCTGGAGGACTGCAGCGACCGCATCGACCTCATCTGCCGGGAATATGGCGCAAAGGCCGAGTTCCGCCCCGGTTTCCCCACCTGGGAGTATACCCAGGAGAGCAGCCTGCGGGATCTGTGCAGCAAGGCCTACAAAGAGGTAACCGGCAAGGATATGATTATCAAGGCTACCCATGGCGGGCTGGAATGCGGCGCCTTTATTGCCAAGATTCCCGGGCTGGACATTGCCGCTCTGGGTTGTGATGCCTCCGGCGCCCACACTCCGGACGAACAGCTGGATTTGAACTCCTACGAGCGGATGTTCCGGGTTCTGCTGAGGACTTTGGAGATGATGTGCGAGGCCTAAACCCTTGCAGAACAATAACTGAAAGGAAGATGTAAAAATGAAGATTGAGCGTTTCAACGGCACCGGCCGCATGAGCCAGGTGGTAAAGTATGGCGATATGCTGTTCCTCAGCGGCCTGACAGCTGGGGCAGCCGGCGAGGATGTAAAGGCCCAGACCGCCGCTGTGCTGGCCCGCATCGAGGAGATTTTGGGGCAGCATGGCTCGGATAAGGAGCATATCCTCTCCGCCACCATCTACCTGAAGGACATTGGCGACTTTGCTGAGATGAACAGTGTGTGGGACCCCTGGGTAGCCAAGGGCAACGAGCCCGCCCGGGCCTGTGTGGAGGCCGCTCTGGCCGCCCCCACCATTAAGGTGGAAATTTCGATTGTGGCTACTGTAAAGGAATAAGAAAAAAGGGACGGTAAAAAACCGTCCCTTTTAACTTTTGTGCTTCGCCGCAGGGAGGTTCCGATCCTGTATCCCTGCACAGTCCCTGCACCGGCCCCATTCGTCCAAATCTATTCTATGTAAAATTCGAGTGAGTTCCCGATAAATAATCCGGTTTTTTGCGGTAGCACAAAATTCCTTCTCCTCAATGGCAGGGCTGTATCCCCTGCGCCCACAGAGGGTACAGGTGTGAATATACCGTTTAGCGGAAGGATACCATTTCTCCAAATACAGGGAATATCCCCGCTTGTTGTATTTACTGTGCGACATTTTTAATAAGCTACAAGTTAAATTAGCAGTTTATCATAGGCCAGCTTGCCGCTGCCCTGAAAGACGATGACCCCGCACTGGCGAAAACCGTTTTTCTCCATAATATGCTGCATCCGCTTGTTGGGAAAGTCGGTATCCATCCGGATATAGGGCACTCCCTTTCCCCGGCAGCACTGTTCTATTTGTGCAAAGGCAGCGCTGGTCAGGCCCATTCCCCGATACTTTTGGCTGAAGGCCATCCGGTGCACCACAGCGTATGGCAGCTCGACGCTCCATGCCCCCTCAATCTGGTCATAGGCAGGCTCGCCGGAAAAATCCAAGCACAGGTAGCCCGCTATTGCCCCATCCACCTTGAAGGCATATCCAATACCCGCTGCCACATCGCTGCGGATGGTATCCAAGTTGGGGTAATCCTCGGTCCACTGCTCAAAGCCCTGCTCCCGCTGGAACTGCTTTCCTTCCTCAATCATCTGATAGCACTGCTCCACTTCGCAGGCCATAGCTAATTCTAATGTACAAAGCATTTTTCGTCCTGCAACTTCAATAGTATTCTCTGTTACCTTCGTTCCCGGGCTATTCCTTTTCCACAGGCTGGCAGCGGGCCCGTTTACTGCCGGTAAAAAGCCCTTTGCCCTCAAAATCATTTTATCACATCAGTTCGATAAAATCCACCTTTTGGGGCCGCTAACCAAAGGATTTCCCAAAAACCGCCTTTTTTCTATCTGTTGGAGGTATAGGGCAAGTCAAACAGGTTTCCCTGCCCATCCCGGGCCATAAAGCGTATGTAGGTGCCATATTCCCTCTGGCCAAAACGGATTTGGTCTATCAGCGTGTTGGTTTCGGTATCTATAACCAGAAAAAGCGCAGGGGAACTCTCCCCCTTTTTGGGTTTTGCATAATAATAACGCTGCACTCTCAGATAGAGCCTGTTTTTACTAAAATAAGAGGTGGCATCAAAGCGGATGGACCCGGGCACCATCAGCTCCCTCTCCTGCTGCACTGTGCCATCCAGCCCCAGCAGGGCGTACCAGATGCGGCTTTGCTTATATCCATTGGCAATACCGCCGTAGCAGATGCCTGTTTCATCCCGGAGCAGGAAGTCCACCTGCTCATCCAGCCAAGCCACCTGTTGTTCTCCCGTATGGGTATTGTAGGAGAGCAGGGCGCAGTCCCCCTCCTGGTTTAGAACAAGGAACAGGGTTTCCCCCACCGCCACAAAATCTGTTACACAGACCCTGGACAGCGGCCCCTCTAATTCGACTGTCCAATGGGTGATGGTACTGCTGCACCGTTCCAGGTCGGTTTGAATTAGAACCAACCGGCGGTTCCTCTCCGGATGAAGGTCATCCGGCATCATCTCGCCCAGCAAATAGTAGAAGTTTCCATCCGCTGCCGACAGAAGGGTTAGATAATCCAGACGATCCGGCATCGGATGAGCAAAGTGGTACCGTTCCCCCTCCCGGAGCAGGAACTGGTGCAGCACCTCCGTCCCGGCAGCGAAATTATAAAAGGTAAAGAGCTCCCCATTGGGGAACCGGTTGTAGAGAAGATACCGGCCAACACGGCTATACAGTGCCTCCCTGTCTCCTGCCGGAATGCCCAGCTCCTGATAGACAGGCGCCAGCCGACCGGTAAAAACCGAATTGTCAATACCGGTGGCAGCGCCAATTTCAATTTGTTTTAGCTCCCCGTTGGCATAATAATAATCGTATGACTGGTACCCCCGCAGATCCATGAGATAGGTATTGCAGTACCAGGTCAGGTTTTCATCCGGTTCGCTGCTCTCCCGAAAAATAGAGAAGGTGGAAAACGAATCCTCTATCGGCTTATAGAACTCAAAATAATGGTTCAGCGCCAAAATGCCTATAAACAGGTAGAGCAGACAGGTAAGAAGTATGGAGCCTATCCTTCTTGTCATACCGCCCTCCCCCTTTACCGCCAAATTGGTGCAGAATTACCAGCTGGCCACATGCCCATCACATCGGGGTTCACTGCCGCCGGCCAGCATCTCCTCATCAGTGCGCCAGATAATCTCCCCCCGGCCCATGAGCAACGGATCCTCAATCACTTCCACCTCATGCCCCATTGCTGCGAGTTCCTGGGCAATGTGGGCGGGCACTCCCTGTTCCAGCTGAATCTTCTTTCCTTCAATCCACTGGAACCGGGGGGCGTCCAGCGCCTCCTGGGGGTTCATGCCAAAATCAATGGTGTTCAGCAGCACCTGCAGCTGTCCCTGGGGCTGCATAAACGCCCCCATGACACCAAATGGGCCCACCGGCCGGCCATCCTTGCAGAGGAAACCAGGGATGATGGTGTGGTAGGACTTTTTGCCCGGCTGCAGGTAGTTATCCTTGGTGGGGTCCAGTGTAAAGTTGGCCCCCCGGTTCTGGAGGGAGATACCGGTACCCGGCACCACAATGCCGGAGCCGAACTCCTGGTAGTTGGACTGTATCCAGGAAACCATATTCCCTTCCCCATCAGCAGTGCAGAGATAGACCGTATCGCCGGAGTAGGGGCTGCCCGGCTGGGCCAGCAGTGCCTGTTCGCCAATCAGGGCACGGCGGCTGGCAGCATAGTCGGGATGCAGCAAATCCTCCACCCGGGTGCGCATAAACTGCGGGTCGGCTACATACTCCTTGGTATCAGCATAGGCCAGCTTCATTGCCTCTATCATCCGGTGATAAACCGTGGTGCTCTCCCGCTCCCGGCCCAAATCATAGCCGGAAAGGATGTTCAGCGCCATCAGCACCGTCAGGCCGTGGCCGTTGGGGGGCATTTCAAACACCTCATAGCCATGATACTCGGCGGAGATGGGCTCCACCCATTCGGCGCGGTAATCCTCCAGGTCGGCTGCCCGGAGCCAGCCGCCGGTGGCCTCGGAAAAAGCGGAAATTTTCTGGGCCAACGCCCCCCGGTAGAGGCTCTCGGAACAGGTGGCTCCCAGTTCCCGCAGGGTAGCCGCCAGTTCGGGACAACTAAACAACTCCCCGGCATGGGGCGCCCGGCCTTTTGGAGCGAAGGTATCGTACCAGCTGGCAAACCGTTCCCGGCCGCCTCCGGATGTAAACTTTTCAAACTCCTTTTCCCACAGCTTGGCTACATTGGGGGCAACGGGGTACCCCTCCTCGGCGTAGCGGGCCGCCGGTTCCAGCAGCTGGGCAAATTCCAACCGGCCAAACCGCTTGCTGGCCTCGGCCCAGGCAGAGGTAACCCCGGGCACCATCACCGGCGCCCAGCCCATGGTGGGCACGCTGGTATGTCCTTGGGCAAGCAGCTCCTCCGGCGTCAGCAGCCGGGGGGCGCGGCCGCTGCCGTTGAGTCCATAGAGCCGGCCCTGGTACCATATCAGGGCAAAGGCGTCCGAGCCGATACCATTACAGGTGGGTTCCACTACAGTGAGTGTGGCGGCAGTGGCAATGGCGGCATCAATGGCATTGCCGCCCTTTTTCAGTATTTCCAACCCCACCTGGGCTGCCGGCGGGCAGGAAGTGGCCACCATACCGTTTTTGGCAAAGGTGACACTCCGGCGGGAAGGGTATTGGTATTTTTGAGAATCAAATTTCATGGCTGCATTCCTTCTTTCTTCCAAACAGGTGGGCTATTTCATCCATCGGCCCAACCCCATACTATCACCGATTATACTATATTTACCGGCCGCTTTTCCAGCCCTTTCCGTGACCTTATCACAATGAAATTCTGATAGATGTGATATACTATACCTATTAAAATACAGGTGGAGGTGCATTAGAATGGATTTGGAACAGATTATGCGGCAACGGGTCTTTGTGGTGGCAGGGGATACCCTGAACCCCGAAAAATATGCCTACAAAATTAAAGAGGGCCTGCTGGCCCAGGGGTATCAGGTGTATGCCGTAGGCAAGGAGCTTGCCTCCATCAACAATGTCCCGGAGGAAATTGACATACTGGATCTGTGCATCAATCCCGCAAAGGGCATTCGGCTGCTGCGGGAGTGTGAAAAGGCCATCCAGTGCGTGGTGATACAGCCCGGCGCCGAAAGCGAGGAAATTTTCCAGCACCTGCGGGAACGGCAGATCCCCTATATTGAGGGCTGCCTGCTGGTGGGAATGCGGCTGTACCCCCGGGTATAATAAAAAAACCTGCCCCAAACCGGGACAGGTTTTTATTATTTACTTGGCGTTCAGCGCGTCGCTGATGGACTGGAAGATGGCGTCGGAATTCTCCCCCATTACCATTACAGCATAGCCATTTACCAGCTCGCACTTGGCGTTTTTGGCTATGGCATACTGGTCCTGCAGATAGGTTTCAAAGCTCTGCTGCTGCAGGGAAACAAAGTTGTTCAGCGCCTCCAGCACCTTTTCCTCGCTGCCCTCGGCGGGCTTAACCACCGCCATGCCATAGGCCCGGATGTTAATAAGCGAGATAGACAGGGCGCCGGCCTCGATATCCTCGGCCGAAAGCCCCAGGATATCGAAAATCATCTGGGCGTTCCGGGCGTTGTAGTCTGCCATCTGGAAGTCCTCAATCTCCTGGGCGCTGAATCCCTTCCCGGTCAGTGCAGATTCAATCTCCTCATAGGAGAGGGCGTTATATTCTGTTATAAAAGCGGCTGTTTCCTCCTCGGACATCCCTTTTTTCTCGGTCAGCCAGGTTTTATTGGCAGTCAGCGTACTGGTAGTAATAATTTCCGCCAGCGAATCGGCATTTTCGGTAATGGCCGTATTCAGCACCGTTTCCAGTTCCGCAGTGGTAAAGGTTTTGGGAGTGCTGGCAGAACAGGCGGCCAACGACATAGCCAGGATACCGGCCAGCAGAAGGGCAGATAGTTTTTTCATCAATAATTGTTCCTCATTTCTTTAGATTAAGTAGATGAATCGGCCTTGTGCCGACAATATATAAGTGTAACCGTAAACCGCCTTTATTGCAAGGCATATTTTATTTTCCGAAAAATGCTGGACAAATATACACCAGAGGTGTTTTATGGTACAATAATTTTATAGAAAACGCGCAAAAGCGGAGGTATTGTTATGGATTATGTTATCATTGGCCTGCTGGCAGCAGTGCTGCTGTTGCAGCTTTTGGTTCTGTTCCGGCAGTCCCGGGACAGTAAGGATGCCCAGGAACGGGAGGAAGAACAGGCCGGCGAACTAGCCGAGCAGTTTACCCATTCGCTGGGCCTGCTGCGCAGTGATGTGGTGGAATCCACCGGGCGCAGCACCGAGCGCATGGCCAAGGTGCTCACCGACAACCAGCGGCTGATGCAGGAGGTGACAGCTGAACAGCTGAACCGCCTGGATCGGCGCTTTGCCAGCTTTGCTGTGGAAAACGAGCAGAAGCTGGAACAGATACGCCAAACCACCGAGCAGCGCCTGTCTACCATGCAGCAGCAGAACAGCCAAAAGCTGGATGAAATGCGCGGCATGGTGGATGAAAAGCTGCAAAAATCGCTGGAGGAGCGCCTGACCCAGTCCTTCGCCCTGGTAAACGACCGGCTGGAGCAGGTATACAAGGGCCTGGGCGAAATGCAAACCCTGGCTGCCGGCGTGGGGGACCTGAAAAAGGTGCTCTCCAATGTAAAAACCCGGGGCATCCTGGGGGAAATCCAGCTGGGAGCCATCCTGCGGGAAATTCTGGCCCCGGAGCAGTATGAGGAGAATATTGCCACCAAGCGCGGCAGCCGGGACCGGGTAGAATTTGCCGTCAAGCTGCCCAACACCGATGGCAGCTTTACCTACCTGCCCATTGACGCCAAGTTCCATGGGGATGCCTATGCCCAGCTCCGGGACGCCTACGAAACCGGCGGCCAAGCAGAAATTGATGCAGCGGCAGCCGTATTGACTAGCCGCATCAAGCAATCGGCCAAGGATATCCGGGATAAGTATGTGGATCCGCCAAACACCACCGACTTTGGCATTTTGTTCGTCCCGTTTGAGGGGCTGTATGCCGAACTGGTAAACCGTGGCATGATTGAACTGCTGCAGCGGGAGTATATGATTAACCTGGCGGGGCCCAGTACCATGGCTGCCCTACTGAACAGCCTGCAGATGGGCTTTAAGAGCTTTGCCATCCAACAGCGCAGCAGTGAGGTGTGGGAAGTGCTGCGGGCAGTAAAAACCGAGTTTGACACCTTTGAAAAGGCGCTGAACGCCACCCAAACCCGCCTGGAACAGGCCAGCAAGGAACTGGACAAGCTGGTGGGCGTGCGCACCCGGCAGATTCGCCGCCGGCTAAAGGATGTGGAAAAGCTGGACAGCCCCACTGCCAGCGAAATCCTGGGCCTGGAGGACCCTGCCTACGCCGACGACCTGCCGCCCCTCCTTTCCTCGGCATCCGACTACTTTGATACGGAAAACTGAGTAAAAGAAATTTGAAGCCGTACATAGACAACTATTAAAGTAACCCCCAACCAACGCCGTCATGCTTATGCCCTGCCTATAATCTTTCTGGGGTATTGGGCATTCGCATGACCGAGCATTGGTTATTTTTAGCAACACCAAATTATAGATAAAGCAACTATTGCTGGGGAAAGGCTGAAAACATTTTGCATTAAAGCCCTGTTGTGTATTTTCTGTATCATTTGCCATAAAAGCAAAATAAAAAAACCTGCAAAACCGTATAAACGGCATTTACAGGCTTTTTTGTTGGTTTCCAGCCAAAAGCTGAAATGGGCCATCTTAACACTTTAGATACAGTGACCTACAACCTCGTAGATTCGCTTGTTTCCAAAGTTTTTTGACACCCTCATCCGGAGCCAGGCGTTCCTTGCGGCTGATACTCCATAGACCGGAAATAAGATTTTTCTGCCGGTAAATCGTTGCTATCATTATACCATAATTTAGCCCGTTTTTCAATGCCTGAAAACCCCGATATTT
>CAOKWH010000002.1 GCA_948473085.1 uncultured Clostridia bacterium
GAACCATATGGTTCCCCCCACAAACGCCCCCCTCCTTTCAGGGGTACCCTATACTCTGGTTGTTATCATGCCACAGGCGCAGAGCGCCACCCAGGTATATTTTAAATAGCTGGTATAATAACGACTTTGTCGTTATTATACCATATCGCCCGGAAACGGGCGATATGGTATTCCGCTGCGGCGGGGTATCCGTTCGCTTACACTCACTCTCATGTGGTAGGGAACCATATGGTTCCCCCCACAAACGCCCCCCTCCTTTCAGGGGTACCCTATACTTTGGTTGTTATCATGCCACAGGAGCAGGAGCGCCGCCCAGGTATATTTTAAATAGCCGGTATAATTGGCCATCTTTTTCGGTTGCCCCATAAGGGGCGAGAAAAAGAGCCTTTAAATCCGGTATAATAGGTTATTATACCATGCTGTGCCGTAGAATGGTATCCTCAATCCTCTTTCGGGGAGTTCTTTTGCACCAAAGCACATGAAAGCCGGTTGCTGCCTGAGGGGCAAAACCACATATGGCCAATTTAATCATCCCCTTGCACTATGCCTTCCACTCCCTGCTCAGCAATCGGGCTTCACCCGGGCTATTTCAATACTATTTGTATAATTATAGTTTAAGTTTATATTTAGTTATTCCCATGCCAGTGCAATAATGTATATTATCCCTTTTATTATACTATTAGTGATTTAAATAATTCCCGCCATATGTGGGGGCGGATTTTCCACAGTTTGCAGTTCAAAGTGTGGAAAAGTACCCTGCCCCTTTTCCCTCAGGGGGATTGCCTACTGGGCATCTAAATTGAATGCGATGATTTCCCCGGCATGGCACAGTTCCAGGCACTGGCCCCGGACACCCAGGGCGGTGGCAACGCCCATCCGGCCCGCCTGAACCTCCTCATCGGTCAACTGTTCCGGCGTTACCCCATACACCCCGGCATTCATGGCAACCAGCCCAAAGCTGTCGTCCATCACATAGGTTTGGAAATCCGGCGGGGTGTTTCGCACGGTTTCCATATTCTCCAGCGCCTCCTGCCGGAGCAGTTCCAGGTCGCAGGCATTCTCGGCCGACAGAGCCACAATTGTGTAATCCCCCAGCAGGGCAAAGCAAGCCTTGTCATCAAAATAATAACAAAAATGCGCAATAGTCTGCTTTTCGGTTTTGCTGAGTTCCCGCTGAACAAGTGGATGTATTTTCATACTATTCTCCCTTTCTATCTGCTATGCCTATTTGGTTTTCCCCTTCTTCGGGGGCGGCAGATTGAGCCCGAACAGCGCCCCTGCTGCCTGGAGCTCCAAATTCCGCAGCCGATGCCGGGCCTGCCCCTGGCTGTAGGTGGTGATGAATAGATCGCACCGGCCATCCAGCAGCTGAAAGATGCTCTGCCGGGCCTGCACCGAAACAATGCGTTCCCGGGGCAGCACCACTGTATGCAGATAAAACCCCTTGGAATAGCGCAAAGTGTAGGTATCCCCCTGCCGGGCCACGCCGGCTGTGCGATAATCAAGGAGCCGTACCAGCAAAAGCCAGATACAGGGCAGCAGCGCCATCAGGGCAATATACAGGGTGAACCGGAGCCATTCCGGCCGCCAGGCCTGCACCAGCCAGAAGGCCGCCCCTACGCCGAAAACAGCGGCCAACGCATCCCCTATAAACCGGAACAGGGCGCCGGGGTTGTGGGCCAAGGTATTTTCTGCCGGAGAAAATTCGGGCAACAGCTCCTTTAAAATCTCCTCCAAGCTCTGGCGGGTGACAACCGGGACAATGGGTATGATGTCCTGCCGCCCGGCAAGAAGGCCGGTACTGTGCAGATACACCGCCCCCAGCCGGAGCAGATGGGAAAACAGGGTGGAACGGATATCGATATAGTTGATTTTATCCACCTGCACACTGTAATTTTGCAGCGAAAGCAGCCCCCGGTACATGCTGAACACCCCGCTGGTACGGACAGCCGTAAAATTTTTGTTCCGAAAAAACTCTGCCAGGAAGGCCACCCCCCATCCCAACAGGATGGTATAGCCCATAACGGCGGCAGCAGGCGGAATGCCAAAGGCCAGCAGGCGGCCAATATTATCCAGGGTACTGAACACCTGATAGGAGAGCTCCCGGCCAATAATATCGCCCAGATTGCGGATAAAGGCGGCCATGAGCAGCAGCCCGGCCAGCGAATTGGAGGTGAACAGCGACAACAGCAGGATATTGGTATTCCGGGGCCGGTAGAGGTGCTCCACCGGATAGTCCGGGGCCTGCCCGGCCTGGTTCTGGAACAGCCTTGCAGCCTCCTTCCCGGAGAGATAGAGCCGGAAGTCCGCCTGGTTCATCCCCCCGGCAGGAGTATCCGCCTGGATGAGAAACACCTGAAACACCCGCAGCCAGAAAGGGCGCACAGCAGTAACAGCGGAAATATTCTCGGTAGGAATCAGCCGGACCTGCCGCCGGAACAGGCCCAGGCGGAGCACCAGCAGTTCTTCCTCCATCCTGTAGCGCAGCCCATTCCACCGGAGCAGGACATAGAAAACAATGCCGGCCAAAAACAGAAGGTCCACCCAGGCGCTGGCAAACCAGGCCCGCACCCCGCCTGTTAAAATAACCGTAAGCCCCCGGAGCAGCACCGGCAGCAGGATAACAGCCGGCTTGGGGATATAGAACAAGGCGTTGGCTATATTGGTACGGTGCAGCTTGTTCATAGCCAGGGCACCCCTTCCTGCAGCAGCTGGCAGGCCAGCCGGGCAGCCTCCTCCCGGGGCAGGCCGGGCACCGAAAGCCGGGCACCGGCGGCATAGGCCCGGACTGTGCGCAGCCCCAGCAGGCGCTGCAGCGGCCCGGCTGTGATGCGAACTGTTTGTACCGCGGCAAGGGGCAGCGCCGCTGTGTGCAGATAGAGCACACCCGAGCAGAGCAGCAGCCGCTGCTGGTCCAGCGCATAGCCCAGCCGGAGGTATTTGGCAGGGAAATAGAGCAACAGCAGGGCCAATGCACCCCCCATCCAAACAAAGGTAGCCAACCGCCAGGCTTTGCTGCCCGGCGCCAGCAGCAGGGAGGTTAAGAGGGAGGGCAGCAGCGAAAAAAACACTGTCCACAGCTGCCAGATGAACAGCTGACGAATACTGGGCCGCCGCAGCATGGCCGCTCCCCCTTTCTCCACCAATTCTCCTGTTTCTTGGGTTTATACCCCTTCCTATCCAGGGTACCCCCCTACTGCCGTTTCTTCTTTATCTGGAAAGAGGGCAGAGAGGGCTGCAGGCCCAGTTTTTCATAAAACCCCATCGCCTCCGGCTGGGCGCCAAAATAGAGGGAGGTGGGAGAAAGCTCCGCCGCCCGGCGCATCAGTTCCCGGCCGATGCCCTGGCCCCGGTACTCCTTTAACACCAGCAGTTCGGGGATGGTGCCAAACAGGTAGCCATCGCTGAGAATGCGCACACAGCCCACCAGTTTTCCCCCATCCCAGGCAGTGATGTTGATGGTTCTTTGCAGGGCCCGCTGGATGGCCTGCGGCTGATAGTCCCCCGGCCAAACCTGTGCGGCCATCTGGATAAAAACAGCGGCCGAAAGGCTGTTGTCCTCATTTTTATACCAAATTGCCACGCCTGTTTCCCCCTTTTTTGCTAAAAACGGAAAAAAGGCAAGCCGCAGCCTGCCTTTTAACCAATCCAAATGGTGACCCGTACGGGAATTGAACCCGTGTTACCGCCGTGAAAGGGCGGTGTCTTAACCGCTTGACCAACGGGCCATAAGAACAAAAAAGAGTGGTAGCGGCAATTGGACTTGAACCAACGACACTTCGGGTATGAACCGAATGCTCTAGCCAGCTGAGCTATGCCGCCCTATCTCACACTCTGTACCTGAGTTACCAGGCGAATTTTATTATATACGATAACCAAAGGCTTGTCAAGTCTATTTTGGAAGTTTTTTTGCCTTTTATACAGCTAAGGCGGCCTTTCCCCGAATTTTTTTCATAAAGAATAAAACAGAAGGGGCCGGATTGGCCCCTTCTGTGGGTGCTTGTTCCAAACAATTACATGCTGGTGGAGTAGTTGGGTGCTTCCTTGGTGATATAAATATCGTGGGGATGGCTCTCCTTAAGGCCGGCGCCGGTAATGCGCACAAAGGAGGCCTTATCGTGCAAATCAAAGATGGTGGGACAACCGCAGTATCCCATACCAGCACGCAGGCCGCCGATGAGCTGGAACACGGTATCCGATACCGGGCCTTTGAAGGGCACACGGCCCTCCACCCCTTCGGGGACCAGCTTTTTATTATCCTGCTGGAAGTACCGATCCTTGCTGCCCCGGGCCATTGCCCCCAGGGAGCCCATGCCGCGATAGACCTTGAACTGACGGCCCTGGTAGATTTCCACATCGCCGGGGGCCTCCTCACAGCCCGCCAGCAGCGAACCCAGCATAACCACATTGGCGCCGGCAGCCAGAGCCTTGACAATATCGCCGGAATACTTGATGCCGCCATCGGCAATAACCGGAATATTGTACTTGGCGGCGGCACAGGCAGCGTCATAGATGGCTGTAATCTGGGGCACGCCAATACCGGCTACCACGCGGGTGGTACAGATGGAGCCAGGGCCAATACCAACCTTGACGGCGTCGGCGCCAGCCTCGATGAGGGCTACCGTACCCTCGGCAGTGGCAACATTGCCGGCAATCAGGGCCACATCCGGGAAGGCGGCCTTTACCTTCTTCACACAGTCAATAATACCCTTGCTGTGGCCATGGGCCGAATCCAGCACCAGTACATCCACATGGGAATTAACCAGGGCAGCGGCGCGGTCCAGCACATCGGCTGTTACGCCAATGGCGGCAGCGCACAGCAGCCGGCCGTTCTTATCCCGGGCAGAGTTGGGATACTGCACTGCCTTTTCAATATCCTTGATGGTGATAAGGCCCCGGAGGCTGCCATCTTCATCCACGATGGGCAGCTTTTCAATCTTATGGGTGCTGAGAATCTTCTGGGCTTCCTCCAAAGTGGTGCCCACAGGGGCTGTTACCAGATCCTCCTTGGTCATGACATCCTTGATTTTCATATTAAAATCGGTGAGGAAACGCAGGTCCCTGTTGGTGATGATGCCCACCAGCTTGCCCTTTTCACAGATGGGCACGCCGCTGATGCGATACTTGCCCATCAGTTCATCGGCATCAAAGACAAAGTGTTCGGGAGAGAGATGGAAGGGATCGACAATAACGCCGTTTTCACTCCTCTTAACCTTGTCCACCTCTTCCACCTGCTGCTCGATGGTCATATTCTTATGAATAACACCGATGCCGCCCTCTCTGGCAATGGCAATGGCCATATCGGCTGTTGTAACAGTATCCATGGCAGCTGTCATAATCGGGGTATTCAGGCGGATATCCCGGGCCAGTACAGTGGACACATCCACCGAGTTGGGCAGTACATCCGAAGCAGCGGGAACCAGCAGAACATCGTCAAAGGTCAGGCCCTCTTTCCGGAATTTTTCGCTGAAATTGGTATTAAGCATTTTTTCCTTCTCCTCCCATTCTTTTTCCTTTGTTTGATAAGCAACCCTTTTGCAAGCCCTATCTGCCGCATGACAACAAATTGGGGCTATTCGTTTATTTTTACTATTCTATCACTAAACCACAGGGGTTTCAAGTACAAATTTGGACCCACTCAAAAAAATGTCAAGAAACTGTTTTTCCCTCAGCTTTTCTGTCTGTTTTTAAACTGCAAAAGCGCCGGGCTAACTGGCTGCTATCCTGCTGTTTCACATGAAACAATCGTTATTCATCCCAGGCGGACAGCGGCTTCGAAGCAGCCGCCCTCCTCCCGTCGGCCCACGATATAATAGCAGTCTGTTTCCGCCTCGTATTGCAGGGTCAGGGCAATCTCCTCCCCCAGCAGCGCCTCGTGCCGATAGTTAATCCACACCTCCCGCAAACCCCGGCTGGTGAGCGGTTCAAAGGGCAGCAGATCGGTACAGATATCCCCATAGATGGTGTTGTTCAGGTGGCGGTTAACATCCAAGCTGCTGTATTTTACAGTAAAGCAGTCCTGGGCCAGAATCTCCCCCGCCGGACGGATACGCTGGGCGCCAAAGGGCTCCATCTGTTCGGCCTCTGGCACAGTGGGCAGCTCGTGCTTAAACTTTTCCGGCCTGAGAATTTTGCGCTCCACCGGATCCACCATCAGCCAGACGGTGTGCAGCTCGGCCAGCAGCTCCTCCTTCTGGGAAAAGAGGCGGATCTGCCGGTGGAACTGGGCGCCTTTTACCCTCTGCGGGGAGGTTTCCACCCGAAGGAGGTCGGCAGCGGTGGGACAGCGGTGGATACGCGCCCCCAACTTGGCCAGCAGAAAGACGATGCCCTCCTGATAGAGCAGCCCATAGGGCAGGCCCAGATGGGTTAGATGGTCCCCCGCCGCGCGCTCCATAATTTTCAGCAGATAGGAGAGCTTCATCCTTCCGTTCAAATCACACTGATAATAGGGCACATCACATTCAAACACAAAGGTGTAGGGGTTTTTCATAAAAGGTTCCATTTTTATACCTGCTTCCTGATAAAATAACTGCCCCGGCCGGCCCAGAAGGCCCCCAGAGCAGTCGTTGTTTTTCATCAATACCCACAAAGGCGCTTTGCCAGTTCGGTAAGGTCATCCTTGGAGAAATAATCGATGGTCAGGCTGCCCCTTCCTTCCTTTTCATAGCGGATTTTCACCTTGCGATGCAAGGCCTCGGACAGGGCCAGCTCAGCCTCCCTGAAGAAGCTCTCCCCCCAGTCGCCGGCAGGGCGCTCCTTCTCCTTTTTCTTTTCCGGCCCGGATTTGCCCACCTTATAGCCGGCCACCAGCTTTTCTGTTTCCCGCACTGAAAGGCCGCCTTTGGTCACCTCCCCGGCAATGCTGTCAATCAGTTCCCGTTGGGGCAGGCCCAGGAGAGCCCGGGCATGGCCGGGTGTCAGCTTGCCGGTGCGCACCAGATCGGCTGTCTGTTCCGGCAGCGAGAGCATCCGCAGGGCGTTGGCCACAGCCGGACGGGACTTGCCCACCCGTTTGGCCACATGTTCCTGGGTATAGCCGTGCTTTTCCATCAACTCCCGGTAGCCCAGGGCCTCCTCCATAATGTTCAGGTCGCTGCGCTGGAGGTTTTCTATCAGGGCTATCTCCATTGCCGAAACATCGTCCAGCTCTTTGATAATCACCGGGAGTTCGCTCAAGCCCGCCATGCGGGAAGCGCGCCAACGCCGCTCCCCCGCTATAATCTGATACCGGCCGCCCTGGATGGGGCGCACCAGCAGCGGCTGCAGCACGCCATGTTCCCGGATGGAATCGGCCAGTTCGGCCAGGGCGGTGTCGTCAAAATCCTTACGGGGCTGCTCCCGGTTCGGTTCAATCTCGGTTATCTTCAGGGTGGAAGGGGCAATGGACTCTGTTTCGTTATCCACAAACAGCGCTTCCAAGCCCTTTCCAAGCCCGCCTTTTCGTGTTGCCACCTAAAATCAGCCCTTCCTGTTGTTCTCAAGTATTTCGACAGCCAATGCCTCATAGGCCTGGGAACCCCGGGAAGCACGATCAAAGTAGATAACCGGCTGGCCAAAGCTGGGGGCCTCGGAGAGGCGGACATTGCGGGGGATGACATTTTTAAACACCTTGTCGGGGAAGAATTTTTTCACCTCGTCCACCACCTGCAAGGTCAGGTTCAACCTGCCATCATACATGGTGAGCAGCACCCCTTCAATCTCCACATTGGGGTTGTACAGGCGTTTGACCTGGCGCACTGTTGTTATCAGCTGGGAAAGCCCCTCCAGCGCGTAGTATTCGCACTGGATGGGGATAATCAGTGAATCGCAGCTGGACAGGGCGTTCAAGGTTACCATGCCCAGTGAAGGCGGGCAATCGATGACAATATAGTCATAATTCCCCTTTATCCGGACAATTTCTTCCTTTAGGCGCATAACCCGGTCCCGCATATCTGCCAGTTCCAGCTCTGCCGCTGCCAGCGACATGCTGGAGGGAATAATATCCACCCCTTTAAACGGGGTATGCACAATGGCATCCTGCGCGCCGCACTGGCCCAGCAGCACCTCGTAGGTGCTCTTATCCACAGCGCGTTTTTGTACGCCAAAACCACTGGTGGCGTTCCCCTGCGGGTCGGCATCCACCAGCAGCACCTCGTATCCATAAAAGCCAACGGCGGCCGCAATATTTACAGCAGTGGTGGTTTTACCCACCCCGCCTTTTTGGTTCGCTATTGCTATTACTTTACCCATTCTATAAGCTCCCAAGCGTTATTTCCTGCCGCAGCAATTCAAATATTCCAAAAAGCAAACAACATATATTTATTGTAGCATATCTCAACCGGCATTTCAATGAGGGAGACCGGCAATTTTGTCCCGGATTGATCAAATTGCCGGGGCAGGCTCTTTGGTAAGCTGCAACATCATAAAGTTTGGGGATAGAAATGGCTTTTTAGTCAGGCTGCAATTCTTGTTTCACATGAAACAGGAGGATGCGAACTGCTTTCCCCTTCTATTTTGTTCCACATGAAACAAAAGGGAGGAAGAACGGCTGGTCAGGCCATTCCCCCTCCCTCTTTTGGGATATGTAAAAAATTGCGATAGAACAGGTAATTGTGCCACACAGGCCTGTTGCCATATCTGATGTGTGATAGCAAAACAGCTCATTGGTTTAGAAGGCAAGGCGGTATCTTGTTTTCCTTTGTCCGGAAGATGTTTATACCAAAAAGCAAGTCCCCCTTTTTGGCTATTGCAGAAAAAGAGTGTTTCGCCTTTTAATAGGCCAGCATTTTATACCACCTTTGCCCCGCCGTTCTGCCGGCGATAGGCCTGCACCTTTGGGATGCGAATACGATAATTGATAAACTCCTCGTCCTCCTCCTTTTGGCTATCCACCCGTATCCCAGCCAGGCTCATGGTATCAATGGCCTTGGTGATGGTGTTGACAAACAGGCGGTAATCCCGCAGCAACACAATACGGATTCCTTTTTCCTTCTGCTGGGCCAGCAAAGCCTCAATATAACGCTCGGTTTCCTCCACTGTCAGCTGTTTTTCCCGGATGGCAGATAGTGTTTTTTTCAGATCCTCCTCCCGTTCCAGCTTGAGCAGCGCCCGGGCGTGGCGTTCCGAAAGGCCCAGCTCCTCCACCATCTGCTGTACCCACCCCGGCAATTTGAGCAGCCGGAGCTTATTGGCAACGGCGGGCTGGCTTTTACCCAACCGCCGGGCCGCCTCCTGCTGGGAGAGGCCCAACTGCTGCATCATGCCCTGGATGGCCAAAGCCTCCTCAAAACAGCTGAGATCCTTGCGCTGGATGTTCTCCACCAGAGCAAAAACGGCGGAATCCTCATCCGAAAGCTCCTCTACAATAGCCCGGATATGGGTCTGCCCCAATGCCATTGTGGCCATAAGCCGACGATGGCCGGCAATGAGTTCAAAGTCCTTTTCCCCGTTCTTGGTCCGGCGGACTGTAATGGGCTGCAGCAGGCCATTTTGCTCGATACTGTGGGCCAGCTCTGCCAGTTCCTGCCGGCCATAACTCTTCCGGGGCTGGGCCGGGTTAGGGGCAATGCTCTCCACCGGTATACTAAAAATCTTTCCCGCGCTGCGGCAGCCGGGCATGTCACGCCGCTCAAACCAGTTACCCATAAAAATTTCACCATCCTTTTTCTTTCACTGCATTGTTTTGTTTGGTATCCAGCATACCACCCTTTGCAGGAAAAAAGTAGTTTTTGCTGTCGGAACATCTGCAAATACAAAAAATTCCGGCAATGGCGGAAAAACCACTGTCGGAATCCTTTGTTTTTTATTCTAAAGGGGCTGCTTGGCAATCTTACCGCCGTGCCGGGGATATTTTGCCGGGGTGGGCGCTATTTTACGGATGAGCACCACCGCCCGGGCATTGCCCTCCGGCAGGGTGAAGTGCCGGACGCCTTCCACCTCTCCCCCCAGCAGCTGCACTGCCTTTTTGGCTGAGCGGACCTCCTCCTTACAATCGGGGCCCTTCAGCGCGGCAAAAACCCCGCCTACCCGGACAAAGGGCAGGCAGTATTCGCACAGCACCCGCAGGTCGGCCACGGCCCGGGCGGTGGCGCAGTCGTATTGTTCCCGGGCTGGGCCTCGGGCAGCCTCCTCCGCCCGGGCATGCAGGGCCACATTCTGCTGGCCCAGCCGCTGGCTCAGCTGGGTTAAAAAGGTGATGCGTTTGTTCAGCCCATCCAGCAGCGTAACCTGTATATCCCCCCGGACAATCTTCACCGGCACAGCCGGAAATCCAGCCCCGGTGCCCACATCAATCAGGCTGGCCCCCTGGGACAGGCCGGCCGCCTTTAACAGCAGCAGGCTGTCCAAAAAGTGCTTGATACAAATCTCCTTGGGGTCGGTAATGGCCGTCAGGTTCACCTTTTCGTTGTATTCCACCAAAAATTCGGCATACCTATCAAACTGCTCCAACTGTTCCGGCGTCAGTAAAAACCCTTCCGCCCCGGCAATCTGCCGCAGATAGTCCCTGTCAATCATCCGTTTCCCTCCCCTGCTGTTCCAGATAGATAATCAGCACCGATATATCCGCCGGGCTTACACCGGATATTCTGGAGGCCTGCCCCAGGCTATGGGGACGCACCCGCAGCAGCTTCTCCCTGGCTTCCAGCCGCAAGCCGCTGATACTGCCATAGTCCATATCCTCCGCCAGCCGGGTTTCCTCCAACTTCCGCATCCGTTCCACCTGGTCCAGCTGCTTTTTGATGTATCCCTCGTATTTAATCTCCACTTCCACCTGCTCGGCCACAGCCTCCGGCAGGTCCGGCCGGCCGGGGTCGAAGGGCGCCAGGTCGGCATAGGCTATCTGCGGCCGGCGGATAATGTCCGCAATACGCGCGCCGGTAACCAGCGGGGATGTTTCATGTGAAACAAGCAGCGCGTTCAGTTCCGGGCTGGGAGCCAGGGTGGTAGCCTTTACCCGGGCAATCTCGGCATCCCGCAGGGCGGATTTTTTTAGAAAGCGCTGGTAACGCTCCTCCCCTATTAGTCCAATTTCATAGCCCAGCTTGGTCAGGCGGGTATCGGCATTGTCCTGGCGCAGCAGCAGCCGGTACTCTGAACGGCTGGTCATCATCCGGTAGGGGTCCATACAGCCCTTGGTTACCAAATCATCAATTAAGGTGCCGATATAGGAGTTGGAACGCTCCAATATAATCTGCCCCTTGCCCTGCACCGACCGGGCGGCATTGATGCCGGCAATCAGCCCCTGGGCAGCCGCCTCCTCATAACCAGAGGTGCCGTTGAACTGCCCCGCCCCATACAGCCCGGAAACGGACATAAATTCCAGCGTGGGCCGCAGATCCAGCGGGTCGATACAGTCATATTCGATAGCATAGGCGGTGCGCATAAACTCGGCCTGCTCCAGCCCCTCCACTGTGCGGTAGAGGGCAATCTGCACCTGCTCCGGCAGCGAGGAGGACATCCCCTGGATATACATCTCCTCGGTGTTCCGGCCCATGGGCTCAATAAAAATCTGGTGCCGGGGCTTGTCGGCAAAGCGCACCACCTTATCCTCAATACTGGGGCAGTACCGGGGGCCAATGCCCTCTATCATGCCGCTGTACAGGGGGGAATACTGCAAATTCTCCATAATAACCCGGTGGGTTTCGCTGTTGGTGTAGGTGATATGGCACACCTCGGTATTGCAAAGCTCCCCTGTGGTTTCAAACGAGAAGGGGACAATCTTTTCATCCCCCTCCTGCACCTCCAAATTGGTAAAATTGATGGAGGAACGCTTTACCCGGGCCGGGGTACCGGTCTTGAACCGGCGCAGGCGAATCCCCGCCTCAGCCAGCGACTGGGAGAGCAGATCCGCCGGCTTCTGGTTGTCCGGCCCGGCCTGGTAGGAGACATCCCCCACATAAATCTTTCCCTTTAAGTAGGTGCCGGTGGCCAGGATAACCCGGTCGGCCGTATACACCGCCCCCAGGGAGGTTACAACGCCGGTAACTTTTCCCTCCTGTACCAGCAGCTGGGCAATTTCCGCCTGCTTCAGGGTAAGGTTTTCCTGCCGCTCGATGGTGTGCTTCATATATTCCATATAGGCCCGCCGGTCAATCTGTGCCCGGAGGGAATGGACAGCCGGGCCTTTTCCCCGGTTGAGCATCCGGCTTTGCAGAAAGGTTTTATCGGCGGCCTTGCCCATCTCCCCGCCCAGGGCGTCAATCTCCCGTACCAGGTGCCCCTTAGCGGTGCCGCCAATGGACGGGTTGCAGGGCATGTTGGCCACTGCATCCAGCGACAGGGTAAACAGCATGGTGCTGCAGCCCAGGCGCGCCGCTGCCAGGGCAGCCTCCACCCCGGCATGTCCCGCCCCTACCACTGCAATTTGAATATGTCCGGCCTGATATTGCATGTCCATGCCCTCCCGCTTTCGGCAATTTACTCTAAAACAATATTATACATCACACCCCCGGCCCGGCGCAACAAAAAGGGACAAAAAAACGGCACAGCCCTGGGTTTAGCCCCAAGACTGTGCCATACACAGAAAAAAAGAGAGATTTTTGCCCCTGATAAACTCCAGAGGCCGCCGGGAGGGAAAACCCCCAGCAACAGAAAAAAGAAAGGATTGCAGGTATAATCATACCACACCCAAATGTAAACTTTTGTCGTTTTGCGTATCCGGATCATAAACTTTTTATGAATTTGAAAAAAATTGCCGCCTGGCACCCACTTGATACCAGACGGCAAAGAAAGAGAGAAGGATGCGTTACATCGTGTGCCGCTTCCAGGCGCCGCTGTTGTAGCGCAGCAGCACCAGCAGGGAACGCAGCAGCTGATCGGTTACCAGGGCAATCCAGGCGCCTTCCAGGCCCATGCCCAGTACATTGATGCAGAAGATGGCCAAACCAGGACGAACCAGGAACACGGTTAAAAAGGTGATAACAGCTGTTACCTTGGTGTCCCCGGCGCCGCGCAGCGAACCTGCCAGAATCAGCTGGGAGGACTGGAAGGGCTGCACAAAGGCCACAAACATCATAATTTTGCCGCCCATTGCCACCAGCGACTGGTCGCCGCCGGAGTAGAGCGAAACAATCTGCCCACCAAAGAAGAAGAAGACACAGGCCAAAACCATGGATACACACATGCCCAGCTGCCGGGTACGCCCAGTGTAGGCCTGGGCCATATCGTGCCGCTTTTTACCCAGGCTCTGCCCCATTAGCGAGGTGGCCGAAACGGCAAACGCCTGGCCATTCATAAAGGAGAGCGACTGGATATTCATACACACCTGGTGGGTAGCATAAGCAACTGTACCCAACCCGGCCACTGTTTTGGAGTAGACAATCAGGCCCATACGCATAACCAGCTGCTCCACCATGGCCGGCAGGCCAATATCCACAATCTTTTTAATCTCGGTCAAATTAGGCTTAAAGCTCTTAAAGCGCAGCACCAGATACTGCCGGCCGTTGAGAATAACAAAGAAAGCCATAAACATTGCCACAAACTGGCCGATAATGGTGGCCAGCGACGCACCGGCAACCTCCATACGGGGGAAGCCAAAGTGGCCGTAAATGAGCAGATAGTTGAAGATAACATTTACCACATTGGCAATCATGTTATAAACCATTGCGGTTTTGGAGTTGCCCACGCCGCGCAATGTCGCCGTAATGGTGGAGGTCATAGCCAGGCCGGCCAGGCCCGCCATCTGAATTTTCAGGTACTGGGTGCCGGCAACCAGCACACTTTCCTCAGTGGCGCCCATGAACTTAATCAGCGGCTCGGCAAAGATAAAGCCCAGCACCGATGCAATGGCACCCAGTGTAAAGGTCATCAGCAGGGCCTGGCGCAAAATCTCGTTGGCCTTATCCTGCCGGCCGGCGCCCTTGTACCGGGCTACCATTGCTGTGGCGCCCACATTCATAGCCATGAACATGGTCATCAGCAAAAATTTGGGCTGGGTAGTCAATCCCACGGCGGTGAGCGCCCAGGGGCCCAGCTGGCCCACCATCATCAGGTCCACCATCGAGGCCAGCTGGGTGAGGGTCAGCTCCACCAGCGACGGCCAGGCAATGTGGATAATGTCGGCGTACAGCATCCCGGAGGTGATACCCTCCGGCAGTTTTTTGTTTACCTTCAGGTCGGCAGCGCGGTTATCCTCATCGTTGCCCATCTCCACCAGGTCCAGCGCCAAAGTTTTCATCTTTCTCTGGCGGCTGTTCTCCTCCACAGCGGTACCACCCTGCACTTCGGTTTTGTTTTCATTTTCAGCCATAAAAAACAGTCTGCCCCTTCAAAGCGCCATTGGCGCAGGCAAACCTTTCCTCACACCCTTTCCACCATATTTTACATTTAAAAAAACAGGATACCTAACCTCCTGTTTACAGGTGCCTTTCCAGTCGGCCCATTTGCTCTTTTCTATTAAAATTTTAACACAAAACCGGATAAATTCAAATAATTTTCACAAATATAGTTAGACTTCCAAAACATCGGTGAAAAACCTTAGTGTGTTTGTAGGTTTTATCCATCCCTTTGTGTATTTTTCCCAACTTCCGGGCCAGGCAGTTCCCCTCTGGGGTTATAAGTCGTTAAAATAAACACAATTTATCCCCCTTCTCTCCACCAAGGCACCAGAATGCCCAGTTTTCATCCTCTGCCCTCCCGGAACCATTGGCAAGGTTTGTGAGATAGAAAACAATTCACATCCCTGTTGCTCAGATACATTTTGTAATATAGTTAGTATAAAATTATAATTTGTATATATCCAACAGAAAGAAAAGCGCCCTGCCGGCAAGGCAAGGCGCTTGTAACTGCGAGATGGAAAAACTTAGGCAATGGGGTCCAGCAGGATCTCGTAGGTGTTGCCCTCGAAATCGTCGTTCCAATACTCTACATACAGGAACTTCATGTTCTGGCCGTTGCGGTCTACAATAAACACAACATCACCAGTGGCGGACTCTCCCTGGGCCAGGTAGTACTCGTCCGGCAGCTGGCCGTCGGTAAACTTGGACTCGGCAAACCAGGGTTCAGCCAGGCCGTCATAGGTCATCTGGAAATCGCTGTAGTACATGGGGATGGGATCGGTGTTATCCTTAAAGGTGTTGGTAATGGTTACATTTACAATGATGAACATGTCGGTGTCCAGCTGGGGCACATAGTCGTTGAGTTCATCTGCCTTTGTAACACTGTTAATCTTCAAATCGAAGAAAGTGCAGGACATGGTTTCATTCTGGCCGATGGTATAGGTCTTGCCATACTCACGGCCCTGGGCATTCAGCGCGTTGCCCACATCGTCCAGCAGGTTTCCGCTGGAGCTGGACTCGGAAGAAGTTCCACTCGAGCTCGAATCGTCATTGCCACCTGTGCAGGCGGTCATGGACAGCACCATTGTCATGCCCAGCAGCATGGCAAGCAGTTTCTTTTTCATCTGATATTACCTCTTTTCTATGTACTTGACCTTGCGGAAAAATACACATCGTATAAATACACCAACATAAAACTATTCTATTGCACATTTTCCCATTTCGGTACTTGTAGTATAGCATTCCGTACAAAAATTATCAATAGTTTAATGGGGAGAATGGTGCTGAAAAGAGGCCCCTTCCATTTAAAGCCCGGAATACCTTTCCACATATTCCTCCAGGCAGATGCCCTGCTGATACATTTTCGTGGCCGCCTCAACCCCCACATAGCGGTAGTGCCATACCTCCTCGGCCACACCGGTTTGGCTGGTTTTGTTGCCGGGGTACCGGAAAATAAAACCATAGCGGTAGCTGTTTTCCTGTAACCACTGGTACAGGCCATTGGTAGCACCGTTAATATCCACAGCCAGGCCCAACTGGTGCTCGCTGTGCCCCGGCAGGGCCACCCACTGCCCGGCCAACTGTTCAGCCTCCTCCCTGGTATAGCCATCCTGGCAAAACTGCTGGATTTTCCCCTCATAGATCTGCTGCTGCATTTCCTGGGTGCGGTAGCCGGATACAACCTGCGGCAGCAGGTTCCAGTTGCTGCCCCTGGCCGCCTCCAGCATCTCGGTGAGCGGGCCGTAGATATTCCGGCTCACCTGTTCGCCATTTTCCAGTTCCAGCAGCTCCACCGTGTACCATTCCGGAATGGGGTTTTGGCCGTTTACCAGTATTAAATTGTCCGCTTCCTGCTCCTGCTGCTCCTTCACAGCCAGAACGCGCTGCCGGTTTTTAGGCACAGCGTCCGTCGCCGGCTTTGGCAATAGCCCTGTTAGGCCAAAGGCGACGGACAAGACAAGCGCCACACCCAACAAACGCCGCCGGCGCACCGCTTTGCGCCGTTTTCTATAACGAACTGCTCTCTCCTGCATTGTACTGCTCCTTTCCGGAGAAGAAACCCTTCTCTCTAAGAACAGTTTACCGGATAGAAGGGCGGCAGGGTTTAAGGTTTGCTTGCCTATTTCTTAATAAAAGGCTTATTTTTGCTGGATATTTTCTTCTATGGGCAGTTCCACCGTAAACACAATGGATTCCCCCCGGCTGCCGGCCCATATTTTTCCGCCGTGCAGCAGAACAATCTCCTTTGCAATGGCCAGCCCCAGGCCGGTGCCGCCGGTATCGGAGATGCGCGCCTTGTCCAAACGATAGAACTTATCAAACAGCGCCGACAGGGTATCGGCGGGGATAGCCGGCCCCTGGTTACAGAACAAAAGCCGGACAACGCCCTCCCCCCTCTCTGCTGTTATCACCACCGGTGTGCCCGGATAGCTGTAGGCCGCGGCATTCTTCAAAAGGTTGCTGAATACCCGCGCCAGCTTATCCGCATCGGCATGCACCACCAGCGTTTCCTCCATCTGCAGGGCAGTGGTGTTTCCCCGCCGGGAAAACAGGGGGGAAAGCTCATCCAGCAGCTGCACCAGCTCATCCTTTTTCTGCTCGGCCTGGGCTGTTTCAGCCTTGCGCTGTTCCAGGGTCTGCTTGGCGGCATTTAATTTGCGCTCAAAGGGCAGCATCTCCGGCGAGAGGCAGATTTTTGCCCCATCGTCGGCCAACAGGCTGTCAATCCCCTGGTCAATCTCGTTAAAATAGCGGGTAATGCCGCAAAACACCCGCCACAGCAGCACACCGGACACCAGCAAAACAGCGGCACCAAAAAACAGGGGTTTCTGCCCCCGGAAATGCTCGGCGTAAAAATAGTAGGCTTCCAGGCTACCCATTCCAAAAAGGGTTTCCAACCCCCACACAATCCAGTTGCCCATGCGCTGCCGCCAGAAAAACAGGTAGAGAGTTAGAACAAGGAGGGCGGACAGGACGATGCAGCCGCAGATATAGCGTAGCAGCTTTAGGCGGAATGCCGTGTATTCATCCTTCCAGTTCCTGTTCAATTTTATAGCCCACCCCCCAGATGGTTTTGATGTATTGCGTATCCCCCAGCTTCTCCCGCAAATGCCGGATGTGCACCGTAATGGTGTTGTTGGCCTTGCTGTAATATTCGTCCTGCCAGATTTGATGGAACAGCTCCTCGGCGCTGACCACCTCCCCCTGGTTTTCCAGCAGGATGCGCAGGATGGAAAATTCGGTGGGGGTCAGGGTCACCGGTTTTCCCGCCAACAGACATACATGCGCCTTTACATCCATCTCCAAATCCAGATAGGCCAGAGCTGCAGAGGGCGGCGCCTGGTTGTAGTGCTTGTAGCGGCGCAGCTGGGATTTTACCCGGGCAACCAGCTCCAGGGGGCGGAAGGGCTTGGTAATATAATCGTCCGCCCCAAGGGTGAGGCCGTTGATTTTATCCATCTCGCCATCCTTAGCCGTCAGCATAATAATGGGATAGGTATACCTCTCCCGAATTTTCTTACAGAGGCTAAAGCCGTCCATATCCGGCAGCATAATATCCAAAATAGCCAGGTCAAATTTAGTTGTTTCGGCACAGGCCAGGGCAGCGGCAGCGGAATGGAATTTGTATACCTGGTAATTTTCGCTGTTGAGATATACCTCAATCAGGTCGGCAATTTCCACCTCGTCATCCACAATAAGGATGTTGTTTGGCATATTGGCCTCTCCTTTCCTTCTATAATACTTCTATTGTAAACAAAAGTACAAAAGATTGATTAAATTTTGCGGAAGGAAGCATAAAGATTTTCTTAAAAAACAAAAAAACGGCCTGGAACAAAATCCAGGCCAGTTTTTTCTCCTATTCAGCTGTGGGATCGGCGGCCCCCTCCGGCTGGGCTTCCCCATCGGGGGTTCCCTCCTCCGCCGCCTCCTCATAGGGGGCGCGGCAGAGGCTGACAATCCGGCTGCCCTCCGGCACGCGCATTACCCGCACACCGCCGGCATAGCGGGACTGCACCGAAATATCCGCCACCGGAATACGGATGATAATGCCATCGTCGCTGATGATAATCACATCGTCCCGGTCCTCAACCGACACAATGCCGGCTACACGGCCGTTTTTGGCAATATCATAGTTCTTCACGCCCTTGCCGCCCCGGCTCTGCATCCGGAAGCTCTCCGGGTCGGTGCGGCGGCCCTGGCCGCTCTCGGAAACGGTCAGCACAGTGGTGCCCGGCTGTACGGCCACCATGCCCACAACAGTGTCCCCTTCCTCCAGGGTAATGGCCTTCACGCCCCGGGCAGTGCGGCCCAGGAGCCGGGCATCGCTCTCGTTAAAGCGGATGGCCATACCGCCCTGGGTGGCAATAATCAGCTGGTCCTCTCCGCCGGTGAGGCGTACCCAGGCCAGGCTGTCATCCTCATCCAGGTTAATGGCAATCAGGCCGCTTTTGCGCACATTGCGGTAGGCAGAAAGCTCGGTGCGCTTGATGATGCCGTTTTTGGTTACCATGCACAGGAACTTTTCGTCATCCTCCGGGGTTACCCGAATCATCGAGGTGACCTTTTCCTCCTTCTCCAGCTGCAGCAGGTTGACAATATTGCTGCCCAGGCTGGTGCGGCTGCTCTCTCCAATCTCGTAGCCCTTGAGCCGCAGCACCCTGCCCCGGTTGGTGAAGAACAGGATATAATCGTGGGTGGAGCAGAGGAACAGCTCCTCCACAAAGTCCTCCTCCCGCTGGCTCATGCCGGAGATACCCCGGCCGCCCCGGCGCTGGGTCTTGTAGTTGTCCATGGCCTGGCGCTTGATGTAGCCCATGTGGGTTAAGGTAATTACACAGTTTTCCTCGGGAATCAGGTCCTCTATATCCACCTCGCCGCTGATAGCCTGGATTTCGGTGCGGCGTTCATCGGCATAGCGGGCCCGGATGACGCCAATCTCCTCTTTGATAATACCCTTGAGCTTCTGCTCATCCTGGAGGATTTCCTCCAGCTCCTTTACCTTTTGGAGCAGCTCGGCCAGTTCTTCCTCTATCTTAATCCGCTCCATGCCGGACAGCTGGCCCAGACGCATGGCCACAATGGCAGCCGACTGCTCCTCGGTGATGCCAAAGCGGTTTATCAGGTTCTGCTTGGAGTCGTTCTGGTCCTCCGAATGGCGGATGATGTAGATAACCTCGTCGGTATTGTCCACCACCAGCTTCAGGCCCTCCAAGATATGCTCCCGATCCCGGACCTTTTTCAGTTCAAACTGGGTGCGGCGGGTGACAACCTCCTCCTGGAAGGCGATGTACCGCTCCAAAATCTCCTTGAGGGTCATGGTTTTGGGCTGGCCATCGGCCAGGGCCAGCATGTTTACCCCCACTGTGTCCTGCAGCTGGGTAAAGCTGTACAGCTGGTTGAGCACCACCTGGGCATTGGCATCCCGCTTGAGCTCGATGACAATGCGCATACCCTCCCGGTCGGATTCATCCCGCAGGTCGCTGATCTGTTCAATGCGCTTATCCTTCACCAGCCCGGCAATGCTTTCAATCAGCCGGGATTTGTTTACCATATAGGGGATTTCGGTGATGACAATGCGCTCCCGGTTGTTCTTGTGCTCCTGGATTTCCGCCCGGCCCCGCAGGGTCAGCTTGCCCCGGCCGGTGCCATAGGCCGCCCGGATGCCGCTGCGCCCCATAATAACGCCGCCGGTGGGAAAATCCGGGCCCTTCACACAGGCCATAATCTCATCCAGGGTGGCGTCAGGGTTATCAATAAGCAGATCCACAGCGTCCACCACTTCCCCCAGGTTGTGGGGCGGGATGTTGGTGGCCATGCCCACGGCAATGCCCATACTGCCATTTACCAGCAGGTTGGGGAACCGGGAGGGCAGCACGGCAGGTTCCTTCAAGCGGTCGTCATAGTTGGTGCCATAGTCCACCGTATCCTTGTCAATATCGGTGAGCATAACGGTGGAAATACGGCTCATCTTGGCCTCGGTGTACCGGTAGGCGGCCGGCGGGTCGCCATCCACCGAACCAAAGTTGCCGTGGCCATCCACCAGCGGGTAGCGCATGGAAAAATCCTGCGCCAGGCGCACCAGGGCGTCGTATACCGAGGCGTCGCCGTGGGGATGGTAGCGGCCCAGCACGGCGCCCACCGTATCGGCGCACTTGCGGTAGGCCTTCTCCGGTGTCAGGCCATTTTCATACATGGTATAGAGGATACGCCGGTGCACAGGCTTCAGGCCATCCCGTACATCGGGCAGAGCACGGCTGACAATAACCGACATGGAATACTCCAGAAAGCTCTTTTTCATCTCATGCTCAATATCCACATTTATGATTTTGGAGGTATTTGTGCTATCGTTATACATTTCTAACAGTCACCTTAAATCCTTACTTTACGATGTAATGCTCCCCCAGCTCGCTCTTGAGCCGGTTGGCAATGGCCCAATAGGAGGCGGAACTTTCATCCTTTTTAATATGCAGCGCCGTATTCTTCACTGTAACCAGCGAAAGGTAGTCCTCATAATCATACGCCTTGCGGAAAAAGGAATAGGGCAGCAGCTGCGCCGGGTTTACGGTATCCCCCACCGACAGGCCATGCTTTTTAACCTCCAGCACAAACTTGATTCCCCTGGGGTTCATGTTCCGGGTGGCGGCCCGGGCTACCCGCCCGGTGATGCCCTTAATCCAGATGCCCAGCGCCGCCAGGGTCAGGGCAGCCAGCATGGCAAACCACTTCTGGGGGTCATTCTTAGGCAGGAAGATAAAGCTGAAGGTGGGCAGCAGCGCCACTACCAGCATAAGCATGGATACATTGCGGTAGAGCTGATAGCGGCCCTTGGCCTTTTCCAGCCCGGCCACCGCAATGCGGATATCGCTGGGCTTGAGCTGGTAGCGGTACTTGCCGGGGCGCCTTTTGCTCTCGGCTATCTCGGCCTGCAGGGCGGCATATTCGTCTATGCTGTCCTCATCCACCGGCTCGCCGGTGTCCGCAGGGGCGGCGGTTTCCGGCAGCGCTTCCCCGGTTTCCTCCAGGGCGGTGCTTTCTTCCAGCCCCTCCTCCGGCAGCCCCTGCGGCTCCTGCCCGGCGGGCTTGTTTGTCAGTTCATCCATCTTGTTACTCCTCTATCCTCAATATTCGGTATCCAAAGCCAGCTTGTATTTTTCGCACACAGTGGCCAGCAGTTCATCCAGCAGGTATTTATCCTCCCCCAATACACTGCGGGGGATGAGGATGGTGCGGCCCCCTTCCCGGAGCTCCAGCATGTACACATCCTCCACCAGCACCACGCGTTTAAACTGCTGCCAGCGGTAATCCATCGGCTTGCCGCAGCTTACCTCCTCAAAGCCGGTGGAGTAAAATTTCATCTCCACCGGGTTTTGCAGGTAGCTGCTTTTTTCGTAGCCCTCCCGGGCGGAACGCTTCACCAGCCGGGGGAAGATCCACCGGTAGTAGGAAAAGCTGTACAGGCCATATCCCAGCACAGCCACCCCCAGCACCAGGGCCATCTCGCTGTTCAGCGGCGACAGCCCGCCCTGGCCCCGGACATAGAGGATGTAGGCCATCAGCGCAACCCCCACTGCCAGCTTGATAATGCCGGTGAAGTTGGTGCGCTTGGCCCGGGCGGCATACTGCCGGTTCATCGAGCGGGTGGAAAAGGCATAGAAGGCCTCGGGCGGGATGCGGTACTCTGCGCTAAATATAACTTCCTTTTCAGCCATCGGTTCCTATACCCCCGTTAAATATCCAAATTCTGCACATACTTGGCGTTCTGTTCAATAAACTCCCGGCGGGGGGCCACCTTATCCCCCATGAGGATGGTAAAAATCTCATCCGCCCGGACAGCGTCCTGCATGGTTACCTGTATCATGGTGCGGGTGGCGGGGTCCATGGTGGTTTCCCACAGCTGCTCCGGGTCCATCTCGCCCAGGCCCTTGTAGCGCTGCACCTCGGCCCGGGTTTTGCCGCCCTCGGTCAGCTCGGCAATATAGCGGTCCCGCTCGGCATCCGAGAAGGCGTAGTACACCTTTTTGCCCTTGCTCACCTTAAACAGCGGCGGCTGGGCAATGTAGACATGCCCCTCCTCAATCAGCGGGCGCATAAAGCGGAAAAAGAAGGTAAGCAGCAGGGTGCGGATGTGGGAACCATCCACATCGGCATCCGCCATGATGATAACCTTGCCATAGCGCAGCCGGGAGAGGTCAAACTCCGACCCGATGCCGGTGCCCAGCGCCGTTACCACCGGCATGAGCTTATCGTTGCCGTACACCTTATCCAGCCGGGCCTTTTCCACATTCAGCATCTTGCCCCACAGCGGCAGGATGGCCTGGTACCGCCGATCCCGGCCGTTTTTGGCCGAACCGCCGGCGGAATCACCCTCGACAATGTAAATCTCGGTTACTTCCATATCGCGTTCGGAGCAGTCGGCCAGCTTGCCGGGCAGCGAAGCGGTTTCCAGCGCCGACTTGCGCCGGGTCAGTTCCCGGGCGCGCCGGGCAGCCTCCCGGGCGCGGGCAGCATTCAGCCCCTTATCCAAAATGGCCCGGGCTACGGCAGGGTTTTCTTCAAAAAAGTAGGTGAGCTTTTCGTAGACAATGCTGTCCACCAACGATCGGATTTCGGTGTTGCCCAGCTTGGTCTTGGTCTGCCCCTCAAACTGGGCTTCCAGCAGCTTCACCGAAATGACCGCTGTAATGCCCTCCCGCACATCCTCACCGGTGAGGTTTTTATCATTTTCCTTGAGCAGGTTATTTTTCCGGGCATAGTCGTTCATGGCCCGGGTCAGGGCCGCTTTAAAGCCGGCCTCATGGGTGCCGCCCTCGCCGGTGTTGATATTGTTGGCAAAGGAGAGCACCAGCTCATTGTAGGTGTCGTTATACTGGATGGCCACCTCGGCCATGCTGCCATTCTGCTCGCCGGCAATGTAGATAATTTCGTCATGCAGCACCTCCACGCCCCGGCGCTTGTGGATGTACTCCACAAAGCTCTTGATGCCCCCCTCATAATACATGGATTCGCTCCGGGGCTCCTCCCCCCGGCTGTCGGTGAAGGTGATGCGCACCCCGGCGTTCAGAAACGCCTGTTCCCGCAGGCGGGTGAGCAGGGTGTCAAAGTCATATTCCACCGTTTCAAACATCTCCGGGTCGGCGCAGAAGGTGATGGTACTGCCCCGCTCGCAGGTGGCGTCCCCCACAATTTTCAGGTCATACATAGGGGCTCCCCGTTCAAACCGCTGCTTGTAGCACTTGCCCTCGTGGTTTACCTCCACCTCCAGCCAGGTGGACAGGGCATTTACCACCGAAGCGCCCACGCCATGCAGGCCGCTGGAAACCTTGTAGCCGCCGCCGCCGAACTTGCCGCCGGCATGCAGCACGGTAAACACTACCGTAACAGCCGGAATGCCCAGTTTGGGCTGGATATCCACCGGGATACCCCGGCCGTTATCCCGCACCCGGATGATATTGCCCGGCAGCACATCCACTTCAATATGGTCGCAAAAGCCGGCCAACGCCTCGTCAATGGCGTTGTCCACGATTTCATATACCAGATGGTGCAGGCCCTGGGGCCCGGTGGTGCCGATATACATGCCTGGGCGCTTGCGCACCGCTTCCAGCCCTTCCAGAACCTGAATCTGATTGCCGTCATAATTTTCGGTGATAGGTCTATTGTCCACAGTCGATTCTCCTTTATCAATTTTCCCCGGCCAGCCGGCGGCACTGATTGCTTCAAACATTGCCAGAATACGGGATGGCGCCCTATAAATTTGATATATTTTCCAAAAAGCCGGTGCGCTTTTTCAGCGTGGAGGGGGCCAGATGGGAAACATACACCCGCACCCCGTCCCGGCCATTACAGATTAAAAAGGACTTGGGCAGCTCGGTGCTGTTCAGGTAAACAATCTCCCCCCGGCCCCGGGCGGCTGCAAAAAATTCCCTGGTAATCTTGGAAACCGAGCTATTTTCAATATCCAAAATGGCCAGAATGTCCCCGGTGCGGATAACTACATTTTTGCCAAGATGAAGATACATGTTTCCTCCTATTCCGGCGGGTGCATTTGGGTGATTACCCCGCCGGAGACATAAAACAGCCCGGCGGAAGCGGTTTCCCCCAGCAGGCTGTCGTCACAGGCGGTGATAAACACCTGCCTGCCCTCCATTTTATCCAACAGGTAGGCCCGGCGGCGGCGGTCCAGCTCGCTCATCACATCATCCAGCAGCACCACCGGGGCGCTGCCCGCCGTTTCGCGTATCATTTCGCACTCGGCCAGCTTGAGGGAGAGCACAGCGCTGCGCTGCTGCCCCTGGGAGGCAAAGCTGCGGGCGGAAATGCCGTTGATGCCTATTTCCATATCGTCCCGGTGGGGCCCCACCCCGGTGGCAGCGGCGCGGATATCCTCCTGGCGGCAGCGCAGCAGGGCATCGTGCAGCATCTGCCCCAGCTGCTCTTTATCCGCCGCCGGGTCGATCCCCTCTCCAAAGCCGCCCACCTGGTAGCGGATGTTTAGCTGCTCCTGCCCGGAGGAGATGCCCTGGTGGAAGCCGGCGGCAAACTCCCGCAGCCGGCGCAGATAGCTGTACCGGGTGGACAAAATCATCTTGCCCAGCCGGACAATGTGGCTATCCCACACATCCAGCATATCCTCCATATAGCGGTTTTTTGGGATCTCCCGCAGCAGGCTGCCCCGCTGGGCCAGCGCCCGCTGATAGTCGGCCAGCACCTTGGAATATTGGGGCCGCAGCTGGCAGATGGCGCTGTCCAAAAACGCCCGGCGCTCGGCTGGGCCATCCTTAATCAGCGAGAGGTGGCTGGGGGAAAACACCACGCAGCACAGCGTGCCAGACAGGGCGCTGCGCCGGGGAAGGGGGATATCGTTGCGCAGTATCTGCCGCCGGGGATGGAGGATATAGTCCAGCACCTGCTCCCGCTCCTCCGAAAAAATTTGGGCATGGATGCGGCAGCGGTCGGTCTCCCGGTCCATATCCAGCCGGGGGATATCGCTCTCCCGGCCAAAGCGGAAGCTCTTTTCCCCGCTGAGCAGCCAGATCCCTTCCACAATATTGGTCTTGCCCTGGGCATTGTCCCCATAAATCAGGTTGACCCCCGGCTTGGGCCGAAGGATGCCGGCGACAATATTCCGGAAGTTTTCAAAGGAAATGCTGTCAATCCGCACGGGATACAACCTCAAACTGCATATCCGGAATATCCGGGGTGGATACCACATCCCCTGGCCGCAGCTTTTTGCCCCGCATGGTGCAAACCGCACCGTTTACCAGCACGGCGCCGGCCTGGATGGCATCCTTGGCCTGGCCGCCGGTCTGGGCCAGGCCGGCAAACTTTAAAAAACTGTCCAGCTTGATAAACTCGCTGGTAATGGCAATCTGTTCTGTTTTCATTCTTCTTCCCTCTTACGGCCTATTGCTCGCTTTTCAGGCGTACCGGCAGCACCAGGAACAGGAAGCCATCCCCCTCCGGCGGCACAATTTTCATGGGGGAAAGCGGCCCGCCTATCTGCAGGCAGAGCCGGTCGCAGTCGGCGGCCCGCAGGGCGTCCAGCACATATTTGTTGTTAAAGCCCATCTCCAGCTCCTCCCCCTCAATCTGGCAGGGCACCTTATCGTAGGCCTTGCCCAGCGAGGTGGAGCAGGAAAGGCGGATTTCATCCTCCTCAAAGCGCAGGCGCAAAGGGCTGCGCAGCCGGTCGGAGATGAGCAACGATGCCCGGTCCACCGCCCCAATCAGCTCCCGGGTGCCAATGGTCACCTGGGTGGAATGCCCCTGGGGAATGGCAGCCTGGTAGTCCAAAAACTCGCCATCCAGCAGCCGGGAAATAACACTGTACTCCCCAATATTGGCAAGAACATGCTTGCGGGAAACGCTGATAACGGCGTTCTTCGGCTCCTCCTCATCGGGGAGGTCGGGGGAAAGCAGCTTTGCAATTTCGGCCAGGGTTTTGCCCGGTACCACAAAGCGGGTTTCAATGCCAGTGTCCGCCCGTTCCCGGCGCACCGCCATGCGATAGCCGTCCACCGATACCAGGGTCAGGCTGTCCGGCATTACATCAAACAGAGAACCGGTGTGCACCGGCTTGGCATCGTTCTGGGAGATGGCAAACTGGGTCTGTTCAATCATGCTTTTCAGGGTGGCCTGGGGGATGGTCAGGCTGTCGCTGTCGCTGAGCTTGGGCAGCTCCGGGTAATCCGCCGGGTCGGTGCCCAAAATGGTAAATTCCGACAGGCCGCCCCGGATCACTGTCAGCATCTTTTCGTCACATTCAAAGGACACCTCGGTGCCTTCCAGCTTGCGGATCATGTCCCCAAACAGCTTGGCGGAGATGACAGCCTCCCCCGCCTCCTGCACATCGGCAGGGATGGTGGTGGTGATGCCCAGTTCCAAATCGTAGCCGGTGAGGGTCAGGCTGTCCCCCTGGGCCTTGATGAGGATGCCCTCCAGCGCCTGCAGGGCGGTGCGGGATGATACAGCCCGGGATACATTGGATACCGCGCTGGCCAGCCGGTTCTTTTCACAGCAGAATTTCATTGTGGTTCAGTCCTTTCAGGTATGGGTATCTGCCCAGAGCACCGGAATTTCCACAGAAGGTTTTCCAGCCTGGGAGGGTGTGATAAAAAAACAGTCTATAAATATCCATAGGATATATTAATATTTAGTAGTAGTAGTAGGGGGCGCTTAAAACTTGAAAAGGCGGAAAAAGCGCATAAACATGGGGTTTTGGATGGGCCGCGCCGGCAAAGGGCCGGGTGGAAAAGCTGTGTTTTTCCACAGAGGGGAAAAAGGGGCTGTTGAGTGCTGGGAATAGCGGTGGAAAAAATGGTGCAAAGTGTGGAAAAGTTTAGTGGAAAAGGTTCGGCCGCGCCGGAGGGGTTCTCCACCAGTTTAAAAAGTGGAGAAGTGAAAAACTATTTTTCCACGGCAATATGCAAGGATGCCCTGACCAGCCCCCAAAGGGATAGAAAAAAATCAGCTATCGCGGATATTCTTCACAATGTCCTCCACCGTTTCCTTAAAGTGGCTGTCCTTTCGCATCTGGTCCTCCACCTGTTTGATGGCATAGACTATGGTGGAGTGGTCCCGGTTGCCCAGCTCGTCCCCGATGGCCTGCATGGAGGCTTGGGTAATCTCCCGGATGACATAGGCGGACACCTGCCGGGCGGTGGAGATGTGGGCGGTGCGCTTGGTGGAGCGGATTTCATCGGCAGTGACGCCGTAGGTGCGCCCCACCTCGCCAATAATGCGCTCCACCGTCACCTGGATGGGCTGGCTGTCGTTGAAGATATCCCGGATGGCGTTCTGCGCAATGAGGATGGTGGTGGGGCTGCCCACCAGCAGCTTGTAGGCCTTGAGCTTTTTAACCACGCCTTCCAGCTGCCGGATGTTGGATTTCAGCTTGTTGGCAATGTACTCCGACACCTCCGGGGGCATATCCAGGTCCATCAGCTCGGCCTTGCGCCGGACAATGGCCACCCGGGTTTCAAAGTCCGGGGGCTGGATATCGGCCAGCAGGCCCCATTCAAACCGGGTTTTCAGCCGGTCATCCAGGGTTTTAATCTCCTTGGGGGGCCGGTCAGAGGTGAGGATAATCTGCTTGCCGTTCTGGTGCAGCGCCTCAAAGGTGTGGAAAAACTCCTCCTGGGTGCGCTCCTTGCCGCCGATAAACTGGATATCGTCCACCAGAAGCACATCGGCGCCCCGGTATTTATTGTGGAATTCGTTGGTAGTGTCGTTTTTGATGGCGTCGATAATCTGGTTGGTGAACTCCTCCCCCTTGATGTAGATGCAGTTATACTCGGGGTGGCTGGCCGAAATCTCGTACATGATGGCCCGCATCAGGTGGGTTTTGCCCAGCCCGGAGCCGCCGTAGATAAACAGTGGGTTGTAGGCCTGGGCCGGGGTGGCCGCCACTGCCTGCGCGGCGGCATGGGCAAACTTGTTGGAGTTGCCCACAATAAAGGTGGAGAAGGTGTATTCATAATCCCCGCCCTGGGAGCTCTGCTCAATCTCCTCCGGGCTGTACCGGTTAAAGGCCACTGATTGCTCCTCTGCCGACAGGATGGGGTTTACCTCGGCGGGCTTTTCCACGCAGAGGATCTCCACCTCGGCGGCAAAGCCCAGCATCTCGGCAAAGCCCCGGGTGAGCACATCCAGGTATTTGTTGGATACCACTTCCAGCATAAAGCTGCTGTTTACCGATAGCCGGGCCTTCCCTTCCTCAAACCCCACCGGCTGGATGGGGGCAATCCAGAGGTCGAAGGGCACCGGGCTGACCTCTTTCCTACAGAATTCTTTTACCAGGTCGAAAACTTCTGCAAAGGACTCCATAATTTAACTCTTTCCTTCCATGCTTTTTCACAATTTCACTTATCCGCAAACAGCCAGTTAAAAGAATGAGGATAACTGTTGAAAAGTCTGTTGAAAGTGTTGAAAACTGATTTGAACAAGTTTTCAAAAATTTTCAACGGCGCTTTTTGTTCAAAATTCACCTATAAATAATAGCACAAAACTGCCCCCTTTTCAAGGTTTTCAACAGACCTTTGCTTATATTATATATAATAGTATAAAATAGGCCGGCAGGCGCCGCCGCCAGCGGCGGGAAAAGGGGTGCTTTTGGCGGTTCGGCATAAAAAATTTGCAATTTATTATTGACAGAAGGGCCAGACATAAGCTATACTATATCCTTGTAAGGTTTCGCTTGAAAGGAGGGTGTCCTGATGCTTAGAACATATCAGCCCAAGAAGCTTCAGAGAAAGAAGGAGCATGGCTTCCGCAAGAGAATGAAAACTAAAAATGGTCGCAAGGTGCTCGCTCGCAGAAGAGCTAAGGGTAGAGCAAGACTGTCTCACTAAGGGTATATTGATAGGGCCGCAAACAGCATGGTTTTGTGGTCCTGTTTTGTTATTGGTGAAACAGCGGCCCCACCCCTGCACCACAGGTAAAACCGAGTTTGTGGGGAAGAGCTGAAACGGATGCAGGCTGTAACATTAAATCAGAACAGGGAATTCCGCCGGGTGTATGCCCGGGGCAAGAGCAAGGTGGACCGCCTGTTGGTCACCTATCTGTTAAAGAACAAGCATGGCCGCAGCCGCATTGGTTTTACTGCCACAAAAAAGGTGGGAAAAGCCTGCAAACGCAACCGCGCAAGAAGAGTTATCCGCGAAGCCTATCGAATTTTGGAGCCGCAGCTGGAACAGGGGTACGATATTGTCTTTGTTGCCCGCAGCGCCACCAGCGAGGTTAAAATGCAGGAGGTGCTGGCTGTCATGCGCCGCCAGCTCAGCCCCATTACCATCCGCCCGGGGAAACAGCCCCCAATTAGTGAGGAAAAGTAGAGGTTTTTTTGAAAAAGCTATTTTTACTCATCATTCGTTTTTATCAAAAATATATTACTCCATATACGCCTGCCCACTGCAGGTTTTATCCAACCTGCTCCTCCTATGCCTACCAGGCAATTTTGCGCTTTGGCGCAATAAGGGGCGGGTTTCTTGCAGTCCGGCGCATCCTGCGCTGCAACCCCTTGTTTCCCGGCGGGTATGACCCGGTTCCGGAAGAATTCCCCCCTTTGTTTGGAAAGGGGATAGATAAAGACGAATAACCCGCCGCAGCCGCCTGCCCCCTCCTTTACCCACCAAGGCGAGACGCTGCTTAGCGGCCGCGGGACGGACAAGCCGTTCCGCCCTATTTTTACTGATAAAAAGTCCCCTCGTAAAGGAGAACAGAGAATGCGAATACTTGGTACACCCCTTGGCTGGATCCTTCATTTCTGCTATTCGTTTGTGCAGAACTATGGCCTGGCGCTGATTATGTTCACGATTCTCACCCGTCTTATCCTGCTGCCGCTGTCCATCAAGCAGCAAAAGGGCATGGTTAAAATGGCCATGTTCCGGCCCAAGATGGAGGAGATCCAGAAAAAATATGCCAAAAACCCCACAAAGATGAATGAGGAGCTCTCCAACCTCTATGCCCGGGAGGGGTACAACCCCCTGTCCGGCTGCCTGCCCACCCTCATCCAGTTCCCCATCCTGTTTGGGCTTATTGATGTTATCTATAACCCCCTTACCCACCTGCTGCGCATCAATGCGGCCACCATCAACAGCGCCATCGAAATTGCCAAAACGGTGCTGGGGGAGGATGGCATGTCCCGTTACAGCAGCGAGATGAGCGTCATCCGGGCAGTGAGCCTGGACCCCGGCGCCTTTGGCACCGTGGGCGGGGATTTTGTATCCCAGATCCAGAATTTTGATTTTACCTTCTTTGGCATGGACCTGGGGGTTACCCCCACCATAGCCCTGAACATCTTTTTGCTTATCCCCATCCTGTCCGGTATCAGCTCGTTTTGCATGTCCTACCTTTCGGTAAAAAACAACCCGACCTCTGTGGATGGCACAGCAGCCGCCAACAACACCATGCTGGTGATGATGCCGCTGATGTCGGTTTGGATTTCCTTCCAGGTGCCGGCCGGCGTAGGTATCTACTGGCTGCTCTCCAACTTCTTCATGGTGGCCCAGCAGTTTGTACTGGGCAAGCTGTATAACCCCAGAGAGATGGCGGAGAAGGCCAAGGCCGAGCTGGAAGCCCAGCGGGAGCAGGAGCGCCAGGAGAAGATAGAAGCCCGCCGGGAGGCCAAGGAAAAGCAGGCCGAACGGAACCGCCAGGCTGCCGAAGCCGCCAAAACTGCCAAAAAGGGCAGAAAGCCGGTGAAGGTGGAGGAAGAAACGCTGGTGGACCTGGCCGAAGAGGACGAAATTGACGATAAGGCGCTGACCCAGAAGGAGATTAACCGCATGAAGCTGGCCGCCGCCCGCCGCCGGGATGCCGAGCGTTACGGCGACGAGTATGTGGAGGTGGAGGACAGCGACCTGGAGTAAGGCCCGCTTTCCCCCCAATGGTTCCCATAAGGAGGAGCACAGAATGATAAGAGAGTATATTGGAACAGGCAAAACGGTGGAAGAGGCGATTGAAGCCGCCTGCGCCGCCCTTGGCTGTGACCGGGAAAAGATAGAGTTTGAGATCCTGTCCCTGGCCAAAAAGAGCTTTTTCGGCCTGAAGGTTACCCCCGCCCAAGTAAAGGTGACCTATGAGGACGGTATTCCCGCCCCCAAGGCGGAACGCCCCCGGGAAAAGGCTGACCCCCGCCCCGAGAGGAAGCAGCCTGCTCCCGCCGCCGGGAAACCGGCAAAGAAGGAGGCTGCCCCACAGGAGACCGCACCGCCGGCACAGGAGAAAAAGCTGGATCCGGAAAAGAAGCCAGCCCCGGAGAAGAAGCCGGAGCCGCCGGCTGAGCCCAAGCAGGAGGACTTGTACCACACCGCCCCCCTGACCGACGCCATCCCGGAGGAGGTAAAGCCCAAGGCGGATGCCGCTGTCGGCTACCTCACCGATGTGATAGCCAAGATGGGGGTAAAAGAGTTCACCATCACCCCCAAGATGCGGGAAAACACACTGGTGCTGATGATTGAAGGCAGCGACCTGGGTGTGGTTATCGGCCGCCGGGGTGAAACGCTGGATAGCTTGCAGTACCTCACCAGCCTGGTGTGCAACCGGGGGGAAGGGGAGTATATCCGGGTGAACCTGGACAGCGGCAACTACCGGGAAAAGCGGATTAAGACCTTGGAGGAGCTGGCCATCAAGGTGGCCCGCAATGCCGTGCGCACCGGCCGCAGCACCACATTGGAGCCGATGAACCCCTATGATAGGCGCATTATCCATGCCTCGGTATCCAAGGTGGAGGGCGCTGTGTCCACATCGGTGGGCGAGGAGCCCCAGCGCCGGGTGGTTATCAGCTCGGCCAATCCCCGCAAGGGGGAGAACCGCCGTGGCGGCAGCTACCGGGGAGGCCGTGGCGGCAGAGGCGCCCGGGGCGGGGACCGCCGCCGGAATGACCGGGATCGCCGGCCGTCCACCAGCCCGGCTGCTGAGGGGGAGCCTTCCCCAAAAAAGACCGAACCCCTAAAGGAGGCGGCGGACAAGCCCCTCTATGGAAAGATAGAATTGTAAGAAAAGGCCGGGGAAGTTCCCGGCCTTCTTTTTTGCCCCGGAAAAATCTGCTTGTGTCGGCAGGGCTTTTATGCTATATTTTATACGGATGTTAAAACTGAAACAAAGGATGAAAGAGGGAAGAACATGAATAAGAAACTTGTTGCAGCCGGGTTGGGGTTCTGTGTTGCTTTGAGTTCGGTCTTTTTCACAGGCTGCCAGCCGCAGGAGGAACAGTCCTCGATGTCAAGTACAGCCGATATGCCACAGGAGAGCACAAACCAGCGGGTGCTGGACCTGCCCGGCACCTATTCCGACAAAGAGGAGTATGAAATGCTCACCATTGCCGCCGGGGATGTTGTGGTGGAAAACGCCACAGCCGATGAGCTGATTATTGCCGCGTCGGTGGGGGATGGCGATGTTACGCTGCGCGCCTGCCAGGTACAGCAGCTCACCATCCTGGGCGGCGGCCGGGAGAGCATCCACCTGGAGGGCACCACCGTGGGCACCCTGACCTCCGCCCGGGAGGAGGATGCCGTGCGTATTGTGGTGGATGCTGCCTCCACAGTGGAGAATCTCACACTGGAAAAGGAAACCATTCTGGAAGTAGAGGGCAGTGTGCAGACCTTGAACATCAAGCGGGAGGCCCAAAGCTCGGTTATCACCGAGGAGGGCGGCATTACCTCGGTTGTCCGGGAGGAGCCCCTGCCGGAAACCACCGTTCAGCTGCCTGTGAACACTGTTACAACCCCTCCTGCCCAGCCGGCAGCGCCTCAGCCTCCGGCACAGCAGCCGGTGCAGGAGGAGCAGAGCAGTTCGGCTGCTTCCCAGCCGGAGAGCAGCAAGCCCCAGCGCCCCAGTGATGACGACGATGACGATGATTATGACTATACCCCGTCGCCCAGCTACTCCATCTCCCGGATTAGCGCAGTGCCGGGCAAGGTGACCGTAACCCTGAACCGGGCCACCTCCAAGCCGGTTCCTCTGGAGGATATTTCCATCCTCTGCAACACCGGCGGTTCGGATATGACCATCCTGCGGGTGTCCACCAAGGATAACAAGGTCTATGAGCTGACAACCTCCTATTACAAGGATAACGAGTACGAGCTCTATATGACCCTGCCCAACGGCAAGATCATCAGCAAGGTGTTTGAACTGCGCACCACCGGGCCGGAAATCAGCGAGGTAAAGGCGGTGCGCATCAACAAGAGCAGCGCAGACTTTTTGTTTGTCAGCGACCAGCTGGGCACCTTCTACTATCTGGTGGAGGAATCGGCAGACCCGGCGGCAGCAGCGGCCGAAAACGCCCTGTCGGCAGCGGCAAAGAGCACAGTGCCCACCCCGGCCGAGATGAAGGCCAGCGGCACCCTGTTCACCATGGAAAAGCGGGATAACATCCTGCGTATCAACGGCCTGCAGCCGGATACCGCCTATGACCTCTACTTCATGGCCATCAGCACAGAGGGGGAGGAAACACTGGTACAGGGCCCGGTACAGATTGACGCCACACCCAAACAGGAGCCGGAGAAGAATGCTGTGCAAATTACGGCAGCCACCGCCACCGACACCTATTTTGACATCACCCTGAGCCAGGCCGCCCCGGAGGAGCTACGCCTGGAGCAGTTCAGCATCAGCTGCCCCAGCGAATCTGCGCTGCACCTGGGCCGGCTGGAAAAGCTCAGCGAAACCCAGTACCGGCTGCATATGAAAACCGGCTATTTCTTCCGGGATATGAACCACTACACAGTGGTTATTACCTACAGCGACAACACAGTCAGCGAATACACCTTCTTTGTGGACCTCTCCTGGCCGAAGCTGTCGCTGCCCACCATCATCCGCCGGTCGGAAACCGAGGCCGAATTTACCTTCCGGGTGGATGAGGACGGCAAGCTCTGGTACCTCATCGGGGAGGATGAGGAAAAGCCCACAATAGATACTGTTATAAAGACAGGCAAGGAAATTTCCTTCAAAGCCGGAGCCAACGAGTTTGATTTGGAAGGGATTACGGCAAACAGCACCTATCTCTACTATGTCAGCGAGGATTTGCTGGGCAACCGCCCCGACTTTGTGGACCGGCAGGCTGTTCCGAAAGAAAGCACGCCTGAGAACCCCACACCGCCTACAAGCAGTGAGGAGATAAAGTCCATTACAACTGTAAAAGGTTCCATTCCAATAGGGGAGTGTACCGTTGTAAAGGTAGAGTGCAGTGAAGGTTTCTTTGATTACCATTTTGTAAGTGCAGATGATATTACCATTAAGCAGGTCGGCAGTTCCTCCTTTTACAATGGCAGCCGCGATTTGCAAACGGAGATGAGCGGCAGCACGATATCCATCTATATCCGCAAAAGCAATGCTACCATCCTGCCGGCGGGAGAATATACTATTACAATGATAATAGATGATGGCAGTCAATTATCAGGCAATTTTACAGTAGAATAAACAAAAAAGGGCTGGGTTTTTCCGGCCCTTTTTTCTAAAGAAAGGGGGATTTAAAATGAAACAGATTTTGCTCATCCTGCTCACCCTGCTGCTGTCCGGGAATGCAGCCGAACCGGGCCTCCCGCAGGAGATAGCGGAACCGGCGCCTGACAGCCCGCCCGCCGCCATTGTAGAAGAGGTGGCAGAGGAGCGCTGGCTCTATATCCGGGGCAGCGAGGGAAAACCCCACCCCGATGGCTATACAGCTCCCGCTCCCGACCCCTATGCCGCTGACAAACAGGATGAATATGACTATATCCACCAGCGCCTAACTTTTACTGTGGTGGACAGCTCCGGCCAGCCGGTGCCCGGCCTGACCCTGACCCTCTGCGGAAACAGTGAGGAAACGGCATTTTTACAAAACTTTACTGCCAGCGCCCGGTCGGATTTTGCAGGGGAGATTCACCTCCCATCCCCAGTGCCCATCGCCCCCATCCGGGGCTGTATCCAGGGGGAACCCGACCCCGCCACCGGAGAAAGGCCCAGCCAGAGTTGGGAATGGAGCACCCAGGAACTGGACCAGGAGGCCACCGGCCACTATACCATCATCTGGACCCAGGGCACAGCCCAGGAGATGCTGGAACGCCATACCATTGCCATTCCCATCCGGATTGGGAATGGAACAGAGCTTGCCCGGCCGGAGGAGGTTTCGTTTATAGCCGAACTGCCCGGGGTAGCCCGACTGGAGCAGCAGACGCTGTTCCTGCCCGAAAAACAGGCCTATCTCTGCCAGGTGCTGCTCCCATCCGGCACCAGCCGGGAGGACTGGGACGGCGCTACACTGCAGCTCCATGCCTGGTATCTGATAGAGAAGTCGGTGGAGCGGGGAACCATCAATTTGAATGGAGAGGGGGAGGTTCCTCTCTCCGATGTACCGGCCGAGGTGGTGCTGACACTGCAATAGCCGCAAAAAATAGCGGGTTTTTGGCAGCTGCCTCTCTCTTTTTGCCGTTTGGGTACAAAGGGCTTTGCATAGGCGCGCTATCCCCTTTTTTGGGCCAATACTGTTATTTTAAGAGTATTTCATGCTATACTATCTCAAAGGCCCCTTTCCGCCCCTTGTGGGATGATATCCCGCTATCAAAGGGCAGGGTACAGGGGGCCATGTGGCAGGGAGGAGCGTCCCCTCTGATAATAAGGCCCTACACTCCCCGCCGGGCCGGATAAAAGAAAAAGGACAGGTGTTATCTATGCAGCATAGAATGAAAGAATTTACCATGCAGCAGCCGGCCATTGCCGCTCTGCTGAACCGCGCGCCGGTGGGGCATCTCTCCACCCTGGGGGCGGATGGCTACCCCTACACAGTGGCAGTACACTTTGTCTGGCTGGAGGGCTGTATCTATTTCCACGGCCTGCCCCAGGGGGAAAAGTTGGAGAATATTGCCCGGTGCGGGAAGGTCTGCTTTACATGTGACGAGCTTACTGCCATCCTGGATCAGGGTATCACCGACCCCTGCAAGGCCGATGCCGCCTATGAAAGTGTTGTTATCCGGGGGCAGGCCGCCCTGGTGGAGGAGCCGGAAGATAAGCTGCGCATCCTGCGGGCTATTATAGGCAAATATGTGCCTGCTATGGCGGATGCCCCCATTGCCGATGCCATGCTCACAGGCACTGCTGTGGTGAAAATTACGCCGGAGCGGATAAGCGGCAAGTACCATGAATAAGGAAAGGAGTATAAACTATGCCATTTGAGCGCGATAACCCTGACAGCCCGCCCACCCCGGAACAGCTGACGGAATTTATCAAAACCCCGCTGTGGACGGAGCTGTGCGGCTGGCTGGAGCAGTTGTTTCATGTGAAACCCACCTACGACTTCAGCCGCTGCGGGCTGGAACATGGCTGGAATATCAAATATAAAAAATCCGGCCGCAGCCTGTGCACCCTCTATCCCCGGGAAGGCGGCTTCTGTGCGATGGTGTCCATCGGCCCCCGGGAACAGCCGGAGACGGAGCGCCTGCTGCCGGGCTGCACCCCCTATGTGCAGGAGCTGTACCGCAGCACCAGCGATTCCATCGGTTCCAAGTGGCTGATGCTGGAGGTGACCTCCCCGGAGATTTTGGAGGATGTCCGGCAGCTGATTTGCATCCGGGCCTCCCGCAAAAAATAGCCCTGTTCTGCCCCGTCCTTCCCAGTGGCGGGGCGTTTTTCTGTTCGGTTTCCTAAAAAATGGGGGATGGCTGTAAAATCCGCCCCCTTTTCCTGACAAATTAAGTTGAACTGCCGGGCGGATAAAAGTATAATAGGATTTTAGGGGAGGACTGTTTATTTTTTGTTCTCCAAACCGATATTATAGGTATTAAAGTAAAACTTTGCATGGAGGGGGCGTTGCCATGAACAGATATGAGCAGTACCTTACAATGATTCGTACCCGGCGCATCGGGTTTATTGGCGCGGGGGTCAGCCACCGGCAGTTGATTGCCCAGTATGCCGGCATGGGGGCGGATGTCACCCTGCGGGACCGCCGCAGCCGGGAGCAGCTGGGGGCGCTGGCCGATGAGCTGGAACAGCTGGGCGTCCGGCTGCTGCTGGGGGAGGGGTACCTTCAGGATTTGGACGAGGATATTTTGCTGCGCACGCCGGGCATGCGCTATTATACACCCGAGCTCACCGCCGCAAGGGGGCGGGGCGTGGTGGTTACCAGCGAGATGGAGCTGTTTTTTGACCTCTGCCCCTGCCCCATCTATGCTGTCACCGGTTCGGACGGCAAAACCACCAGCACCACGCTGCTTTCCCTGCTGCTCCGGGAGGAGGGGCGCACCGTCCACCTGGGGGGGAATATCGGCACGCCGCTGCTGCCCGTTTTGGAGAAGGTGCAGCCGGGGGATGTGGCTGTTGTGGAACTTTCCAGCTTCCAGCTTATTTCCATGCGTAAAAGCCCGGATGTGGCGCTTATCACCAATGTGGCCCCCAACCACCTGGATATGCACAAGGATATGCAGGAGTATGTGGACGCCAAGCGGAACCTGCTGCTGCACCAGGGGGCCTTTTCCCGGTCGGTGCTCAACTGGGATAACGGCATAACAAGGGGGATGCAGGCGGATGTCCGGGGGGACCTCTACTGGTTCAGCCGCCGGGAGCAGGTGCCCCGGGGGGCCTGGCTGGATGAGGAGGGCTGGCTCTGCTTTGCTGATGGCGGGGCTGGTACCCGGGTGCTGCACCAATCGGAAATCCGCATCCCCGGCATGCACAATGTGGAAAATTATCTGGGTGTGCTGGCCACCCTTTGGGGCCGGGTGCGGCCCGGAACCTTCCAAAAGGTGGCCCGGGAGTTTGGCGGGGTGGAGCATCGCATCGAATTTGTCCGGGAGCTGGACGGGGTGCGCTGGTACAACGATTCCATCGCCTCCAACCCCACCCGCACCATAGCGGGCCTGGACAGCTTTGCCCAAAAGCTCATTCTCATCGCCGGCGGGTATGATAAAAAAATCCCGTTTGAGCCGCTGGCCGACCCGGTGGCCCGGCAGGTAAAGCTGCTGATTTTAACCGGCCCCACCGCCGGCAAGATTGAGGCGGCTGTTACGGCCAGCCCCTATTATTCCCCCTCGGAATGCGTCATCCTGCACGCGGCGGATATTCCCCAGGCTGTACAGCTGGCCCGGCAGCGGGCCCAGGCCGGGGATATTGTCACCCTTTCCCCAGCCTGCGCCAGCTTTGATGCCTACCCCAATTTTGAGGAGCGGGGCCGCCACTTTAAGCGGTTGGTACAGGAGCTTGAATAAAAAGCCGCCCTCCTCTGTGGGAGGGCAGGACAGAATAGAAACAGGAGAAGATACCATGAACGAGATACAAACACTGCTTACCGACCTGTCGGCCTGCACCGGTGTTTCGGGCCAGGAGCAGGGGGCTGCCGCCTATATCCGGCAGTTTATGGCCCCCTTTTCCCACTGCCGCACCACCCCGCTGGGCAGCCTTATCTGCACCATTGGCCAGGGCCGGGGCAAAAAACTGATGACAGCCAGCCACATGGATGAAATTGGCTTTATTGTCACCCATATTGAGGAGAGCGGCTTTCTGCGCATTGCCAATGTGGGGGGCATCGACCGCAAGCTCTATGCGGCGTCCTGTGTCACCGTCCACACCCGGCAGGGGGCGCTGCCCGGCGTCATTGCCTCTACCCCGCCCCACCTGCGCACCGGCGGGGAGAAAACCCTGCCGGCTGCCGACGAGGTGTCGGTGGATGTCGGCCTGTCTGGGGAGCGTGCCCGGCAGCTGGTGCAGCCTGGGGACCGGGTGACGCTGGATGTTCCCCCTGCCCGGCTGGCCGATGGCAGCATATCCGCCAAGGCCCTGGATGACCGGGCCTGCTGCGCCGCCGTCATGCTGGCTGCCCGGGAGCTGGCAGGGAAGGATCTGCCGCTGGAGCTGAACTTTGTGTTCACCACCATGGAGGAGGTGGGCTCCCAGGGAGCCGGCACCGCCGCCGGGCAGCTGCTGCCCGACTATGCCGTGGCGCTGGATGTCTCCTTTGCCGTCACCCCGGACGCCTCCCCGAAAAACTGCGGCAAATTGGGCCAGGGCGCCATGCTGGGCATTGCCCCCATTCTGGACAATGCTGAAACCGGCCATCTCATCCGGCTGGCCCGGGAACAGGAGCTTCCGTTGCAGTTTGAAGTGATGGGCGGCGCCACCGGCACCGACGCCGACCGCATTGCCGCCGCCGGCTGCGGGGTGCGCACCGTGCTGCTTTCCATCCCGCAGAAGTATATGCACACCCCGGTGGAGGTGGTGGCCCCGGAGGATGTAAAAAACACCGCCCGGCTGCTGGAGTGCTATATCACCGACCTGGCCGCAAGACTGGAGGGCTGTACCCATGCTGAATGAACTGATTTTTGACCTGACGGCGCTGCCCGGCGTCTCCGGCGCTGAGGAGCCGGTACGCCGCTATATTGAGGAAAAGCTCCAGGGCCGGTGCGCGTACACAGTGGATAACCTGGGCAACCTGATTGCCTGCAAAAAGGGCCGGAAAACCCCGGCCAAAAAGGTGCTGCTTTCCGCCCATATGGATGAAGTGGGGCTGATTATCAAGCACCTGGATGAGGATGGCATGCTCCGGTTCGACACCGTGGGGGGCATCTCCCCGGAGGTGCTGGCCGGCAAGCGGGTGTATGTGGGGGAAAAGCTGCTGCCCGGCCTGGTGGGCATCAAGGCCATCCACCAGCAGAAAACCGAGGAGCGCACAGCGCCCCCCAGTGTGGAGCAGCTGTATATTGATATTGGCGCCCACAGCCGGGAGGAGGCCGGCGCGCTGGTGCGCCTGGGGGAACGGGCCCAGTTTGCCCACAACTATGCCCAGTTTGGGGAGGGCTTTGTCCGGGCCAAGGCCATTGACAACCGGGCGGGCTGCGCCATCCTTTTGCAGCTGCTGCTGGAGGAGAGCGAATACGACTTTACCGCCGCCTTCACCGTCCAGGAGGAAACCGGCTGCACCGGGGCCAAAACAGCGGCCTATGCCGTGGGGGCGGACATCTCCATTGTGGCCGAAACCACCACAGCCGCCGATATTCCCGGCAATGAAGGGGCCAAGCGGGTGGCGGTGCTGGGCCAGGGGCCGGTGCTTTCCTTTATGGATCGGGGCACTGTCTACGATATGGGGCTGTTCCGGCTGGCCCAGCAGGCTGCCGCCGAGGAGGGCATCCCCTGCCAGGTAAAAACCCAGGTGGCCGGCGGCAATGAATCCCGCAGCACCCAGACAGCCGGCAGCGGCGCCCGGGTGGCGGCGGTTTCCATCCCCTGCCGGTACCTGCACAGCCAGGCTGTCGTGATGCAGCAGCAGGATGCCGAGGATACCCTGCGGCTGATCCGCGCGCTCTGCCGGAAGGCGGCGGAGCTGTGATTGCCTATGTAAACCCCCTGCAAAGCCAGGAGTTTGTGGAGCTGTGCTGTGTGGAACCCATCATTGGCGCCCGGATTTGCAGCTGGTTTTGCTGTTATGCCAATTCCTACCCCTTTTGCGATATGTGGATTATCTATTCCAAGATCCCGGGGCAGGAGCAGTTTGCCGAGTCCTGCCAGGGGCAGAACTGGCCCCATGGGGTGGCGGCCCGCTACCAGGGCACCCTGTGCATCGCCTGTGACGACCAGGTGGACTTTGTTGAGCTGGCTGGCTTTGTGGCCTCCAGCGGCGCTGTGGAGGTGGAATGCCTGAGCGATACCATGGACCGGCTGCTGCCCCACATCCCCTTTGTGGAGCGGCAGCGCCAGGCCGTATTGAAGTACGACTTTGACCGGGAGGGCGCCCCCGGCGTGCCACCGGTGCGGGTATTATCCGGCCGGGGCTTTTTATACAGCGACGAGCTGGACTGCGATACCCGGGACCTGGTGGAAAACTGCGACCTGCGGGGCATGTACGAGGTCATTGCCCAGTGCTTTGAGGGCTTCGCCCAGGATTCCCCCTTTACCAGCTGGTATGTGGATACCTTTGCCCGGATAAAAAAGGCCGACAGCTACCTGTGCGGCGTCCGCCGGAAAGGGCGGCTGGTTTCGGTGGCCGGGGTGTACAACATCTCCCCGGTATCGGCAATGATTAGCTCGGTGGCCACCCTGCCCGACTACCGGCACCGGGGCCTGGCAAAAAAATGTATCCGCCGCTGCTTGGAGTATGTGCGCTATCTGGATGCTGTCCCATATATCACCGCCGCCCACCGGGAATTGGTGGATTACTATTCCGGCCTGGGCTTTACCCCCTGTGCGCTGCGCTGTTCCGCCCTGCGCCTGCGGGAGGAGGACAGTTTTCAAAAGCAGTACATAGATAGCCTGAAAAAACTGCAGAGAGAGTGAGAAAAACAGAATGAACAACCCCTTTTTTAGCATAGATGAACGGATTGAAACGCTGGTAACCGAGGCCGAAGCCCGCTGTGCCGGCATCTTCCGCCGTATTGACGAAACTGCCGATTATAACGCCCAAAAGGTGCTTTCCGCCTTTATCCGGCACCGGGTGAGCGAGCCGATGTTTGCCGGCACCACCGGCTATGGCTATGGCGATATTGGCCGGGAAACTTTGGACGCCGTGCTGGCCGATATTTTCGGCTGTGAGGATGCCCTTATCCGGCACAACTTTGTTTCCGGCACCCATGCCATCACCACGGCGCTGTTCGGGGTGCTGCGCCCCGGGGATTGCATTGTGTCCCTCACCGGGCGGCCCTACGATACGCTGGAGGAGGTGGTGGGCCTCCGGGGGGAGGGCCATGGCAGCCTCACCGAGTTTGGCATCCAATATAAGCAGCTGGAGCTGGCCCCGGATGGGCACATCCAGTTTGAGGCAATCCCCGCCGCTGTGCAGGGGGCAAAGGTGGCCTATATCCAGCGCTCCCGGGGGTACACCCTGCGCCCGTCGGTAACCATTGAGGAGATTCGCCGGGTGTGCCAGCTGGTGAAAAGCGTGGATGAAAACATTATTGTCATGGTGGACAACTGCTATGGCGAATTTGTGGAGATGCAGGAGCCTACCCAGGCCGGAGCCGACCTGATTATTGGCTCGCTGATTAAAAACCCCGGCGGCGGCATTGCCCGTACCGGCGGCTATATTGCCGGCCGGGCCGGCCTGGTGGAGCTGTGTGCCCATCGGCTTACCGCCCCGGGCGTGGGCAAGGAGGTGGGCTGTACCCTGGGGGAGAGCCGGAATATGTTTATCGGGCTGTTTTTGGCCCCCACTGTGGTGGCGGCCGCTGTAAAAACAGCTGTGCTCACCTCGGCGGTGTTCCAGGGGCTGGGCTATCCGGTCACCCCCCGGTATGACGAGTACCGCACCGATATTATACAGGCCATCACCCTGGGGGACGAGCCTTCGCTGGTGGCCTTCTGCCAGGGGGTGCAGAAAGGTGCCCCGGTGGATGCCTATGTGGTGCCGGAACCCTGGGATATGCCCGGATATGAAAGCAAGGTGATTATGGCTGCCGGCGCCTTTACCATGGGGGCCTCCATCGAGCTTTCGGCCGATGCCCCCATCCGGGAGCCGTTTGCTGCCTGGATGCAGGGGGCGCTTACCTATCCCTCCGGCAAGGTGGGGCTGAAACTGGCTCTCCAATCCATGCTGGAACAGGGCGCGCTGGAGCTGTAAATAGAAAAACAGGCGCGGCTTGTCGGCTGCGCCTGTTTTTTCATAAAAATCCTATTCTGTGGCTTTAAATTCGTAGAAGTCATCCATATTCAAATTTTCATAGACCACTTCCACCAGCTCAAACCCCTGGGCCAATAGCAGGTTGGCCAGTTTTTGGGCTACCTGCTGTTGCAGCTGGGGGGTACGCTGTTTCCAGTGAATCCAAACCATGGCCGAATGCGAATCCGGCTGGCCACCCCGGAAAAAGGCGGTGTCATTGTGCTCCACCACAATCCATTCCTGGGGCACCGAGATGGTTTCGGCAACTCTCTTTGCAATCTCTGGGGCCAGCCGGGCAGTTTGTTCCCTTGTCAGCCCTTTTACAACAACTTGCGGCATATCAATTCATCCTTTCTATAATAGGGAGATTTTCTGTTTCTCTTTTTTCTGGGGGTAGACTTGTTGTTATTGTACCATGAAGGTGTTTACACCGAAATGGTATAATTGCGCATTAGAACCGGTTGCCGCCCCCGGCGGCGAGGTTCTGCGCATAAATTGAGTATAATAACGACAAAGTCGTTATTATACCACAGGCGCAAAGCGCCGCCCGGGTATATTTTAAATAGCCAGTATAATAACAGAATGATATACCTGCTATCTTTTTCAGCTGTTCTTTAAAGAATAAGAAAAAGCTACTTAAAATCCTTTGTTTCATGGCAATACTGTTGCCAAACCGGAAAAATCAACTATAATGGAAGGAAAAAGGTGTTTGTTTTGCTGTTGGAGGAAAGAATTATGGACTGGAAAAGAACAGCCATCCCCGTCTGCCTCTGCCTATTGCTGGCCGGCTGTGGGCCGTCCGCCTCGATGGAGGAGTACCCCGGCCTGACCCTTATCCACCGGGCGGAGGAGAACCTCTATGCCATTGGGGTGGAATATGCCCTGGATGGGGGGCTGGTAGGTGGGCAGCTGGTATCCACCGACCGGAACCTCCGGCTGCGGCTGCCCCAGGATGCGTACGACTTTGTGCTGGAGCTGCCACAGGAACAGGACTGGCAGGGCGGCACCCTCACAGTGACAGTCTATGTCACCACCGGTGAGGAACGGCAGAGCCATGCCGCCGGGGAGCTGACCCTGCCCGCCGAAGCGGGCAACCAGGGCCGCTGGACCATCACCGGCAGCGGCGATAGCTTTGCCCTGACGGCCAAGCCAGATTAAAAAAACAGGCGCGGCCGGTGTGGCTGCGCCTGTTGTGGCAAAGGATAAAAAGCGGGCCTCCCCTCTTAGCGGGCAAAATTTTTAGCTGGCACCCGGTGCCGCTGATAATAAAAGTTGTAGTTTCCCCAAAGATACACTATAATGGACTTAAATAAAACTCAAGGAGGAAAAAGAGTTGAACTATTCTGCAATTGAAGCCCGTATTGATTCCTTTATTGCCGAAAACCGGGACCAGCTGTTCCGGGATTTGAAAACACTCATTGACATTGACAGTGTGGAGTCTGCCCCGCTGCCCGGCGCGCCCTATGGCGCCGGTATCCGCAAGGCGCTGGATGCCGCCCTGGAAATTGCCGCCCGGCTGGGCCTAAAAACCGGCGAATGCGATGGCTACATGGGTTATGCCGATGTAGAGGGCCAGAGCGAGCGCCAGCTGGCCACCATTGCCCACCTGGATGTTGTGCCTGCCGGCAACGGCTGGGACAGCGACCCGTTTGGCATGATAGAGCGGGAGGGCTGGGTAATCGGCCGCGGTGTGATTGATGACAAGGGCCCCGCTGTCCTCACCCTGTACCTGGCCAAGTTCTTCCGGGAATACTGCCAGGCCACCGGCGAAACACTGCCCTACACCCTGCGCATTCTGCTGGGCTGCAGCGAGGAAACCGGCATGACTGATATTGATTACTATCTGGAGCGCAACCCCATGCCCGCCTTCTGCTTTACACCCGATGCCAACTTCCCGGTGGGCTATGGGGAAAAGGGCGGCTTTGGCGGCCTGTTTGTCAGCCGGCCCCTGCAGGGGAACCTAATGGACTTCCAGGGCGGCGTTGCCGGCAATGTGGTGCCCGACCGGGCCACAGCTGTGGTAAAGACAGAAAAACAGCTAACTGATACCGAACAGGTAAAGGTGGAGCGCCAGGGCGACTGTGTATCCATCACCGGTTACGGCATTGGCGGCCATGCCTCCATGCCCCAGGGCACTGTCAATGCCATCGGCCTGGTGGTGGACTATCTGTTGGATAACGGCCTGTGCAGCCCGGAGGAGAACAAGTACCTGAACATGCTGCGGGTGCTGCATTCCTGCACCGATGGTTCTTCCTTCGGCATTGACTGTGTGGATGAGGTGTTCGACCCGCTGACCTGCATTGGCGGCGTTATCCGCATGGAGGATGGTGTGCTCAGCCAGTCGATTGATGTGCGCTTCCCCACTGCCATTACCGGCGATGAGCTGATTGCCAAGAGCAAGGCGCTGGCTGCCACCGGCGATGCCGAGTTCACCCCCAGCCGGGTAAACCGCCCCTTCTACATCAAGCCCGATTCCCCGGCTATCCTGGCGCTGCTGGACACCTACAACCAGGTAACCGGCCAGAACAAGGCCCCGTTTACAATGGGCGGCGGCACCTATGCCCGGCATTTTGACAATGCGGTCAGCTTTGGCCCGGAGGATGACATCATCCCCCTGCCCGAATGGGTGGGCACCATGCACGGCGCAAACGAGGGCGCAAATATGGAGTTTATGCTCCAGGCGCTGAAAATTTACATCCTTTCGATGGCTAAGCTGATGGATCTATCCTTCTAATTGAATAGAAGCTGCAAGAGAGGCTCCGATACTCCCATCGGAGCCCCTTTTTATGCAGGAATGAATAGCTGCGACAGGGTTTTGGCAAAGCCCTATTCTTACTCGCTGCTTTTACAAATTTTCAAGAAATAAAAAAGCGTGTTTTTGGCATTTTTAAATATGGGCAGGGGAATTTGGAATGAGCGGTTCCCCCGTTTTGCAGGCCCCTTTTCCCCGCTCCTGATAGGAGAGCAAAAAAGAGGGCCGATACTACCATCCCGCGGCCATTTTATGGTATAATAACCGCAGAGCGGTTATTATACCGATTATTTAAAATATACCACAACGGCGCTTTGCGCCTGTGGTATAATAACGACAAAGCCGTTATTATACAGGATTTAAAAGGCCCTTTTTCCCGCCCCTTGCGGGGCAACCGAAAAAGGGGCCGTACCAGTTTGGTGCAGGCGCCAAACATTATACAGAGAAAGGCGCCAGTTTGGCCGGCTTTTCCAATATATAGTTTACAGGAGGTATTTGTTATGGGACTTTTGGAAAAATTTCTTGACCTTGTAACCATCGATTCCCCGTCCGACCCCACCAGCCCTACCTGCCCGTCCACAGCAGTGCAGCTGAATGTGGCTAACCATCTGGAGCAACTGATGAAGCAGCTGGGCATCTCCAATGTGCGCCAGAAGGATGGCTATGTCTATGGCGAAATTCCGGCCACTCCGGGATATGAGGGTAAAAAGGCGGTGGGCTTTGTCGCCCACATGGATACGGCGCCGGAGTTTAACGGCTTTGGGGTAAAGCCCCAGGTTATCCCGGATTATGACGGCGGGGATGTGCTGCTGGGGGGCAGCGGGCATGTCCTTTCCCCTGCCGAGTTCCCGGTGCTGAAAAGCCTGGCGGGCCGTACCTTAATTACCACCGATGGCACCACCCTGCTGGGCGCGGATGACAAGGCCGGTATTGCCGAGATTTTGGAGGCGGCCGAGCGGGTGCTGAACAGCGGCCTGCCCCACGGAAAAATCTGCCTGGGCTTCACCCCGGATGAGGAGATTGGCCGCGGCCCGCTGAAGTTTGATGTCCCCGGCTTTGGGGCGGACATTGCCTACACCCTGGACGGCGGCGAGCCAGAGGGCATGACCTTTGAAAACTTTAATGCGGATGCGGCGGTTATCACCTTCACCGGTTATTCCATCCATCCCGGCAGCGCCAAGGGCAAGATGAAAAACAGCCAGAATATTGCAATGGAGTTCCACAGCATGCTGCCCTGCAACGAGCGCCCGGAGTACACCGAAGGGTATGAGGGGTTCTGCCACCTCACCGATTCCAAGGGTTCCACCGAGCAGACAGTCTACCAGTACATCATCCGGGACCACGACCTGGACAAACTGCTGGCCAAGGGGGAAACCATGCGCCGGGCTGCCGCTTTCCTCAACGAAAAGTATGGCGAAGGCACCGTACAGGTGGAGATTAAGGAGAGCTACCGGAATATGAAGGAGAAAATCCTGCCGGTGTTCGAGGTTATTACGGTAGCCGAGGCCGCCATCCGGGCCGCCGGCCTGGATCCGGTGCGGATGCCCGCCCGGGGCGGCACCGACGGCGCTACCCTGAGCTATATGGGCCTGCCCTGCCCCAACCTGGGCACCGGCGGCATGAATGCCCATGGCCGGTACGAGTGCTGTACCCTGGAGGGGATGGAGCAGTGTGTGCAGATTGTGCTGCAAGTAATCAAAGGCTATGCCGAGCTGTAAGTTTTTTATCCAAAAAAGCGTGTCCCATACAGGGGCGCGCTTTTTTGCCGCCGTTGAAAAAGAAATATTTTGAATACTATTCCGGCCGGTTTTTGTATAGGATGGGGGTAGGCCCTGTTTTTGGAAGGGAAGCGGCGGGGCTGCCCCAAATTCTGGACTGAAAAGGGCCGGTTTTGGCCGCCCCTTTCCAAAAATCCCGATGGATTCTCTTGACCCAGCCCTCGAAGAGTGATACCATTTAGAATTGTGAGGCCCCGGCCCGCCGGGCTTTGGGCCAGAAGCAAACCCCAGTAAACAGAGGAGGAATTGCCATGTACAAAATTCGCAATTTTCAGGACAACGACGATGTAAAAACCTTGGATACCATGGGCCCCTTTTCGGTTATCGAATACCAGCGGGACCTCAGTGTAACAGCCGGTTCGGCTATTACGGCCTACTTTGCCAGCCAGATGAATGTGCGCAAGCGCCAGGTTATCTGCGATTTAAGCAAGGCCCAGGTTACCATCCAGGCCGGCGCTATGCAGTGGATGCTGGGGGATGTAAACGCCACCACCGGCATCAAGGGTGTGGGCGACCTGCTGGGCAAGGCCGTGCGGGGCAAGGTAACCGGGGAATCGGCCATCAAGCCGGAGTACAACGGCAGCGGCCTGTTGGTGCTGGAACCCACCTATAAGCATATTATCCTGGTGGATGTGGCCGACTGGAACGGTTCCATCGTGCTGGATGACGGCCTGTTCCTGGCCTGCGATTCAAACCTGAAGCACAAGACGGTTATGCGCTCCAACCTCTCCTCGGCTGTGGCCGGCGGCGAGGGGCTGTTTAACCTCAGCCTCAATGGCAGCGGTATTGTCTGCCTGGAGTCGGATGTGCCCAAGGAAGAACTGGTGGAGATTGAACTGGAAAACGATGTACTCAAGGTGGACGGCAACTTTGCCATTGCCTGGAGCAGTACGCTGAACTTTACAGTGGAGCGGTCGGGCAAGTCGCTCATCGGTTCCGCCGCCTCGGGGGAGGGCCTGGTGAATGTTTACCGGGGTACCGGCAAGGTGCTGCTGGCCCCTGTTGCCAAGGATGTAAAATAAAAAAACCTACCCAAAAAGGCTTTCCTGTCCTGCCGGATGGGAAAGCCTTTTTGTCTGCGGGAAAACCGGCCCAGCCGGCGGGGGAATTTGGGGGTAGCGGGGGCCGCTAACTGTGGCGGGCTGCCTGCCAAAGGCGCAGCAGCTGTTCCGCTGTGTCCGCCAGGTTTTGCCGGGCAACCTCCGGGCGGATAGCCTCCTCCAAGGGGCAGGGCCGGCGCAGGATGGGAAAGATGGCGTCCAGGCTGCCGGGCCGGGCGTCCGGGGCCACCATGCCGGCAAGGCCCAGCACCGGGCGGGCATATTTTTTGGCCAGCGCCGCCACCTGCCCCGGGGCCTTGCCCATAGCGGTTTGGGCGTCGATGCAGCCCTCCCCGGTGATAATCAGGTCGCTCTGGGCAATCTGCTGTTCCAGGCCGGTTTCCTCCATCACCAGCCGGGCCCCGGAGAGCAGCTCCCCGGACAGGTAGGCCAAAAAGCCAAAGCCCAGCCCGCCAGCGGCCCCAGCGCCGGGCAGTTCGGGGTTAGCGGTAGGGTAGCGCTCCTGGGTTTTTTGGGCAAAGTGGGCCAGCAGGGCGTCCAGCCGCTGCACCATACCGGCGTCCGCCCCCTTTTGCGGGCCGTAAATGGCGCTGCTGCCCTGGGGGCCGCACAGGGGGTTGGTTACATCGCAGGCAATGCGGAACCGGCAGTCCGCCAGCTCCGGCCGACAGTGGGTGCTATCTATCCGGGCCAGCTGTTCCAACCCCGCCGCCCCGGCAGGGATGGGAGCGCCGGCGGCATCCAAAAAGCGAAAGCCCAGGGCGGCAAGCATGCCTGCTCCGCCATCGTTGGTGGCTGAGCCGCCAATGCCCACAATAAACCGCCGGCAACCCCGGTCCAGCGCGTGGGCAATCAGCTCCCCCACCCCGTAGGTGGTGGTGTACAGGGGGTTTCGGCGCTGGGGCGGCACCAGCGGCAGCCCGGCTGCGGCGGCCATCTCCAAAACAGCGGTGCCCCCGGGGAGAATGCCATATTTGGCCGGGACAGGTTCCCCCAGCGGGCCGGTGACAGTGGCGCTCTGCAGCGTCCCGCCCAGGCCCAGTGTCAGCGCTTCCACCGTGCCTTCGCCGCCGTCTGCCAGCGGAAAGACAGAAACAGCCGCCTCCGGGCAGGCCCGCCGGATGCCCTCTGCCGCCGCCTGCCCTGCCTCCAACGAGGAAAGGCTGCCCTTAAACGAATCGATTGCAATGGTAATTTTCATACAGTGCCCCTTTCGCTATACTGCCCTTAGTATAGCACACCGGCGGGGGTTTGCCCATGGGGCAGTGTTGGCCTTTGGGAAATTCCCTGGGAAGATACAGCAAAAACACCGGAAAAACGGGGCAGACTAAATTGTAACCTTTGGCAGAATAGGGCCAAAATAGAGGGTGATTTTTGTTGCAAAATGTTCTTGCGAAGCGGCTGCTACCTGTGGTATGATAGTATCAATTCCACTAAAAAGGTATAGTATTGTTTAACAGATTGCACAAATACAGGAAAGGTGAATACAGATGCAAATTATTCGTAATGTAACCGAAAGCATTGTCTGGGTAGGCGCCAGCGACCGGCGGCTTTCCCTGTTTGAAAACATGTTCCCCATCCCGGATGGCGTGGCGTACAACTCCTATGTCATCCTGGATGAAAAGGTGGCCATCATGGATACGGCCGATGCCTCCGTTACCCGGCAGTACCTGGAAAATGTTGCAGCCGCGCTGAACGGCCGCCAGCCCGATTACCTGGTGGTAAACCACATGGAGCCGGATCACTGCGCCAACATTGAGGAGTTAATCCAGCTTTATCCCGGTATCAAAATTGTGGGCAACGCCAAAACCTTTGGCCTGATGGCCCAGTTCTATGATATGTCCCTGGAAGGGCGCACCATCACCGTGAAGGAGGGGGATGTGCTGGACCTGGGGGAGCACAAGCTGCACTTTGTCATGGCGCCGATGGTGCATTGGCCCGAGGCGATGATGACCTATGAGAGCACCAAGAAGATCCTCTTTTCTGCCGACGCCTTCGGCAGCTTTGGGGCGCTGAACGGGATGCTGTTCAGCGATGAGCCGCTGGACCCCCTGTTCCTGCACTCCGAGATGCGCCGCTACTATGGCAACATTGTGGGCAAGTATGGCATGCAGGTGCAAACGGTGCTCAAGAAGGCCGCCGGGCTGGATATTCAGATGATCTGCCCGTTGCACGGCCCGGTTTGGCGGGACGATTTGTACTGGCTGCTGGGCAAATATGATAAATGGAGCAGTTACACCCCGGAGGAGAACACCGTAGCTGTGTTCTATGGGTCGATGTATGGCGATACAGCCAACGCCGCCGAGCTGCTGGCCACCAAGCTGGCCGAGGCCGGCGTGCGGGGGGTCAGTGTCTACGATGTATCCTGCACCGATGTTTCCTACCTGATTTCCGAGGTGTTCCGCAGCAGCCACCTGGTGTTTGCCGCCCCCACCTACAACAACGGCCTGTACCCCAAAATGCTCAACTTTATTGAGGATATGAAGGCGCTGAACCTGCAAAACCGCACCGTTTCCATCATCGAAAACGGCTCCTGGGCGCCCCAGGCAGGCAAGATTATGCGGGGGCTGTTTGCCGAGATGAAGGATATCACCATCCTGGAAAAGAGCCTGACCATCCGTTCCGCCTTAAAACAGGAGCAGCTGCCCCTGCTGGACGAGATGCGGGACGAAATCCTGGCCAGCTTGGAGCAGCATAGCCTCAAGAAATAAAACCGGATAGATACAACAAAAGCGTGTTTCAGGCCCGAAACACGCTTTTTATATGCTCCAATTCAATTTTATCTTCCCAAAGTCCCCAGGTTAAAACAATTATTTATAAATTACCCTCAACAAAAAGGGCTCCCACCCCCCAAAAAGCTTTTTAGCCAGTGCTGCACACCATCCCGCCGGAACAGGCCGGCCAGGGCGGCGGTGTTCCCGCTGCTGGTGTAGTATTGATAAATGGCCAGCAGGGTCAAATCCCAGTAATCCTGGGTGGGACCCGCTCTGCCGCCATCATCTGCTCCCTCCCGTTTGAGGGGGAGGCTCCCCATATTGCTTAATTTGACAGGATACCGCAGGCACAAAGCGCCGCAGTGGCATCGTTTAAATAGTTGGTATCTTATCCATCTGTGGATAAGATACCATAAAAATGTTTGCGCCGAAATGGCAGTTTAAGCTGCAAAACCCGTCATTTCCGGCGGGTTTTTACCTTGTACTGTAAAATTCCTCCCCGGTGTCCAGGCAGATAGCCGCCAGCCGGCCACCGAACACACTGCCGCAGTCGATGGCAATGTGCCCCGGCGTCCGGTAGATATAAAAAGGCCAGGGATTTGCCGGGATGGCCCCGGTGGGGGTGTGCCCGGTTACCAATATCCTGTCCGGGAACAGGGGGCGGCTGTAGTCGGTCCGGGTTTCCAGCAGGTCGGGCAGCGTGTAGTCTTCCAGCTGCCGCTCAGGCGAAAAGCTCCCCAGCCCGGCGTGCAGCAGCAGGTATTGCTGGCCGCCTGCCGAAACCTCCTCATAGAGCGAAAACTCCCCCAGATAGTCCAGTACGGCCTCCCGCTGTTCCGGCGGGAGCTGGCGAAAGCCCCAGGCGGTGCTGTCCCCGCCATCCGCAGTCAGCCACAGCTGCAAAACCTCCAAAAAGGCGGCGTCCAGGGCGGCCAGGCTTTCCTGGGTAATCTCGGCCGAAAGCAGCCGCAGGCAGTGCAGTGCCATATATTCATGGTTGCCCATCAGGGGGATGACATTGGGGCGCGCCATCATATCCAGCAGTACCTGCATGGGCTGAGGGCCGCGGTCCACCACATCCCCCAGGATGTAAAGGGTGTCCTCCTCCCCGAATGCCATCTGTTTGAGCAGGTCCAGGTAGCGGGCGTATTCCCCATGGATATCGGACATACAGTAGACCATCAGCCATTTCCCCCTGTTTTTCTATCATTATATCCCTTTTCCAACCGGCGAGCAAGCTGGCCTGTCAGTCCCGGGCCGGAGCGCCTTTTATTTCCCCTGTATGATGCGCTTTAGCTGGATGAGCAGGGTGGGGGCCAGTGCCAGCAGGCAGACCTGACCGAGCTGCCGGGCGGTTAGGGCCGCCACCTGGAACAGCCCGCCCAGGCCGGGCAGGAATAGGACAGCCCCCAACAGCAGCACGCCGGCGCTAAAGGCGGCCAGGGAATAGGGGTTGCTGCCCAGCCCCAGCCGCAGCAGGCTGGCCTGTCCCCGGCAGCTGAAGCCGTGCAGCAGCCGGGTCAGGGTCAGGGTGGCAAAGGCCATGGTCATGGCGGTGGCTGTGCCAACGGCAGAACCGGAGTGGAAGGCGGCCATAACACAGACGGCCATCAGCAGCCCCTGCCAGCCAATGCGCCGCATCAGGGCGGCATCCAGCAGCGGGGCCTTGGGGTTCCGGGGCGGCTGGCTCAGAAGGCCGGGGTTGGCCGGTTCCATGCCAATGGCAATGGCGGGCAGGCTGTCGGTGAGCAGGTTGATAAACAGCAGGTGCACCGGTGCAAAGGGGGCGGGCAGCGCCAGCAGCGAAGCCGCCAGCACACAGAGGATACCGGCCAGGTTGCCGGAGAGCAGGAAGCCGATGACCTGGCGGATGTTTTCATACACGCCGCGCCCGTTTGCCACAGCGGTTACAATGGTGGCGAAATTGTCGTCGGACAGGACCATCGAAGCGGCGTCCTTGCTCACCTCGGTGCCGGTGATGCCCATAGCCACGCCAATATCGGCCTGTTTGAGGGCGGGGGCGTCGTTGACCCCGTCCCCGGTCATGGAAACAATGTGCCCCCGGCGCTGCCAGGCGGAAACAATGCGGATTTTATGCTCCGGGGAAACCCGGGCGTACACCGAAATACGGGGCAGCAGCTCGTCCAGCTGCCCGTCGTCCATCCCCTCTAATTCGGGGCCGGATACGGCCAGATCTCCCTCCTCCCAAATGCCAATCTGCCGGGCAATGGCGGCGGCAGTGGCCTTGTGGTCGCCGGTTATCATCACGGTGCGAATCCCCGCCCGCCGGGCATCGGCCACTGCCTGCACCGACTGTTCCCGGGGCGGGTCCATCATGGCAATGAGGCCAATGAAGATATAGCCCTCCTCGTCCTGGGGGCCGATGGCCCGGATTTGGTCCAGTTCCCGGTAGGCGAAGGCCAGCACCCGCAGCCCCTGGGCGGAAAGCTGGTGGTTCATTGCCAAAATCCCCTCCCGGCGGGCCTCGGTGAGCGGCTGCACCCCTGCCGCTGTCAGCAGGCGGTTGGCCCGGGGCAGCAGCACATCCACCGCCCCCTTGGTGAGCAGGGTGGGCACGCCATCCAGGTTGTGCAGGGTGCTCATCAACTTGCGCTGGGAATCAAAGGCCAGCTCGGCCAGGCGCTGGTGCTGGCTGCGGTAGGCGGTTTCCTCCACGCCAAACTGTTCCCCCAGCCGTACCAGCGCCACCTCGGTGGGGTCGCCAATGGCGGCGCCGCTCTCCTGGTTGTTGGTGGCGTCGCTGGCCAGCAGGGCTGTTTTCAGCAGCAGGCGCTGGGCGTCGTTGGCCAGTTCCAAGTCCCCGGCGCTCAGCAGCCGGCCGTCGGCATAGATCTGCTGCACCGTCATGCGGTTTTGGGTGAGGGTGCCGGTTTTATCCGAACAGATAACCGAAACCGCCCCCAGGCTTTCCACCGCCTTTAAATCCTTGATGATGGCGTTCTGCTCGGCCATTTTCCGGGTGCCGATGGCCAACACAATGGTAACAATGGAACTGAGCGCCTCCGGGATAGCGGCCACCGCCAGTGCCACGGCAAACATCAGCGCATCCATCACCGGCATGCCGTTGCGGAAGATGGAGAGCAGGAACACCGCCCCACAGATGGCCAGAATGGCGGCTGCCAGGCGCTGGCTGAACTGGTTGAGATTCTCCTGCAAAGGGGTTTTGCGCTGCTGGGTGGCGTTCATCAGGGCGGCAATTTTGCCAATCTCGGTTTGCATACCGGTGGCTGTTACCAGTGCCACAGCCCGGCCGTAGGTGACGAGCGAGCCGGAAAACACCATGTTTTTCCGATCCCCCAGGGCAATATTCTCCCCGGTGAGGGGGTCGGCTGTCTTTTCCACCGCCTCGCTTTCGCCAGTCAGGGAGCTTTCGTTCACCTTCAGGGAATAGCTCTCCAAAATCCGGGCGTCGGCGGTAACAAGGTCCCCGGCCTCCAGCAGCAGGATATCCCCCGGCACCACCTGGGCGGAGGGCAGCTGCACCCGGCAGGACTCCCGGAGCAGGGTGGCCTGGGGGGCGGACAGGGTTTTCAGGCTTTCCAGCGATTTTTCGGCGTTCTGGTACTGCACTGTGCCCAAAACAGCGTTGAGCAGCAGGACAGCGAAGATGACAATGCTGCTCTCCCCCTGGCCGGACAGCAGCGAGATAGCGGCGGCTGCCAGCAAAATCCACACCAGCAGATCCTTAAACTGGTCCAGAAAAACCTGTAGGGTGCTCTTTTTCTTCCCCTCGGCCAGCCGGTTTTCCCCATAGCTGCTCAGCCGTTGCCCGGCCTCCCCGGCAGAGAGGCCGCCGGGGTAGCTCTTGTACCGGGCAAACAGCTCGGCTTGGCTCAATTGGTAGTCGGTGCGGTTATTGTTCATGGATGTTTTCCTCCTTTATTTGGCTGGGGTGTACGGCAGGCCGGAGAACAAAAGAAAAAGACCCTCCGAATACTGCCAGAACGACAGGATTCGAAAAGTCTTGTTGCCACAGACGGGTGGCGTGTACTGCCAGCCGGAAAACCGGCGGGATGTTGGCAGCACCGCTTTTAACTACTCCCTTTTCGGATATACCATTGTATTCAGCATAAAGCCAAAACGGGATATTAGTCAACACTAAGAGCGTACAGTTTACAATTTAGATGGAAATGCCGGGTTTGTTTACAGTTTAGCCATATTTATGCCCCGGCGGAAAACCGGGCGGCTTCCTCTGCCGTGCAGGGCCGGGCCAGCAGCCAGGCCCGGCCGTCCACCTGGCTGAAAACCCAGCAGCGGCCAAGGGATTCCGACACCATGCAGGCGGTGCCATGATCCATGCCATCCGGCCCCTTCAGGCCCAGAAGCCGGCAGCTCTCCCCGGCATATTCCTCCCACCCCAGGTCGTAGAGGGTGTAGCCCTGCCCCAGTTCCAGGCCCTTCTCCGCCAGCAGGGCGGCAAGCAGCTCCTCGTCATCGGCAAAGCCCTGGGGGAGGTAGCCGTATTTGGCATACGCGTTCACTACCTCCCCCTCCAGCAGGAACTGCCATTCGGTTTCGGTTTCCGCCGCCTGTATGGGCAGTGCCTCCGGGAGCGGGTCGGGCAGGGTTAGGGCATCCTCCTCCACGGCAGTGAAGATGGTGGTTTGCCAGAGCTGCCGGCCGTCATAGGTGTAGACCAGCAGTTTTACCGGGTAGGGGGAGCTCTGCTGCACAATGGCAATCTCATCCGGCGTCCCATCGGCCAGGCAGGCGAAGAACTGGGAGAGGCGGCTGTGGTTTTCCAGCGCCAGAGCAGCGGGGTAGCCCGGCAGGCTGGCCAGGTCGGCAGGCAGTTCCAGCAGGGGTAGGGGGCCGCAGTCCGCCGAGCCGCTGCCGTCGTTAAACTGTACCCGGGGCAGCCGGTTCCCCAGCAGATCGGGGCAGAACTGGCTTTCCCAGCCGGCCCAGCCCTCCCGCAGCCCCTGTGCAATGGCCTGGCACTGCGCCGGGGTGGGGGCAAAGCCAACCTGGGCAACCTCCCCGGTTCCTGCGGGTTCCGGCCGGGAGCCGGTGGGTTCTTGCTGTAAAGCACAGCCCCCCAGGCAGAGGGTTAGGGCGGCAAGCAGGGCAAGTAGGCGTTTTTGCATGGTAGTGGCCTCCTTTTTTCCATAGTATAGCACAGTGTGGCTTGGGTTTCCAGATAGAGGATAAGCCCCGGCGCAGGCTGAGAGCCTGGGGCCGGGGCTTATCCTGTGCTATTTTTATTGCAGGCGTATCTTTACAATTTCGGTGAACAGCTCGCTGCCAAACAGGATGGCATCGTCGTTAAATTCATAGTGGGAATTGTGGTTGGGGTAGGGGGTGCTGCCTTGGCCGGCCCAGTTCCCGATATTGAAGTAGGCTCCCGGCACCTGCCGCTGGAACCAGGCAAAATCCTCACTGCCGGAACCCATCGGGGCGTTTATATCCACTTTATCGGCGCCGTACAGCTTGGTTGCGGCTTCGGCCACCACCTGCACGCAGGCTTCGTCGTTCATTACCGGGATGAACACCCTGTCGTAGCGCAGCTCCCAGTCGCAGCCATTCATTTCGCAAACATGCCGCACAATATCGCGCATCCGGCTTTCAATTACATCCTGCACCCTGCTATCATAGGTGCGGCAGTCCCCGATAATGGTGACAGTGGAGGGGATGGCGTTGAGCACCCCGTCGGTGCGGATATCGCAGCAGGAGATGGTGCCGGCGTCCTGCGGGTTCAGGTTGCGGGAGATAACCGTTTGCAGCTGCAGGACAATCTCAGCCGCCGTTACCAGCGGATCCTTGGTCAGGTGGGGGGCCGACGCATGGCCGCCCCGGCCCTTGATGGTTATCCAAAAATCATCCTCGCTGGACATGAACTTGCCTGGCCGGGTGGAGATGAGGCCAAACGGCAGTTTGACCGAATTGTGCTGGCCATAAATTTCGGTAATGGGAAAGCGCTGGAAAAAGCCGTCCTCTATCATGGCTTTGGCGCCTACGCCCGGCTCCTCCCCGGGCTGGAAGATAAAGACTACTGTGCCGTTCCAACTGCTGTCCTCCCGGAGCAGCATGGCGGCCCCAATCAGGGAGGCGGCGTGGCTATCATGCCCACAGCCGTGGAATTTGCCGGGTTTTTGGGATTTGTAGGGCAGGTTGGTCTCCTCGGTCATGGGCAGGGCGTCAATATCCGCCCGCAGCCCGATTATCCCGCCGCCGGTGCCCTGGGTCATGGTGGCGACTACTCCGGTTTTGCCCACCCCGCGGGTTACCTGGCAGCCCAGTTCCTCCATGATACCGGCAATATATTCGCTGGTTTCGTATTCCTCCAGGGCGGTTTCCGGGTGCATGTGCAGCCAGTGGCGAATTTCTGTAATCCTCTCTTTTATTTCGGCTTTTGTCATAAAAAAACAACTCCTTTACTCGGGCCGGATAGTAGCGTCCCAGACAATGGATTGATAACGCTGGGTGTCTGTGGCGCCCTCGGTGGAAAAGCAGAGGATTACAGCATCCTCCTTTAATTCCAGCCGGGCAGCATATTCGGGGCAATGCCGCAGCAGCTCACACAGGGCGCCGAATCCGGCGGCCCCGCTCTCTCCGGAGATGACCCGGCTGTCGGTGCCGGCAGGGTTGCCCAAAATGCGCATGCCATTGGCAGCCACCCTGTCCTCGATGGAGAGGAAGGCATCTGCCCCATATTGCAGCAGCTGCCAGCCTACGCCGCAGGGCTCGCCACAGGCCAGCCCCGCCATGATGGTGTCCAAGCTGCCGCCAACAGTATGCAGCTGCCCGTCGTTTGCCAGGGCTGTGCGGTAGAGGCAGTCGGCCCGGTCCGGTTCCACAACAATAATTTTGGGGGCATCGCCATAGAGGTTCCGGAAATAGGCAGTAAGCGCCCCGGACATGGCCCCCACCCCGGCCTGCAAAAAGATGTGGGTGGGCCGGGTGCTCCCCAGCTGCTCGGCAGCCTCCTGAGCCATGGTGAGATACCCCTGCATAATCCAGGTGGGAATCTGCTCGTATCCCGGCCAGGAGGTATCCTGCACCAGGACCCAGCCGTTCTCGTCTGCCTGGGCTTTGGCAAAGCGCACGGTGTCGTCATAGTTCAGCGGGGTGATGGAGGCCTCTGCCCCCAGCCGCCGGATGTGCTCCAGCCGCTCGGCAGTGCTGCCCGCCGGCATATATACCACGGCCTGACAGCCCAGCCGGGCGGCCGCCCAGGCAATGCCCCGGCCATGGTTGCCGTCGGTGGCGGTGACAAAGGTGGGCCTGGCGGCGGAGGGATACTCCTCCATATATTTTTTCAGACAATAGCTTCCCCCCAGCACCTTGAAGGCGTTCTGGCCGAACCGATAGCTTTCGTCCTTTACATAAATTCCCCGCACCCCCAGGTGCTTGGCTGTGCAGTCCAGCCGGGCCAATGGGGTGGGCTGGTAGCCCTCCAGCCCCTGGTGGAAGCGGCGAACCTGCTCAGCAGCTGCCGGGCAAAAGCATTCCATCCGCTCCGGCCGGCCGCTGCCCCGATGGGGGTTGAGAACCATGCTCAGGCCATTTTCCATGCGGCATCTCCTCCTTACTAATAATATATTGTATGCAATATATTGCTGATAAACTCAATATATCACATTTTGGTTGCTGTGTAAAGGGGATTGTGCTATAATTTTTGCAAAACAACACATTTGGGGAGGGGTTTGCCATGCCGGTACCGGCTGCACCGCAAAATGAAACGCGCCTGACAGTAAAGGAGCGGGTTTATCACACCCTGCTGGAATGGATTGTGGATGGAACCTTGGCGCCGGGAGAAAAACTTTCCGACATCGAGATCGCCCGGTACTTTTCCGCCAGCCGCACCCCGGTGCGGGAGGCCATGCAGCTGCTGGCCGACCAACGCCTGATTGATGTGGTGCCGGGAAAGGAGAGCAAGGTTGCCCCCATCGACCTTGAGCAGGCCAAAAGCAACTATTTGCTGATGGGCAATCTCAATGCGGTGGCATTGGATATGTGTGCCCCGAGCCTGGATACGGCCTTTTTGGACCGGCTGGCAGCCCTGCACCAGCAGATGCAGGAGGCGGTGCAGAAGGGGGAGTATTCCAGGGTGCGGGAGCTGGACCGGGAGTTTCACTTTGCCTTTTTTGAGCTGGCAGGAAATTATTTTCTTACCTCCTTCTTCCGGACGCTGTACACCCACTGTATCCGCATCGAAAACCTCTACTTCTCCCAGGAGAACGGTTTTTCCAGGAGTATCCGCCGCCATGATACCATCCTTCGGGCGCTGAGAGCCAACGATTTAGCTACTGCCCGGCAGGAACTGCTCTGTAACTGGACGGATACTGTAATAGAGTTGGATTAAAAGCGGGGTTTCCGCCCCGCCTTTAAAAAGTATAGCAGCTTTTTAAAAAAAACTGTTGACGGGGCGGGAAAACTATGCTATACTATCCAAGTAACTTAATTAACGCGGAGTGGAGCAGTTGGTAGCTCGTCGGGCTCATAACCCGAAGGTCGTAGGTTCAAGTCCTGCCTCCGCAACCACTAAAAACGGCCTATCCTGGATGGGCTGTTTTTCTTTTTACCAGTTGAAAAAATACATAGAGCCGAAAAGCGGCTGTTTTTATACAAGGAGGATGAAAAATGGATGTTCAAAAACCTGCCCCGGCCCCTCAGCCGGGGGATGCCGCCTTTGACCGGCTGGTATATGATATTGTGGCCACTGTGCCGGCGGGCAAGGTGATAACCTATGGCCAGATTGCCGAACAGCTGGGGGATGTGGCCCTGTCCCAGGAGGTGGGCCATTCCCTGAGCCGCACGCCGCCGGAGCTGGGGCTGGCCTGCCACCGGGTGGTGAACCGCACCGGCGCCCTGTCGCCTGAGCATGTGTTTGGGGGCAAGGTGCGGCAGCGGGCGCTGTTGGAGGCGGAGGGGGTCACCTTCCTTTCGGATGGCCGCATTGATATGCTGCGCCACCAGTGGCAGGAAAATGAGCAGCTTTCGCTGCTTTGATTGCTCCAAAATAGAAAAATGGCGATGGGCCCGAAAGATGGGTTCCACCGCCATTTTTTATTTTTCCACACAAAATTCCAGGAAAAGCAGCAGGATGCCGCAGATTGCCCAAAGACAGGGAAGGAGATAGGCGTCCACCCGGGAAACCTGGGCCCAGTTTATCCGGTCTGGGGTCATCTTCTCCCGGTTCATGTTTTGAAAGGAGCAGAAAATATGACTCCAGCGGCACAGGTAGCCGATCAGCTGGTAGGCAGAAAAGGCCAGGAAGCCGATGGCTGCCGGCAGATAGCCCACCACCCGGCCAAAAATCAGCAGCAGGTACAGCAGCAACGGCCACAGGTAGCGGTGGGCATAGGCCAGCAGGATAATAGCTGTATGGGAGGGGGGCCTGTGTCCTTCTCCCCTTTTGGGAAATTGTTCTCGGTTCATAAAATGTAAAAGTAGTCGGTAGGTGCCCCAAAATTGGCGCAACCCTCATTTTCGGTTGTTATAGGGCAGTTCGTCCGGAAAATTCCGCCGGTGCCTCCAAAATCTTTTATCCCGCGTTCCGTACAGGCTATCCTCCCTCTTTTGGATGGGAAGGCTCTGGGGAAAGAAGCAATCGTTTCTGTTCCTGTCAGGGCTGGGATACTGGCCTGTATAAAGCAGCAGGCTTCTATAAAGGCGCAATCCATCTTCTATAAGGCGTTGTATCCTGTCTTCCTCCCTGCTGAATGCATGGGGACTGTAAATCGCAGTATTCCAATGGGCTTGTTTCCCCTTTATCCCGTTTGGCGCGGGATTTGCAGCAGCCGGAATAGTGCCGGCAGTTACCTCCAAAGAGCGGGAAACGAAAGGATGCCGGAAAAGAGGGCAATTTTACAGGAACCCGCCAAAAATAGCGGCCTATTGCCCGGCAGGCCCCTGCTGTTCCAACGCCTCCCGGCAGAGGGCGGCAATCCCCTCCAAGCTGGAAAACCGGGACAGCTCCACCTGGGTGGGCTGGATTTCAATGCCCCGGTCGGCCAGCTCGTCCAGCAGGATAATCAGCCCCAAGCTGTCCAAAATGCCGGTTTTCAGCAGGTCTGTCCCCGGCTTTATGGCGTCCGGTGTGCCGCAGGCCAGGGGGAGCAGCTCACGCAGCAGCTGTTGTAGTTCCTTTTCACTCATGTTGCAGCAGTTCCTCCAGTTTTTTCAAATCCTGTTTGCCGTTGCTGGTGAGGGGCATGGGGCTGACACTCTGCCATACCCGGGGGCACATGTAGCTGGGCAGGCTCGCCCTCATCCGGCGGGCGCACTCCTCCGGGGGCAGGGGGCCGGCGGCCCATTCCACCACAGCAGCCAGGCCCAGCACCTCGCCCCGGCGGCGAAGGGGCAGCACAGCGGCAGCGTGTACCTCCGGCCAGGTGGACAGCACGCCTTCCACCTCTCCCGGCTCGATGCGATAGCCCTTATATTTTATCTGCCGGTCTATCCGTCCCAGGTACCACAGCCTGCCCGCTGCAATCTTCCCCCGATCCCCGGTGCGGTAGAGGGCGCGGCCCCGCCAGCAGCCAAAGCCCCCGCCAGCAGCGCCAATATACCCCCGCCCCACACTGGGGCCGGCAATGGCAATTTCCCCAGGCTCTCCCTCCGGCAGGGGTTCCCCTTCCGGCCCTAAAATGAGCAGTTCCGAGGCGGCAGTGGCAACCTCCCCCACCGGCAGCGGCTCCATTTCCCCGGTTATTTCCGCGGTGCAAACTGCGCAGGTGGCCTCGGTGGGCCCATAGGCATTGAGCAGCCGCGCGCCGGGAAAACGCTCCCGGAACTGCCGGGCTGTGCGGGCAGGCAGGGTTTCCCCGCACAGGAACACACAGCGCAGCCGGGGCAGCAGCTCCTGGCAGAAGGCGGCATCGCACAGGCAGAGGCGCAAAAAGGAGGGGGTGGCGGTGAGCCGGGCGCCGCCGCTCTCCCCCAGCGCCGCATACAGCAGCGCCAGGTCGGCCTGCTGGGTGCTGTCCAGGGCAAAAACAGTGCCCCCGGCTGCCCAGGCGGGCCACAGGTCGGCCACCGAGAGGTCGAAGGAGAACCGGGCCTGATTGATGGTGGTATCCTCCACGCAGTCCCGGCAGCCGGGCAGGCCGGAGAACCAGCGGGTGAAGTGCTCCAGCGCACTCACCGGAATGCGCACCCCTTTGGGGCGGCCGGTGCTACCGGAGGTGAACAGGATGTAGGCGTCCCGGCCAGGATTGGCGGGCAGCTCCCGGATGGGAGGGGTTTGGGCACATAGGCGCTCTATTTCCGGCGCCTCTGCCAGGCAGGGCCCGGCCAGGGCCGGGGGTGCCGGGGCAGCGGCCAGAATGGTGCCGGCAGCTGAGGCTTCCCGGATGTAGGCCAGGCGTTCCGGCGGGGCGTCGGCCTCGCAGGGGACAAATGGCCGCCCGGCCAGCAGGCAGGCCAAAAAGCACACCGGCATCAGCGGTTCCTTGCCGCCGCACACCAGCACTGGGCTGTCCTGCCCGGCAAGAAAACCGGCCAATGCGGCAGCTTTTTCCCACAGCTGGGTATAGGTCAGCGCGCCGCCCCGGGAACGATAGGCACATTTTTCCCCCTGCAGGGCGGCCTGCCGGGCAATCTGTTTCAGTAAGGTCAAGTGGGTTTTCCCTCCTGTCGGCGGATCTGTTCCGGGGGAATCAGGGCCGGGTCGTACAGAACCCGGGAGTGGTTATCCAAAACCAGCTCCTTGCCCAGCCGTTCCCCGGTGGCCCGGTGGGTTATCAGCCGGTACACCTTGCTGATGCGAAACCAGCTTTCCCCCTCCTGTATAAAGTGGTGGTCCTCCTCCACAATGCGGTACCGGCAGGGAAAGGGCCGGGTGGTGCGCAGCTCGCCGCACAGGTGGGTATCGGTGAGCCAGAGCAGCAGCTGCACCGGCTGGTTGGTGGTGTTTTGAAACTGGTAGTCCACATTCTTATAGAACACCGAGGTACCGGTGCCAAAGGGCACGGTGCGCCGCTCGTCCGGGAACAGCGCGTCGGTGTGGTGGTGCAGCTCGGTGACGGTCAGGGGGCTGTTCAGCACCAGCCAATGCACCATATTGGCCAGCTGGCACAGCCCGCCCCCCACATCCGCCTGGGTACGGGTGCCGGCAATAACCAACCCGTCGGTGTAGCCCTTTTTGCGGGTGGGCTGGCCCACCAGCCCCCAAAAGGAAAAAACCTCCCCCGGCAGGAGCAGGATGCCGTTTATCTGCTGGATGGCCAGCCGCAGGTTGGTCACCTTGCCCTGCTGCAGCTGCATATCCACACCGTGCAGCTGGCGCATCAGCAGCGAGGTGTGCCCCTTTACCAGGCAGGGCAGCGGCTGGCCGGGGCAGAGCCGATGGGCATAACGGCGGCGGCTGAACAGGGTTTTCAGGTCCCGGAGCAGGTACTCCTTCCGGAGTGACAGCCAATAGCCCACCGGCCCGGTTTCGCAGAGCAGCTTGCGGCGTTTCATACGGGGGTTCCCTCCTTATAGAATAGAATACTTTAATTGTACGACGAAATAGGGCAGATGTCCATAGGCCCGATGGAAAAGCCCCCATATCCACTGCTGCGACAGGCAGGTTTTGCAGGGGAAGGGCGAAAACCCTGTAAAAATATGAATGAATTTAAACTTAAAATTGCAAACGGTAAAAACGAGGGCAGATATGCTTTAGCACAGCGATTGTTGGATATATCTAAAGAACTGCAAATATATTTGTGATAAAATCACAAATTTAAGGATTGACATTTGGAAAAGAAAGAGGTAAACTAAGGTCAATCCAAACGGGGAACGCAAAAGGCAAGAAACAAAATGCAGGATTTGAAATAATACAATTTCAAATTGTGACAAAGTCACAGTTGTAATTTCTCATTTGGGCAGAACAATAAGTAGGGAGGGAACAGGATGAGAGCGTATATACAGAGAGCCGATGAGATGGACCTCATCGCCCACTTTCTAATTATTGTTGGGACAGCAATGGCGTCAGTCTCCTGTCTGTAAGGGCGGGGAAGGCCCAGGAAGGGGGAATATGGTGAAGACACAAAAAGACAGCATCTGGATGATGAAAAACCTGATTGCCGCCGCTTCGGTTTTAGCCCTGGTAGTAAGCGGCCTGTAATAAACCCAAGACAGAGGAGGAAACAGAGATGAACAACATTGAAAGAATCGACAGCCGGGTAATTATTGCCCAGTTTGTAATCATAGCAGGCACAGCAGTAGCCTTTATCAGCGCACTGTTGTAAGAAGAAAGGCCCCTGCGCCGTCCGGTATGCCGGACAGAAAGAGGAACGATGTCAAAGACACAGAACAGCAGAGGTCCAAGATAAAAGCCCCATTCGTTGGAATGGGGCTTTTATCTATGCTATAAATCCACAGTAAAGATGACGGCCAGCCCCTCCCGGGCGGCAGTTTCATAAAAGGCCGGGATATCGGTGCTCCAGCCCAGCACATGCTCCAGGCCATCCTCATCCCGGTAGAGGAAATAGGGGGAGGTAATCGACCAAAAATGGCGGTTGATCCAGTCGCTCAGGCTGTTTTCCCGGAGCCAGGCGGCAATCTGACGCACCTCCTCCGGGGTTTTCAGGGTCAGGATTTCCTCCTCGGTTTCCACCAAAAATTCCCCGCCAAATATAATATTGGTGGGCAGGCGGTTTTCCTCCTGCCATACGCCGCCGCCCAGGCAGAACTGCAGCCCCTCCCAGGCCTTCTCCAGCTCACAGGCGCGCGGGGTGCCAAACAGGCGCTCCTCAATCTCCTCCAGCATATAGTCGTAGCGTTCCTCCTCCGGGACAGAGCGGAGCTTTTCCATCTCCTCCCGGTTTAGTGCATAAAGCATACCCAAACGCGACATGGTTGTTCCTCCTTTATTCCTGCTGCCCTGTATGGGGTTTTTACAGCCGGCAGGTTTGTTTCAGGCGCTGGGCCTCGTTTGCGCCAAAGCCCAGCTTTTCGTAAAAGGGGATTTTATCCGGCATGGCGCAGAGCTCTACAAAAATATCGGTGCCCTCCAGGCCGTTTTCCCGGATGAAAGCCAGCAGCTCGTTTATCAGCAGGGTGCCAACCCCTTTTTTCTGCCAGTCGGGGCGGACCACCACATCCTTGATGTAATAGTTCATCCCCATATCCCCCAGCATCCGGGCCATGGCAACAATCTCCTCCCGATGGTAAACCGAAACCCGGAACAGCGTGTGCTGGAGCGCAAGCCGGGTTTGTTCCAATGTGGGCGGGTTGCCCCAGACACTTTTCCAGAGCAGAATAAATTCTTCGGCTGTCAGTTCGTTATATTTTATTGTCAGTTTGTCCATAGCAAAACCTCCGTCCCGCCTTTGGGCCAAAGGCAGGTTTTCTGGGAGAAAGCAGGTTTTCCCCTCCCCCAGTTTATGAAGCTGCCGGGGTAAAGTTGACAGTAGAACAGGCCGGATGGCCGCCCCGCTGTCAGCCCTGTTTTCGGCGGGCGTGTTTCCACTGTTTAATCTGTTCCAGCCGGGTTTTAAAGCGGCCCTCCAACCCCTGCTCGGTGGGGCGGTAGTATTCCCGGCCCAGCAGCGAATCGGGCAGGCACTGCATATCGGTGAGCTTTTCCGCCGTGTCGTGGGCGTACTGGTAGCCCTTGCCGTAGTCCAGTTCCTCCATCAGCCGGGTGGCAGCGTTGCGGATAACCAGCGGCACCGGCTCGGCCAGCTGGGTGAGCGCATCCTTTTTGGCCCGGCCGTAGGCCAGATAGAGCGCGTTGGACTTGGGGGCCAGCGCAAGGTACACCACTGCCTGGGTGAGGTGGACAGTACACTCCGGCATACCAATAAAATGGCAGGCCTGATAGGCCGCCACTGCAATTTCCAGCGCCCGGGGGTCGGCCAGGCCCACATCCTCGCTGGCAAAGCGGGTAACCCGCCGGGCAATGTACAGCGGGTCCTCCCCGGCCTCCAGCATCCGGGCCAGCCAGTAGACAGCGGCGTCCGGGTCGGAATTGCGCATCGACTTGTGCAGGGCGGAAATGAGGTTGTAGTGTTCCTCCCCGCCCTTATCATAGAGCAGCGACTTTTTGGAGATGCACTGTTCCAGCACTTCGGGGGTGATGGTGGTGGTTTCACCATCAAAGCTGCCGTTGAGCACCACCATTTCCAGGGTGGAAAGGGCGGTGCGGGCGTCCCCGTTGGCAAAGGCGGCAATCAGTTCCAGCATATTTTCCGCCGGCAGAACCCTCTGTCCGCCAAAGCCCCGGGGGTCCCGCAGCGCCCGGTCCAGCAGCCCCACCAGCTCCCCGGTGGACAGGGACTGGAGCACAAACACCTTGCACCGGGAGAGCAGCGCGCCGTTTACCTCAAACGAGGGGTTTTCGGTGGTGGCCCCGATGAGGATGATGCTCCCCTTTTCCACAAAGGGCAGGAAGGCGTCCTGCTGGGCCTTGTTGAACCGGTGGATCTCGTCCACAAATACAATGGTCCTTTCGCCAAAGCGGCGGTTTTCCTCCGCCTGCTGCATGACGGTGCGAATCTCCTTGATGCCGCTGGTTACGGCAGAAAAGTCGATAAACTCCGCCCGGGTTTGCCCGGCGATGATGCGGGCCAGGGTGGTTTTGCCCACCCCCGGCGGCCCCCAGAATATCATGGAGGAGATGTGATCCGCCTCGATGAGCCGGCGCAGCACCTTGCCCTCCCCCAGCAGGTGGGTTTGCCCGGCATATTCCTCCAATGTGCGGGGGCGCAGCCGGTCGGCCAGCGGGCGGGAGTCGCCGGCTGTATTTTCAAAAAAGGTCTGCTGGGACATGGTGCTCCCTCCTTTAGAGATTGGTTTTCCACAGTTTGCACAGGGCAAAGTGGAAAACTTGGGGCTTCTACTCCGGCAGCTTGCACAGGTCGGCCCAGACGCCGCCGCTGAGCAGTTCCAGCTCCTCCGGTGTCAGCCGGACGGCGCTGTTGGCGCTGCCGCAGGCGGGATAGATGGTATCAAACCGCCGGAGCGACTGGTCCAGGTAAATTTCTACCCCCTCCTTGACGGCAAAGGGGCAGACGCCGCCCACCGGGTGCCCCACCAGTTCCACCGCCTCCTCGGGGGTGAGCATTTTGGCCTTGGTGTGGAACAGGGCCTTGTACTTGGTGTTGTCCACCTTGGCATCCCCGGCGGCTACTATAAGCAGCACCCGGTCGGGGGTTTTAAACGAGAGGGTTTTGGCAATGCGGGCGCCTTCGCACCCCAGGGCTTGGGCGGCCAGCTCCACAGTGGCGCTGGAAACAGAAAATTCCTGGGCCCGGCTGCCAAAGCCCCGGCTATCCAGGTATGCTTTAACTTTTTCGTATGACATGGTGCAGTATCCTCCTGTATCAAACCGGCCGGTATGCTGCCGGCGGCGCAATAATACCCTTATTATACTGCCGATGAAAGGGGCTGTAAACCCGCCCTGCCCTGTGTGGTGGAAATTTTCGGGTTTGCCACCATGCTAGCTTTGTGTTGGCCGAAAACCGCCCTCTTTGGGGAAGGAAAGCAAAATAGGCGCAAAAAAGCCCGGATATTCCATCCGGGCAAAATCAGCAGCCAGTATTGTCGGGGCTGGCAGGCCCCCGATTGTTACGCAGGCGCTCAAAAAAGTGTTGGAGCAGCCGGGCGCACTCCTGTTCCAGCACGCCGGCATTGACATAGGGCACCGCCGGGTAGGGCATGGCCGACAGGTCGCACAGCGAGCCGAGGCTTCCGGCCTTTTCATCCCGGGCGCCATACACCACCCGGGAAATGCGGGCGTTCAGGATGGCCCCGGCGCACATGGGGCAGGGCTCCAGCGTGACATAGAGGGTGCAGCCGTCCAGCCGCCAGCTGCCCAGGGCCTGGGCGGCCTCGCAAATGGCGTTTATTTCGGCATGGCCCAGCGGGTCCCGGCAGCGCTCCCGGCTGTTCCGGCCCAGGGCGATAACTTCACCTTCCCGGACAATGCAGGCCCCCACCGGAATTTCCCCCTCCTGGGCAGCCAGCCGGGCCTGTTCCAGCGCAATGCGCATAAAGGGTTCATGTTGGTTCATCGGCGCCCCCTAAATAACCAGGAAATAGCGGCTGGTGGTAACGGCAATTAGAAGCAGCAGCGCCACCATGCAGCCGGTGGAAAAGAAGGAGGCCAGCTTGCCCCGGAGGGACAGCACCGTGTTGGAGGGGTGCAGCGAGAACATATTGCTGTGGTTGTTCAGCAGATAGGCCAGCGCCAGCAGCCCGGTGACAAGGTAGAGCAGATGCACTGCATTGGTGAGCAGGGCGGAAACCTCATAGCTCAGGCCGGCACCCACTGCCGAAAGGATGACGGCCAGCGCATTGTTGACAAAGTGGATGAGTATGCCGGTGCGCAGCGAACCGGTGCGCAGCACAAAGTAGCCGATGGCCAGCCCGGTGACAAAGGCCATGGGGGCCTGCACTAGGTTGCCATGCACCAGGCCGAACAGCAGGGAGGAGATGAGCAGTGCAAAACTATCGCCAAACCGCCGCAGCGACTGCATAATCGCCCCGCGGAACACCAGTTCTTCCAGCAGGGCGGGCAGAATGGCCGAGCTGACAAAGTAGAAGATAAAGCCCAGGGCATCGGCGGGCACCGTGTCCACCGGGCTGGTGGGATAAAGGCCAAATACGGCGGAAAACACCCCCATCACCAGGGCGGTGTAGGCCCCCACCACAACCGTCATCAGGGTTACCGGCACAGCCGCCAGGGAAACGGCCAGGTTGTTGGGCTGTTCCAGCGGGAAGGCGTTGTAGAGCGGGATGCGAATGCGCCGGCAGTATACCAGTGCCGGCAGCAGCAGCGCCAGGGTGTAGGCCCCCATGCCGGCAATTTCACTGGCGGTTGTGTAGACGCCATACCCCCCCGCCGAACCGAACACCAGCATTTCCAGGGAAAAGATGAGGTTGTATAGCGGGCCGGATGCCAGCAGAAAAAACAGCAGCATCAGGGCAATGCCAGTGGAGTAGGAGCGGATAATCCGCCGCTCATAGTCCGCCCGGGGGGGCGGGGCAAAGCCGTATCCGGCTACATAGGTAATACACCGGGGATCGTTGTTGCCCGCCAGGGTATCCCGGTACAGGTCGTAGAAGCCGTTGGAATTGGGTCGCTCCGGCATAGCAAAAAGCCTCCATTGTGGATGAAATAGGGCGGCGGACAGCTGCCGGGAAAGGGTAGCAGCAGAAAAACGCCGGCACAAAATTTTTAGTAGGGCGGTATCCAGGCGGAAAAACAGGCTCCGGCCCGGTTATGCTAAGGATAGTATAGCATAGTTTGGAAAAATTAAAAACTGCTGTTTTGTGAACGAACTGTAAGGTTTATCGCCAAAAACCGGAACCGTTTGGCAGCGGCGGCAAATTTCCTGCGCTGGCCGCATAAGCGGCGATGGCATGGAAACAATAGACACAGCGGCGATTTACTAATTTAAAAAGAAAGGCGGTAGAGTTTGTACGATGTCGCTGACCAATCAGGAATATGAGGAACTTTCCAAACGCTATTCGAAAAATTCAAAAGCCATGATGAACATTCCCAAGGCCTTTATTATTGGCGGGCTGATTTGCGCCCTGGGCCAGGGGCTGATAGCCCTGTATACAGCCCTGGGCGTCCCGGAGGATCTGGCCCCCGGCGCCTGCAGCATGACATTGGTGCTGCTGTCGGCCCTGCTCACCGGTTTGGGGGTCTATGACAACATTGCCAAGCACGCCGGCGCCGGCACCCTGGTGCCCATCACCGGCTTTGCCAACGCCATGGTGTCCCCGGCGCTGGAATTTAAGAGCGAAGGGCTGATTTTGGGCGTTGGGGCCAAGATGTTTGCCATTGCCGGCCCGGTTATTGTGTACGGCCTGAGCGCCTCGGTGCTCTATGGGCTTGTTATGGTCCTGCTGGGCCTGTAAAGGAGGGGAGAACTATGGCAAAAAAACTGGGAAAACAAACCTATGTGATGGATACCCCGCCTACCATTGCCGGCTTTGCGGCCATCGGCTCCAAAAAGGAGGGCGAAGGGCCGCTGGGGCAGTATTTTGATGTAATCAACTTTGACAGCACCTTCTCCCAGAAAACCTGGGAGAAGGCCGAGAGCAAGCTGGCCCATGACACAGTGGAGCTGGCGGTGAAAAAGGCGGGCCTTTCCTATCAGGATATTGACTGTATCTTTGCCGGCGACCTGCTCAACCAGTGCATCGGCTCCACCTTTGGGGTGCGGGAGCTGGGCATCCCCTACCTGGGCATTTACGGGGCCTGCTCCACCATGGCCGAAGGGCTAATGCTGGCGGCTTTTTTAGCCGATGGCGGCGGCATGCAGAACATCATTGCTTCCACGGCTTCCCACTTTTGTACGGCGGAGCGCCAGTACCGGTTCCCGCTGGAATACGGCGGCCAGCGCACCCCCACCAGCCAGTGGACCGTAACCGGCTCCGGCGCGGCAGTGGTGACAGCCGGGGGTGGCGCAGGGCCGTTTATCCGGGCGGCAACGGTGGGCACCATTGAGGATAAGGGCATTAAGGATGCTGCCAATATGGGGGCGGCAATGGCCCCGGCGGCAGCGGCCACCATCCAGCAGTTCTTTGCCGATACCGGCACCCGCCCGGAGGACTATGACCTCATCCTCACCGGGGATCTGGGCCAGGTGGGCAGCGACCTGCTGTACGAGCTCCTGCTGCGGGAGGATGTGGATATTAAATCCCGGCACACCGACTGCGGGCTGCTCATCTATGACCCGGATAAACAGGATGTCCACGCCGGGGCCTCGGGCTGCGGCTGCTGCGCCTCGGTGCTGTGCAGCTATATCCTGCCCTCGGTGGTGGCGGGCAGGCTGAAAAAGCTGCTGTTTATTGCCACCGGCGCGCTGCTCAGCCCCACCAGTACCCAGCAGGGGGAGTCCATCCCCTCGGTGGCGCATCTGGTTTATATCACATCCGAACCGGGACAGGGGGTGTAACTGCATGGACATGATTCTTCCCTATGTGTGGGCGTTTTTGGTGGGCGGCGCTATCTGCGCCGTGGGCCAGGTGCTCATCGACTTTACCAAACTGACCCCTGCCCGTATCCTGGTATCCTTTGTGGTGCTGGGGGTGCTGCTGGGGGCGCTGGGTATCTACCAGCCGCTTATCGATTTTGCCGGGGCCGGGGCCTCGGTGCCTCTCACCGGCTTTGGCGCCCTGCTGGCCAAGGGGGTGCGGGATGCCGTGGCGGAAAACGGCAATATTGGCATTCTCACCGGCGGGCTGATAGCCTCGGCCGGAGGCGTTACAGCCGCCATTGTCTGCGCCCTCTCGGTGGCGCTGGTGTTCCGCCCCAAGGATAAGGCATAAAAAAACAGCCCTCACAGGAGGGCTGTTTTTCTCTTACAGGTTTTTGCCCAGCTGGAAAAACCGCTCCATCACAGCGGCATCCTCCCGGACTGCCCCCGCCGGATAGGCCGAGGCAAATTCGGCAAACAGCAGTTCCCAACCCAGGTGCTGGGCAATGCAGGCAAACTGCTCCTGAATCAGGCGGTATTCGCTGTCCCCCAGGGGTTCGGCCCCCACTGCAATGACACCGATTTTCTTGCCGCGGATGCCCTCCATATTCGAGTAAATCCGGTCGATAAACAGCTTGAGCTGGGCCGAGATGTTCCACCAGTACACCGGCGAGCCAAAGACAATGCAGTCGGCTTCCAGCGCCTGTTCCATCAGGGCCGAAAAATCGTCCTTCTGCACACAGGCGCCGCCGTGGCTGTGGCAGTAGTCGCAGGCGATGCAGGGCTTGATGTTCAGCCGGGCGACATCCACATAGCGGACAGAGTGGGCGCCGGTTTCTTCTATTCCGCTTTCCAACTGCCGCAGCAGGGTGGCTGTGTTGCCCTTTGCCCGGGGGCTGCCGTTTAAAAGTAAAATGCTCATGTTGCCTTTCTCCTTTTGTCCTGCTCTATTCGGTCAGGCCCATCCGGCGCTTAACCTCGTCAAATTCCAGCGGGCGGTAGCCGGTGCGCTCCAGGCTGACACAGCAGCTGTTGGAACTGGCATCGGCATAGGCCGGGTTGCCGTGGACATGCCCGAAGATGTTGCCATAGGGCATGTTCTGGTTGATGTACAGCGGCTCGTGGGAGAGCATCCAAAACCCGGCGTAGATGATGGGATAGTCATAGACCTCCTGAAAGCCGCAGTCCCGGTACCACTGGGGCGGATGGCTGTCGTGGTTGCCCAGCACCAGCAGCTTGTTGCCCTGGAGCTGTCGGCAAATCTCGGCTGAGCGCTCCTTATTGTAAAAGGAAAAGTCCCCCAAAAGGAACACGGTGTCGTCCTGTTGCACCGTTTCGTTCCAAAGGCGGATGAGCTCTTTGTCCATCTCCTCCACCGTGGCAAAGGGCCGGTTTTCGTATGCAATAATATTTTTGTGTCCAAAGTGGGTATCGGCAATAAAAAATACCTTGGGCATGGGCAGTGTTCCCCCTTCTGCTTTTGATATATAGAATAGTACCATTTTACACGCCAAATGACAATGGGTCGCTCCTACAAAACCGGAAATATTCCCCTGTTTTTATGGGGAAAGGGGGATTTTGTTCGTTATAGCTTGGCCTGCTGTTTGGCTGCGGGCATGGGGGCAGGCACACTGTAAATTGACAAAGGCCAAAGGGAATGATATAATAGCCAAAAGCAGCCGCTGATAGGCAGGTGGCTGCATATAATTGCGGGTATGGCGGAATTGGCAGACGCGCCAGATTTAGGCTCTGGTGGAGCAATCCTTGCAGGTTCAAGCCCTGTTACCCGCACCAAGTGGCGGCAAACCGAACTTTTTCCTATCTGGGAAGGGGTTCGGTTTTTTCTCTGTTCCGGGAAAATAAAGAGGGTGTGGTGTTGTTGTGGATAACGCCTCTGTCTTTACTCTGCGCTGCCGGGATTTTTTGGCTGTGCTGTTTCTCTGTCTGGGTCTGAGCTGTATCCAGCGGCTTTTGCCGCTGGCCTACCGTTATTCCGTAGCGGGTTGGTGGGGCCGGCCGGAAGAAAAAGGCGTTTTTTTGGGGAGAACCCCCTCCCTGCACCGGACAATAGGGAGAAGGCCTTGTTTTTTCGCCTACCTGGCCGAAAAAATAGGGTAGAACCATACCATAACCCAGTTTGTGTTCCCCAGGGAAAGGAGGGCGGAAAAGATGAGTGGAATGTCCATCCCGGCAGTTCCCCCAGCTCAAACGATGCAAAAACTCCAATTGAACCCAACAGCCCAGGAGGAGGCCGACCGCCAGGCGGCCCAGACCTCTGCCGAGGGCCGGGAGATTGTCCGCCAGAGCGATTCCTTTTCCTTCTCCCAGGAGGATGAGGCCTCCTCCCTGCTGGAACGCATGATAGAGGCTCAGAAAAAGGCCAAGGAACAGAAGGAGAAGTTCCGCATCCCCCAAAATACACGGTATGGCGACCGTGCCATTGAGGCCTATGCGCGTCTGGCCCGGGCCCGCCGCCAGACCGATGTCAGCGCTGCCGCCAGCTATGCCCGGCGGCAGATTTCCCAGCTGAAGGTCGCCAAGCGTCGGGACATTAAAAATGCCGACCGCATCCAGGCCACCATCAACCAGCTGCAAAAGGCAGTGACCCGGGCAGGGAAGAAAAAGCGCGACCTGGAACGGGAGCAGCTCACCGAGGTGCGCCGCCGCCGGATGGAGGAAAAGAAGAATTTCCGGGAGGCCCGGCGTCTGCGCCAGGAGCTGCGCCGCAAGCAGGCGCTGCGCTTCATCCGGGAAAAGGGGTACATCAAGGAGGCGGAGATTGATAACCGCCACCAGGAGCAGATGGCTATTGCCCGGGCTGAGTACCAGGCCCAGCTGGAAAAGCTGGGCGCCGCTGGCGACACCCCTGCTGTGCAGCAGTATGTTGCCCAGATGGCCGCCGATGGTTCCGCCCCCATGCCCACACCGGAATTGAGTATTGAAGCATAAAGAGAAATAACCGCCTGCTCCCCAAAGACCGGGATGCGGGTGGTGTTTTTTTATATTTTCCTCGGGAGTATGGGCGGGGCCAGGCCCGGTTGCTGGCACGGGCTGTTACAGTTTTTTTACAATATTCCTATTCTTTTTCTGTATAGGGCAAAATGGTGCAGGGATACAGGGCAGATATGGCACAGATAGAGTAAGAGGGGTTTTGGAGTGTTGGCTGGGCTGTGTTTGCAGGTGGTTTGTCCCTGTCTGCGCCGGTTAGCAGGGGAAAACAGGAGGAGGGGGTGCTTTTTATGAAGTGGAACAGGCTTTCTTTGGGTTTGGCAGCGGCGCTGCTGCTGGCTGTAAGCGGCTGTACGCCGCAGGGGGATACAAAGCCGGGGCAGGAATCCTTAGGCGCTGTGAGCTGTGAGCTGCCCAACGGCTGGCAGGCCGGTGACTTTGTCATGGCTGGCTTTGACCGGGACAGCCCCGGGGATTTGGGCTATCGTGTTACAATGGACGAGCAGCAGCTTGCCCGGTTTGCCGGCCTGCTCCGGCCGGAGAGCTGGCAGGAGCTGCCAGCTCCCGCCCAACACGGCCTTAACAACTGTATTTCGGTGACAGATGGGGTCGGGCGGGTTGTTGCAGTGCTGGAGGGCGGCGGGCTCGGCGCTGTAATTATCCTGGATGGGCCGGATATGGAGGGAAAACTGGCCTATACAGCCCCCGCCCAGGTGGCGGAGGATGCAACAAAACTGTGCAGCGAGCTAAGGGCACAGCTGGAACAGAGCCCGGCCCAGCGGGAACCGGAGCCGCTGCGGCAGGTTTCGGCCGGCCTGCTGCGGGAAGCAGAACCGTTTGGGCAGGCTGCCGGGTTTTCCATCTATCTGCGCGGGCAGGACGGCGCCTTTTGTTCCGAGTGGAGTTATGATGGCACCCACAAAACCGGGGAGGTGATTGCCGCCCGCCCCGGAGAGGCCGGATACATCCTGGGCCGGTACGACACCGACCGGGACCAGTGGGGCACCCTGAGCCCGCTGGGTGATGGGCTAATCTGCTTTAACAACTATCAGGAGCTGGTGTTTATTGATACCGAAAGCTGGCAGGACACCGGCCTGGTGCTGGACTTTCAGATGCCGCCCGAACCCAACTGCCGCATTTCCAGCGTGGCCCGGGATTGGAGCAGCGGGGAGCTAATTGTGCTCTATCAGACCTCCAGCTATGAGGTGAGCCCCGACGGGATAGTGCGGCCATGGCTGGCCTATGATAACTGCGAGATTGGGGCACAGGATGCGCATATGGAGTTCCAGCTCTTTGACAGCCAGGGGCGTTTTCTGCGCCGGGTTGTAACCGGGCTGGAACCCCGGGGCCTGAATGATGTGGCCGACTGCCTGCCAAACCGCTATCGGGACGGAAAGGTCACCTTTCTGCATAAGGACTATTTGGCCATGTTGGTAACCTATGATTTGGCCACGGGCGAAACCACCGTTCTAAATTGCCACAGCGCCCTGCTGACCAACGATGTGGAGCTGATATACCACTGGGACTATCAGGAAAACAACCCCAATGACATCTTCCGGTACCAGTGGTATGAGCTGGGCGAGGAGGTGGCTGCCCTGACACTGGAGGAGGGGGCGGACAGCCTTACCATGGCTTTGGAATTTATGCCGGAGCCGCTGCAGCTTGTCAGCATCGACCCGGAGAACCGCACCGCAGTGCTGACCCACCGGGGTTTATTCTTCCACAAGCTGAATTTTAACGCCGGGACGGCTGTGCTGGACTATGCCTATCCCCAGGAGGAACTGGGGGAACCGGTGCTTGCCAGCCGGGACGGCCGGTATCAGCTCTACCGGCTCAGCGCCTTTAGTGTAGCGGAGATGTCCTCCGAGGAGATTGTGGCCAAAGATACCCAAACAGGGGAGTTTGTCCGCCTGGGGATGCTTGGCAATACAGAGCTGATGACCGTTACAGGGCAGTACCAGCTGATTGCTTTTGACCCCGGCCAGCTGAAAGCATGCAGCCTGGCGGACGGGGAGTGGCGCTGCCCCCTGCCGGCGTATGCCGCCGATGCAGAGGATTCCATACGGCGCAGGGTGCTCCATGTCCTGTACGATGCCGAAAATGAGTGGATTCTTGTCCTGTCCGCCGACCGGTTCGACCCCTTTGGGCCGGATTTTACCAGCGAGATGGCTGGCACGATGCGATTGGAGGTTTACCGGGAGGACTGGGCACTGGTCCGGGCCATTGACACCGGCATCACGCCGCCCTACAGCCTCAAAACCTATGGTGCTTATAGTCCCAAGGTGCGCCTGAAGCAGCCGGGGCAGCTGTGGTTGGATGACAGCGCCGTGGTGGACTATTTGGATTAAAACAAGGCCCTGTTCTGCCAACCGGCCGGGTTCCGCTCTAAAAATGGTTACAGAATCCGCCGTAATAACAGCGGGGGTAGCTGCTATACTATCCCTAAACATATTGTATTGCGAAATTCTAAGGGTTCTTTTCCTGCTCCTTATGGGGCAACCGATTTGCTGTTGCTGCGCAGAACACCCCTCTATCAAAAGAAGGGAAGTTTGTGGGGGGGACCATATGGTTCCCTGCCACATGAGAGGGAGCGTAAGCGAACGGATACCCCGCCGCAGCGGAATACCATATCGCCCGGAAACGGGCGATATGGTATAATAACGATAAAATCGTTATTATACCAGCTATTTAAAATATACCACGACGGCGCTTTGCGCCTGTGGTATAATAACGACAAAGCCGTTATTATACAGGATTTAAAAGGCCCTTTTTCTCGCCCCTTGCGGGGCAACCGAAAAAGATAGCCAATTATACCATTCCGCTATCGCTTCATGGTATAATAACGACAAAGTCGTTATTATACAGACTATCTAAAATATACCACAACGGCGCTTTGCGCCTGTGGTATAATAACCGCAAAGCGGTTATTAAAACAATATCTGAACGGCATTCTGCGCCTATACTATTCTATAATAAGCAGCAAAAGGGGGTGTTTGTGGGGAAACCGTCCGGTTCCCTGTTGCATGAAAATGCGCGAAAACAGATGCCATATCGATAAAACCCAAATGAATGAGAAGGCGGCGATGGAAAAGATGGGCTTCCCCATTTGTAAAGTAAAGGGTCACCCGCAGTTTGATACCCTGCCGGTGATGAAAATAATCCACTATCCCCTGGAACCCCGGGACTACAAGCCCTTTGCCCAGGGCCTGCTGGCGGTGAATGAGGAGCGGCTGTATATCCGGCTCTGGGCCTTTGAAACCCCGCCGGAACCGGAGAGCCGGCTGCTCTGCCTGCTAAGGCAGGATGGGGAGCAGCTGCGGGTGGAGGTATCCCCCGACGGCGCTACTGTGCAAAAAAACGGGGAGGAGATTGCCCCGCTGACCGCCCACCCCTTTACCGGGGATGATCTGCAGGGGCGGTACTGGGGCTGTCTGTTGGAGCTGCCCCGGACTGTTTTGGGCCAGCTTGTGCCTGGGGAGCATGTCCAGGGGAACCTGTACAAGTGTTCCAGCGGCCAGCGGCCCCATATTGGCAGCTTTTTCCCCATGTCCTGCCCGGAGGAGCCGCTGGCCCCGGAGAATGACGGGGAATGGGTGATAAGGGAATTTTAGCGGCAAAAGAAGGAGGACGGGATGAGACTGTTTGCAAAGGCCCTTTCGGGAATAGGGGTGCTGGCCGGGCTGCTCTATATAGGGGTGCGTGGGATTCGGGAAAAAATCCACCCCAGATAGTATATTACACACTGCTATATTGTTGGCCGGGACAGGGCGCTGCTGCTGTCCCGGCTCTTCTTTTCCACCGCCCCTTTCTTATTTGGGGCGGTTTTCCACCGGCCAGGGGCTGGGGTGAGCGCTCTCTTTCGGCTGTTTTGACAGGGTATGACAGGATTTTCACCATATTTCCCCCGGCATGTGGAAAACTCTGTTGAAAGTGTTGAAAACTTAACAGCGCGTATAATTCCCGCCTTCGGGTGTTGTTGCCCTCCCATCCGGTGCAAGCAAAAACAGCAGCTAAAACATCTGTTTTAGCTGCTGTTTCTTTTCTGACAAGCCGGCCGTTAATCCACCAGCTTGTCCAATTCCTTGGTATATTCGGTTTCGTTGGCTATCTTGTGCCCGGCCTGTTTGGCGTAGAAATGCACCGCCCCCTGGGATTTTTTGATGGGCTGCATGGTGCCGGCGCCGGCCACGCAGCCGCCGGGACAGGCCATACCCTCCAGCAAAAAGCCGTTGTACTTGCCGGCAGTGGCCTCCTCCATCATCTTGCGGCATTCCCGCAGGCCCTCGGCATTGCGCACCTGGATGGCCCGATCGGGGTGCTTCCTTTTGATGACATTTACCACCGCCTGGGCCACACCGCCGGCCACGGCAAAGTTCCGCCCATCGGTGGAAACATCGCTGACGCCCTCGGCATCCTCCTCAATGGTGGCGAGATCCAGCTCCTTGGCATCGAATATGCCGGTCATCTCCTCAAAGGTCAGGACAAAATCCACCTCGCTGCGCACGCTCTTGCGCTTGGCTTCCAGCTTTTTGGCGGCACAGGGGCCGATAAACACCACTTTGGCGTTGGGGTGGTTCTTTTTAATCAGCCGGGCGGTGAGCACCATGGGGGTCAGGGCCATGGAGATACACTCGGCATAGTCGGGAAACAGCTTTTTAGCCATAACCGACCAGGCAGGGCAGCAGGAGGTGCCCATAAAGGGCAGTTTGTCCGGCACTTCCTCCACAAAGTCGGTGGCCTCCTGGATGGCACAGAGGTCGGCGCCAATAGCCACCTCAATGACATCGGCAAAGCCCAGCTTTTTCATAGCGGCCCGGATTTTGCCCGGCGTTACTTTGGTGCCAAACTGCCCCACGAAGGAGGGCGCCACAGCGGCATACACCCGCTCCCCCGACTGGATGGCCCGGATAACCTGGAAAATCTGGGATTTATCCGCAATGGCGCCAAACGGGCAGTTTACCAGGCACTGGCCGCAGGATACGCATTTTTCATAGTCAATCTCGGCCTTGCCGTTTTCATCGGTGCCAATGGCGTCCATGCCGCAGGCGGCGGCGCAGGGGCGCTCCTGGGTGATGATGGCATTGTAGGCGCACACCTCGGCACAGCGGCCGCACTGGATGCACTTTTCCTGGTCAATTACCGATTTGCCGTTGTACCGGTCCAGCCGTACGGCATCCTTGGGGCACACCTCCACACAGGGGTGGGCCAGGCAGCCCTGGCAGCCCTCGGTAACCAGCAGACGTTTTTCGTGGCAGCCGTTGCAGGCAAATTTGATAATATTGATAAGCGGCGGGGTGTAATAGGTTTCGGCCCGGTCCGCCGCCTCGATATTGTCCGAGATGGGGGCGTGCTCGCCGGCACTGCGGCAGGGCAGGCCCATGGCCAGGCGCAGGCGCTCGCCCACAATGGCCCGCTCCAAAAATACATCGTTTCTAAAATTGCCCACCTCGCCGGGTATAATTTTGTAGGGCAGTTCCTCTATGCGCCGGTCCAGCGGCCACTCCACATGGTAGGCCATCCGGGCCACTTCGCAGAAAATTCTCCGGCGAATTTCCTGTATACGGGTATCTACGCCTCTCATTTTGTTTCAGTCCCCCTTTTTTGTCCATCGGGCCGGCAAAAGGCCGCCCGTTTCTATCCCCTATCATAAAAAAATTTGGCCCGATTGTAAAGGTGCTATACAAAATATTTTTCCTGCCCTGCATGTGGGACAGGATACCATCAAATCCAAAAAGGGGAAAAGCCCAGCTGGCGGGGCGGATTGGCAGCCGGGCAGGAGTATCCCTTTGAAATAGGAAAGGGGCAGGAACCCCCGGCACCGTGCGCAGATAAGCAGTATACAGCCAGCCGGTTTGGCGGGTAGAAAAAACAGCGCTACACCCCATACTGCCCCGCCGATCGGCTACTGATATGGCATAAAACAGCCTGGGGCCTTTGGGTGCTTTTCTTTTTGTATGGGATGTGGTACAATCAGCTACGAATAGTTTGTAGAAGATGGAGAAAACCCCCTATGCAAAGACTGCTTGGCCTTGCGCGCAAGGCTGTAACCGAATATGAGATGATTGCCCCCGGGGACCGGATTGCCGTTGGTGTCAGCGGCGGCAAGGACTCGGTGGCGCTGGCTGTGGCGCTGGGCCGGCTGCGGCACTTTTTGGGTATCCCGTACGAGATAACGGCCGTCACGCTGGATCCCTGCTTTGGCGGGGTGGAGTGCGACTACGGCCCCATAGCCCGGCTGTTTGAGCAGGAGGGCATCCCCTATCTCATCAAGCGCACCGATATTGGCAGCATTGTGTTTGATGTCCGGGGGGAAACCAACCCCTGCAGCCTCTGCGCCCGGATGCGCCGGGGGGCACTGCACGACCTGGCCCGGGCCGAGGGCTGCAATAAAATTGCCCTGGGCCACCACCGGGACGATGCGGTGGAAACCTTTATTATGAACCTGTTTAACGAGGGGCGCATCGGCTGCTTTTCGCCGGTCACCTACCTTTCCCGGAAGGATATTACCATGATTCGCCCGCTGGTGCTGGCCGAGGAGCGGGACATCAAGCAGGCAGTAAAGCGGATGGGCTTCCCCATTGTGCGCAGCAGCTGCCCGGTGGATGGGCACACCGAACGCGAATGGACCAAGCAGTGGCTCCTGGAGATGGAGCGCCAGCGCCGGGGTATAAAGCAGCAGATTTTTGGAGCCATGCGCCGCGGGCATATCAGCGGCTGGTAGAAGGAGTACGAAAACCATGAGAATGCGCAGGAAAAAGTGGGCCCGCCCGGAACTGGCGGTCTGCCCCTACTTTGTAAAGGACCCCACCCGCTTCCGGGGGCAGTGGGCCGCCCAGTTTGAGCAGCCGGGGCCCATCCATCTGGAGCTGGGCTGCGGCAAGGGCACCTTTGCCGCCCGGATGGCCGCCGACCACCCGGAAATCAACTATATGGCCATTGACATAAAAAGCGATATTTTAGCAGTGGCCCGGCGGAATGTGCAGCAGGTGTTCCACGAGGCCGGCCGGCCGGTGGACAATTTGAAGCTGATGGCCTACGAAATTCAGCTGATACACAAGCTGATGGCCCCAGAAGATACAGTTGACCGTATCTACATCAATTTCTGCAACCCCTGGCCCCGTACAGCCCACCACAAAAAACGGCTGACCCACCCCAAGCAGCTGGTGCTGTATGCCACCTTTCTCCGGGACGGCGGGGAGATTCACTTTAAAACTGACGATGGGGAACTGTTCCGGGACAGCCAGGAATACCTGACCCAGTGGGGGTTTGACCTTCGCTATATCACCTATGACCTGCATGAGAGCGGTTGGCAGGGCAGCCCCTCCACCGAGCATGAGGAACTGTTTTCCGCCCAGGGCATCAAAACCAAGTTTTTGGTGGCGGTGTACCGGAAAGGGTATACCGACCGGCGCATTGCGGCCATGCTGGAGCGGTTTCCCAAATATGCCCCGCCGGTGGTGCCGGATGGGGTGTTTAAACCCGAGATTCTATAAGAATACCGCCCCGGTGGGGGCAAAAAAGACAGCAGGGCCATTGGCAATGCTGTTTTTTTCTGCTATTTTTCTGGAAAGGCAAAAAAACAGTTGACAACTGTGCGTAGTGAGTATATACTGTATATATAAGATATATACAGCGAGGTGAAGGGATGACTGTTTTAATCAACCAATCCTCCCCTACGCCGCTTTATGAGCAGATTACGGCTCAGATTAAGCGGCAGATTATCGACGGCACCCTGCCCCAGGGCGCGCCGCTGCCCAGCATCCGGGCGCTGGCCGCCCAGGCTTCGGTGAGTATTATTACCACCAAGCGGGCCTATGAGGAGCTGGAACGGGAGGGGTATATCCAAACCCTGCCCGGCCGGGGCAGTATTGTCAGCGCCCAGAACCGCCAGCGGCTGATGGAGCTGCACCTCCGGGAGATGGAGGGGCTGCTGGAACGGGCAGTGGCGGCCGCCAAAACGGCGGGAATTGGCCGGGAGGAACTGCTGGAAACATTATCCATTCTATATGGCGAGGAGGAAAAGTAGATGCTGGCTGTACAGGTACAGGATCTGAAAAAGGACTATGGCGGCTTTGTGGTAAAAATCCCCCGGCTGGAGCTGCCGGAGGGGTATGTTACCGGATTGGTGGGGAAAAACGGATCGGGCAAAACCACCCTGATCCGTATGCTGCTGGGGCTGATACCCAAGACATCCGGAACGGCTAAGCTGCTGGACGGGGAGATGGGGCAGAACCCGGCGCTGCGCAGCCAGGTGGGCTTTGTCAGCGAAACCCCCTATTTTTTGCCGACACTGACCACCGGGCAGGTACACGATACCCTAAGCCCCTTTTATGCCGACTGGGATGAGGCGCTGTACCAGCAGATGATGCAGGATTTTGAGGTGCCTAATATCCGGATAAAGCAGCTCTCCAAGGGGCAGAGCAAAATTTTCACTTTTATCATGGCCCTTTGCTGCTGCCCCCGGCTGCTTATTTTGGATGAACCCACCGCCAACCTGGACCCTTCGGCCCGGCACAAGCTGATTGGCTACCTGCGCCGCTTTATGGAAGAGGAGGAGCACACGGTGCTCTATTCCACCCATATCACCGGGGACCTGGAGGATATCTGCGACTATCTGGTGGGGATGGAGCATGGGCAGGTACTGTACAGCGGGGAGAAGGACGCCATCCTGGACAGCTACCTGATGGTACAGGGCCCGGTACAGCTGCTCACCCCCGATACACTGGGGGTGTTCTGCGGGGTAGAGCGCTCCGGCGTGGGGTTCACCGGCCTGACAGACAGGCCGGAGGAGGCCCGGGCGCTGTTTGGCCGGGAGGCGCAGTACCGCCGCCCCACCATTGAGGAACTGATTGTATACAGGGAGGGAGTAAGATGAAACAGTTGCTGCTGCGGGAATGGGTTCAATACAAAAGCGCTACCGGCTGGAGTATGCTATGGATATGGGTGATCTACCTGATAGCCTTTATTATCGGCGGCAGCAATATGCTGTTCATGCTCCTCTACCTGCCGGTGATAATGGGCTACAGCGTAATGCTCAACATCCGGCAGCAGGGGGAAGCTGTCCGGCAGGGCAGCGAGGACTTTTTGCTGCCGGTGCCGCTGGGGCGGGTGATACGGGCCCGGTACCTGTTTATCTTTGGCGTTTTCCTCCTCTCCTCGGTGCTGGTAACCGGTGTGGTGGCAGTGGGCAGGCTGCTGGGGGATATTTCCATCGACCCGTTGATGGTGTTCGGCTCCTGCATGGGCATTAACGGCATAATGCTGGATATTTCCATGCCGTTGCTCTACCGGTGGGGCGCCGCCAGAAGCCGCATTTATATGATTCTCGTGTTGGCTGTCTCCGCCTCGGTGGGGGCAATGGCGTCGATTATGCTGGAATTTGGCATGGGCCAAACCGGCCACGGCCTTTCGGCCAATGTCGGCTGTCTGGCAGGGGCGGTGCTGGCCTGGTGCCTGTCCCCCCTCTCGGTTTGCTGGACTGTGAAAATGTACCGCAAAGGCGGCGTGGACCACGAGAAAAAGCCGATTTTAGAGGGATAACCAAAAAGCCCTGGAGAAAATCCAGGGCTTTCTTTTTGGCCTATAAAGGGTTCCGCAGAGGGGGCTTTTGTCCATCAAAGCAGCCTCTTCAAATTGGAGAAGGGACGGCCGGGGCAGAATACTTTAGCAGCGCACAGCTAAAACCTGGCGCCCGGCATACGGGCTGTGCCGTATTGTCATCTTAAAACCCGCCAATAGGCTGCCGGCCGGTGGGTGAAAATTCCCCTGCCCGGCCTCTGCATAACGGCCGGTTCCCGGCGGGACAACACTTTTCTGTTGGGATAGCGGGCGGGCTTTTATTTCCCCACACAGAAGTTGGCGAACACCTCATCCACCACAGCATCGGTTACCCGGCGGCCATTTAGCTCCAACAGGGCCTCCAGCGCCTCGTCAATGCAGATGTTCACAGCGTCCATGGTCAGGCCCATATTCAGCGTATCCAGGGCCTCCTCTACAGCGGCTTTGGCCCGCAGTACGCACCGGCGCTGGCGCTCGTTGGCCAGCATGGGGGCAGAGGGATCCACCGCCCTTAGCTGAAGCACCTCCCGGATGGCCGCAGCCAGCTCTGGCAGGCCGGTGCCCTCCCGGGCGGAGAGGGTTACGGTATGGGAGAACTGCTCCGAGATATATTCGGCCTCCCCGGCGCGGCCCAGGTCGGATTTGTTCAGCACCGCCACAGCCGGGCGCCCTATCAGCGAGGCGGCCAGCTGCCGGTCCTCCTCAGTGAAGGGGGCGCTGCCGTCAAACACGGCCAGCACCAGGCCGCTTTGCAAGAGGCGGTCCTGTGCCATGGATACGCCAATGGCCTCCACCGGGTCGTCGGTGCTGCGCAGGCCGGCTGTGTCGGCAATGTTCAGCACCAGCCCGCCGGGCAGGCGTACCGTTTCCTCCACCACATCCCGGGTGGTGCCGGGAATGTCGGTAACAATACTGCGGGTGGCGCCGGCCAGAAGGTTCATCAGGGTGGATTTGCCCACATTGGGCCGCCCTACAATGGCAGTGGATACCCCCTCCCGCAGGATGCGCCCGGTGTCGAAGGTGTCCAGCAGGGCAGCCAGTTCCTGCCGGGCGGCAGAGAGGGTCCGGTGCAGGTGCTCGTCGCTCAGTTCCTCTATCTCCTCGTCCGGGTAGTCCACCCAGGCGCTCATGTGGGCGGCAATCAGGGTCAGGCCGGCGCAGATGGCGTCGCACTTTTGGGAGAGCGCCCCCTCCCGGGCCGCCATTGCCGCCCGGCTGGCATCCGCCCCGGAGGCAGCTATCAGGTCCATAACCGCCTCGGCCTGGGTCAGGTCCATTTTGCCGTTTAAAAAGGCCCGCTTGGTAAATTCCCCGGCCTCTGCCGGTGCGGCCCCCCGGTCCAGCAGTTCCCGCAGCACCCGGGTGAGCAGGTACGGCCCGCCGTGGCAGGAAAATTCCACCACATCCTCCCCGGTGTAGCTCTTGGGGCCGGTGTAGACATACACAACGGCCTCGTCAATGTCCTCGCCCCCGGCACAGACATGGCCGTAGATGGCGGAAAACCCGGGGACCGTATCAATCTTCCGGCGGCCGATGGGCCGGAAAATCTGCCCGGCTATGGCCTTAGCATCCGGCCCGGACAGGCGCACAATGCCAATGGCCCCGGCGGTAAGGGGGGTGGAAATGGCGGCAATGGTGGTGTTTTTCATAGCAGCTGCTCCTCCTGAAGCTCGTCCAGCGTTTTTTCAAAAGCGGGGATAAACTGGGCCATAAACAAATCCAGCTCCGGCAGTCCCATACTGGCAATGGCTTCCTGGGTCTGCCGCTGGGCCAGACGGAATTCATAGTTGCCCTGGCGGGTTTCCTCCATACATTTTACCAGGGCGGAAAGCCGGTCCGCCGCCTTTAAAAAGGGCAGGTAGGCATCCATCCCCTCCTCCGGCAGCAGATAGGGCCGGTAGTCGGGCAGCAGGTCGGGAGGCAACAGGCCGGCCAGGCTCTCCCCGGCCGATCGTTCCACCGCCTTGTAGGCAGAGCGGATATCCGGGCTGAAATATTTGACCGGGGTGGGCAGGTCCCCGGTTAAAATTTCCGGGGTGTCGTGATAGAGGGCCAGCAGCACGCCGGCGCCAATATCAAGCCTGCCGCCAAACCGCCGGTTGTGCAGTGACAGCAGGGCATGCATGAAAAAGGCGGTGTCCAGCGTGTGCTCGGCCAGGTTTTCCTCCCGGGTGCTGAACATCAGCCCCCAGCGCCGAATCAGTTTCATCCGGGCCAGCATGGCAAAAAAGCGGTTTTCCATAAAATTCATCTCCCCGGCAGTAAAAGGGCCAAAAATGGGTACCTTTTATTATAGTATAACTGCGCCGCCCCGCAAGGGCGAGGGCCGGCGGCTACCCCCATTATAACAAATTGGTGCAAAAATAAAAGCCTGCGCCACTTTTTTATAGTGCTTGGGGGGAACTTGTGCTATACTATTAACGAATAAGCGCCGGGGCAAGCCCCCGCTGCCGGAACCGGCCGGCGGCGCAGAGATAGAGGAGAGTAGGAGAGTAATGGTTGCCACACCCGCCCAGACACCGATGAAAAAGAGAGATTTTGGCTGGATAAAGGCCTTTGCCCTGGCCCTGCTGGCGGCAGCCGTGATGTTTTTGCCGTTTGTTGTGTACGACCGGGGGTATTTCTTCTTCTTTGGGGATTTTAATGTGCAGCAGATCCCCTTTTACCGGATGGCCCATGACGCCGTGCGCTCCGGGGATGTTCTCTGGAACAGCTACACCGACCTGGGGGCCAACTTCATCGCCTCTTACAGCTTTTACCTGCTGTTCAGCCCCTTTTTCTGGCTGACCCTGCCCTTCCCCAGCGAGATGGTGCCCTACCTGATGGCCCCGCTGCTGGCGCTCAAGATGGCCTGCATGGCCCTCACCAGCTACCTGTATATCCGGCGGTTTGTCCGGGGGGAGCAGATGGCTATTTTGGGTTCGCTGCTCTACGCCTTTTCCGGCTTTTCCATTTACAATATCTTTTTTAACCACTTCCACGAGGCCATGGTGTTTTTCCCGCTGCTGCTCATCGGGGTGGAGGAACTGGTGCAGAACCGCCGCCGCGGGTGGTTTGCCCTGGCTGTTGCTATCAACTGTATGGTAAACTACTGGTTCTTCATTGGGGAAGTGGTGTTTGTCATCCTCTATGTCTTTGTGCGGATGACCGACCGCAGCTGGGGCATGACCCTTCAGAAGTTCTTTTGGGTGGCGCTGGAATCGGTGCTGGGGCTTTGCATAGCCATGGTGGTGCTGCTGCCCTCGGCGCTGGCTATTGTGGGCAACCCCCGCACCACAGCGGACAACCTGCTCAGCGGCTGGTCGTTCTGGATCTATTCGGCCAACCAGCGCATCCCGCAGATTTTGCAGACGCTGTTTTTCCCGCCCGACCTGCCCAGCCGCCCCAACTTTTTCCCCGGGGGCGGGGCCAAGTGGTCCTCGCTGACCGCCTGGCTGCCGCTGTTTGGTGTCTCCGGCGTAGTGGCGTTTTTGCTGGCCGCCCGGAAAAGCTGGCTGAAAAAAATGCTGCTGCTCTGCCTGTTTATGGCCCTGATACCGGGGCTGAACAGCGCCTTTATCCTGTTTAACAGTTCCTATTACGCCCGCTGGTTCTATATGCCGGTGCTGCTGATGTGTGTGGCCACTGCAACCGCGTTGGAGCGCCGGGAGGTGGACTACATGCGGGGTATCCACTGGTACATTGCGGGCATTGCCCTGTTTATTGTAGCCGTGGGCCTGACCCCCAACAAGGATGCAGAGGGGCAGTGGCAGCTGGGGCTGATGGAGGAACCTATCCGCTTTTGGCTGGTGTGCCTGATTGCGCTGCTGTGCGCCGGGCTGACCCTCTACCTTGCCCGCAAGCTCCGGGAAAACCCCGCGTTTATCCAAAAGGTGGTGGTTCTGACAGCGGCAGTGGGCTGCCTGCACGGCATGTTTTATATTGGCAGTGGCAAATTGTATGGCAGCAGCGGCAGTTACCTGCGGGACACTGCCCTGGCAGGGTATGACAGCGTGGCCTTCCCGGAGGAGGGGGGCGAGTTTTTCCGGTTGGATATTTTCGATTCGCTGGACAACCTGGGCATGTACTGGCACCAGCCCAACATCCAGGCGTTCCATTCCATTGTGCCCAATTCCATCATGGAATTTTACCCCTATGTGGGGGTAAAGCGGGATGTATCCTCCAAGCCGGAAACCAGCAACTACGCCCTGCGGCCGCTTTTATCGGTGAAGTACCTGGCTGTAAAGAAGTCCAATCCCGATGGGGGCAGCCTGATGCCTGGGTACCGGTTTGCCTTTTCCCAGTTCGGCTTTGATTTTTACCTCAATGAAAACTATCTGCCCATGGGCTTTGGCTATACAACTGCCATCAGCCAGAAAAAGATGGACGAGATGCCCTACTCCCTGCGGGCCAATGTGATGCTCACAGCCGTGATGCTGGACCCCGAGGGCCTGGAGCGCAACCGGGATATTGTGGAGGAAGTCACCGAGATTGACTATGCCGCCCTGGACAAAAACGGCATGGAAGCCGCCTGTCTGGACCGGCTGAATTACATCTGCGACAGCTTCCAGTTTGACAACCGGGGCTTTACTGCCACCAGCAATCTGGAACAGGAGGTGCTGATGTTCTTTTCGGTGCCGTATGACAGCGGCTGGTCCGCCACGGTCAATGGCCAGCCGGCAGTGATTGAACGGGCCAACCTGGGCTTTATGGCTGTGCGGGTGCCTGCCGGCGCCGCCACCATCCGGTTTGATTACCTCACCCCCGGCCTGGTGCCCGGTGCGGCGGTGTCCGGGGGCGGACTGGTGGCGCTGCTGGCCTACCTGCTTATTATGCGCCGGCGGGATCGGGCGGCTGTGCAGCCCCAGCCGGTGCCGGAAAACTTTAAGGGCCTGCGCCCCATGACAGAGGGGGAACCGGCGGCGGAAGCACCCCGGGAGGAGGCGCCAAAGGAAGCAGAACAGGCCGAAGAACTCCCGGCGGGGGAGCCGGAGGAGACCCCCCAGGAAGAACAGGATGCAACGAAGGAGCAGAACACAGATGAAGGGGAATAAGCTATACATGGTAATACCCTGCTACAACGAGCAGGAGGTGCTGCCCGAAACTGCCCGGCGGCTGGCAGAAAAGTTTGACCAGCTGCTGGCCGCCGGAGCCATAGCCCCGGACAGCCGGGTGCTGTTTGTCAACGACGGCAGCCGGGACAGCACCTGGGACATCATACAGGGGCTGCACCGGCAGGACAACCGGTTTTGCGGGGTGAACCTCTCCCGGAACCGGGGGCATCAGAACGCCCTGCTGGCCGGGCTGATGGTGGCCAAGGACCGGTGCGATATGGCTATCTCGATGGATGCCGACCTCCAGGATGATATAAACGCCATTGACGCCTTTGTGGAAAAGTACCAAAAGGAGGGCTGTGATATTGTGTATGGTGTGCGCAGCAGCCGCCAGACCGATACAGTGTTTAAACGCTCTACCGCTGGGCTGTTCTACAAGCTGATGCGGGCGATGGGCACCAATGTGCTGGACAACCACGCCGATTTCAGGCTGATGAGCCAGCGGGCGCTGGAGGCCCTCTCCCAGTTTGAGGAGGTGAACCTGTTCCTCCGGGGCATTGTGCCCATGGTGGGATTTAAAAGCAGTATTGTCACCTACGAGCGGGGGGAGCGGTTTGCCGGCGTGAGCAAATATCCGCTGAAAAAGATGCTCTCGTTTGCGTTTGATGGCATCACCTCCTTTTCCACCGTGCCCATCCGGCTCATCACCTTTGCGGGCTTTTTCATCTTCATGGCCAGCATGGCGGCGCTGGTGGTATTTTTGGCGCAGAAGCTGCTGGGCTACACCGTGCAGGGCTGGGCCACCACAATGGGCTCCATCTGGCTGATTGGCGGCATCCAGCTGCTCTCTCTGGGGGTCATTGGCGAATATGTGGGCAAAATTTACATGGAGGTAAAGCACCGCCCCCGGTTTATTATTGAAAGTATATTGGAAGACTGAGCGGAAGATATTTGCTGTTTTCTTCCCCTGGGGTTTGTGCTATAGTTAGACAGAAAGAAACACAGCGGCAAGGAGGAATGTGGCATGGCCCGAAAGTACAGCCGGGGCGAAAATGTAAACCTGTGGATTATCGTGCTGGCAGTGGTGGTGGCCTTTGCGGCGTTGGCGGCTTTTTTTGTGCAGCGTTCTGCTGGTGGGCCCAACCAGCCGGCCGGGCTGCCGGTGGTGAGCCAGCCGGAGGGGAGTTCTTCCAGCCAGGCGGAACAAAGCTCCTCCCAGCCGGAGCAGGAGCCGGAACAGAGCCAGCCCGAGGCGCAGCGCCCGGTAATTGGCGGCTCCTCCTCCCAGGCCGAGCAGCCCAAGCCGGATAAGCTGAGCATCACCGAAAGCGGCGATTACACCGAGGAGGAGAGCCTGAGGCAGGTGGTTATCCGCTCCGGCGAGGTGACGCTGGCCAACAAGACCATCTCCGGGGACCTGTTTATCATGGATGAGGTTTACGGCGATGTCCGCCTGGAAAATATCTCGGTGGCAGGCACCATCTATGTGTATGGCTCCGACCTGCTGGAGATGGACAGCGTAACCGCCCCCACAGTGCGCCTGCAGCGGGACAACCTGCCGCTGAGCGTCCTGCTCAAGGGGCAGAGCCGGATTGAGAACACGCTGCTCATGTGCAGCGCCACCCTGCGGGAACGGGGGCTGGGCAAGAGCGAAGGCTTTGTGAACATGCAGGTGGAAAACGGCGGGCTGCTGATTAAAAATAACATCACGCTGCTGTCGGTCCACCTGGACCAGCTCACAGTCAATTACAACAGCCGCATTAACCTGTCCAGCGGCACCGAGATTAAGCAGGCCGACGCCAATGCCAAGCTGGCGCTGGAGGGCCTGGGCCGGGTGAAGGACCTGGTGGTGCGCAACGACTATGTGCAGTATGCAGTGGATCCGGATAACATCACGGTAAAGCGGGGGTACGAACCCCCGGTAAAAACCGAACAGCAGTATGCGGCCGATGAGGACGGGGAGGCCTATTCGCTGCTGGACAACGAGGCTATCCAGCTGGACACCCCCAGCGAGGTGGAGCTGTATGTGGAGGATGGCTTTTTGATGCTGGAATACAGCCATGTGGCGGCCAACGACGGCTACTATGTGGTGGTGTATATGGGCTCCCAGCGGTTTAAAAGCATTTACACCGATGTGGACGAGGAAAGCCTGCAGATTGCCGAGCTGGCCGAGGAGCAGGACGGCAAGCGGTTCTATGCCAAGGTAAAGGCGCTGGGCAGTGTCTATGACAGCACCGAGGATTCCGAGTTTGGGGACAGCGAAAGCATCCGGTACCACGCCGAAAAGGCAGTTTAGATGGGGGCGGCTGCGGCCGCCCTGCTTTGCGGGGAAAGAGGATAGGATGGTATGAACCTCTCTCCCTGTTTCCTGAAGCCAGGAGGAAATGGAAGCAGCCTGCTTTCTTCCTGGAACAGGAGGCGGAATGGGCGCTGAAAGGGCAGGAAAAGCCGGGTTTTGCGGACCTGCCGGGGAAGGGCAGGGCGGGAAAGCGTTCCAGCGATGGGCAGAAATAATAGGCAGAATGCTTTTATAAACGGGAACACCCCCAGATATTATTGTGCAAAATACACAAAAGAAGAAAATTTACAATTAGAGGGAGAAAAGCGGCATTTGCACATAAAATGCCTAAAATATCGGCAGTTATCGAGCAATTATTTGACGCTTTTCCCGTTTTTTATGGAAGAAGATAACAGTTTGCCTGCATTTTATCCAGTTTTTCAGGGGAAAAACGCCGGTTTTGGGGTTTGACATTGCCCGGTGTGGTAATTATAATCAGTATGGCGACGCAAAGAATTTGGAACAACCGATTAACGGGCAAAAAAACACTGCCACTGTGTCCGGCAGTCCGGCCGGCCAGAACTGTATTGGAGAGAAGAAAAGATGCTTGAAATCGTATCCTATTTTAACTTTGTGCTGGCGCTTACCATTAGCGCAGCCTATTTTTATCAGCTGGTTTATCTTATGTACGGCGTGCTGAGCCGGAACAAGCCCTGGATTTATGTGGCGCAGAAGCAGCACCGCTACGCCGTGATGATTTCCGCCCGGAATGAGGAGGAGGTCATCGGGGAGCTGATTGGCAGCCTGAAAGGGCAGAACTATCCCCAGGAGCTGCTGGATATCTATGTGGTGGCAGACAACTGCACCGACCGCACGGCCGATGCCGCCCGGCAGGCCGGGGCCATTGTTTTTGAGCGGTTTGACACTGTGAACAAGGGCAAGGGCTATGCCCTGGGCTATCTGCTGCAAAAGCTGCGGGCAGATGTGGGTGAAAGCGGCTACGACGGCTTTTTTGTATTTGATGCCGACAACATTATCGACCCCAACTTTGTTTCGGAGATGAACAAGGTGTTTGATACCGGCGAATACCATGCCCTGACCAGCTACCGCAACTCCAAAAATTTTGCCGATAACTGGATCTCTGCCGGGTATGGCCTGTGGTTTATGCGGGAGGCCCGGTACCTGAACTTCCCCCGGATGCTCATCGGCACCAACTGTGCCATTTCCGGCACCGGTTTTCTCATCTCGGCCCAGGTGGTCAAGGAGAATGCCGGCTGGCCCTACCACCTGCTCACTGAGGATATCGAATTTTCGGTGAACTGCGCCTTGAAGGGCCAGAAAATCGGCTACTGTGACACCGCCATCCTGTATGACGAGCAGCCGGTTACCTTTAAGCAGTCCTGGGACCAGCGTCTGCGGTGGTCCAAGGGCTTCTACCAGGTGGATGCCAAGTATGGCCTGGCACTGGCCAAGGGCATGTTCACCAGCAAGAAGAGCCGCTTTGCCTGCTATGATATGCTCATGACAGTGGCCCCCGGCATGCTGCTTACCCTGACTATGCTGGTGGTAAATATCCTCATGCTGCTCACCTGCTTTACCGAGCCGGCCTATATTGCCCGCCGGGTGTTCAGCGAGGCCACCGGCGCCATCCTGTCCGCCGGGGTGATGTTCTATATCAGCCTGTTTACCTTTGGCATGGCCACCACCATTACCGAATGGCGGAACATCCAGGCCACCACCGCCCAGAAAATCCGCTATGCCTTTACCTTCCCGCTGTTTTTGTTCACCTATGTGCCCATTGCTGTTGTGGCGCTGGTGCGCAAGGTGGAGTGGCGGCCCATCAAGCATACCTCCATGGGTACAGCCAAGCTGGGGGATATGATCTATGCCGAAAACCGGAATATTGTCCGATAAAACCTGTAAGAAGCAAAAAACCACTGGATTAAGATAAGAAAATTAAATAAATATTTTATGTTTGATAGATAGTGGCAGCTGGGAATGTTCTCCTTGCTGCTACTATTATTTTGATTGACATTATCAATTATATAGTTTATAATATAAATGAAAATGTTTAATGGAGGTTTTTATGACAACTTCAGAGCAGATACGAGTTTTATGTGTGAGAATGGGTGTTAGTTTATCAGAGCTTGCGAGAAAAATACATCAAACACCTCAGAATTTTAATGCAAAACTCAAAAGAAATACAATCACACAAGATGAGCTTAACCAAATAGCAAAAGCACTTGATGTTACTTATGAGCAGTATTTTGTATTAGCTAACGGCGAGCATATAAAATAAAAATAAGGAAGGATTAGTAATGACTGAACATAAAATAATATTTGGTGATAGTCGGTCACTGAATCAAATTGCAGATAAGTCGGTACAGTTAATTATTACTTCACCTCCATATTGGCAATTAAAAGATTATGGAACAGAAGATCAAATTGGTTTCAATGACAGCTACGAGGAATATATAAATAATCTGAACCTTGTTTGGAAAGAATGCAATCGTGTATTAGCTGATGGGTGTAGACTTTGTATTAATATTGGAGATCAGTTTGCGCGCTCAGTGTATTATGGTAGATATAAGGTTATTCCTATTCGCACCGAAATAATTCGTTTTTGTGAATCATTGGGTATGGATTATATGGGTGCTATTATTTGGCAAAAAAACACTACAATGAATACTTCTGGCGGCGGCGCAATTATGGGTAGCTTTCCATATCCCCGAAATGGGGTATTGAAAATAGATTATGAATTTATTTTATTATTTAAGAAGCTGGGAAAAGCGCCCAAGCCAACTGCCCAACAAAAAGCTGATTCTGAATTAACCAAAGAAGAGTGGAGTCAATACTTTTCATCACATTGGAATTTTAATGGAGTGAAACAAATGGGGCATATTGCAATGTTTCCTGAAGAACTTCCGAAACGATTGATAAAAATGTTTTCTTTTACTGGTGAAACCGTTCTTGATCCATTTGCTGGTAGTGGCACTACATCCTTAGCGGCTAAACATTTAGGCAGAAATTCAATAGGATATGAGATTAATAGAGAATTTGCTACCATTATTAGGGAGAAACTTTGTAGTGACAGTGATTCTCAGGTTGTTTTTTTAGAGGACCAAGAAGGTGTAAAACATATGTTTGAAGATTTGCCATATGTTTTTTATGATCCACATAAAATGGACAAAAAAATAGATGTCAAGAAACTGCAGTTCGGTTCAAAGATTGATAATAAAGAAAGAAAACGAGAAGATCTCTTTACTGTTAAAAATGTGTTGAATGCAAATACAATAGAGCTTAGCAATGGATTGATTGTAAAACTTTTAGGCATAAAACCTATACCCCAGTTTGAGAATGAAGCAATAGCGTTTTTGCAGCAGAAATTTAAAAAAAGGAAAATTTATTTGAAGTATGATTCAGTAAAACACGATTGTGAAGATAAATTAACATGCTATGTGTATCTTGACAATAAAACCTTTATAAATAATCATTTGATTCGAACAGGATATGTTAGTGTTGATACTGATATAGAGTATACTTGTAAAGAGAAATTTTTGAAATCAATTCCAGTATAAAAGCAGGCGGTGGTTTGTATCACCGCCTGAAATTATTCTTCAACTTCAATCGTTAAGCCGGATTTTTTCTTAGTGTAATAAATCATTTTTACATTAATAGCCTCGGATAAACGCCCCATAGCTTTGTAAGTATCAGGTTTTATGGAATATGCAATTTTTCCTACATATCCATCAATTCCTTGAGCCTCTTCTTCAGGATTTGCTAATCTATAACTCTCACCTTTGATTTTAGCGAGTTTGGATAAGATAGCCTCTTGAACATATAACCCATTGTATGTTTTAGAAATAACTAAATCCTCTACCCATTTTTGAACCATTGTTTTATCAATTAGTTTAATAGCTTCTTTGAGATTTTCTACTTGAGAGAAAATTTTGGTTGTTGCATCTTCAATAGCTTCCGGATAATGTGCCAAATACCATTCCCGCCAGCTGTCAATAGAAATTTCATCACAATTTTTTTCATATTCAGGAAATAAATCAGAAAGCTGTCCAACTACTTTTGGACGAGTGCCCTGCGCATTTTGATTTGCCCAATTGATTAGCTGCGAGGTATACTTAGGAAAATCTAATGTTTCACTACTATTAAGTACTGCTAATTCGGTATTTTTGATTGAAAATTCCATTGTTTTATCTCCCCGAAAATTTTATTATTGTCCTTTTTCTTTTATACCTACAATTTTGTAAGCCGAAATTGCTCATGTATTCTTCTTAAATTTACAACAAGATGTGAAGGTAGGTTATTTTTAATCTTTTTGAATATGTTGCTCCTTTCAAACATAGTTTTGAAAACTTAATCCTCAAGCTCCTCGTTTTTGATAAAATCGTACCCGGTTTCCATGAGCATCTGCAGGTATTCATCAAAGCTGCCTGCAATAACGGCCAGCTCGTCCGGGTCGTGCAGGTAGCGCAGAATCTGCCCCTTTTTCCCCGCCGGCGAGGGGGAAAAGTCGATAAAAAGCTGTGAAGTGCCGCCGTTGTTCATGCAGTCGGAAAAATGCAGCAGGCACAGCTGGTCCATGCTGTCGCAAATGCCGGGGTCCACAGGAATATCGTCGTATTCCCTTGTAATCAGAAAGTCCCCCCAGGTGGCGAACCCGTCCTTTTCCTCTATCATCTGCCGGGCGGACAGCAGGTAGTAGGGGTATTCCTCCAGGTCGGAACCCAGGAAAAACAGGGCGATGCTTTGGCCGGCGTACGCTCTCCAATAGGTTCCATCCGCATAGCCCAGCAGGTGCAGCAGGCTCTGGGGGGTATCAGGGTAGCAGGCCAGCAGGTTTTGCAGATCCTCCGGGCTGACGCCCTGTTTAACCTGCTCAAACTGGTCCCATTCCTCCTGTAAGCCGTTGTTATAGTAGGCTTCTTTCAGCCCATTTACATATTGTTCTGCAATATTCATTTAGTAGCCCTCCTTTTAGGCGGTTTGTCTGTTGTCTGCATGCTCGGGGTTAAAATTTTGCGTTTTTGTAGTCGTACGGGATGCTTGTCCCCACCAGCACATCTTCAATTTTTTCTAAGGTAAGCCCGTCGTCCATGTTTCCCTGGTGCTAAATGCAAGGGGCGGGATTGGGGCGGCGGCTTCAAACTCCACCGGGCACAGGCACTTTGTGTGCCACCGGGCCTGTTATCTCTCCGATAAGTCCAGCTTGCCCCGGCTGTCCGCAAGGGTTAAGGAACATCCGGCGATGCTGGCGGTTTCTTCCCTGTCAATGGGCTCCTCTTTTCGCTGCAGGTGGTTTTCGACATAATCAACGATGGCCCGCGGTTTTTCGTTCCGTTCCCTGTCTGGCCCCTTCGGTTTCCTACTATTTTAGCAGATGTTTTCCGGCACTTCCTCTTATTTTTTGTCCTGTATGGATAGTATCATACACCAATTTGCCCCTGTAGCAAATTGAGAAAGGGAATTGCCGCAAAAGCTGCCGCTTTCTGCCGGAACCGGCCTTTTATGGGCTTTTGGGGAGGGCTAAAAGGCCGGTATAGCTGGATAGAGCCGGGCGGTGCAAAAAATCCCCCCAGCAGGGGCCGGAGGGATGGGCTTTGCAGGCTATCAGGCATTTTTGCCGGCGGCATCCAGTGCATCGAACATGGCCGCCCGGACGCCGGCGTCCTCCAGGGCGCGGATGCCCCGGATGGTGGTGCCGCCAGGGGAGCAGACGGCGTCTTTAAGCTGGCCGGGGTGCATTTGGGTGTCCAGCAGCATTTTCCCGGCGCCCATGGCGGTTTGTGCCACCAGGTCATAGGCCATCTGCCGGGGCACCCCAAAGGTGACGGCGCCATCTGCCAGTGCCTCCATAATCAGGTAGAAAAAGGCGGGGCCGCAGCCGGTTACCGTGCCGGCGCCGTTCATCATGGCAGGGGGCACCAGGATGAGCTTGCCCATGGAGTGGAACATGCCGTTTACAAAGTCGAACTCGGCGGGGGTGAAAGTGTGGTTATCCTCCCCCAGCACCATGCCGGCCCCCACCATGCAGGGGGTGTTGGGCAGGGTGAACATGGCCCGGGCGGCTGCAGGCAGGGCCGCCTGCAGCCGCTGGGTGGTCCAGCCCGACGCAATGGACAGCACCGCCTTATTTTGTAGGGTGTCCCCCAGCTCCTCCAGCACAGCCGGCACAATATGGGGCTTTACAGCCAGCAGGACAATGTCGGCCTGCTCGGCTGCCTGGGCGGCGCTGCCGCAGGGGTGGATGCCGGTTTCGGCCGCCACCTCAGTTAGGCGTTTTTGGTTGATATCAAAGGCAAACACAGCGTTGGTATCAAAAAAGCCGGCTGTGCAGCCGCCCTTTAAAATGGCATAGGCCATGTTGCCCATGCCAATAAAACTCAGTTTCATCAAACTTCCTCCATCTCTGTTGTGATTTTATGCACAGTATAGCATACTCATAGCGATTAAACAACAGGGATGGCAGCCGCCTCTATTTTTCCCGCAGGCGGGAGTATTTTTCCCGGGTGGCCAGCCCGCCCCGGATATGCCGCTCCTCCCGGTTTTTTTCCAGCACGCCTTTAACCCCCTGGTACAGCTCGGGGCTGATTCGGGCCAGGCGTTCGGTGACATCCTTGTGCACCAGGCTTTTGGAAAAGCCAAACACCCCGGCGGTTTGCCGGACGGTGGCGCCGTTTTCCAGTATATACCGCCCCAGCAGGACGGCACGGTCCTCCGGTATTCCCCTCATGGTGGAAAACCCCCTCTGTTTTTAATGCTTGCTGTATATCTATGCCAAACGGGGCGGGGATATGTCCCCGGGCATCTTGCGGCGGCGCGGGCTTTTTGTTATAGTAGGGTTAAGAGCGGCGCTGCAAAACAGCCGTGCCGCACAAAACGGGAGGAGATGCACCCATGAGAAAGATTATAATAGACACCGACCCCGGCATTGACGATGCCGCCGCCATTGCCATTGCCATGTTCAGCCGGGAGCTGGATGTACAGCTGATTACTACTGTAGCCGGCAATGTAAGCCTGGACAAAACCACCCGCAACGCCCTGCGGCTGATGAGCTTCTGGGGCGCCGATGTACCGGTGGCTGCCGGGGCGGACCGCCCGCTGGTGGGCCCGGTGTACGATGCCGCCGAGGCCCACGGCGAATCGGGGATGGAGGGCTTTGACTTTGAAGAAATTACAGTAAAGCCGCTGAAGCTGCACGCTGTGGAGGCCATGCGCCGGGTGCTGCTGCAAAGTGATGAGAAGATTACATTGGTGCCCATTGGCCCGCTGACCAACATTGCGCTGCTGTTTTCCCTCTACCCCGAGGTGAAGGAAAAGGTGGAGGAGATTGTGCTGATGGGCGGGGCCTTTACCCGGGGGAACATCACCCCGTTGGCGGAGTTTAACATCTTTGCCGACCCCGAGGCGGCGGATATGGTGTTCCGTTCCGGCCTGCCTATTGTCATGTGCGGGCTGGAGCTGGCCCGCTCTGCCCTGATTACCGGGGAAATGGTGGCCAAAATACGGGATCTGAACCCCACCGGGCAGATGGTATACAGCCTGTTTGAGCACTACCGGGGCGGGAATATGCAAAGCGGCCAGCGCATGTACGATTCCACAGCTGTCTGCTATCTGCTGGCGCCTGAGCTGTACACTGTGCAGGAGTGCTATGTGGGGGTGGAGGTGGCCTCCCCGCTGACCCGGGGCACCACAGTCTGTGACCTGGAGGGCTTCTGGAACAAGCAGCCCAATGTAAAGGTGTGCACCGCCATCGACCCGCAGGGCTTTGCCGGATTGTTCCTGCGCTCCCTGGCCGGGGCACAGGGCGTGCCGGAAAACCCCACTGCCGCCACCTGGCTGCATCAGGAGAAGTAAAGCCGCACGAAAAAGCCCGGACCTTTTATAAAAGGTCCAGGCTTTTTTATAGGGGTTAGGCGGCTATTCCGCCGGGGGTTCTTCCGGTTCTGGTTTGGGGTCGGGTTCCGGCTCAGGGTCGGCGCCACCGGGGATATAGGAGTTGTCCACCGGTTCGGTGCCGTAGATATCGCACCAGTCGCCGGGCTCCTCCTGGACAAAATAATCGGGGTAGAGGTAGCGCCCCATCTCCCACATGCGGTCCAGAAGGTCGGGGCTCTGGCGCTCAAAGTCCTCCGGGTCCAGGTAGCGGATGGCTCCGGCTGTACCAGCGTCGGTGGTTTTGTAGCAGGTAGAGGAGGCGATGTACTCCCGGGAGATCATGCCGTTATAGAAAATGACATCGGGGTTCAGTTCCAGTTCCTTCTCCTTGGGGTAGTTGTACTCGGTATAATTGGCCCCCCAGTTCTGTAAGCCCATCTGTTCCAAGATGTAGCCCTCGAAGCTATCCCCGGTGGAGAGCTTCAGCAAATCCTCCGCCAGGTACACACAGCTGATGGGGCGTTCCCGTTGGGCGGCCGCCTCCTCGGCCCGGTCCAAAATATCCTGCCAGCGCCGGTCAAAGCCGGCCAGGTACTCCTCGGCCATCCGGGAACCGGTTTCCTGGCCATGCAGCAGCTTGAAAAGGTCGGTGTAGTTCTGGCGGATACCCTCTATATCCTCGGCCGGGGGCAGGATGACCACATCAATATTGGCCTGCTGCAATTCTATCATCTGGCTTTCGGCCAGCGGGGCGGTGGCAAGCACCAGGTCCGCCCCCAGGGCTTTGATGGCGGCCACATCCGGCAGCTGCTGGGTGCCCACCCGGGGATATTCGTAGTATTCCAGATAGGCCGTTTCGCAGGGCAGGGTGCAAAAATCGCTGATGGCGGCCAGCCGGCCCAACAGCTGTAGCTGGGCCAATGTATCGGTGATGGCCGGGGCCAGGCTGACCACTGTCCGGGGCTGGCGGTCAATCACAGTGCCGGCGGCAGATACCGGGTAGTTTTCCGGGGCATCCACACCGTCCTGCTGGCTGCAGGCCGAAAGGCCAAGGATGCAGGCCGCCGCCAGCGCCAAAGCCATCTGCTTTGAAAATTTCATATTGATACTCCCTCCCGGTTGGTTGTTTATATTGCTGTCAGGGGCCGCAGAAAAAAAGGATAGCAGATACTCCTTTTATTTTACTTTTGACGGGGAACAATGTCAATGTATTTGCCCGGCGGCGCTGTCTATTCTGTGCCCAAAAAGCCGGCAGTTTCTGCCCGGTGCGACAAATTTACACTTCATACACATATTAGGCAGAATTTGTCTGTCCCCTGGGCAAGAGCGTATGGTAAAATTTATGGTACAAAGAAGTTTGCCAGGCAAAGGATGAAAAAAGGGAGGATGCAATATGCAGATAAAACGATACAGGGGGGCCCTGCTGTTGGCCCTGACGGCGGCAGTGATGCTGGGTGTCTATCTGTTTTCGGCCCAGAGCGGGGAGCGCTCCTCCAGCCTCTCCCAGGAGGCGCTGGAGCTGGTGCGCCGGCTGCTGCCAGGGGTGTATGAGCTGCTGGCCCGGGGCGGCCGGCCGGAATTTGCCCTGCGCAAGCTGGCCCACCTGAGCGAATATGCCCTGCTGGGGCTGATTGTCTATGCCCTCCTGCGCAAAAAGCTTTCGCCCCTCCCGGCGGCGGTGACAGCCCTGGTGTTGTGCGTGGGGTTTGCCATAACCGACGAGTGGCACCAGCTGTATGTGCCCGACCGGGATGGCAACATCCGGGATGTATTCATCGACGGCGCGGGTTCCTCGGCCGGCATTGCCCTGGGGCTGTTGGGCACCGGCCTGCGGTGGGCGCTATTCCGGCAGTTTCCCATCCGGCGGGAAAAGAGGGCCTGAATTTTTTGGAAATGCTGCCCGAACGCCTGCCCAAACAGGTTGTTTTTAGCGGGTTTGCCCCCTGGATTGGCAGAAAAGGCGCCGCATGTTCCTTTGCGTTGCTTGCCGCAACGGGATTCCCTCGGTAGGATAGCAGGGAAAGGAGGGCATTTCTATGCTGAATGAAAACATCAGAACAATCCGAAAATCCAAAGGGCTTTCCCAGGAGGAGCTTGCCATCAAGCTGCATGTGGTGCGGCAAACCATCTCCAAATGGGAGCAAGGGCTGTCGGTTCCCGACGCCGATATGCTCCTTTCCCTCTCCGAGGTGTTTGAAACGCCTGTAAGCACGCTGCTGGGAGAACAGATTGCCGAGCCCGAGGCCGATGGCTTAAAGGCGCTTGCCGAGAAGCTGGAAGTGTTGAACCTACAGCTGGCGCGCCGGAAGGCGGCGCGGCAAAAGGCGCTCCATTGGCTTTTTATCCTGCTGTGTGTGGGCATAGCGGCTGTTTTTGCAGCCCTGATGGTGCTAAACAGCCCCTACCGGGGGTGGGATTACGGGCATCCCGAAACCGCAGTGATGGGCGTGCTTGTTCACGCGATGGAGTGGCTGTTTGTCAGGACAGCGCCGCTTCTTCTGGCCGGGGGCATTGTGGGGGCCTATCTAACCCGAAGGAAGGGGTAACATTGCCCATCCTTTCGGAGGGAGGGCTTAAATTTAAAAATTATGTTTAAATGCAGTTACAAATGTGTTCCCCGAAAGGGGAATGGAGCATAAAAAGGGCAAGGCAGGCCGGCTGTGGTTCCTGCCTTGCCCTGGCTGCTTTATAAAAGCGCACTCTTCCGGTACGGGCATTTTTATGCTATACTAAAGGCATAATTTTAGTAGTAAAAGGGGCGGGCTGCCCCAAAACCGAGAACAGGGAGCGAAGCATGGTGCAGGAAATTTATCTGGATAACAGCGCCACCACCCAGGTGGATGGCCGGGTGGTGGATTACATTGCGCAGGTGATGCGGGAGAGCTATGGCAACCCCTCCTCGCTGTACGATATGGGGGCGCATTCCCAGCGGCTGCTCCGGGAGGCGGCGGCCTCGGTGGCTGGGCTGATTGGCGGCCGGGGGGAGAACCTCTGCTTCACCTCCGGCGGCACCGAGAGCAACAACTGGGCGGTGTTCGGCACCGCCCATGCCAAGCGCCGCCGGGGCCGGCGGATTGTCACCACCGCCTTTGAGCATTCCTCCATTTTGGAGCCGTTTAAGCGCCTGGGGGAGGAGGGGTTCGAGCCGGTGCTGGTATCCCCCGACAGCCAGGGGAACATTGCCCCGGAGGATATTCTGGCCCAGGTGACCCCGGATACCATTTTGGTAAGCTTTATGCTGGTAAACAACGAAGTGGGCAGCGTGCTGGACTACCAGGCCATTGCCGCCCGGGTCAAGGAGATTGCCCCCCATGCCACGGTGCATTGTGACGCTGTGCAGGCCTTTGGCAAGCTGCCCATCAAGATAGAAAAGACCGATATCGACCTGCTGAGCATGAGCGGCCACAAAATCCACGCCCCCAAGGGCATCGGGGCGCTGTACATAAAAAAGGGCACCCGCATCGACCCGCTCATCTATGGCGGCGCCCAGCAGGGCGGCCTGCGCCCCGGCACCGAAAGCCTGCCGCTGGCCTGCGGCATGGGCTATGCCGCCCGGCTGCGGGGGGAACGCCTCCGGGAGGACTACCAGGCTGTTGCCGCCCTGCGGGCGTACACCTTGGAGCGGCTGAAAGAGCTGCCCGGCATTGTCCTCAATTCGCCGGAAAACGCCTTCCCCTATATTCTCAACCTTTCGGTGGAGGGCATCCGGAGCGAAACCATGCTGCACCACCTGGAGAGGGAGCGCATCTATGTATCCAGTGCGTCGGCCTGCACCAAGGGGGCGGCCAGCCATGTGCTGGCGGCAATGGGCCTGCCGGCCGGGCGCATCGACTCGGCCCTGCGTTTGAGCTTTAACGCCGGCATTACCACTGAGGACATCGACCGGTTTATCGGACAGCTGCGCCTGGGGATGGAAACCCTTGCCCGGGCCAGAAGCTGACAGAGAGAGGATAGAGGAAAAACAGATGAAGGAAATTATTTTGCTCAAGGCTGGGGAGATTGCCCTGAAGGGCCTGAACCGCAGCACCTTTGAGGACCGTTTGGTAAAAAACTGCAAATTCCGGCTGAAGGGGATTGGCAGCTTCAAGTTCACCCGGGCCCAGTCCACCATGGTGGCGGAACCGATGGATGAGAGCATTGATATGGATGACGCTGTAGACGCCCTGAAAACGGTGTTCGGCTTTGCCGGGCTCAGCCAGGCCTGTGTGGTGGAAAAGGAGCTGGCCGCCATCCAGCAGGCCGCTGCCGACTACCTGGGGGAGGATTTGCGCCGGGCCAGAACCTTCAAGGTGGAGGCCAAGCGGGCGGATAAGGCCTTCCCGCTCAAGTCCCCGGAAATTTGCACCGAGGTGGGGGGCTATCTGCTCTCCCGCTTCCCCCATCTGCAGGTGGATGTGCACAACCCAGATATGACTGTCTATGTAGAGGTCCGGGACCACGCCGCCTTTGTCCGCGGCCCGCAGATGCCCGGCGCCGGCGGTATGCCGGTGGGTTCCAGCGGCAAGGCGTTGCTGCTCATCTCCGGCGGCATTGACAGCCCGGTGGCCGGCTATATGATGGCCAAGCGCGGCCTGGAAATTGAGGCCATCCACTTTGCAGCGCCCCCCTATACCAGCGAACACGCCAAGCAGAAGGTGATTGCCCTCTGCCAGGAAACCGGCCGCTATGCCGGGCGGATTAAGCTGCATGTGGTAGGCTTTACCAAGGTGCAGGAGGAGATTCGGGACAAGTGCCCGGAGGAGTACTTTACCATTATCATGCGCCGGTATATGATGAAAATAGCCGAGCGCCTGGCCCAGCAGAACGGCTGCGGCGCCCTGATAACCGGGGAGAGCGTGGCCCAGGTGGCCAGCCAGACCCTGTATGCCATAGGCTGCACCGATGTGGCCTGCCAGCTGCCGGTGCTGCGCCCGGTTATTGGCATGGATAAAAATGAGATTGTGGCCGTCAGCCGGCGGATTGGCACCTTTGAAACCTCCATTTTGCCCTATGAGGACTGCTGCACGGTGTTCACCCCCCGGCACCCCCGCACCAAGCCCCGGCTGCACCAGGTGCTGGCCGCCGAGCAGGCGCTGGATGAGGAGGCGCTCATCGCCCAGGCGATGGAGAATATTGAAACCATCGTCACCTACCCCCAGCAGTGGTAGGGCAGCGGCCATATTTTGGGGCTTTTGCAAAAGGGAAAAATATTGTATAGTATACTTGTATGAAAGAAGGTTCCCCCATCCGCCGAAAGCGGCCTTGGATGCCGGGGAAGAAAGAAGAACAGAGGTGAGGCAGTGGGCATAGTGGTTTTGGGGCTTTCCAAGCATATCCATATGGAGGATAAGCAGGATGTGCTGGCGGGGGTAATCCGGCGGGAGCTGGCCGCCGCCAGCGGCATGGCTGTAACAGCGCTGGATGTGCCGCCGGCAGGTGATGGCCTCTATGAGGAGCTCTCCCGCGCCCTGGAGGAGAGCGATGTGCTGCTCACCATCGGCGGCCTGGACCAGCCGGGCGGGGTGAAGGATATATTGGTGCAGGGCCTGGAGCTGGAAACCCAAACCACAAGCGCAACCCTGGCAGCTGCCCGGGCCTGGTGCGCCGCCCACCCGGGCAGCGAGCTGCCCCCAGAGGAGCTGGCGGAGGTTCCGGCCATTGCCGATGTGTTCCCGGTGGATAGCGGGCTGTGCAGCTTTGGCATGCGCTCCCGGGAGCAGGCGGTGCTCTGCCTGGACGATGACCCGGATACCCTGCTGCCCCTGCTGCTGCAGGAGGTGTATGGCTACATTGCGCAGTTTTTCCACCGGGAGCTGCACACCATGGCCATCCTGGCCGAGGGCTTTGCCCCCCGGCTGCTCTACAACCTGCTGGACAGCCAGCAGCTGCCCGAGGCACTGGAATATAATGTAGCCAGCTATGGCGGCGAGCAGTTTTTGCGCCTGATGGCCCCCGACCGGCCGCTGCTGTTCCATGCCACCGAAACGGTGGAGGCACTCCTGCAAGGGGGTGAGGACTTTGCCTCGCCGGAAAACCCGCTGCTGCCGCCGGAACATCGCCGGGAGAGCCGCCCCCGCCCAAGGGAGGGTAAAAACCGGCGTTTGCTGGTGGGGGTGATCGCCGCCCTGCTTGTCATGGCTGGCAGCATGGGGCTGTTGCTGTCTGCCCGGCAGGGCGGGGAGGAAAAGCCGGTGCAGGGCTCCGAAAGCCTGTCCGAGCCCTCTTCCCAGCAGGAGAGCTCCACCGGGGAGAGCGAAAGCGAGCCGGAAGAGGAGGAAAGCTCCGCCTATGCCAACGGCATGCCGGGGGACTACCTGCCCCGGTTTGAGGAGCTGTACGACCAAAACACCGATGTGGTGGGCTATTTGGAGATTGAGGAGACCGACTTTGCCTATCCGGTGGTGCAGTACAGCGACAACGAATACTACCTGCGCCGGGGCTTTGACCAGGAGGAGAACCAGAACGGCACCCCGTTTGTGGACTACCGCACCAATCTGAAAACCACCCAGAACACCATTGTGTACGGCCACAATATGCGCACCGGCACCATGTTTGAAACACTGCTCCAGTACCGGGATTTGAACTTTTACCGGGAGCACCCCATCCTGCGCTTTGACAGCGTCTATGAGGAGGGGGAGTACAAGGTGTTTGGCATGTTTATTGCCAACACCCGGGAGGAGGATGGGGAGATTTTCGACTATCTCAACTTCCTGGACGGCACCGAGGCCAAGTTTATGGAGTATGTGGAGAATGTCCGGGTGCGTTCGCTGCTGAACACCGGCGTGGATGTGCAGCCAGGGGATCGGCTGATTACCCTGTCCACCTGCAGCTATGAGTTCACCGACGCCCGGTTTGTCGTGGTGGCCCGGAAAATCCGGGAGGATGAGGATCCGGAGGTGGACACCACCCAGGCGGTGAAGAACCCCACACCGCTGATGCCGGAGATTTGGTACACCCTGTATGGCGGTGTAAACCCCAATAAACCCGCCGGGAGCGAGAGCAGCTCCTCCCAGTCGGAAAGCTCTGGCAGCACCCCGCCGGAGAGCAGTTCGGCGCCGGAACAGAGCTCTTCCTCCAGCGCACAGCCGCCCAAGGAGAGCAGCTCCAGCCGGCCGGAGCCTCCCCCCTCCTCCTCGGAGGACGAGGAGGAAGAGGACCCGGATGAGGAGGAGCCCAGCCGGGAGCCGGACGGGGATGTGGCGGATGAGGAACTGGCCGTTATGTACAACGGCCGCCTGACCCGGATGAACGCCTACGACCTGGTTTCGGAAATTGTGGAGAACGAAACCCGGGGCGCTCTGCATCAGGAGGCCATCAAGGCCCAGGTAGTGGCCACCTATACCTACATCAAATACTCCAACAGTGTGGGGCTTTATCCCACTGTGGGTATGCGCAGCAGTGTCAGCAAACCGGTGAAAAACGCCGTGGACGAGGTGCTGGGGGAGGCCTGCTATTATAAAGGCGACTATATCAACGCTGTCTACCACTCCATGAGCTGCGGCACCACGGCCAGCGCCAAGTCGGTATGGGGCACCAACCTGCCCTATCTACAACCGGTGGACAGCGAGTTTGACAGCAACGCCACCAACTTTGAAACCACCTTTAAAATCAGCGAGGAGGACTTTGCCGACGCTGTTTGGAACACCTATCGCATTGATTTGGAGGAAAGCGGCCTGGAGCCCGAGGACTGGATTGTCATCGACTATGACGAAATGGCGTCCGGCGACTATGTGGGCCGGGTGGAAATTGGCGGCGAGGATACCTCCAACGGCGGCACTGTGGGCCGGGGCAAGGCCATAACCGGCCGGAGCATCCGGGAGCAGCTGCTGGGCTTTAAACTGCGCTCCACCTGTTTTGATGTGGAGTACCGCAACGGGAACTTTGTGTTCACAGTCCGGGGCTTTGGCCACGGCGTGGGCATGAGCCAGTGGGGCGCCAACTACCTGGCCGAGGATGGCTACACCTACCGGGAGATTTTGGAGCATTATTACACCGGCATAGAGGTGGAATAGTAGAAACAGACAGCCGGGCGGCCAACCCCGGCTGTTTTGCCGCTATAGACAGGAAACAAGAAGGAGAGGAGCAGCCAATGCCCGATTTTACCCAACTAAATGCCATACCCCAGCCACTGCTGGCCTGGTATGAACAAAACCGGCGGATTCTGCCCTGGCGGGAGGATCCCCAGCCCTACCATGTGTGGCTTTCGGAAATGATGCTGCAGCAGACCAGGGTGGATGCCGTTATCCCCTATTACCTGCGCTTTTTGCAGGCGCTGCCCACCATTGCCAGCCTGGCAGAGGCCCCGGAGGAACAGCTGCTGAAGCTGTGGGAGGGGCTGGGCTATTACAGCCGGGTGCGTAACCTGCAAAGGGCCGCTCAAATTGTGGTGCGGGAGCATGGCGGGGCGCTCCCCCGGGATTATGAGCAGGTTTTGGCGCTCCCCGGCATAGGGGAATATACCGCCGGGGCCATCTGCTCCATCGCCTTTGGGCTGCCCACCCCGGCAGTGGATGGCAATGTACTGCGGGTAATCAGCCGGGTGCTGGGGGATGCCAGCGACATTACCCGCCCGCAGGTGAAGGCCGGCTACCGGCAGGCGCTGGCCGGGCTGTACCCCGCTGGGCGGGCTGGGGACTTTACCCAGGCGCTGATGGAGCTGGGGGCCACTGTCTGCCTGCCAAATGGGGCGCCCAAATGCTTGCTGTGCCCGCTGCGAGGGTGCTGCGCGGGATATGCCTCGGGCGACCCTATGGCGCTGCCCCATAAGCCGCCCAAAAAACAGCGCCGGGTGGAACGGCGCCAGGTGTGGCTGGTGTTCTCCCCGGCGGGGGTGCTGCTGCACCGCCGCCCGGACAAGGGGCTGCTGGCTGGGCTGTGGGAGCTGCCCAACACCCTAAAGGAGGAGGAGCCGTTCCCGCTGGCCAAGCGGGGCCTTTCCGAGCCGGAACCGGTGGGGGCAGCCCGGCATATCTTCACCCATGTGCAGTGGGAGATGCAGGGGTTCCTCTGTACCGCCCCCAGGCCGTTCCCGGTGCCGGAGGGCTGGCGGTGGGCCAATTTGGAGGAATTGGAGGAGGAAATTGCGCTGCCCTCGGCCTTTTCTGCCTTTCGTCCCCTGGTGCTGGAACATCTGCAATGAGAAATTTCTGCCCTTCCTGTCCGTTCCTCTAAAATTGGCCAGCCGAAAATGGCAGGGTTATTATGGAAAAATACAAAATTGCCGCATGGCGGTGTGATGGAGCTTGGCGGGGCGCTCGACATGGCGCCTGGACTTATTTGGGGGAGTAAAATTGGCCGGTTTTCTCCCTGTTTTCGGGGTATGGCGGGCATGGAGCGCTGCATAGTTTCCCTTCCGGTACATTTGTGCAAATTGTTGGATTTACGGGTGACCCCGGAAATCGTACAGATAGCCCTATCGGATGTAATAAAAATGCCTTCCTATATCCGGGCATAGAAAAACAGCACCCGTTTATGGTGCTGTTTTTGTGTTATTATGCAGCTGGCTCTGCTGTGCTGTCGGGTGTTTCGTCCTCCTCAAACAGGGTGTCTATGCTGCCCTGGTTGGTGGAAAGCAGCAGCTGCTGGAACAAGGCGTGGGTGTATGGCTCCTCCAGCGGCAGGGTAACCCCCAAGTTGTCCAGGGTAATCTCGGTGGAGTTATCGGTGCAGTAGTAGATGTCCAGGGCCTCCGGATTGGCCGGGGAGAAGTTTTCCCGCAGGGTTTTTTGCACGCTGTCAAAGATGGTGGTGCACAGCTGGTCGGCAGAGAACATGTGGAACTCCTCCTTCTGCTCCATGGGCGGCCCGGTGAAGATGGCGCTTTCCGGTGCAAAGGATACGGTCATGCCGCCCCTGCCGGAGGAAACCGGAAGGTCGGCGCTCAGGGTAAGGTTCCAGCCGGTGAGCTCGGCCATGGCCTGAACCAGCCCCTCCGCTGTGGTTTCGCCCGAGCTGACATAGGGGTAGGTGGTAAAGTGTTCCTCCCCGTTTTCCCCATAGGTGCCAATATAAAGGGTGGGCACCGGCTCCACCGGCTCTGAGGAAGAGCTGCTGCTCTCCTCCGGCAGAGAGGAGGAGCTTTCCTCCCCGCCCTGGCTGCATCCGCCTAAAATCAGGGTCATGGCCAGGGTGGCTGCCAGCAGGGATTTTAAAAATTTGCTTTTCATCTTTCTTCAACCTCCATTTTTCGCCTGGAACATTTTGGAATATTGTTCCCTCAGTATAACACAGGTATTTAAACCGCGTCGGGCCAGATTGTAAACATTCTAAACGCGGCCCTGCCGCCTTTTGTCGCAGGCCGGGGAATCAGCGCAGGTTTTGGTACTCCTCCGCCGTATAGATTAGAATAGCCGCCCGGTTGGGCAGGCAGACAGCGGATTCAAACTCCCCGCCGATGTAGCCGGCGCCTTCGCAGATTTTGTCCGGGCAGTGTACCTCCACCACCCGCACCCGGCTGTCCTGAAACTCGGCTTTGCCCGGGAAGGCATAGGGGGCCAGGTCGATTACCTGCCCGTCCAGGCTTCCATCCAGCGGCCAGGCGGCCTGTATCTCATCGTTCACGGTGAGGACGGCATAGTTGGCCCGGGTGCCTGGGCGGCTGCGGCTTTTCATAAACCAGAGCCCTGCCAGGCAGGCGGCGGCCAGCAAAAGGATGATGAGCGCATCGGTCTTTTTAATAAATGTTCGGTTCTGTGCCAAAGGGGCCTCTCCTTTATGATGATTTAAAATGGTTGTCCGCCCTTATTATACCGGATTTTGCCGCCGGTTTCAATCCGCCGGGGCTTTCCGGCCAGTGGTTTGAAAAAATATGGCTGGGCGGCGGGGCGCTCTTATGCTATACTGGGCATAGAGAACAGCAAAAGGAGGAAAAAGAATGGAAGGATTGAGAAGGGTACTGCTGCAACAGGCGGTCAATGTCCGGGATTTGGGGGGCTACCCCTGTGCAGGCGGTGGAGCCACCCCCTATGGGCATTTTTTCCGGGCGGATAACATGCATGGCCTGAGCCGGGAGGACCTAAAAAAGCTGTACGATTTGGGTATTCGTACCATACTTGACCTGCGCACCCCCGGGGAATGTACCGGCCAGCCCAACAGCTTTGCCGGCTACCGGGATGTGCAGGTGCTCAACTGCTCGCTGCTGGGGGAAAGCACCGACCAGTTCACCGGTTTTTTGCGCAGCTTGGGGGAAAACTATGCCGGGATGATTCGCCAAAACCCCGAGCGTTATGCCCAGCTGTTTACCATGATAGCCCAGCGGGCCGGGGCCGGCGGAATCCTGTTCCACTGCACGGCCGGCAAGGACCGCACCGGCGTAACAGCGGCGCTGCTGCTGGGCCTGGCCAGGGTGCCGGAGGAGGATATTGTGGCCGACTATGCCCTGACCGATGTGTACCTGCGCCCCAAGGTGCGGGTGTTTATGGAGCACAACCCCACAGCCAATCCCGACTTGTTCCGGGCCCAGCCGGAGAACATGCAGCACTTTGTGGAAACCCTGCGGCAGGACTTTGGCGACGCCCGGGGCTATCTGCTCCAGGCGGGTGTGGCAGAGGAATTGCTGGAGCGTATCTGGGGCTAAAGCCGCCCGCTCTACGGAGCGTTTATCGACAGGGGCGGGGGGGTTCTGGTATACTTCTACCGTCAGGAGGAATGAAACAATGGACTGTATCAAAACCGGGTCGCTGATTCGGCGTCTGCGTACCGAACTGGGGCTGACCCAGCGCCAGCTGGCCGAGAGCATCGGCGTCAGCGATAAGGCGGTTTCCAAATGGGAGCGCAGCCTGGGCTGCCCGGACATCTCGCTGCTTTCGCCGTTGGCCCGGCAGCTGGGGGTTACGCCGGAAACGCTGCTCCAGGGGGAGATGCAGGAGAGCCTATTGGTAGGAGGAAACATGAAGAATACCAGTTTTTATATCTGCCCCACCTGCGGCAATTTGATTATGGCCACCTCTCCGGCCCAGCTGAGCTGCTGCGGCAAGCTGCTGGAGCCAATGGCGCCCCAAAAGGCGGAAAGGGAAGGGAAGCTGCAGGTGCAACAGGTGGAGGATGAGTGGTTTATCACATCCGGCCACCCCATGGACAAGGAGAACTACATCACCTTTGTGGCGCTGCTCTCCGGCGGCAAGCTGCAGGTTATCCGCCAGTACCCGGAGTGGGAGCTGCAGCTGCGCCTTTCCCGGCGGGAGCATGGCAAGCTCATCTGGCACAGCCTGAAGGATGGGCTGTTCTATCAGCTGATATAGCACCGATTTTGAAATTCTGGGACTGTATCCATCTGCGCTTATGCTGTACCCGGAGGATGGATATGCCCGGATTGCATGGAAGAAAGGCTAAAACAGGCAGAAAAGCGCCATTTGCGGGAGCAGGCGGCGCTTTTTTGCTGTGGTTTGACCTTCTGTTTCGAGTTATATCTCCTATTTTGGGCGTGCTGTTTGGCCCAATGTATTCCTGGCGTATATAACTGGTGCTTTTTTGGCATAGAAAGGCCCAAAATAAACAGGAGAGCTGCCCAGATGGGCGGCTCCCTGCTGGTTGATGGAACAATTTTGAACCTATCGCTTCTATTCTGCTGCTAATTTAGAGCGATCCTTGAAAAAATCTGCCCAAAATGGGTTTTCCTTGTCAAAAGCCGTTTTTCATCCTGTGTAAGGTTGTGTGGGTAATCTGCAAACAAATTGTACACTTTTTCTTGGTTGGAACTGAAAAGCATATCACCCTTTTCTTCTGCTTGCTCTACCCGCCATATAATGCTGTGTGGATTTTTTGGTAAAATTTGTACTTCTTATTTTTTATATCCCCTACAGCTGCAAACTTCCGGCAGTATTTATCCCAACCTGTGCTTCTATTCTTTGCTGCCTTAAGGATGAACTGTTAATAAAAGCAGAACTCGTTGACGGCTTAGTCGCTTACAAGCATCACCCAGAAGTGCTTCCATTTGGCGCTGCTGTCGTAATAGTAGCCAAGGCCGATTTTGGTCACGCCTTCTCTCAGGATATTTGCCTTGTGGCCGGGGGAATCCATCCAGCCGCTGACAGCCGCCTCTGCGGTTTTGGGGGAGGCGTAGATGTTTTCGGCACAGTTGTAGACAACCACGCCATAATCGTCAAAGACGGTGTGCCACTCCCGGCCGTCGGGGCGTGTATGCTCATACTTTGCCGGCAGTTCGGCAGCCCGGGTGGCCGCCATGCCCATCATTGTGCTATCGGCCTCCAAAGCAGGCAGCCCGGCGCTGGCCCGTTGGGCGTTAATCAAACGGATGGCCTCGTACACATCGCCGGATCCCTCAGCGGGTTCCGGATCAGGCTTCGGTTCCTGCTCCTGCTCCGGTTCGCCGGTATCCTCCCAGTTGTCATAGTCCTCCTCATTGCCACCATAGTTGTTCCCGGCAGCATCGCTTTCGGGCTCTCCCACTTCCTCCAGCCAGCCCCAGATGGCGGCGCCGAGATCATACGAGCCGTTGGAACCGTTGGAACCGCCCGTATAGGAAGGGGTGCTGGAAGAGGAATTGGCGGGAGTTGTAGGAGCTGTAGGCGTAGTAGGGGCAGCGGGCGTGGTGGGGGCAGTGGGTGCCGCCAGTACAGAGGTCTGGGAGCTGGTTTCCGGCTTATCCGGCTCGGTAGAGGCGGCGGGCTCCAGCACTTCCACAGCAGAGGCCACAGCGCCGTCCTCACCGCTGCTGTATTCCACTGCAACCTTGTCACCGGGCTGGAGGGTGAGGCCCTCCAGGCCCTGTATCAGCAGGGAAAGTTCGGTTTCGTCCTCCAGTGTAAGCAGGAGGGTTTCAGCGGAGAGTTCTTTTATAGTGCCGGTGACAGACACCGGAGCCTCCGTCCGTTCGGCCACAGCAGTAACCTCCACTTTGGCGGCCACGGCGGAGCCGGGGGCGCCGGTGTACTCCACCGCCACCGTATCGCCAGGCTGGGCGTCCAGTTCGGAAAGGCCGGTGGTATCCAGCACAAACTCGGTGCCATCCGCCAGGGTTACAGTCATCCTGCCGCCGACAGCTTCCTTGATAACGCCCTCCACTGTAGCGGGGGCTGCTTCCGGCTCAGAGGAAGAATCGGCAGGGGTGTTGCAGCTGGTGAGCAGGGCAAGTGTTATAGATAGGGTGATGAACAGGGTAAAAATTTTTTTCAATGCGGATGCTCCTCTCATTTTTTATGGAACCATCGGTTATGCTGCCGTTTGGGCGGCGGGCAGCAGGAAGGCAAAGAGGAAATAGAGCTTCATGCCAATGCCCACCAGCAGGGCCAACAAGATAATCAGGCCGCTGCCGGTGAATAGCGACAGGAGAAGCCCCAGGACGGAGGACATGCCCAAAACAGTAAGAATGCGCCGCTTTTTAGCCGCTTCCATGCCTATAGTGGCGGCAATCAGGTCGGCGGACAGGATAAAGGTCATGGCCTCGGTGAGGACAAACAGCCCCGAAATAAGAACGGCAAACAACCCATCGGGGTGCAAAAACAGCATGGACAGCTCCACAATTACCAGGGTCCAGGCCAGGTAGGAGGGGTTGCCTATCTGCCCGGCGCTGTCCTGCTCCAGCAGCAGAATGCCAATGGCAAACAGCAGGTAGCCCAGCCAGTCGGGCATCAGGTTGTAGCCCGACAGCACCAGGTTAAAGGTGGAAAACAGGGTGCCTGCAAACAGCAGGCCGAGGGATTTTTTCATGGGCAAGGCCCCTTTCCGGCTTTATATTGTTTTTAGTATAGCACGTCTGATTTTGGAGCACAAGGGCGGGCGCAAAAAGGCAGGGCTATTGTGTAGCAGCCCAAAGGGAAATCTTATTCTATCCCGTGATGGAAAACTTGTGCTATAATAACGGCAAAGCCGTTGTTATACTTAAATTTTAAAGGCCCTTTTTCTCGCCCCCTGCGGGGCAACCGAAAAAGATGGCCAATTATACCATTCCGCTATCGATTCATGGTATAATAACGACAAAATCGTTATTATACTCAATTTATGCGCAGAACCTCGCCGCCGGAGGCGGCAACCGGTTCTAATGCGCAATTATACCATTTCGGTGTAAACACCTTCATGGTATAATAACCGCAAATAGCTATCATATAACGCACTTCTAAAAGGAGGGGGGCGTTTGTGGGGGGAACCATATGGTTCCCTACCGCATTAGAGGGAGCGTAAGCGAACGGATACCCCGCCACAGCGGAATACCATATCGCCCGTTTCCGGGCGATATGGTATAATAACCGTAGAGCGGTTATTAACTCAATTTATGCGCAGAACCTCGCCGCCGGGGGCGGCAACCGGTTCTAATGCGCAATTATACCAGCTATCTAAAATATACCTGGGCGGCGCTTTGAGTCTTGTAGGTTATAACAACGAAGTATACAGGGTACCTTTCTATCAAAAAGAGGGCGTTTGCGTTTCCCTATTATATGAGAGGGCGTGAAAGCGAACAGACACCTCACTGTGATACTATATCTGTGCAAGGAACCCCGTCGCTGGGCGTGGCAACCGGTTATACTATCAAAATTTTAAAGGCCCTCTTAACCCCCCTTTGCAGAGGCAGTTAAAAAGAGGGCCATATACTATATTATAGAGCCGTTTGGCGGCAAAGCGGAAAAAAGGAGGGGATACCATGCAGAAAAAGCAGGATAGGGTCTGGACATTTGTCCTGTCCGTCTATCTATTGTGCTTTGCCCTGCGCATTTGGGAATATGTTGTGCTGCGTACCGATCAGACAGTCTTGAGCGAGGCATTTGTCCACAAGCTGCTGGGTATTGGAGTGCTTTATGCAGTTGCCAGATACAGCGGCCTGGGCCTGCGGCAGATTGGTTTTGCACCGTCCGGGGCTGCTCGGAACCTGTCGCTGGGTTTGGGCCTGGGCCTGTTGGCCTTTGTCCCGGCCTATTTGGCTGAAATTGCCCTGCTGGCTGCCCGGGGCAATTTTACGGGGGTGTGGCTGTTTGTCAGCGCCTACACTGTGGATGGCACTGCCGCTGCCCAAACCGGCCTTGTTTTCTTCCTGCTTTGCATAGCGGGGAACCTTATCAATGTGCTGATGGAGGAGGGTCTGTTCCGGGGCCTGTTCCAAAAGGCGCTGGAAACCCGCTACCCCTTTTGGGCCAGCGCCGCCCTGGCCTCCGGTTTGTTTGGCCTGTGGCATATTATGGCGCCGCTGCGCAGCTATTGGGATGGCAGCATGGGCAGCGCCGCCTTTTGGGCCAACGCCCTGCTGCTGGTGGGCGCCTCGGCCCTGATCGGGTTTAAATTTGCGCTGCTCACCCGCATTACCGGCAGCCTCTATGCGGCAATGGGGGACCACTTTGTCAACAATACCATTGTCAATCTGCTGCATGTGCTGTCCTATAGCGGGGCGGATGAGCTGCAAACAGTGCGCATTGCCCTTGCCCAGAGCCTCTCCTTTCTCCTGGTGCTGATTTGGTATAAAAACAAACGGGGGTTATGAGCCGCACTGCTGCTGGTAACGGTCCAGCATGGGCTTCATGGCTGTTTCGTACAGCTCCCGGCTGCCCATCCAGAAAGTGTAGGCACGCGGGCTTTCACCGTTTTGCCCCGATGCTTCCAATTCGCAGAGCAGGAGGATATAGACATCCCCCTGCTGCTTGGCAACGGGGATGCTTGTTATGCCCTGCGGCTGCTTTTCCAGCTCGCCCATCAGTTCCCCATAGAGCCAGGGGGCGTTCAGGCCATCGCTGTACAGCTTGCAGGCCACTGCAAAAAGGGCTTCGGTATCCTCCGGACGGGCACGATCAAGGAAAATTTGCACCCTGACATAGTCATGCGCCGCTTGCCCGTCGTTGTAGCAGTTAAACCAGGCCGCAGGCAGCTCCTTCTCCGAATCCGGCGCGCGCAGGTAAAAGCCCCACCCGCCGGGGTTTGGCTCATCGACAAGATAGAGGGGGTAGTTTAGCTCGTAACCGGACAAGGCAGCATTCAGCCCGGCCTCGGTAAAGGGTAGCTCGTTCTTTGCCAGTTGGGCGCCTGTCTGCTGCCCAACAAGCAGCAGCGCCGCTGATAGGATTGCGGATAGGATTATGCCGTTCATAGTGCCCCTCCCTCTATAATCTGGCCTGTCTATTATGGAGTGTGCCGCTTTTCGGATACAAACACTTTTGGTGTACAATACGGGGCAGCCCGGTATCAAACAGGAAAAATTTCCTGCCGCAGCGGTTCCGCAGGTGCAAGAAATCTGCCCTATCAATTTGTTCTTCATAGCATAAAACAACAATCTTCCATATTTGTAGTGTACACTATAAATAGTTATTTGTAAATATAAGCAGATAAATTGTTGATATTGTGGAAAACTGCCGTATCTTTGAGGCCGAAAGGGAAACCGGCTGTGTATAAGACGCTGCTCGCCACAGGCTTGACAGCACAAAAGGCGCCCCATAGGGAGCGCCTTTTTATCAGCCCAGATAGGCCGAACGCACGGAAGAATCGGTGAGCATACTTTTCCCCTCGCCGGAGCTGACAATCTGCCCAGTTGCCAGTACATAGCTGTAATGGGCGATTTCCAGCGCCTTGGCGGCGTTCTGTTCCACCAGCAGCACCGTTACGCCGGACTGGTTCACCTGCCGGATGATGGAGAAAATCTCATCCACTAAAATGGGCGCTAGGCCCATGGAAGGCTCATCCAGCAGCAGCATCCGGGGGCGGGACATCAGCGCCCGGCCTATGGCCAGCATCTGCTGTTCGCCGCCGCTGAGGGTGCCGGCCTGCTGGTGGATGCGCTCCTTGAGCCGGGGGAAGCTCTGGAACACCATTTCGTAATCCTCCCGGATTCCGGCGGCGTCCTTGCGGGTGTAGGCCCCCATCTCCAAATTTTCCAGGACGGTCATTTTGGAGAACACCCGGCGGCCCTCCGGCACCTGGGCCAGGCCCTGAAGCAGGATTTTGTTGGGTGCCCGGCCGGTTATTTCGCTGCCGTCCAGTGTAATTTTGCCGCTTTTGGGCTGCAGCAGGCCGGAGATGGTTTGGAGGATGGTGGTTTTCCCGGCGCCGTTGGCGCCAATCAGGGTGCAGATTTCCCCATCCCGCACCTCAAAGCTGGCCCCTTTTATTGCATGGATTTTGTCATAATAGACATTCAAATCTTCTACTTTCAGCATAGCTCCTCCAATCAGCCTCCCAGATAGGCCCCGATAACCCGGGGGTCGGCCCGTACCTCGTCCGGCGTGCCGTTGGCAATCACCCTGCCGTAGTCCAGCACCACAATGCGCTCGCATACCCCCATTACCAGGGGCATATCGTGTTCAATGAGCAATATGGCAATGCCAAACTTTTGCCGGATAAAGGCGATGGTTTCCATCAGGTCCCGGGTTTCGGTGTTGTTCATACCGGCGGCGGGTTCGTCCAGCAGCAGCAGTTTGGGGGAGGCCGCCAGCGCCCGGGCAATTTCCAGCTTGCGCTGCTGCCCGTAGGAGAGGCCGGAGGCCGGCATGTCCGCCTTTTCCCGGAGGCCAAACACCTCCAGCAGCTCCAGCGCCTCCCGGTCGGCCTGTTCCTCCTCGGCCCAGTAGCGCCGGGTTTTAATCAGCGATTCCAGCAGGTTGTAGTGCATCTTGTGGTGCATGGCCACCTTGACATTGTCCAGGACAGTCATATCCCGGAACAGCCGGATGTTCTGGAAGGTGCGGCTGATGCCGTGCAGCACCGTGTAGCCCATGCCCTTGCCGCTGATAACCTCGCCATCCAGGATAACCGCCCCGTCGGTAGGGGTGTACACACCGGTGAGCAGGTTGAACAGCGTTGTCTTGCCGGCGCCATTGGGGCCAATCAGCCCGATAATGCCGCTGGTGGGGATTTCAAAATTCACATCGTCCAGTGCCCGGAGCCCCTTGAAGCTGATGCCCAGGTGCTCCACCTTTAACAGTGCCTGTCCCATCAGGCGTTCCCTCCCTTCGTTTCTGCTTTTTTGCGCAGCTGTTCCCAGGCGCGGGTCAGGGAAAATTCCTTTTTGCCCAGCAGGCCCTGGGGGCGCAGAATCATCATCAGCACCAGCGCGATGGAGTAGAGAAGCATCCGGTAGTCGGACATGCTGCGCAGCAGTTCGGGCAGCAGGGTGAGCACAACCGCCGCCAGCGTGGCCCCGGTAAAGCTGCCCATGCCCCCCAGCACCACCATAACTAAAATTTCGATGGACATATTAAACCCAAAGGTGCCGGGATCCAGTACAGTAATATAGTGGGCGTACAGCCCGCCGGCCACCCCGGCAAAGAAGGAGGACACGGCAAAGGCCAGCACCTTGTAGCGGGTGGCGGGAATGCCTGCGGCCTCGGCGGCAATCTCGTTCTCCCGCAGGGAGAGGATGGCCCGGCCGTGGCGGGTGAAGATGAGGGCATACATGATGGTAATGCCAAAGGCGGATGTCCAGAACACCCAGGGAAAAGTGGTGTATTCCTCAATGCCGTAAAGCCCCCGGCCGCCGCCGGTGATGCTCATATTTTGTATAATAACCCGGATAATCTCGCCAAAGCCCAGTGTGACAATGGCCAGGTAGTCCCCCCGGAGCCGCAGCGCCGGAATGCCAATAATCACCCCGAACACTGCCGCCAATGCGCCCCCCAGCAGCAGGGCCAGGGGGAATTCCACCAGGCCGGGCAGGTCCATGTGCAGCGTGAACAGCGCCGCTGTGTAGGCGCCGATGGACATAAAACCGGCGTGGCCCAGCACCAGCTCCCCCAGGGCGCCGGTGGTGAGGTTCAGCGAGGTGGCCAGCAGTACATTGATGCCAATGAGGATGATAACCCCCTGGTACTGCACGCTGATGCTCCGGGTGAGCATCAGCACATAGAGGACGGCGAACACCGCCGCCAGCGCCAGCAGGTTTCTGCGATGGCTGATTTGAAGCATTTTTGCCTTATCCACGAAAGCACCCCCCTTACACTTTTTCCCGTTCGTTTTTGCCCAGCAGGCCGGACGGCTTGATAATAAGCACCACAATCAGCAGGGAAAAGACGATGGCATCCACCAGCGCCGAAGAGATGTAGCCCTTGATGAGCGCCTCGGCAATGCCGATGATAAAGCCCCCCAGCATGGCGCCGGGGATGATGCCAATACCGCCGATAACAGCGGCAATAAAGGCTTTCAGCCCCAGCATCGAACCCATATAGGGGTTGATAAGCGGGTAGGTGGAGCTGTACAGCACCGCCGCCACAGCCGCCAGGGCCGAGCCGATGGCAAAGGTGAGGGAAATGGAGGTATCAATGTTAATGCCCATCAGCTGGGCGGCGCCCTGGTCCTCCGATACGGCCCGCATGGCCTTGCCCAGCTTGGTGCGGCCCACAAACAGCGTGAGCAGCACCATCAGAAGCAGGGTGACAAGGAGGGTTACTAAGGTCAGGCGGCTGACAGGCACCCCGGCCAGGGTGAAGCCCTCCCCTTCAAAGGCCGCCGGGAACGGCTTGGGGCTGGAGCCGAACAGGAGCAGAAACACATTTTGCAGCAGGATGCTGACGCCGATGGTGGTAATCAGTGCCGACATCCGGGAGCCGCCCCGGAGCGGCTTATAGGCCAGGCGTTCGATAGCCATGCCCAGCAGGGCGCTGGCCAGCGCCGAGGCGGCAATAACCCCCCATACCGGCAGCCCGGTGTTCTGAAAGATCATCAGCGCAATATAGGAACCCACCATAATAATATCGCCGTGGGCAAAGTTAATCATCTTGGCAATGCCATACACCATGGTGTAGCCAATGGCAATCAGGGCATAGATGCTGCCAAGCTGGATGCCGTTGATAAGCTGCTGTGCAAAATCCATTGTACTTCCCTTTCCTGTTGTTCTGCCCCGGCAGGGCAGGAATAAAAGCCCAAAGGGCGGAAAGCAGCTTCCGCCCCTGCGCTGTATTTTTACTTCTCCACCGAGCCGGCGTACTGGTACTGGCCGTCTCGGATGGTTACCAGGGTGATGTTTTTCACCGGGTCACCGCTGTTTTCATAGTGGATCTGGCCGGTAACGCCGTCATACTGAATCTCGGCCAGTGCCTTGTTCACCGCCTGGGTGTCGGTGCTGCCGGCTGCTTCGATGGCCTGGAACAGCATCATGCCGGCATCGTAGCCCAGTGCTGCAAAGGAGGAGGGATCGGAGCCGTAGGCATCCCGGTACTTGGTTACAAAGTTCTGTACCTTTTCATCCTCGGCGGTGGCTACAAAGTGGTTGGTGAACACAACCCCTTCCACTGCGGCCTTGTTGTTCCCCTCCAGGGCGCCCAGCACGCCATCCCAGCCGTCGCCGCCCAGCAGCTGGACCTTCATCCCCAGGCCGTTGGCCTGAATGGCAATCAAAGCGTTGGTGTTGTAGTAGGAGGGCACATACAGCACATCCGGTGTGGCAGTGCCGATTTTGGCCAGCTGGGATTTAAAGTCGGTGTCGGTGCTCTGGAAGCTCTCGTAGGCAACTACCTCCATCTGCCGGGTTTCCGCCTCGGCCTTGAAGGCTTCGGCCAGGCCCAGGGAGTAGTCGTCGGTGATGTCATACAGGACAGCCACCTTCTGGGCGTGCAGTGTTTCATCGGCGTACATAGCCATGGCGGTTGCCTGGGTTTCGTCCAGGAAGCAGGTGCGGAACACATTGTCCCCGGCCTGGGTGATGGCCTGGGCGGTGCCGGTGGGGGTCATCATGGGCAGGGTGTCCTTGGCCGCCTTGGTGGATACGCTGATGGAGGGCTTGCTGGTAACCGGACCCCACAGGGCAACCATGCCGTCCCCTGCCAGCTTGTTGTAGGCGTTTACCGCCTTGGTGGTGTCGTTTTCATCGTCCTGGTAGCTTACCACAACCTGCCGGCCCAGTACACCGCCGTTGGCGTTTACCTCCTCCACAGCCAGCTTCAGGCCATTGGTGGCGGTGATGCCATAGTCGGACGCGCCCCCGGTCAGGGGGGCAATGGCGCCGATGAACAGGGTGTTTTCATCCTTGGACGAGCTTTCATCCCCGGCGCAGCCGGTGAACATCCCCAGGGCCATTACGCCGGCCAGGGTGAGGGCAGTGAGTCTTTTTTTGTTCATGTTTACTTCTTCCTCTCTGTACAGTTTTTTTGAAAGAGCGTTTTGTAAAAGGCAAAAAGGGTATAAAAAAACACGCAATCGTCCTTTGGAATTTCCAAGAGACGAAGCGTGTGCTCCGTGGTACCACTCTCATTGCCGGATAAAAGAACCCGGCCACTCTGTCACATCCAACAATGCGCCCTCCAAGGTAACGGGGAGGAACCGGTGCGGCTTACCGGGCCGGACGGCCTTTCAACCCACTGCTCAAGGGTGATGCTAAGGCCGCACTTCCTGCCGCCCTCCCACCAAACGGGCGCGCTCTCTGGGAATGAAGTTTGCTGCAACCTTACTGTCCCTGTCTTAGCATTTTACATATTCTCTTTCAAAAGCGGTTGTGCTTTGTAATGGTTTACAGTCTACCATATTTCGGGATGAAGTCAAGCTGTTTTTAAACAAAAGTTAAAATATTTGTGTATTTTTGTTAGTACAAAAGAGAAGCAAATTGGATTTATTGTGCGTTTTACAGAATAAATTTGTGGCCGGCCGCCGAGACAGGATAAAAATAACCTGTACTGGGTATTCCTCCCTTTTGGGCAGAAGGCCAAATGGTTTGCAAACGAAAGTGGTTGTTCCTGCAAAACAAATCGGGCATCCCGGCGGCCGTAGCGGGTATAAATGAATTCCGATTAGAAACAAGCTTGCATTTTTATGATAAAATTAGCCGTAAAAGGGCAAAATATGAAAGGATATTTTATATCTTATGCAGAAAAGGGCGGCCCGGAAGGGGAAATGCGTTGACACAGCCGGTTTTCCCCCTTATAATCGGTTCAAAACCAAAAAGGAGAAGGGATAAAAAGATGAATCGCACAATCCAGTCCGCCGCTGTGCGGCAGCTCACTGCCGGGGCACTGTGTACAGCCATCGCCTGCCTGCTGGCGCCGGTGAGCATACCCATTGGCCCTGTAATGCTGAGCATGGGGGTTTTCGGCATTTTTGTCTGCGGGGCGCTGTTGCCGCCGGCCGGGGCCCTGTCCTCGGCGCTTTGCTATCTGCTCGTTGGGTTTGCAGGCTTTCCGGTGTTTGCCGGCTATGCCGCAGGGCCGCAGGTGCTGCTGGGGGTAACCGGCGGCTACCTGCTCGCCTATCCCATCATGGCCGGCGTGCTTTCGCTGCTGTATCGGCGCACCCGCACCTTTGCCGGCGGGATGTTGGGGGTGGTTTTGGCGCTTCTGCTCTGCTACCTGTTGGGCACAGCCTGGTTTATGGCGGCAACAGGCATGCAGCTGCTGCCCGCCCTGGGGGCCTGTGTGTTCCCCTTTATTCTGCCCGACCTGCTCAAGGGGGCCTGCGCCCTGAAGCTGGCCGAACTCTGCCGCCAGCGGATTCCTGGCCTTTCCTGGCTTTAATCCGGCGCCCTTTGGTATAGAACTGCCCGCGTCGGCCCAAACTAACCCCCGGAGGTGATGGCTGTATGCTGGGCAAAAAGTTTTGGTGGTCGTTTGGGCTTTCCCTGGCGGTGTATCTGGCCGGGATTGCTATAGCTGTGCTGGTTATCCCGCCGCCGAAGGCCCCGGCGGAACAGCGGGCCAGCGGCGTGGCCTTTGACGGCTACCGCCCCGACTGCCGGGAGGATTTGACCGTTTTAGTGGCGATCACCGGGGAGGAGGAGCCGCTGGTGTTCCTGGTGGGGTTCTGCCCGGCCGAGGAGGGGGTGCTGGTCTACTCCCTGGATGAGGGCCTAATGCCGGTGGAACAAACCCCGGAGGCGCTGTTGCAGGCTGTAAAAGCCGAGCTGGATCTGCCCATCGACTACTTTTTGGTGGGGCAAGGCAGCGATATGCCCGGCTTTGTCCAGGGGATGGGCTCTGCCGTGGTGGAGCTTGCGGCGGACGCCACGGTCCAAAGCGGGGGCCAGCGGGTGCAGCTGCGGGCCGGCCGCCAGCTGCTGAATGGCGAGCTTTCCCTGGGGGTGCTGTACAGCGCGCCGGAGCTGCGGGAGCAGGTGTTTGCCGCCTGGTGCGGGCAGTTTTTTGGCTGGTGCGCCAGCCGGGATACCGAGAAGGTGCTGGCACGGCTGCGGGAGAGCTTTGACACCAACCTGACCTACGATGCCCTGGCCCGGCGCATGCAGGGTGTGCGCTGGCTGGAACAGCAACAGGGGGGCTATCTGCACTGCCTGGGGCAGGGCACCCGGGAGGAGGCTGTTGCGGCGCTGGGCCGCACTGCCGGGAAACAGCCATAGGCTTTGTATACTTGCACTAAAACACACCGGGAAAATAGTGCATTTTTATTTGCAAGTTTTTGAAATTGCCCCTTGATTAAACAGGATAAACCATGTAATATAAGTAGCGTAGAAAATCCTAACGGATATATGCCGCCCTCTGGCGGTTAGCTTGAATACAAGGAGGCAAATGGTTATGGTATTTGAAAAGGTGCGCGGCATCCTGGCTGATCAGTTGGATTTGGATGCAGACGACATTACAATGGAGTCCAGCCTTACCGAGGACCTGGGCGCTGACAGCTTGGATTTTGTGGACATTGTAATGAGCCTGGAGGACGAGTTTGATGCCGAGTTCCCGGAAGAGGACATGGAAAGCGTGAAAACCGTTGGTGATGTAGTGCGCTACATTGAAGAAAATATCCAGTAAAACCACGGCCCTTTGCCCTGCGGCAGAGGGCTTTTTATTTTATCCTTGCCTTGCGGCCGGCAGAGCGGTATAATAGGATTTAAAGGATACTTTAGCGCAGTGTTGCGTCAATATTTTTCGGGAAAGGCGGTTTTTTTGAAATGGATGTATTGGTAAGAAGGCTTGTCTGGGAGGAACTGGATGAGGCTGTACGGGTGGAAGAGGCAGCCATGAAGGGGTACGGCTATCTGCGGGACACATCGGAGCTGTTCTTTAATGATGAGGTTGGCCCCATGCTGGGGGCTTTCCATGGCGAGGAGCTGGTGGGCATTGCCAAATACACCGTTCTGCCCGACCACACAGCCTGGTTGGAGACCCTGCGGGTGGCCCCGGAGCATCAGCGCAAGGGGGTTGGCCGTCAGCTGTATGAGGAGTTTGAGCGCATTTCCAAGCGGCTGAATATCCCCAGCATGGCCATGTACACCGGCCTGAAGAACATCCCCAGCTACTCGCTGGCCCGGGTGTTTGGGCTGGATACAGCCGGCAGATACCGGGAGTTCCAGCTGGATCTTGCCGGCTGCACCGCTCCGGAAGCGGTGGCTGCTTTTGAGCCGGTGGGTGAGGAGGAGGCTTGCCAGCTGCTGGGCACCCTGGCAGAGAAGTATGAGCATTTCATCATCTTCAATCGCACCTTTATGCACATGAACAAGGATATTTTCTCCGCCCTGGCCCGGGAGGGCAAGGTGTATATCGACCGTGCCAGCGGCAGCTTTATGGCCTTTGGCAACCGCTTTTTGGAGAAGCGTTCGGTGCAGATTGCCATGATGGCCGGGGACTACAAAAAGTGCATGGATTACGCCGTTAAGGTGGGCCTGGAGAAGGGCGTGCCCCAGGTAGTAACCATGACCCCCATCAGCGACGAAGCCCTGCAGCAGGTGGTTACCGACTATGGCTTTAAGATGGCTGCCGACCTGCAGGTAATGAGCGGCGAGGTAAGATAAATAAAAACCCCTGGCTTAATGGCCGGGGGTTTTTGCTATTTAGCGGACAGGGGCCAAAGGGAGCAGGGAACCGCCCGGCCATAAAATTTTCCTTGAACATTGCCGCCAAACAGTCTATAATAGGGGAATACTATAAAAAATAGGAGATGAACAGCAATGGCAGACCAGAAAAAAATGGTAGAGAGCATTACTTCCATGGATGAAGATTTTGCCCAGTGGTACACCGATGTAGTGAAAAAAGCAGAGTTGGTGGACTATGCACCAGTACGGGGCTGTATGATTGTGCGGCCATACGGCTGTGCCATTTGGGAGAATATCCAGAAGATTTTGGATGGCATGTTTAAAGCTACCGGGCATGAAAATGTAATGATGCCGCTGTTCATCCCAGAAAGCCTGCTGCAGAAGGAAAAGGACCATGTGGAGGGCTTTGCCCCGGAGGTTGCCTGGGTAACTCACGGCGGCCAGGAGCAGCTGGGGGAGCGGCTGTGTGTGCGCCCCACCTCCGAAACCCTGTTTTGCGACCACTTTGCCCATGTGGTGCAGTCCTACCGGGACCTGCCCAAGCTGTATAACCAGTGGTGCTCGGTGGTGCGGTGGGAAAAGACCACCCGCCCCTTCCTGCGCACCATGGAATTTTGGTGGCAGGAGGGCCACACCCTGCATGAAACCGCCGAGGAGGCCCGGGCCGAAACCCGGCAGCAGCTGGAGGCCTATGCCGAGCTGTGCGAAAAATACCTGGCTATTCCGGTGGTCCGGGGCCGCAAGACTGATAAGGAAAAGTTTGCCGGCGCCGCCGAAACCTACACCATCGAGGCCATGATGCACGATGGCAAGGCGCTGCAAAGCGGCACCTCCCACTACTTTGGCGATGGCTTTGCCAGGGCGTTTGACATCACCTTCCAGGGCCGGGACAACAAGCCCCAGTACCCCCATCAGACCTCCTGGGGGCTGTCCACCCGCATTATTGGCGCTATTATCATGACCCACGGGGATAACAACGGCCTGGTGCTGCCCCCGGCAGTGGCGCCCATCCAGGTGGTTATTGTGCCCATTGCCCAGCACAAGCCCGGCGTTTTGGAGAAGGCGGCAGAGCTGCAGCAGCGCCTGCAGCAGGTGTGCCGGGTAAAGACCGACAGCAGCGATAATTCTTCCGGCTGGAAGTTTGCCGAATATGAGATGAAGGGTGTGCCCCTGCGTCTGGAAATCGGCCCCAAGGATATGGAGAAAAACCAGTGCGTGCTGGTGCGCCGGGATAACCGGGAAAAAATTGTGGTAAGCCTGGACGAACTGGAGGAACAGATTCCCCAACTGCTGCAGGCGGTGCACAATGGCCTGTATGAAAAGGCGCTGCAGAACCGGCAGAACCGCACCTTCACCGCCACCACCTTTGAGGAGATGAAGCGGCTGGCCAGTGAGGAGAGCGGCTTTGTGGAAACCATGTGGTGCGGCGATTTGGCCTGCGAAATGCGGGTGAAGGAGGAAGCCGGCCTGACCTCCCGCTGTATGCCCGATGAGCAAAAGCAGATTGGCGATGTCTGCCCCATCTGCGGCAAGCCTGCCAAGACCAGTATTATCTGGGGCAAGGCGTACTAATAGACAGAATAAAAAAGCCCCTGTTGCAGGGGCTTTTTGCTTTGTTTCAGCGGTGCCTGTCCCGGTAAGTGCGCCAGGCCAGCCAGGCAACAAAGTCTATATGGGCCAGGATGGTAATAAACAGGGTGGGTGCATAATAGGGGCCTTTGTAGAATGCGATATTGACACACCGTTCTGATATGTAGGGCAGAACTATACCGAAAAGAATAAGGGCACTACTGAAATAGGAAATACCGTTCAATTCCTCCATCCGACCTTCCCCTATTCTTCCAGGGCGGCGGAATAGTAATTGCCGGAATCGGATACAGTGCAGACAGTGTTGCTTTCGCCTGAAAGGATGGCTTTAGCGTCTAAAGAATCGCCAATACCGGCTGTTTTGGTTGGTTCCCAGGTGGTTTTGCCATTTTTATAGAGGGTTCCCCTGAAATCATAATAGAATGCCCCGCCATGATAGAGTTCCATAAAAATTTCCCCGGAAAAAGCACAGTTTTCTGTAAGGATGTGGGGGTTTTGCAGTGAAACAATTTTGTTGGGGGAGGAACAGCCTGCGCTGTATTCCAGCTCCGCCCATACGGCGGGCTGTAATTGATACTGCCTTTTGTAAGTGAAGATGTCCAGCTTAAACAGCGCGTACCGGATAGAGGTGCTTTCGGTTCCTGCTGGGTGTTCACCCATTAAGTTTTCCGGTGTGAAGCCGTTCCTTGCAAGGGAGAGAAGCATTTCATTATAAGAGCAGGTATCTTCAAATAGAATACCTTCCCACCCCTGGGTGCTATGCCATTTCGGGTTCTCTATTTTATCAGGGGAGGGGTTTGCGGAGGGGGTGGAGCAGGGTCCTATACAAAAAGCGGCAGCCAGTGCGAATGTTATAACATTTTTAAGCATCATAACCCTCCTTTATCTCTGTCGGGTGTTCTATCTGCCAAAATCATTCCTATATTCAACATAGCATAATTTTTGCGCCAAAGCTATGCGCAAAATAGATGAAAAATGGTACAAATCCTTTGTATATCAGTTTGCCCTAAATCTGGTACAGCAGCATTTTGCAAAATGCGGATGGAAAACAGCTATTTTATATATAAAGTAAGGCCGCCCTGCTGCTTCTTACAGATACTGAAAGCAGCAACAGGATAGAAAGGATAGTAAAAAGGCTGAAGATGGCCTGGTTTCTTCCCTATCTCTGCTGGCCAAAGGCGTAAAACCTCCCTTTTCCATATAAATGGAAGGGGGGTTCGGCTCAGAACCAGGCGCTGCCTGCCGGCTTAACAATCTTGAAGGAACAAGCAGGTGGATTCTCCTACCCTTTTCTGGCTGTACAAAGATAGCGGGGGTTCTGATGTGGGTTATTAGCCTTTTTCATACCCCAGATTGTCCCACAGCCCCATCTGTGCTATAATGGGGACAACAATTTATCGGGAAAGGGTGCAATTTATGGGAAAGGATACTGTACGGGTTGCAGATGTGGAAACAGCAGGTGGGGAAAAAGCCAGCGGAATTACCTTGGGGGGAACCGAGGGCTATATCTCCCGTGTCGCAAATGGGCAGGAGGACTTTGTTATTTTCAATACCCATGATGGCTTTTTACAGTTCTATGGGGTTGGGAACCAGTTTATCTGTGAGGCCTGGTTCAATTCGGATGGGCGTCGGGCGTATGGGATCATCAACCCCAACTGCACCAATGCCGAACGCGTAGACCTGGTAACACCATACGGCCAGTTTACGCCCAGGGGAAAGGATATCCTTTCGCTGGTGCAGCTGAAAACAGCTGTGCAGGAGTATTTCCTCAATGTTCATGAAGCAGACTTTCTTGCAAAGATCCCGCATGAGGATTTGGATATGTAATGCCGCAGGGGTTAAGCAGGCGGTGCAGAAAGCACAGAACCGGCAATAAAGAAAAAAAGGGGCTGTCCAGCGGGCAGCCTCTTTTCGGTTTTATATCTGTTTCCAGCGCAGAAAAGCCACCAGTTCCGGTTCCGCCCCCTGGTCGCCATATTCGGCCACCAGCAGGTACTGTTCGTCGGCCACAATACCGTAGCAGCGGTCGCTTCCCGTTTTGTGCAGCTGATTGCCCAGATAAATTTGGTCATCCGCCCAGAAGCGGACAGCCTCCCCGCTGGGCAGAGGATAGGGCAGGTTGACAAACGAGCCTTTCAGCGCCACAAGGTCGGTGACCGGTTCCATATCCGGGATGGCCAGGCTGTTCAGGGCGGCCAGAATATTTTGCTTTAGCTCCATTAGGGTGCCGTTTTGGCAGTGCCGGGCTACCAGACAGGGAACGCCAAAGGGCCTCCCGCCGGTTGGGGCGCAGCCCTGGCAGCTTTCTTTCCATGGACAGGCAGAGCAGTCGGCCCCGCAGATACTGCAATTTGTCATACAGTCTCCCCTTCCTTGATACAGTCACTGGGCGGTGCGGGCAGGACGATGGTCATACTGCCGCTTGTTGCGGATACTGAGCAGGGCGGCAATTAGATAGGAGGCCGCTGCCAGCATAAAGGGATACAGGGGGTTCAGGCCATAGGCCGCCGCTGCAATCAGCGGGCCAAAGGTACGCCCCAGCGAGAAAAAGGCGTTGAACAGGCCGGAGATGGTGCCGGTTTCGGACTTGTCCTCGTCCTTCATCATCATCACCTGCAGGATAGGCAGCGTGATGGCGTTGCAGGTGTAGTAGAGCAGCGCCGCGCCCAAAAAGGCGGGAATGGTGCCGCTGACCATAAGCATGGCGGCAATGGACACCGAGCACAGCCCCAGAATAACAGTGATGGAGCGGCGCACATTGGTGTGATTGTTAATCCAAATGTTGATGGTGGAGTTGGCAATAATGGCTATTACGCCAATAACCGCCTTAAAGTAGCCGTTATAGGAGGTGGGGAAGCCAAACTGATCCCGCAGGAAGTAGCCAAAGTAGTTGTCATAGCTCATCATGGCAAAGCCGAAGCAGAACACCACCGCCAGATAAACAGCCATAGCGGCGTCCACCCGCTTCATTGAGGCGGTCATGGAGGTGACAGGGTTGATTTTGGCAAAGTCGATTTTTTCGTTGGAGAGGGTGCGCCCGGGGGCGTCCTTCAGTACAAAGGGGGTAATCAGGCCCAGCGCAGCGGCAGAGCCAATCTGGGCATAGAATACCAGCATCAGGCTGTAATCCCCCATAATGCCGCCGATGAGGTAGCCAATGCAGGTGCCCACCGACTGGAGCATGGCAAAGATAGCCAGGTACTGCCCCCGGTTCTGCTCGGTGCTGACACTAATCAGGTAGGAGAGGGCGTTTACAGACAGGGCGCCATTGAGCAGCCCGCTGATAATGCGGGCAAACAGCAGCATGGGCACGCCCCGGGCCATGGAAAAGAAGCACTGCCCCAGCGCGTAGCCGAAAAAGCCGAAGGCCATCAGCGCGGGATAGGGCCTGCGGTCCCCCATCTTGCCCCAGAACGGGCTGGCAAAGAAGGAGCAGAGGCTCATCACCGAAAAGGCCACGCCATTGATATAGGAGGGGGCCGCTATCATCTGCAAAAACGCAGGTGTGATGGAATGTACAAAGTTGGATACAATGGTGAAACCAAAGTAGATAATAAAAAATTTCAGGACCGATTTATCTTTCATGCTTGCAGCCTCCGCCTGTTGTTCTGTTTATCCGCTCCCCTCCCGCCTGCCAAAGACAGGCGGGAACAGGTTCCTTTTTCTGTATAAGCCCTTGCAGCCTGTCCCATACTTTATTATAATAGGGGCAGGCCGCACTTTATATAGTATAGTAGCCGGCGGCGGGGCTGTCAATGAAAACTTTTACAGTGCCCCAAAACTGCACCATGACCTGCACAATACGCCGTTTTGCTTTGGTTTTGCGCAGGAAACAATGCAAGCAGCCCCTGTAAAACCGAATTTGGGCCTTGACAGAGAGTGCCGGAGGCCGACCAGGCAGCCGGCGGCTCCTCAAAAGGCAAAAAGGGAGGGAAAAACAGCCAAAAGCCTTAGGCAAAACGCACAGTTTTGGCAGTAAAACCTGTCGAAATGTGCGAAAATGTGAAAAAGCGCCCTTTTTAGGCCAAAAATGAAAAAAAGGCTTGCAAAGAGCAGCGGGGCGTGCTATTATAATTGAGCGTGACTGCACAAGATATGCGATGAAGCGGGAGGTGGCCGTGGCAACACGGGGAATTTCCGCCGAGTATGTCCGATTTTAAACCGGGCGACTTAACTTGAATACTGGATGGAGGATGTTGAGCTGCACAGCGGCACGGCATTTGACAGCAGGGCTGCGCCCCATGGGCGGCAGGCTTTCACAGATAAGTTCCGGGTAAACAGCGTTTGAAACAAACGGCGGTTTAACCGGTTTTTTCTATGGAAACTGATGAAACGCCCGGCGGGATGTTCAGTGGAAAAGCGTCGCTGTACAAAATTATTAAGGAGGCGATGAATGTGGCAGTCAAGGAAAAAATCAGAATCAGACTTAAGGGGTACGACCACCGCCTGGTGGATCTCTCCGCAGAGAAAATTGTAGAAACAGCAAAGAGGACCGGCGCCCGGGTTTCCGGCCCGATTCCGCTGCCTACCGAGCGGGAGATTGTTACCATCCTGCGTGCTGTGCACAAGTATAAGGACAGCCGCGAGCAGTTTGAGATGAGAACCCACAAGAGGCTCATTGACATCCTGAGACCTTCCAACAAAACGGTGGAAGCCCTCACCAGTCTGGAGCTCCCTGCCGGTGTAGAGATCGAAATCAAGCTCTAAATTATTAGGGCGAAGATAGTCGGTGTTCACCGGGTCATGTTGGCGGAAGTCAACCAATAACCTTAGGAGGTAGGAAAAGAACATGCAAAAGTACATTATCGGCAAGAAGGTCGGTATGACACAGCTGTTTGATGAAAACGGCAAGTTCATCCCGGTTACAGTTATCGAGGCGGGGCCTTGTATCGTAACTCAGAAGAAGACAATCGAAAACGACGGCTACGAAGCTGTGCAGATCGGTTATGGTGAGGTATCGGACAAGCGCCTCAACAAGCCTCAGAAGGGCCACTTTGCCAAGGCGGATGTGGCTGCCAAGAAGCACCTGAAGGAGTTTCGTGCAGATAACTGCGGGGATTTGAATGTAGGCGACCTGATCAAGGCCGATACATTTGCTGCTGGCGATAAGGTGGATGTTTGCGGCATTAGCAAGGGCAAGGGCTACCAGGGCGTTATCAAGCGCTTTGGCGCGCACTCCCTCAAGGATACCCACGGTTCCGGCCCTGTGCACAGACATGCCGGTTCCAACGGTTCCACATCGACCCCCAGCCGTGTATACAAGGGCAAGATCCTGCCCGGTCACATGGGTTCGGAGCAGGTAACTGTGCAGAACCTGGAAGTAGTAAAAGTAGACGCAGAGCATAACCTGATTGCACTCAAGGGCGCCATCCCCGGCCCCAAGGGCGGCATCGTTTATATCAGCGATAGCGTTAAGGCGTAAGGAAGGAGGAATACACAATGCCAAAGGTAACAGTATATGATATGGCTGGCAAGAGCGTTGGCGAGATGAACCTTTCGGACGCTGTGTTCGGTATCGAGCCGAATGTTGCAGTAATGCACGCTGCGGTTGTAAACTTCCTGGCGAACCAGCGCCAGGGCACCCAGTCCACCCTCACCCGTTCCGAGGTACGCGGCGGCGGCCGTAAGCCCTGGCGGCAGAAGGGCACTGGCCATGCCAGACAGGGCTCCATCCGTGCCCCCCAGTGGCGGCACGGCGGTATTGCACTGGGCCCCAAGCCCCGTGATTACAGCTACTCCCTCAACCGCAAAGTGAAGAGATTGGCCATCAAGTCGGCCTTCTCCTCCAAGGTGCTGGACAACGACATTATTGTTGTGGACAACATCGAGGTTGCAGAGTACAGGACAAAAACCGTTGTCGGGATGCTGGCAGCACTCGGCGCAGGCAAGAAGGCCCTGATTGTAATGCCAGAGAAGAACGAGAAGCTGATTAAGAGCGCCTCCAACATCCCCGGCGTAAAGACAGCCCTTGTCAATACACTGAACACCTACGACATCCTGAACAGCGATAAGCTGATTATTGCCAAGGATGCAGTAGCCAAGCTTGAGGAGGTGTACGCATAATGAAGGCACCGCAGGATATTATTATCAGACCCATCATCACAGAAAAGAGCATGGCGGGTATTGCAAACAAGAAGTACACCTTCGAGGTAGCAAACAGCGCCAATAAAATCGAGATCGCAAAGGCGGTCGAGGCCCTGTTCCCCGGCACCAAGGTTGCCAAGGTGAACACCATGAACTGCGCCGGCAAGGCAAAGAGAATGGGCATGAACCAGGGGTACAGACCGGACTGGAAGAAGGCCATCGTAACTCTCGCCGAGGGATCCAATGGCATCGAATTCTTCGAGACGATGCTGTAAGAGCGCCGGCCCCACAGGGGCGCGGCCGGTATGGGATTGGCTCATAATCCCGCAAAATAATATGAGGAGAGTGAAACCGCAATGGCTATAAAGAAGTTTAAGCCCACTACCCCCAGCCGTCGGCAGATGACCACGACTGATTACTCCGGGCTTTCCAAGGTTGCTCCCGAGAGAAGCCTTCTTGCTACACTCAAGAACAACTCCGGACGCAACAACACTGGCAGAATCACCGTTCGCCACAGAGGCGGCGCAAACCGCAGAAAGTATCGCATTATCGACTTCAAGAGAGATAAGGCCGGCATTCCCGCCACCGTTCTCACCCTGGAGTACGACCCCAACCGTTCCGCTCACATCGCCCTGATTCAGCACGAGGATGGCGAGAAGAGATATATCATTGCCCCCAACGGCCTGTCGGTAGGCGACACCGTTGTGTCCGGCGCTGATGCGGACATCAAGCCCGGCAATGCCCTGCCCATGATTAACATCCCGGTGGGTACCTTTATCCACAACATCGAGATGTACCCCGGCAAAGGCGCCCAGCTGGCAAGATCCGCCGGCGTTATGGCTCAGCTGATGGCCAAGGAGGGCGCCTACGCCCTGATCCGGCTTCCTTCCGGCGAGCTTCGCAATGTGCCTGTAGAGTGCATGGCCACCATCGGCCAGGTTGGCAACACCGACCATGAAAATGTAAACTACGGCAAGGCCGGCCGCAAGAGACACATGGGCTGGCGTCCCACAGTGCGCGGTTCTGTCATGAACCCCAACGACCATCCCCACGGTGGTGGTGAAGGCAAGTCCCCGGTTGGCCGTCCCGGCCCTGTAACACCTTGGGGCAAGCCTGCACTGGGTTACAAGACCAGAGCAAAGAAGAACCGTTCCGACAAGTACATTGTAAAGCGTCGTAACGACAAGTAATGCGTGCTGAAAGGAGGCAATAACAAATGGGCAGAAGCATCAAGAAGGGCCCTTTCGTGCAGCCGGTGCTGCTGAAGAGGGTACAGGAGATGAATGCCGCAGGTGAGAAGAGAGTTCTCAAAACCTGGAGCAGAGCATCCACAATATTCCCGGAATTTGTTGGGCACACCTTCGCCGTTCATGACGGTCGCAAGCACGTTCCCGTATATGTAACCGAGGATATGGTAGGACACAAGCTGGGAGAATTTGCTCCCACCAGAACATACAAGGGCCACGCTGGCTCGAAGAAGAGTAACACCGGTAAGTAATAGCCGAGAGGAGGAGAACAAATGGAAGCAAGGGCTTACCTTAAATATGCCCGTATTGCACCCCGCAAGGTGCAGATCGTGCTTGACCTGATTCGGAACAAGCCTGTGGACCAGGCCCTGGCCATTCTCAAGCACACACCCAAGGCTGCTTGCGAGCCGCTGGAGAAGCTCCTGAAGTCGGCTATGGCAAATGCGGAGAACAACCACAACATGGATAAGAACAGCCTGTATGTGTCGGAGTGCTTCGTATGCCCCGGTCCCGTTCTCAAGAGAATGCGGCCCCGCGCTCAGGGCAGAGCCTTCAGAGTGCTCAAGAGAACATCCCACATTACTATAGCTCTCAAAGAGAGAGACTAACCGGAAGAGGAGGTAAACTATGGGTCAGAAAGTAAATCCGCACGGCCTTCGTGTGGGTGTTATTAAGGATTGGGACTCCCGTTGGTTTGCAAGAGACGACGCTTTCGGCGACACTCTCGTTGAGGACTACAACCTCAGGAAGTTCCTGAAGAAGACACTGTTTGACGCCGGCATTGCCAAGATTGAGATCGAGCGGGACGCCACCAAGGTGCGCATCCACCTGCACTGCGCCCGCCCCGGTATCGTAATTGGCAAGGGCGGCGCTGAGATAGAGAAGCTGCGCCTGCAGTGCGAGAAACTTATCAACAAAAACCGCGCCGAAAAGCTGCAGGTGCTGGTAAATGTTGTTGAGGTAAAGCAGCCCGATAAGAACGCCCAGCTGGTGGCAGAGAGCGTTGCAGCCCAGCTGGTGGGCCGTGTATCCTTCCGCCGCGCCATGAAGCAGGCCATCAGCCGTGCCATGCGCCTGGGTGCAAGAGGTATCAAGGTACAGGTGTCCGGCCGTGTTGGCGGCGCCGAAATTGCAAGAGTTGAACAATACCATGAGGGCACTATCCCGCTGCAGACCCTGCGTGCCGACATCGACTACGGCTTTGCCGAGGCCGACACCACCTACGGCAAGATTGGCGTTAAGGTTTGGATCTACGCAGGTGAGGTTCTGCAGGAGAGAAGACCTCGCAAGGAAGGAGGCAATAAGTAATGCTTCTGCCTAAGAGAGTAAAATACCGCCGTGTCCACAGAGGTAGAATGAAGGGCACTGCGACAAGAGGCAATACTGTTTCCAACGGCGAGTACGGCCTGCAGACCCTGGAGCCGGCTTGGATTACTTCCAACCAGATCGAGGCTGCCCGTATTGCCATGACCCGTTACATCAAGCGTGGCGGTCAGGTTTGGATTAAAATTTTCCCCGATAAGCCCATCACCAAGAAGCCGGCTGGCACCCGAATGGGTTCCGGTAAGGGCGCGCCCGAGCAGTGGGTGGCCGTGGTTAAGCCGGGCAGAGTGATGTTTGAAATTGGCGGCGTCTCCGAGGAGCTGGCCCGTGAGGCCATGCGTCTGGCGTCCCACAAGCTCCCTGTTAAGTGCAAGTTCGTAAAGAGGGAAGAGGAGGTTGAGAAGTAATGAAGGCCACAGAGTTGAAAAACCTCTCCATCCAGGAGCTCGATGGAAAGCTTGCCGACCTGAAGTCCGAGCTTTTTAACCTGCGTTTCCAGCACGCCATCAATCAGCTTGAGAATCCCATGCGTCTGAAGGCTGTCAAGAAGGACATTGCCCGCGTTAAGACCATGATTCGCGAGAAAGAGCTGACCGAGCAGAAGTAACTTTGAAAGGAGGACAAAGCAGTGTCTGAGAGAAATCTGAGAAAGACCAGAGTGGGCAAGGTAGTAAGCAACAAAATGGATAAGACTGTTGTGGTTTCCATCCAGGACAATGTACGCCACCCCCTGTACAAGAAGATCATCAAGCGCACCGTTAAGCTGAAGGCTCACGACGAAGAGAACAGCTGCAACATCGGCGATACCGTCAAGGTTATGGAGACCCGTCCCCTTTCCAAGGATAAGAGATGGAGAGTAACCGAAATTATCGAGAAAGCCAAGTAAAGGCCGCTCGTTATTGTTAGAATATGCTAGTTTGAGCGCCTGCATAAATGGTTGCAGGTAGTTGTTAAACAGGGCCTGCCCCTGCTTAATACTGGTAAACTTAGTTGAACCGAAAGGAGGAACGCACTGTGATACAGATGCAGACCTATCTGAAAGTAGCGGACAACACGGGCGCAAGAGAGCTTATGTGTATCCGTGTTCTGGGCGGCACACGCAGAAGATATGCCAATATTGGCGATGTGGTTGTATGTTCCGTTAAAAAGGCTGCTCCCGGCGGCGTAGTAAAGAAGGGCGATGTTGTCAAGGCAGTTATCGTCCGTTCTGCCAAGGGCCTGAGAAGAGAGGATGGCACCTACATCCGCTTCGATGAGAACGCAGCAGTTATTATTCGCGATGACAAAAACCCAAGGGGCACACGAATCTTTGGACCTGTTGCCAGAGAGCTTCGTGAAAAGGACTATCTCAAAATTTTGAGCCTTGCTCCCGAAGTGCTTTAATTGGAGGAGTTTGACAGATGAACAATATTCATGTTAAAACTGGCGACACTGTCGTTGTTCTGTCAGGCAAAGACAAGGGCAAGCAGGGCAAGGTTCTTGAGGTAAGCCCGAAGGAGAAGAAGGTAATCGTCGAGGGCGTTAAGGTTGTTACAAAGCACATGAAGCCCCGCAGAACCGGCGAAGCCGGCGGTATCCTGAAGGTGGAGGGCGCCCTGTACGCCAGCAAGGTTATGCTGGTGTGCCCCAAGTGCGGCAAGCCCACCCGTGTTGCCCATAAGATCGGTGCTGACGGCACAAAGCAGCGTCTTTGCAAAAAGTGCAACGAAACATTCTAAGTAAGGAGGATTGAAACATGGCGAGAATGAAGCAGTTCTATGCTACTGAAGTAGCACCTGCACTGAACAAGAAGTTTGGCTATAAGAGTGTCATGCAGATCCCCAAGCTGGATAAGATCGTTGTAAATGTAGGTTGCGGCGAGGCCCGCGACAACCAGAAGATGATCGACGCCATTATGGGCGATATTGCAAAGATTACCGGCCAGAAGCCCTGTGTCTGCAAGGCTAAGAAGTCCATTGCGAACTTTAAGCTGCGTGAAGGCATGGTTGTAGGCGTAAAGGTAACACTCAGAGGCGATATGATGTACGAATTCCTGGACAGACTCTTTAATGTGGCCCTGCCCCGTGTAAGAGACTTTAGAGGAATCAGCGCAAATGGCTTTGATGGCCGCGGCAACTTTGCCTTTGGCCTGAAGGAACAGCTTATATTCCCTGAGATCGAGTACGACAAGATCGATAAGGTGCGTGGCATGGACATTGCCTTTGTCACCACTGCTAACACAGACGAAGAGGCCAAGGCTCTGCTGGAGCTGCTGGGCGCTCCGTTCGAGAAGTAAGGGGGAATTTAAGTGGCTAAAAAGTCCATGATTAACAAGCAGCAGAGAACACCTAAATTTTCCACAAGAGCCTACAACAGATGCAAGATCTGCGGCAGGCCCCACGCCTACCTGAGAAAGTACGGCATCTGCCGTATCTGCTTCAGAGAGCTGGCTTACAAGGGCCAGATCCCGGGCGTTAAGAAAGCAAGCTGGTAAGTAAAGGAGGTTAACGGTATGCATATCACCGACAGCATCGCTGACATGCTGACTCGTATCAGAAATGCAGGCGCTGCAAAGCATGATACAGTTGACGTTCCCGCTTCCAAGATGAAGAAGGCTATTGCTCAGATTCTCCTGGACGAGGGTTATATCAAGAGCTTCCAGCTGATTGAAGACGGGAAGCAGGGTATTATTCGCATCGTTCTCAAGTATGGTGAGAACAAGACATCGGTTATTTCCGGACTGAGGAGAGTTTCCAAGCCCGGCCTGAGAATTTATACAAACTGCGAGGATATGCCCAAGGTTATGAAGGGCCTGGGTATTGCCATCGTTTCTACATCGAAGGGCGTAATGACAGACAAGCAGGCTCGCAAAGAGAATGTGGGCGGCGAGGTTCTGGCATTCGTTTGGTAAGGAGGTGCAAGTTTTATGTCCCGTATAGGTAGAAAGCCTATTGCAATTCCGGCAGGAGTTGAGGTTGCCATCAACGGCAGCGAGGTTACAGTTAAGGGCCCCAAGGGCACCCTTACCCGGACCTTTAACCCCGATATGGCCATTTCCATCGAAAACGGCGAGGTGCTGGTACAGCGCCCCACCGATGATAAGGAGCACAGAAGTCTGCACGGCCTTACCAGAACACTGATCTCCAACATGGTAACCGGCGTTTCCACCGGCTATTCCAAGGAACTGGAGATTCAGGGCGTTGGTTACCGTGCTGCCAAGCAGGGCAAGGACCTGGTTATGACCCTGGGTTATTCCCATCAGGTAATTATGTCCGAGAAGGACGGCATCACCATCGAGGTTCCCTCCCCCAGCAAAATTGTTATCAGCGGCTATGATAAGCAGGCTGTTGGCCAGTTTGCTGCCGAGGTGCGCGAGAAGCGCCCGCCCGAGCCATACAAGGGCAAGGGTATTCGATATGTTGGCGAGCATGTTATCCGCAAGGAAGGCAAAGCCGGCAAGGGTAAAAAGTAATTAAAGGAGTGAATAGACATGGTGAAAAAGCCTGACAGCAATGCAGCAAGGCTCAAAAGACACAAGAGAGTTCGAGCCAAGATCAGCGGCACACCAGAGCGTCCACGCCTTAGTGTATTCCGCTCCGCCAAGCATATCTATGCTCAGATTATCGACGATGTAAACGGCGTAACACTGGCCAGCGCATCCACGATGGAAAAGGGTTTTGAAGGCTTTGGCGGCAACAAGGAGGCAGCCCGCAAGGTGGGCGAGGCCATTGCCAAGGCAGCTCTGGACAAGGGCATTTCCGAGGTAGTGTTTGACCGCAGCGGTTACATCTACCACGGCCGTGTTATGGAGCTGGCAGAGGGTGCTCGCGAGGGCGGCCTTAAATTCTAAGTAAGGAGGGATACTTTTGGCTCGAATTGACGCATCCACACTGGATTTGCAGGAAAGAGTTGTCACCATTAACCGTGTTTCCAAAACCGTTAAGGGTGGCCGTATATTCAAGTTTGCCGCACTGGTAGTAGTCGGCGACGGCAACGGTATCGTGGGCTACGGCCTGGGTAAGGCCTCTGAGGTACCCGACGCCATCCGCAAGGGTATTGAGGACGCCAAGAAAAACCTGGTAAAGGTTTCGCTGAAGGGGAACACCATCCCTCACGAGGTTGTAGGCGTTTATGGCGCCGGCCGCGTGCTGATGAGACCGGCCCCGGAAGGTACTGGCGTAATCGCCGGCGGCCCGGTACGTGCCGTACTGGAAGTAGCTGGCATTAAGAACATCAGAACAAAGTCCCAGCGCAGCAGAAACCCCAAGAATGTGGTTTCCGCCACCATGCAGGGCCTGATGTCGCTGAAGAATGTGGACGAGATTGCTGCAAAGCGCGGCAAGAGCGTAAAGGATATTATTGGTTAAAGGAGGGGCTAACATGGCACTGAAGATTAAACTCGTAAAGAGCCTGAACGGCAGAGGCGAAAAGCAGACTGCAACAGCTCACTCCCTGGGCCTGCGTAAGATAGGTCAGGAGACCATTCAGCCTGACAACGCCGCTACTAAGGGCAAGATCAATGTAATTGCCCATCTGGTAGAGGTAACAGAAGCATAAAAGGAGGTGCAGGTACAATGAAACTTCACGAACTTTCTCCCGCACCGGGTTCTACTAAAAAGGCCTATCGCAAGGGCCGTGGCGCAGGTTCCGGTAACGGCAAGACAGCCGGCAAGGGCCACAAGGGCCAGAACGCACGCTCCGGCGGCGGTGTAAGACCCGGCTTTGAAGGCGGCCAGATGCCCCTGACAAGAAGACTGCCCAAGCGTGGCTTTAACAACATTTTTGCCACCCGGTATGCAGCCATCAATGTTTCGGCACTGAATGTCTTTGAGGATGGCGCTGTTGTAGATGAAAAGGCCATTGTTGAGGCCGGTTTGGTAAAGAAAACCCTGGACGGTATCAAGATTCTGGGCAGCGGCGAGCTGACCAAGAAGCTGACTGTCAATGTTAAGGCATTTTCTGCTGCAGCAAAGCAGAAGATCGAGGCCGCTGGAGGAAAGGCCGAGGTGATGTAAGTGCTTGAAACACTGAAAAATGCCTGGAAGATTGCAGAACTGAAACAGAAGCTGATTTATACTCTGTTCATCCTCCTGCTCTTCCGCATCGGCTCAGCAATTCCCGTTCCGTTTTTGGAGCCGGGGGTACTCAAGACCTTCATCAGCGGAGATAACAACTGGCTGGGCTATATCGACCTGCTCAGCGGTGGCGCTTTCAGCAACTCCACCCTTTTTGCCCTGGGCATTTCCCCGTATATTACCGCTTCCATTGTCATCCAGCTGCTGGCAGTTGCCATCCCGGCGCTGGAAAACCTGGCAAAGGAAGGGGAAGAGGGCAGAAAGCTGCTTAACAAGTATACCCGTTATGCCACAGTAGCTCTTGCGGCACTCAATGCCACCGCCTACTACTTCCTTATGCGCAACCAGGGGGCGCTGGTTTATACCGAGGGCTGGCAGCAGATTTTCTCTGCTGTCGTGATTATCATCTCCTTCATGGCTGGCTCCATGCTGGTGATGTGGATGGGCGAGCAGATTGATAATAAGGGCATTGGCAACGGCATTTCGATGATTCTGTTTGCTGGCATCGTGTCCCGGGCCGGGGCAATGGTCAGTGCCCTGATTACACAAATCTACCTGGCCATCAATGGTATTATGAAGTACTACTTCATCGTGCCGTTTACCATCCTGCTGTTCCTGGCGGCGGTTGTGTTCATTGTTGTAATGACCAACGCCGAGCGCCGCATTCCGGTGCAGTATGCACAGCGGGTAGTGGGCCGCAAGATGTACGGCGGACAGTCCACCCATATTCCCATCAAGGTGAATATGTCGGGTGTGCTTCCCGTTATCTTTGCAAGTTCCATTCTATCAATCCCCGGCACCATTGCCGGCTTTATGACAGTGGACCCCAACGGGTTCATGGGCAAGGTTCTGGGCCTTTTAAACTACGACCACTGGTTCTATGCCATCTTCTATTTCTTCCTGATTATGGCATTTAACTACTTCTATATCTCCATCCAGTACAACCCCATGGAAATTGCCAACAACCTGAGAAAGAACAACGGCACCATCCCGGGCATCCGTCCCGGCAAACCCACTGCGGACTTTATTGCCCGGGTTGTGGGCAAGGTGACTGTTGTGGGCGGTATCTTCCTGGCTGTTATTGCCATCGGGCCGATCCTGCTCTCCAACCTGTTGGGCATGAACATCTCCCTGGGCGGTACCTCCATCATCATTGTGGTGGGTGTCGCACTGGATACAGTCCGCCAGCTTGAATCCCAAATGATGATGCGTCATTACAAGGGATTCCTCGAGTAAGCCGAAAGAAGGTATACAAATGAAGTTGATTCTTCTTGGAGCCCCAGGGGCCGGCAAGGGCACCCAGGCCGAGATTATCTGCGATAAGCTCTCTATCCCCAGCATCAGCACTGGCAACATCCTGCGGGAGGCTGTGAAAAACGGCACCAAGGCCGGGCTGGAGGCCAAGTCCTTCATGGACAGCGGCGCTCTGGTGCCGGATGCAGTGGTAATTGCCATCCTGAAGGACCGCATTGCCGCCGATGACTGCAAGGGCGGGTTTATCCTGGACGGCTTCCCCCGCACAGTGCCCCAGGCTGAGGCTTTGGACGAGATGGGCGTGGAAATTGACCGGGTAATTGAGATTGATGTTCCGGACAGCGTCATTGAAGGGCGTCTGGGCGGCCGCCGGGTTTGCGAGGGCTGCGGCGCCAGCTACCACATGGAAAACAAGGCCCCTGCCGTGGACGGCGTCTGCGACAAGTGCGGTGGCAAGCTGATTATCCGCAAGGACGATAAGCCGGAAACCATCAAGGACCGGCTGGCTGTTTACCATGAGCAGACTGCGCCTTTGGCCGATTACTACCGCAAGGGCGGCAAGCTCTTTACAGTGGACGGCACCAGGGAGATTGGGGAGATTACTGCCCAGCTCCTGGAGATCCTGGAGGCATAGGATGGTTGTGCTTAAAACCGCTGCCGAGCTTGCAGCCATGCGGGACGCCGGCAGAATTTCGGCACAGGCACTTCTTGTGGGGGGCGAGGCGGTAAAGCCCGGCGTAACAACAGCCGAGATTGACCGCAAGATCCACAAGTTCATCCTTTCCCAGGGTGCAAAACCCTCCTTTCTCGGTTACGGCGGCTTTCCCGGAAGTGCCTGTATCTCCATTAACGACGAGGTCATCCACGGCATCCCTGGTTCCCGGGTGGTGCAGGAGGGGGATGTTGTCAGCATTGATGTGGGCGCCTTCTACAAGGGGTATCATGGCGACAACGCCTTTACCTTTGCGGCGGGCAGCATAGCCCCGGAGGTGCAGCAGCTGCTGGACGCCACGCAGGAGGGGCTGCGCCGCGCCATTGCAGCGGCAGTGCCCGGCGCCCGGATTGGCGATGTATCCTGGGCGGTGCAGAGCTGTGTGGAGCAGTTCGGCTACGGCGTTGTAAAGGAATATGTGGGACATGGTGTGGGCAAGGACCTGCACGAGGCGCCTGAGGTGCCCAATTACGGCAGACCTGGCCATGGCACAAGGCTTGTTCCTGGAATGGTGATTGCCATTGAACCAATGATCAATATGGGCACCGCCGCCGTGCGGGTGCTGAAGGATAAGTGGACTGTGGTAACACAGGACGGCAAGCCCTCCGCCCATTTTGAGCATACCATTGCCATTACAGATAATGGCCCCGTTATCCTGACAAAGGCTTAGGGGTGCAACATGGCTGTAGTGGGAACGGTTGTAAAGTCACTCTCCGGCAAGGACCGGGGGCAGCTCCTGGTGGTGGTGGGCAGCGATGCGCACCGCTGGCTGGTGGCCGATGGGCGGCGCAGAAAGCTGCAAAGCCCCAAGGCCAAAAACCCCAAACACCTGCTGGAGTGCGGCATACAGCTGACACCGGACAGGTACCGGACCGACCGGCAGATACGCAAAAATCTGCGGCTTATGGCAGAGAATGGAGAAATCGGCTAAAAGGAGGAAGCGGCCTTGGCTAAGGACGATGTAATTGAGATTGAAGGCGTTGTGCTGGAATCGCTGCCCAATGCGCAGTTTAATGTAGAACTGCCCAACGGGCACAAAATCCTTGCACATATTTCGGGCAAGCTGCGTATGAACTACATCCGCATTCTTCCCGGTGATAAGGTTACGGTGGAAATGTCCCCGTATGATTTGACCAAGGGACGCATTACCTGGCGTTCCAAGTAAGTTCTGGAAATAAGGAGGTAGTTTCAAATGAAAGTAAGACCTTCCGTAAAGCCTATGTGCGAAAAGTGCAAGGTTATCAAGCGCAAGGGCCGTGTTATGGTCATCTGCGAAAACCCCAAGCACAAGCAGCGTCAGGGCTAATAGTGCAAACCTATATGATGGAGGTGCAACAATAATATGGCTCGTATTGCCGGTATTGACCTGCCGAGAGAAAAGAGAATTGAGATTGGGCTCACCTATATTCTTGGCATCGGTCGCAAAACAGCTAACGACATTCTGGCAGCTACAGGTGTCAATCCCGATACCCGCGTAAAGGATTTGACCATTGATGAAGAGACCAAGCTGAGAGAATATATTGACCACAACCTGACTGTTGAGGGCGACCTGAGAAGAGATACTGCCCTGAACATTAAGAGACTGATTGAAATTGGTTGTAACCGCGGCGTGCGTCACAGAAGAGGCCTGCCTGTAAGAGGCCAGCGTACCAAGACCAATGCCCGTACACGCAAGGGTCCCAAGAAGACCATCGCCAACAAGAAGAAGTAATTTAGGAGGGATAACGATATGGCAAAAGCTGTTGCAAAGAAGGCCGTACGCAGACGCCGTGAACGCAAGAATATCGAGCGTGGTGCTGCGCATATCCAGTCCACCTTTAACAACACCATTGTAACCATCACCGATACACATGGCAATGCTCTGTCCTGGGCAAGTGCAGGCGGCCTGGGTTTCCGTGGCAGCCGTAAGAGCACTCCTTATGCAGCGCAGACAGCTGCCGAGGTTGCTGCTAAGGCCGCTATGGAGCATGGGCTGAAGACAGTGGAAGTTTATGTAAAAGGCCCTGGCGCCGGCCGCGAGGCAGCCATCCGTGCCCTGCAGGCAGCGGGTTTGGAAGTAAACATGATTAAGGATGTTACACCCATTCCCCACAATGGATGCCGCCCGCCCAAGAGAAGAAGAGTATAATTAAAGGAGGAACCAAACAATGGCTAAGAATAGACAGCCCATTCTGAGAAGATGTAAGACACTGGGCCTTTCCCCTGCGGTTCTTGGTTACTCCAAGGAGACCCACCGCAACCCCAAGCAGAGCCGCCGCAAGCAGTCCGAGTATGGTATGCAGCTGGCTGAAAAGCAGAAGGTTAAATTTATCTATGGCGTACTGGAGAAGCAGTTCCGCTCTTATTACGAGAAGGCAGACAGAAAGCCCGGCATTACCGGTGAAATCCTGCTGCAGGAGCTGGAGCGCCGCCTGGACAATGTTGTATTCCGTATGGGGTATGCCAACACCCGCCGCGAGGCCCGTCAGCTGGTGGTACATGGCCACTTTACTGTAAACGGCCGGCGTGTAGACATTCCGTCCTATCAGGTAAAGCCCGGCGAAGTAGTTGCAGTTTGCGAAAAGAGCCGTGCTTCTGTTAAGTTTAAGACACTGCTGGAGCAGAACGGCAAGAACCCCTGCCCCAAGTGGATTGAGAAGGCCGCAGATGCTTTCGAGGGCAAGATTGTAGCTATGCCCGCTCGGGATGACATCGACTACGAAGTAGCCGAGCACCTCATCGTCGAGCTGTACAGCAAGTAATAACCTCTAAGTAATCAGCAAGGAATGCGAAACGCAAGGCGAGGCTTTCTGCACCCCGCAGAAAGCCGGACCGAGATTAAGGAGGGTTTTTATAAATGGTAAAAATCATAGAGCCGAAGATTATCACCGATGAACTCAGGCCCGACGGTTCCTATGGCCGATTTATCGCCGAACCGCTGGACAGAGGATTTGGTACTACCTTGGGCAATAGCCTTCGTCGTGTGCTGCTCTCCTCGCTTCCCGGTGTGGCCGTTATGTCTGTTAAGATTGACGGCATTCAACACGAGTTCTCGACCATTCCCGGCGTGAAGGAGGATGTTACGGAAATTATCCTGAACATCAAGGGCCTGACCGCCAAGCTGTTTACCGAGGAGCCCAAAACGGTCCGTATCGAGGCCGCCGGCCCCTGCGAGGTGACGGCTGGAAGCATCGAGACTGATGCTGAGGTGGAAATTCTTGACCCAAGTATGCACATCGCCACCCTGGGCGAAGGTGCAAAACTTTCGATGGATATTACCCTGAAGAAGAGCCAGGGCTATGTATCTGCCGATAAAAACAAGGCTCTGGAGCTTACCAAGGCCCCCATCGGCACCATAGCAGTAGACAGTATTTTTACACCCGTACTCAAGGTGAACTACACTGTGGAGAACACCCGCGTGGAGCAGATCACCGATTATGATAAGCTGACAATAGAAGTCTGGACAGACGGCACTATTTCTGCAAAGGAAGCGGTGAGTCTGGCTGCCAAGATCCTCAATAGACAGCTCAACCACTTTGTAGAACTCTCGGATGAGATCAGCAGCACTGAAATCATGGAGAAAAAAGAGGATACCGGTAAGGAAAAGGTACTTGAGATGACCATTGAAGAGCTTGACCTGTCGGTGCGTGCATTCAATTGCCTCAAGCGTGCAGGTGTAAATTCTGTCAGCGACCTGATTAACAAATCCCCCGAGGAAATGATGAAGGTCCGTAATCTTGGTAAGAAGAGCCTTGAAGAGGTTGTAAGCAAACTGCAGTCCTTAGGTTTTGACCTTAGCAAGGATGAAGAATAAATGTGAGTTATTCCTCAAGCACAGGTAAAGGAGTGAACATAAATGCCCGGTACAAGAAAACTCGGTAGAAAGACGGACCATAGAACTGCTATGCTCAGAGCAATGGTTACCTACCTGATGGAAAACGGTAAGATTGAAACCACCGTTACAAGAGCAAAGGAAGTTCGTTCGGTAGCTGAGAAGATGATTACAACAGCCAAGCGCGGCGATCTCCACTCCAAGCGTCAGATCTTCTCCTTCATTACAAAGGAGTCGGTAGCGAAGAAGGTAATTGATGAGATTGCCCCCAACTACGCTGAAAGAAACGGCGGCTATACCCGTATTATCAGAACGGGCCCCCGTCGTGGCGACGCGGCAGAGATGGCCATTATTGAGCTGATCTAAGCGGATTTTTAAAAAGCCTGGAGCATCTGCTCCGGGCTTTTTTGTGTCTGGGAAAGGGGTGTGGCCTTATTTTTAAGGTGGGCAAAAAAGGTTTTAAATTTATTCGGAATTTCCCCCTTGCCCTCCCTACAGAAAACATGGTAGAATCTTAGGGAAAAGCGGGGGAGCCTCTCCCCTTTTTTGTAGTTTGTTCACCAACTGTGGGAATGGGAAATATGGGTTATTCAAAGGGTTTACGATACTTTTTACTGCTGGCCTCGCTGCTTTGCATCGGGGTGTTTTCCGGCTGTGGCAGCGATGTGCTCATCCTCAACCTGGCGGTGTCCGGCGGGGTGGGTACCTTTGACCCCCAGTTTGCCCAGAACAGCACCTCCATTTTGGTGGCGGCCAATGTATTTGAGCCGCTGCTGGTGGAGGACCCCGAGGGGCAGCTGCATCCCGGTGTGGCCGAAAGCTATACCCTCTCCCCGGATGGGCGCACCTATACCTTTACTTTGCGGGAGGACGCCCGATGGTCGGATGGCAGCAGTGTTACAGCCGGCGACTTTGAATTTGCCCTGAAACGGCTGTTCGAGCGGGAGAGCACCTCCCCCTATGCCGAAAACCTCTCCTCGCTGCGCAATGCCCGGAGCATCCTGGCCGGGGAGCTGGATAGCCGTTCCCTGGGGGTGCGCGCCGCCGGGGAATATACGCTGATTGTGGAGTTGGAGCAGCGAGACAGCAGCGTGCTTTCGGTGCTGGCCAAATGGTACTGCGCCCCCTGTAAGCAGAGCTTTTTCCAGGAGCAGCGCGGCAAATACGGCCTGGGCATGGATACAACGCTTTATAACGGCCCCTTTGTGGTGAGCATGATGGAAAGCGGCAAGCAGCTGCGCCTGCGCCAGAACCCCCACTACGCCTCGGAGCGGGGGACACAGCTGTACGGCGTCAACATTGCCCTGAACAGCCCCGACCCGGCGGCGGCCTTTGCAGCCGGGGAAAACTGTGTTTTAAGGCTGCGGGAAGGGGAGGAAGTACCCAAGAATGCCCGGCTGATTGGGGTGGAGGACACCACCTACCTGCTGCTGTTCAATACCCAGCGCAGCCTGCTGGGGAATGAGGATATCCGCCTGGCACTCTGTGCTGCCATCGACCGGCAGGCTGTGCAGGAGGCCCCTTTGGATGGGGCGCGGCAGATTACACAGAATATTATTCCGCCTTCGGCTATGCTGCACACCCGGCCTTACCGGGAGCAGGCAGGGGCGCTTTCTGCCCTGTCCCTGCCCGACCCCCGCGGCACCTTCCGGGGAGCCCTGGACAGCGAGGGGGCCCAGAAGCTGCCGTTTACCGAGCTGATAGCCCCGGATACCTTAACCGAGCGCCGGGCCGGCGGCATGGTCCAGGGCTGCTGGCAGAACACCCTGAGCGCCAGTATCAACCTGATGCCGCTGGAGCAGCAGGAGTTGATGCAGCGGGTGGCCGCCGGGGAGTATGATATTGCCCTGATTCCCATTAAGAGCGGGGAAAACCCGCTGGAACTGCTGGGGGATTTTGCCCCGGAGGAGGACCGGTACAACACCGGCTGGCAGTCGGAGGAATATGCCCAGGCACTGGCGGCTGCCCGGCAGGAGAGCAATACCGCCCGCCTGGCCCGGGATATCCGCCTGGCTGAGCAGCTGCTGGCGGACAGCGGCGTTGTGTATCCGCTGTACAGCGGCGCCAGCTACTACGCTGTGGACAGCAGCCTGAAAGAGGTGTGGCTGTACAGCGGCAGCGGGGCCATCTATTTTAAATATGTGCAGAAGCAGTAAAAAAGCGCCGTCCCCGGAGATGGGGCGGCGTTTCTTTGTTAAAGTTCCGAACAATTCAGCGATTTAGCGCAAAAAATCGCATATAAATATGGTTATTTTGCTAATTGTTTCCATTGTATAAAAGTGGTATATTGTAAGTGGATACCCAACATAGCTTATCGACAGAACCAAAGGAGGTATTACAATGAAAGAAAAAATGATGAAGTTGTTTGCATTTGTTCTTTGTGCCATACTTGTGTCGATGAACTGCGCCGCACCTGCTGCCGCATTAGAGAAAGAGGTGGCCCCCGGTATTCAGTCTGAAGAGCGGAAAGATGTAGCGCCTCATGGTCAATATATTCCCTATTATACCCCAAACCCTCCGGCAGGGTCTTCCAGTAGTGATTATAAGGCTTATGTAGGGAGCACAAGCGGCAATGTATCTTTGGATGCGTATGCTGCGGATAAGACTATGGAGCGGTTGATAAAAATTGTTGCACCAACATTTGGAGCCACATATTCCGACTTTGCCCGAAGAGATTTGGAGTTGTTATTTAGTGGGCTTCAGACTGCGATTGAAAAGTATGCCCCAGATGGCGGCGATATGGAATATAAAAAGCTGACATATAAAAATGAAAAGATTTCTACCTCTACTTCTGTATACTATAAACATGTAGTAACCTATACACTAAGAGGAGGTCAAACAAAGCAAGTAACAATTTATGAAACCGCATCTTGGGTTTAATAGTAGATAGCATAAGATTACTAAGTTTAGCTAATTGATATAATAGTAAAAACTGCTGAAATATTTGTCCGTATTTATATTTGCGGAGGTGTTTCGGCAGTTTTTATAAACTATAAAGCGTAGGGGGTGTATTTATGAATCAGGAGCGTCTGGAAATAATTGATATGCTAAGAAAGGATTCCATGCTGTTGATTGCACTGGCTTTTTTGGGGTCCATGCTTGGTTTTGTGCTCATAGGTATCTATGAGTTTGGCTTGGTTCCGAAGATGAAGCCTTTTCCATATATCCACCTGCTTAGTGGCATGATAAGTATTACCTGGGTTTCCTATTGCAGCGACCTGGTTTCTGCCTCCTGGCATATTGATAAGGCGGTAGAAGCCCTGGGGAGCGGGGGCGAGGATCAATTGGAGCAGGAACTGCTGGATCTAAAGCAGGCAGAACAGGAGAGCAGGCTGAAAGTAAAGGAACGGCTGCAAACCAGTCTGTCTTTCCATGCAATATCGGTTATTGCGGAACTTGTCTTTGTGCAGTCGGCCTATTCGGCTATATTATTTTTATTCTACCTTCTCCTTCACAACTATTACCAGCTGATAGAAGGCCGTTTTCGCAGGAAATTAGAAGATGTATTGCCAATAGAGGCCATATAGACAACAGCAAGAAAGAGCAGATACTTGTTTGTATCTGCTCTTTCTTGCTATGCCCATATAAGGGCTTGCAATGCAGGGTGGCAGGGCATACAGGATATGGAATTTCCTCCATCCAATAGGGCAGGGAAAAAGAGGAAAACAGGTCGAACAAAATTTTTTTCTTTCCAGGCTGATTCCCTCTTTTTTGTGCGATTTACCACTGGACAATTTCGCTTTTTTTGCTATAGCCCGAAAAACACTATACAAACTGTATTATTAAAAATTCTTTTTATTCTTTCTGTTTATAACTCGGTGGAAAGTGTGGAATTTTGTGTGCAAAACTATTTTGCCGTTTTGTATTTTTGGTAATACTGAAATTGCCCCCGCCAAAAACTGTGACAAGGGAGCATTGACACAGGTAGCAGATGTGGTATACTAAATAAAGACGAATACCTATATATTGTGGACATTTGTGTAATGGAGCAGAATATATAGAAAAAATATAAATTTTGCAGAAGAATAGGAGAAAGATGCCATGCTCACCAAAATCATCAAACGGGACGGCCGGGAGGTGGAATTTGACCGCAGCAAGATAGCCGAAGCCATCTTTAAAGCGGCCCAGGTGCTGGGCGGAAACAACTATGAAATGGCCAAGGACCTGGCCGAAAAGGCCGAGGCCCATGTGGAACAAGCCCACCCCGGCATTGTGCCTACGGTGGAGCAGGTACAGGATGCGGTGGAACACACCCTGATTGAGCATGGCCACGCCCGCACGGCCAAGGAGTACATCCTCTACCGGGCCGAGCGCACCCGGGTGCGGGAGATGAACACCCGCCTGATGAAAACATTGGAGGATTTGACCTTTAAGGACGCCGTGGACAACGATGTCAAGCGGGAGAATGCCAATATTGACGGCGATACGGCCATGGGCACCATGCTCAAGTATGGTTCGGAGAGCGCCAAGCAGTTCTATGAGATGTATGTGCTTAACCCCCGGCACTCCAAGGCGCACCGGGAGGGGGATATTCACATCCACGACCTGGACTTTTTAACCCTGACCACCACCTGCTGCCAGATTGATATTGTCAAGCTGTTCCAGGATGGCTTTTCCACCGGCCACGGCTTCCTGCGGGAGCCCAACGATATCCAGAGCTATTCCGCCCTGGCCTGTATTGCCATCCAGTCCAACCAGAACGACCAGCACGGCGGCCAGAGCATCCCCAACTTTGACTATGGCATGGCGGTGGGCGTAGCCAAAACCTACGCCCGGCTGTATACCAAAAACCTGGCCAAAGCTGCCGAAATCCTGCTGGACAAGGTGGACATGGAGGAGCGCTTTAAGGAGATAAAGGCCCGGATTTATGCCGAAACCGGCAAAAAGCCGCTGCTGGAAAACAGCGGGGAATACTGCGCGCTGGAACGCCCCTATCTGGCCGAGCTGGTGGGGGAAGAGGCCGAACGCCTCCAGCAGCTTGCCATCAAGTATGCCGAGCGGGAAACCGAGCGGGCCACCTACCAGGCCATGGAGGCACTGGTACACAACCTGAACACCATGCACTCCCGGGCAGGGGCCCAGGTGCCATTCAGCTCCATCAACTATGGCACCGATACCTCCCCGGAGGGCCGGATGGTGATAAAAAACATCCTGTTGGCGGAGGATGCCGGCCTGGGCAACGGTGAAACCCCCATCTTCCCCATCCACATCTTCAAGGTGAAGGAGGGGCTGAACTACAAGGAGGGGGAGCCCAACTACGATTTGTTCAAGCTGGCCTGCAAGGTTTCGGCCAAGCGGCTGTTCCCCAACTTCTCGTTTATTGACGCCCCGTTTAACCTGCCCTATTATAAGCCCGGGGATTACAACACCGAGGTGGCCTATATGGGCTGCCGCACCCGGGTTATGGCCAACCATTACGACCCCAGCCGGGAGATTACCTGCGGCCGGGGTAACCTGAGCTTCACCTCCATCAACCTGCCCCGGATTGCCATCAACGCCCATGGCAATGTGGAGTGGTTCTTTGAGGATTTGGAGCGCAAGGTGGATCTCTGTATCGAACAGCTCACCGAGCGCTTTAAAATCCAGGCGGCCAAAAAGGTGCGCAACTACCCCTTCCTGATGGGACAGGGGGTTTGGCTGGATTCCGAGGCCCTGGGCCCGGACGACAGCGTGGAGAAGGTGCTGGGCCACGGCACCCTGACTATTGGCTTTATCGGCCTGGCCGAGTGCCTCAAGGCGCTGATTGGCAAGCACCATGGCGAGAGCGCCGAGGCGCAGAACCTGGGGCTGGAAATTGTGGGCTACATCCGCCAGCGCATGGATGAGGAGAGTAAGAAAACCGGCCTGAACTTCTCGCTGATTGCCACCCCGGCCGAAGGGCTGTCCGGCCGCTTTGTCCGGATGGATCGGAAGAAATTCGGCACTATCCCCGGCGTTACCGACCGGGATTACTATACCAATTCCTTCCATGTGCCGGTGTACCATGAAATCAATGCTTTTGATAAAATCCGGCTGGAGGCGCCCTACCATGCCTTAACCAACGGCGGGCATATCACCTATATTGAGATGGACGGCGACCCGCTGAAGAATTTGGAGGCCTTTGAATCGGTTATCCGCTATATGAAGGAGTGCGGCATCGGCTATGGTTCCATCAACCATCCGGTGGATCGGGACCCGGTGTGTGGCTACACCGGCATTATTGACGAGGTCTGCCCCCGATGCGGCCGCCGGGACGGCGAAGGGGTCAGCCTGGAACGGCTGCATAAGCTGGGGCTGTACCGCAACCTGAACGCCGACACTTTGGGCTACCACGGCGACGCCGCTGAGGAGGCCGACCGCCGGCCCAACAGCCTATAACAACCACACAGAAGCGGCAGCCTGCCGCTGTTTGATAAGGAGGTTCTTTTACCATGAGCGAAAAGGAAATGATGATTGGCGAGGGTATCAAGTTTGAGCGTATCCGGCGTATTACCGGCTATCTAGTGGGCACACTGGACCGCTTTAACAACGGCAAGCGGGCCGAGGAGTCCGACCGGGTTAAGCATTCGGTATCCGGCAGCCTGGAACATATCTAAACAGAACAGGAAGGGGGAAGGCAAAACAAGCCCTCCCCCTTTGCCATAAATAGGAGGGGATAAAAATGTCGCCGCAGGAAGAGAGAGCATTTATAGAGCGGGCTTTTCAAAAATTGCAGCAACGCGGATGGTTCCGGGAGCAGGTTCTGGCGCGTTCCAACATTTCTGCCCAGGAAATTGCAGCATTTGAGCGGGAACGCCAGATAACACTGCCTTCGCTCTACAAGGCGTTTTTAACTTCCTTTTTGCTTCCGCAAAAGGAGGGCGATATTTGTTCCATCATCGAACAGGATGAGGACCTCGACGCCCTTTGGCTAATGCTGGATAGCCCCAGAGAAATGAAGGATATTGCCAGGCGTACGGAAATTTTACAGGAAATCCGGGAGTTTTGCGAGCTGCCGGAGGATTGCTTTCAAAATTTGATACCCATTGGCGACTGGGGCGCTGGTTGGGGGCCGCTGTGTATCGACCTGTCCAGGCCGGAGGATGAGGTGAACCGGGATAGGAAGGAAACCTGGACCCTGGTCTGGTTCGACCACGAGGAGTTTGACTGGGAGGAGCGATATTTGGGGGAGGATGGGCTGCTGCATGGACGGGCGGCCCTGCCGGATTTTAAAACCCTGTTGGAGTGGTATTTTTGCGGGATCTTGGAGGAGCGGTTCGAGCAGGAGGAGGGGATAACACCCACCTACCAGTGGTACCAGGATACGCTGAAGCGATAAAAGGAGGATGTAATTTGATACGAATTTGCGGCGTGGTGCGGGAATCCATTGTGGATGGCCCCGGCCTGCGCTTTGTACTGTTTACACAGGGCTGCCCCCATGCCTGCCCCGGCTGCCACAACCCGGAGAGCCATGCGATGGATGGCGGCTATCTGGTGAGCGGGGAAAAGGTGCTGGAGGAGTTTAAAAGGAATCCGCTTCTCAAGGGCATTACCCTGTCCGGCGGGGAACCGGTGCTGCAGGCAGAGGAACTGATCCCCCTTTGCCGGGAGGTGCATGCCCTGGGCAAGGATGTGATGCTCTACACCGGCTACACCTATGAGGAGCTGCTAAAACAGGGCTCCCCGGCAGCGCTGGCACTGCTCCAGGAGGTGGACACCCTGGTGGACGGCCGCTTTGTGCTGGCCCAACGGGATTTGACCCTGACCTACAAGGGCAGCCGGAACCAGCGTATTATTGATATGAGGCGCACCCGGGAAACCGGGGAGGTTGTGCTGGATGCTGTGGAGGAACAGAACATCCGTATGGACTAAAAGCCGGGTATGTACCGCTTTTATTTGTGCATAGCGGGTGGTTTTTACCTGGGAAATATGGTACACTCAAGGGAGAAGGGGGATAAAACGGATGGAACTGACCTTTAAACGGATGAGGCTGCCCGGAGCCTTGGCGCTATGCAGGGACATTGTCCGGGATTTTCATGCCTATGAACTCAAGGGATATGCCTATGCCCTGGCGGAAATTGTCACCCGGAAGGCCATAGCCATCACTGTCTTTTCCGGTGGGCGCCGGTGCGGCTATCTGGTGCATGGGCTGCCGGATGGCCAGGGGATGCTTCGCATTATGTACCTGGCCACCGAACAGCGGGTGCGCGGGCATGGCATTGGCGCGGCAATCCTGCAAAAATTTTGCCGGGATTATCCCCATGCCACCCTCTACTTTGAGGTGGAGGACCCGGCCTTTGCCCAGGATGAACAGGAGCGGCAGCTGATGGAGCACCGCATCGGTTTTTATCGGCGCTGTGGTTTTTCGCTGCTGGATTTTAAGCTTACTGCCGGCCCCTGGCACCTTTTTTGCATGACCAACAACCCCGCTGCCGCTGGACAAATTGAGCAGCGCTATCGCAGTGGCTGGGGCCAGGATGTAGTAAGCCGCTGACTTCCCTAATTTTTGGTTGAAAAGCGGGGGTAGCCTTGGTAGAATAGAGAAAAGGGGTTCTGCCCCGCCACGAGAGGAGAAGAGAATTATGCCACTTGTAACAACTGCCGAGATGTTCAAAAAGGCCTATGAGGGCGGCTATGCCGTGGGCGCTTTTAATGTGAACAACATGGAGATTATCCAGGGCATTACCGAGGCTGCAATGGAGGAGCGCGCCCCGCTGATTTTGCAGGTATCGGCTGGCGCCCGGAAGTATGCCAAGCATGTCTATCTGATTAAGTTGGTGGAGGCCGCCATTGCCGATACCGACCTGCCCATTGCCCTGCACCTGGACCATGGCGCCGACTTTGATATCTGCAAGGCCTGTGTGGACGGCGGCTTTAGCTCGGTGATGATTGACGGCTCCAAGTACAGCTTTGAGGAGAACATTGCCCTGACCAAAAAGGTAGTGGAGTATGCCCACGCCCACGGCGTTGTGGTGGAGGGCGAACTGGGTACACTGGCTGGTATTGAGGATGATGTAAAGGTCAGCAGCGGCGATGCCATGTTCACCCGCCCGGAAGAGGTGGAGGAGTTTGTAAGCCGCACCGGTGTGGATTCTTTGGCCATTGCCATCGGCACCAGCCATGGGGCGTTCAAATTTAAGCCTGGCACCAAGCCGATGCTGCGGTTTGATATTTTGGAGGATATTGGCCGCCGGCTGCCGGGATTCCCCATTGTACTGCACGGTGCTTCGTCGGTACCCCAGGAGTTTGTGGCAGAGGTGAACCGCTATGGCGGTGCTATGCCCGGCGCCATTGGCGTGCCGGAGGAGCTGCTGCGTCAAGCCGCTGGTATGGCTGTATGCAAAATCAATATTGATTCCGACCTGCGTCTGGCTATGACTGCCGCCGTGCGCAAGCACCTGCAGGAGCATCCGGCCGACTTTGACCCCCGCCAGTATCTGACCCCTGCCCGCACCGCCATTAAAGAGATGGTACGGCATAAAATTGTGGATGTACTGGGCTGTGCTGGAAAGGCATAGTTTTTGCCCCTAAGGCTTTGAACAAAACCAAACCGCCCCTGGCTTTTGATTTAGCTAAGGGCGGTTTGATTTATAAAATGGAGCTTTTTACTAATCTTAATTTGACAATAGAATAAAACTTTTGCTTATAGTAAGAGTATTTGACTTTAAGGCCCAAAGCGTGTATAATAAAAATAAAGAAGGCACCATCGATAG
>CAOKWH010000003.1 GCA_948473085.1 uncultured Clostridia bacterium
ACGGTACTTTGGGAACTGTAAGGGGCAGCGTTTCGATTGTGTCAGCAGACGCATCATAATAATGTTCATCGCTTTTGCCAATATAGCGTTCGTCAAGGGCACTTTCACTCAAAAAGGGAGCGCATCCCATTAACTGGATTTTAGCAATCTGAAGCTATCTATACCCAGCGCAACTGGGTGGTGGTCAAAGACCCCAAGCCCCCGGCAATTGGTGTGGCTGCGCCCGATGTACAAGCCACCAGCGGAGGTCTGCTGAGAAAACGCACAGCTGCCGCAGGCAGTACCACTGCCCGCTTTGCGGGTGGTGAGTTTTGATAAGATTGGCAAGGAGAAAGGGGCGTCCAGGTTCCCCCCGGACGCTCCTGCTTCGGTTTCCTGCCGCCCTGGAGCCAGCAGCGTATACCGCTCCACTGCCCCCGGTGGTAGAGGTGGTGCCCAATTTATGCCCCAGCACAAAGCGGCGTGTACGCTCATCCAATTCACTGTCAACAAATACAAAGGTGTTGTGTTTTGAACGCTGGTCAGACATAGTTTCTACCTGATTTGGGATATAAAAAGCCGCCCATATAGGGCGGCGAAGGATTAGTTTAGCTCAGAATGAATTCGGTGTAGAATGATCCCTATTAGAACAAAGCAGAGAAATAGTTGTGTAAATGAGCAGACAAGGCGAATGGTTTTTGCTGAAATATTCATATTTAAACCCTCCTTTATTACTATATATAATCAAGTATTCTGATGTGATTATTTTTCAATCCCAATAAAAGGGGAGTGAGCTTTTCCCTAATTATATCAGATTTTATTATTTATAACAACAAGATTTTGCGGGCTGTAAAAAATATGGATACAAATAAATATGTCATGAATACCGGGAAAAGGGCCGCAGTTTTAAGAAATTTTATGAGATAAAATAGAGGATAGGATTAAAACCATATGACCCCTACAAAAGATAAAGAAATAATAAGCAAAGTATATATAAATCCTTTTCTTGAGGTTATTCTGCTAAATATGGAGGAGTAGATTTCATCGATAAGGGCTCAAGAAAACACTACAAATCAATTCTGCCAATTCTATTAGAACAGTTGGTTCAGTTTGGTCTGGTTCTTCTAAAGGAATTTGAGGATATATGCTACTGGATAAACAACTATCCCCAAAAACTGCTGAGAGGGGACTGTTTTTCTGCGCTGTTCCGGCAGTTCCTGCTCACATTGGCTTGATAGGAAAAATGTTATACAATTTCTTTAAGCAGACAAAGTCTGACTACAATTAAAGGAGTTGTTTTACATGGACAATCAAAAAAAAACCAGGTAACCGGCATGAAACCATCTACAGGAGGCTGAGGAAAGAGGCGGGATATTCGCAGGAGAAAGCGGCAGAGCTGCTGGATATTGGGCTGCGCACCTTGCAGTCCTATGAGGAGGGGGAACGCAGCCCCAGCTTTGAAACAGCAGTAAAGATGGCGGACTTATATGGCTGCCCCATCGAACTGCTGGCTGAAGCAGTCCGGGAGGACTTAAAGAAACAAGCAAAGCACACCATTTTCTAAAACAAAAACCAGGGAGAATATTCTCCCTGGTTTCTTTTTTCTATAGCTTGGATCAAAAATAATGCGGAGTGCCCTATAAAGACACTCCGCATGGTCTGAGTAGCGGGATTCGAACCCACGGCCTCTACCACCCCAAGGTAGCGCGCTACCAATCTGCGCCATACCCAGCCAACGAATGTTATTATATCACGCTGTTTTTAAAATTGCAACACCTATTTTATAATTTACACAATCACACAAAAAATATTGTTTTAAAATCATTAAAATGAAGATTTTGCACAAAATACTACCGGGTTTTTACAGCTTCTGCCCATAGGGCAGACCGTTTTTCATTGACAGCACGCAACAGGGTTGCTATACTCAGTTTTAAAAAAGAACAAGGAGAGAATAGATGCAGAAAGAGCTTTGTCCGGTCAATAAACGGGAGAACAACCAGGATAAATATCGGTATCAGGGGCTAACCGACCTCACCGGAGTGCCGGTATATTTGTTTGATACAACTTCTTCTACCAATGATGTGGCGAAACAGTTGCTGTCCCAGGGCCAACGAGGGCCTTTGCTGGTATTGGCCGATTCCCAGACTGCGGGGCGGGGCCGGCTGGGGCGGCAGTTTGCCTCACCAAGCGGTACAGGTATTTATATGAGCATTTTGCTCACCGACCAGCGGATTTTGCAGCATGCCAGCCAGATTACAGCGGCGGTTTCGGTGTTGGTAGTGGAAGCCATCCAGCAGGTTACCGGTGTACAAACCCAAATCAAGTGGATTAACGATATTTATTTGGAGGGTAAAAAGCTCTGTGGTATTTTAACCGAAGCGGTGGCAGGGCAGAGTGGTGTTCATGGAGCTGTTATTGGGATTGGTATCAATTTTCGCACCCAGCTCGCTCTATTGCCGCCAGATGTAGCCAGAACGGCTGCTACTTTGGCAGATTATCTGCCGGATGGTGTAATGCGCAGTGATTTAGTTGGCTGCATCACCCGAAAAATAACGGAGGAATTGGCCGACCGACTGGAACAGCGTACCTTTTTGCCGGACTATCGGAGATGGAGCTGTGTATTGGGGCGGCAGGTGATGGTTCACCCTGCGGGGGGAGAAGCGTTCCCTGCCTTGGCGGAGGAAATAGACGATGAAGCAGCGCTGATTGTCCGCACTGCTGCGGGAAGGCAGCGCCTTTCTACAGGGGAGATTAGCATCCGCTTTGTGGAAGATTAAATAAAAAAGGTAAGGGACAATTGGTAGGGACTGTTGAAATCTTTTTTCCAAAGTGCTATGATTCATTTTGAAATAAAATGAGACAAGCTGCATGATTTGTCCAATCCGCAAGGAACAATTGATGAACCAGTTGGTTTGTTCCAGGGGGCAGATGGTGCAAAGGAAGGGGATTACATGTCAAACGAGAAAAAAGGGATTCATTATGGGTGGGTTATTGTTGCCTCCTGTTTTGTGATTATGTGTTTTGCTCTCTGTCTGGTTATGAACTGCCTGGGCCTGTTTGTAAAGCCGGTTACTGAGGATTTAGGAATGAGCCGTCAGGCATTTTCCATGAACTCCACGATGACTTCCATTGCTATGATGGCGGTTTCCTTCTTTTCTGGTAAAATTTTTGGCGGCGCCAACCAGAAAAATATGAAAAAAATTATGATGGTTGCTGCTGTGGGCATTAGTGTCAGCTATGCGCTCTATTCCATTGCCAGCACCCCAGCTGTATTTTATGGCATTTCATTGCTGGTGGGTATGTTTTTAGCCCTGATAGCTCAGGTGCCCTGTTCCATGCTCATCAACAACTGGTTCAGCGCAAAAAAAGGCTTGGCTATGGGCATTGTATTTATGGGCAGCGGTGTAGGAGGAGTCATCCTTAACCCCATTATCAGCACGCTGATGGGGCGTGTTGGCTGGAGAATGACCTATTTAATTATGGGTGGCGTCATGTTTGCGGCCATTGTGCCCTGTATTTTCCTGCTCATTCGGGTTAATCCGGAGGATATGGGCCTAACGCCCTATGGCGGCAGCCCGGCAGCAGTGGGAGAAAACGAAGCGGAGGCCACCGGAATGACCTTGAGTGAGGCAAAAGGCGATCTGCGCTTTTGGATGCTGCTGCTCTCGGTTGTTATGATTACCGGGGCCTGTGTTTCGGTGGTACAGCAGCTGGCCTCCTACATCAGCGATATTGGGTACAGCTATGAGGTTTCGGCCCTGGTTAGCTCGGCCAGCCTGGGGCTGATGGCGTTGGGTAAGCTGGCGGTTGGCAGCATGTATGATAAACTGGGTGTCAAGCGCTCCACCGTTATCTGTATGCTTTGTGGCATTTTTGGCATTGGCCTGCTCTCCCTTGCCGAGTCGGGCGTCCAGTTTATAGGCGTATTCCTGGTGCTGTTTGCTGTGGGGTGTGCCATTACCACTGTGGCCTATCCCATTATTACTACCTATTTGTTTGGCAGCAGGGATTACGGCAGTATCTACGGTATTGTCAATGTGGCAAATTCGGTGGGTACAGCCATCGGGTCTCCCATAGCCGCCGCTATCTTTGACAGCCAGGGCAGCTATATTCCCGCCTGGTATTTGGATGTTGGCCTGTTCTGCGCCGCGCTGGTGGTGCTCATGGTTATGTTTAGCAAAAAGCCAGTGACTTCTGCCAACTAATCTTCAATCTTTTTATCAGCTGCTTCCTGTTTGGGAGGCAGCTGTTTATTTTTGTTCTCAGTTTTCCGGCGGCATTTTGGCCAGGAAAGGGGCATAAACTGTTAAAACAGTTGCACCGTGCGTCGAAATATAGTATCATAAAAAACAGACTGAACGCTTTTGCTGCCGGGGCCTTTTCCCAGCAGTATTTTCCTGCCAGCAAAGCAGGCCGTTGGTAGTTGTGAGAATAACCGGCACTTGGCCGGTGTGGGCCTGGGCTGGATGGCTGCAATTTATTGATAAAAGGAGGGCATGTATGTCTCAGCAGAGATGCCCCTATTGCCTGAATATAAGTGAAAGTAACAGATGCCCGCACTGTCAGGGGGAGCGGGATGCCGCAGCGGCAGAGAATACCCTGCTCCGGGCCAGGCCCATTGGCACTGTACTATCGGAGCGCTACCAGCTTGGCCGGGCGGTGTCCGGCACAGCGGAGAGCATCTGCTATATTGCCTATGATATACAGCAGAATAACCGGGTAGAAGTGCATGAGTATTTCCCCAGGGGCTTGTGCAGCAGGGGGGAGGATGGCAGCGTTATAGTGGCAGAAGAAAAGCTGCTGCCCTATAAATCGTTGATGTTTGATTTTACAGACATGTACAAAGCTGTGGCCGAATGTGAAACCAGCGGCTTGACCAAGGTGCAGGAAATTTTTCTGGCAGAAGCGACAGCTTATGCGGTAACCGACCTGTATGATCTGCCTACTTTGGAGCGCTATGTCCGGGAAAATGGTGCTTTATCAGTGATTGAGGCCAAAAAGATTATACTGCAGCTCTGTTCTGCACTGGCGCCGCTGCATCGGATGGGGCTGATTCATGGTGGTATCTGTCCCGGCAATATTTTGGTGGATGATACATCAAATATCCGCCTTATCGGCTTTGCTACCCTGTCGTTGCGCACATTGGGCAGCGGAATTGAGGCGGAGTTATATCCTGGTTTTTCGGCGCCGGAGCAGTATACGGCCAATCAGTGGCAGGGCAGCTGGACCGATGTCTATTCCATTGGCGCAGTGGCCTACTATATGCTCACCGGCAGCTATCTGCCAAACGCTTTGGACCGCACCGGCAGCGGGTTGGCCTGGAACTACAGTGCCGGCCGGACAATTCCTGGCAATATCCGCACCACCGTGGAACATGCCCTGAATGTGGAGGAAGAACGCCGGATTCAAAGTATCGAAGAATTTTCTGCCGGTATCCTCCAGTCCCAGCAGGGGGATACCTCGGTATTTTCCATCCGGGCCAACGAGGCGCTAATTTTGGATGGAGAAACCCGGGTAATTGGCAAAAAAATGGAGAATGGGACGAAAGTACTGCCCGACCGGGAGGAGGAACCAGGCCAAACACATTCCCGGGGCTGGATGGCGCTGCTGGCCATGCTGTTTCTGTTGGGCTGTGCGGGTTTGGCTGTGTTGTGCAGTGGGATGATTGATGGCACCAGTTTGAACTGGGGCGCAATGTTTGGCCAGGAGAAGGAGCAGTATATCCAGTTCCCTGAGCCCAACTATGTCCCCTCGCTGGAGGGCCGGCATATTGATACGATTGTTGCCAACGAGGAATGGAACGAGCAGTTCCAGTTCAGTGTCCGCTATACTTATGATGATAATACTCCGGAGGGTATTGTCATCCATCAAGGGCCGGAAGCCGGTGTTAAAATGATAAACCGGGGCACCATTATCCTCACTGTCAGCAAGGGCGCTCAAAATGTACCTATGCCCAATATTGTGGGAAGCCGGATTGACTTTGCCTTCACCACCTTAACTGAAATGGGTATTCGGTATATTGTCATCGAATCCACCGAGTATCCGGAGGGCATTGTGGGCAGCACCAGCGTGCCGGAGGGGCAAACGGTGGACCGGGTGAAGGATGTCATCTATGTCACCATTGGCCAGCACGAAGTAAAATCCTCTTTGGAGGAAGATCCAGACGAAGAATAGAAGAGAAAGGGGTTCCCAGACGATAGAGCTGGGAACCCCTTTTTGGTTTATAGCGGCATAACCCTTAGTCTGCCTGTCCATACTATTGTGAAAAGAAATGGAGGTGGATGCAGTTTGGAAAGACGCAGCACAGGGGTGTTTGCCTGCCTGATGTTCCTGTTTATGGTGCTGGTGCTGCGGGTGTTTGTACTATCCCGTTCGGCCTATTACGCGGCGGCAGCCGGCAGCCAAAGCAGTTATCTGCTGGAGGTGGACCGTAGCCGGGGCATGATTTACGACTGTAATATGAAGCCGATGGTGGCCACCGAAACCCGATACAAGGCGGCGGTTGCCCCTTCTGCCCAGGCGGCAGGAGCGCTATATTATGCCCTGGAGGAGGGGCAAAAGGAATATGCCACCCGCTGCTTGGCCGCCCAGCGCCCCTTTGTCATTGAGGTTGAGCAGCCGCAGATTTTTGCAAAGGGGGTGGATGTGTTCCCGGTGCAGGTGCGCGCCGGTGCAGAGCAGCTGGCTGTGCATCTGGTGGGCTATCTGGATGCAGAGGGCAATGGAGTGGCCGGCATCGAGCTGGCCTGTAACGACTACCTCAAGCGCTGCGGCGGCAGCCTTAGTGTGCGCTATGTCACCGATACATTGGGCCAGGCACTGGACACAGCCGCGCCGGAAAAGGTGAGCGACCACTATGGCGAAAAGGGCGGCGTGGTTACCACCATTGACAGCGATATTCAGCGCATTGCCGAGCAGGCCGCCGCCCGGTATTTTGAAAGAGGGGCGGTGGTGGTGCTGGATGTACACACCGGGGAGATTCGGGCAATGGCCAGCCTGCCCACCTATGACCCGGGAAAGGTGGCAGACTATTTGGAGGATGAAAGCTCCCCAATGATTAACCGGGCATTGTGGCCGTACAGTGTTGGCTCCACCTTCAAGGTGCTGGTGGCCGCCACGGCGATTGAGCAGGGGTATATATCCCACACCAACGACTGCCCAGGCTATGTGCAGGTTGGCGATACCATCTTTCGCTGTCACAACCTGGCGGGACATGGGCTGGTAAATATGACCCAGGCGTTGGAAAAATCCTGTAACCCCTACTTCGTTTCGCTTATTATGAAAACAGGCGGGGAATCGGTGGCCTATAAGGCATCGGTTATCGGCTTTGGCAGTCCGTTGGAACTGGCAGATGGTATTGTTGCTTCGGCTGGCCGGCTGCCCACCTATGAGGAGCTGGCAATCCCCGGCCAAACAGCCAATTTTGGCTTTGGGCAGGGGTATCTAACTGCTACACCTCTCCAAGTGGCCCAGCTGATGGCCACCATAGCCAACGATGGCGCTGCTGTTACCCCTAAGCTAATTGCCGGTTACACCCAGGATGGGGTGAATATATCCGAATATACCCCCACCTATGCTCCTAAGCAGGTGGTAAGCCAATATGCCGCCCTGCAGGTGCAGCGGATGATGGTATCGGTGGTGGAGCAAGGCAGCGGCCAGAAGGCCAAGCCGGAAACACTGGGCGCTGGCGGCAAAACAGCGTCGGCCCAAACCGGCACCTACGATGCCGAGGGGAAAGAGATTGTCCACGCCTGGTTTGGCGGCTTTTATCCGGCGGACGACCCGCAATATGCTATTGTAGTGCTGGCTGAAGGAATGGAAAGCGGCGGCGACTATGCCGCCCCGGTATTTAAGGAAATCTGTGATGGCATTGCCGCACAGGGAAAGGTAGGATAAAAATGGATAGACCAATGAAGGAGCGCACCAACGCCACTGTGGATGTGGCCTTTACCGTTATACCAGGGGCAGACAGCAGTGATGAAACAGTGCTGCGGCAAAAGCTGCTGGCTGTCAACGGCATTCAGGAGGTGGATATTTCCAAAACCCAAGGGAGGATCTTTGTTTCCTCCAATGGGGTGAGCCAAACTGCCATCCAGGAGCTGATAACCCAGAGCGGGTATGATGTCACATCAGTTAGTATGGAGCTGTAAATTCACAAACCCCCTTTCGGCCTTGGCTGAGAGGGGGTTTGCTCAGATATGGCCTCAAAAGAGAGGTTCTGCGGCCAGCTTTTCAGAACAAACTTGAAGAAATATCAATAAAATATTGACATTTTCCCCGATAAACCGTATACTTGGGATGTAATACAGATACAGCAAAAATGGCTTTGATGGGAAGAATTTACCTGCTGCTGCCGTAGAGAAAAGGCCCCCTGGCTGAAAGGGCTTTTGTACAGCAAAGGGCAAAGGGCCGTCCCGGAGCACCGGCACGAGGAGTGCTGGCGTCTGCGATGCGTTAAATCGCCTGCAAGGGGCGCTGCCAGCAGCGCAATTTGGGTGGTACCGCGGAAGTTACTTTACAGCTTTCGTCCCAGTAGTGGGGCGGAGGCTTTTTTGTTTGTATCATGCAATTTTCTGAGGAGGGACTATCAAGTATGAAATGGACAGGCGTAAACGACCTGCGTGCAAGTTTTCTAAAATTTTATGAGAGCAAGGGGCATTTGATTCTGCCGTCATTTGGCTTAATTCCCAAGGATGACAACAGCCTGCTGCTCATCAATTCCGGCATGGCCCCGATGAAAAACTACTTCCTGGGGGTTAAAACACCGCCCAGAAAGCGCGTTACCACCTGCCAAAAGTGCATCCGCACCCCGGACATTGAGCGGGTAGGCAAAACAGCGCGTCACGGCACCTATTTTGAAATGCTGGGCAACTTCTCCTTTGGCGATTATTTTAAGCATGAGGCCACTGCCTGGGCCTGGGAGTTTTTAACCAAGGTGCTGGAAATTCCCGCCGAACGCCTGTATGTTTCCATCTTTGAGGAGGACGACCAGGCCTTTGAAATTTGGACCAAGGAAATTGGGGTGGATCCCACCCACATTGTCCGCCTGGGCAGGGAGGATAACTTCTGGGAGATTGGTTCCGGTCCCTGCGGCCCCTGTTCTGAGATCTATTACGACCGGGGCGAAAAGTACGGCTGCGGCAAGCCCACCTGCGGCGTGGGCTGTGACTGTGACCGCTTTATGGAAGTGTGGAACCTGGTATTCACCCAGTTTAATTCGGATGGCGAGGGCACCTACACCCCGCTGGAGCACCCCAACATTGATACCGGCATGGGCCTGGAGCGTCTGGCCTGTGTTATGCAGGGTGTGGACAACCTGTTTGAGGTGGATACCGTCGCCAATATTATGAAGCATGTCAGCGATATTGCCGGCATTACCTATAAGACCAACGAGAAAAGCGATGTTTCGCTCCGGGTTATTACCGACCATATCCGCAGCACCACCTTTATGATTGGGGATGGCATTGTGCCCCAGAACGAGGGGAGGGGCTATGTGCTTCGGCGTCTGTTGCGCCGGGCTGCCCGTCACGGCCGCCTGCTGGGCATCCATGAGCCCTTCCTGTATAAGGTGGCAGATACTGTCATTCGGGAAAACCAGCCTGCTTACCCGGAACTGCTGGAAAACCGGGATTATATTGTAAAGATTATCCAGGTAGAGGAGGAGCGCTTTGCCAAGACCATCGATCAGGGCATCAATATGCTCAACGAGTTGATCGACCGCATTGCCAGCCGGGAACTGTCCGGCGAAAGTGTTCTCTCGGGCGCCGAGGCGTTCAAGCTGTATGATACCTTTGGGTTCCCGCTGGATCTCACCATCGAAATTGCCGAGGAGCGGGGCGTGCGGGTGGATGAGGAGCAGTTTGCCCAGTTTATGAACGATCAGCGGGAGCGTGCCCGTGCTGCTCGTGCCGCTATGGGTGATATGGGCTGGGAGGGGGATGTTCTCTCCGGTATTCCCGGCAACACCGAATTTGTGGGCTACCAGGATTTGACCTGCGGCGCTAAGGTTGTGGCTATTGTCAAGGATGGCCAGCTGGCCGACGAGCTTACCGAAGGGGAAAGCGGCGTTATCATCCTGGATAAAACCTGCTTCTATGGTGAAGGCGGCGGCCAGGTGGGTGACTCCGGTGTGCTGTGCACCAAAACATGTACCTTTAAGGTGCTGGATACCAAAAAGTCGGTGAACAGCCACTTTATGCATATAGGTGATATGGAAACCGGTGTTTTGGCTGTTGGGGATGAACTCACAGCCGAGGTGAACCAGAGCAGACGCTGGGCCATTATGCGCAACCACTCTGCCTGCCACATGCTTCAGTTCGCCCTGCGGGAGGTTTTGGGCACGCATGTGCATCAGTCCGGTTCCTATGTGGATGAAAACCTCTGCCGGTTCGATTTCTCCCACTTCAATGCTATGACTGCGGAAGAGATCCAGCTGGTGGAATATCTGGTAAACAATATGATTCTTGCTGCTCTGCCGGTGGTAACTGAGAATATGAGCATTGAGCAGGCAAAGGGCAAGGGCGCAATGGCCCTGTTTGGCGAAAAGTATGGCGATGTGGTTCGGGTTGTGAGTATGGGCGGCCGCTCGGTGGAGCTGTGCGGCGGTACCCATGTGGATAATACCTCCAAAGTTGGCCTGTTTAAAATTGTCAAGGAATCCTCCATTGCTGCCGGTGTCCGCCGCATTGAGGCTGTAACCGGCCAGGGTGTGCTGAAACTGATGAACCTGGAGAGGGGCATTATGAACCAAGCCTGCGAGCTGCTCAAGGTGGGTAGCCCTGCTGAACTGCCAGCCAAAGTAGCTGCACTCACTGCCGAGCTGAAAAGCAAGGAGAAGGAGATTGAGGAGTGGGGCGCCAAGGTGGCCGCCATTCAGGCCGAAGCCCTGGAGCACACAGCCATTACAGTGGGCTCGGTCAAGCTGATTTACGCTGGATTCAATGGCATTAAGCCTGATGTGCTGCGCAAGATGAGCGACCGTTTCCGCGATATTCATCCCGATATTGTCACCGTGTTCTCCACCATTTTGGATGGCAAGGCCTCCATTGCTGCCAGCTGCGGCAAGGATGCTGTAAAGGATGGCATCCACGCCGGGCAGCTGATTAAGGAGATCTGTTCGCTGCTGGGCGGCAGCGGCGGCGGCCGGCCCGACAGTGCAATGGGCGGCGCCAGCGACATCTTCAAGATTGACGAGGTATTTGTGCAGGTGCCCAGCATGGTGGAAAAGATGTTGGATGCCAAGAAGAGCCGGGCCTAATGGGCCGGGGCTTCTGCCGAGAGGAGAGTTTTCTTATGGATTGTCTGTTTTGCAAAATTGCCGCTGGCGAAATTCCCTCCACCAAGGTGTATGAGGATGAGCGGGTGGTGGTGTTCCGGGATATTGCCCCGGCTGCACCAGTGCACCTGTTGGCTATTCCCCGGCAGCACATTGAATCTGCCGCGGTTATTGATGAACAAACGGCCGAACTGGTGGGGTATATCTTCACCGTTATTGCCCGGGTTGCAAGGAATGAGGGGCTGGAAAACGGTTTTCGCATTGTATCCAATATAGGCAAGGATGGCGGCCAAACGGTGCCGCATCTGCACTTTCATATCCTGGCTGGTCGGGAACTGGCCTGGCCAGCTGGCTGATGGCAGAAAAAAGGGATATTTTCACAGCCTATGGCAGATGCTGGGGCTGTGCCGATGAAGGAGAATTTTATCATGGAAACTTACAGACTGCAGGTTGCCGGGTTAGAACGGGATTTGCCCATCTGCCCTTTGAATGAAAACCTGTCCATTGCTGGCTTTGTCATGTTTGGCGATGTGGAAATGACCGTTACAGCCGCCACCGAGCTGCTCAAGAGGGCGGGGGAGTTTGATCTTATTATTACAGCGGAATCCAAGGGTATCCCGCTGGCCTATGAGATGTCCCGCCAGTCGGGCAAAAAGTATATTCTGGCTCGTAAGAGTATCAAGCTCTATATGCAGGATCCGGTTTCGGTATCGGTTAAATCCATTACCACTGCCCGGGTGCAGACATTGTACCTGGATAGCTGTGATATGGAGCAGCTAAAGGGTAAAAAGGTGCTCATTGTGGATGATGTAATCTCCACCGGAGAGTCAATGCACGCTCTGGTTAGTCTGGTGGAAAAATCCGGCGGCCAGGTGGCCGGCCAGTTTGCCGTTTTGGCAGAGGGCGACGCTGCCCAGCGTACCGATATTACCTTCCTGGCAGAGCTGCCGCTGTTCTTCAAGTAACCGAAAGGCCTTCTAAAGGGAGAAATTAAAATGAAACGACCGCTGTTTGATATTGGATTTTCTTATCTAATCGCTTCAGCGGTCGTTTTATACTGTGGAAAAACCGCAGGATATCTGCTTTTAACTGTCGCTGTGGTGTTGGCTTTTATCCTGTCGCCACGCTCCGAATTACCAGTTTACCGGAGGATTTGTGTCAGTCTGCTTGCCTGTGGGGCGGGTGTGGCAATCACGCTGGGGGCCTGTTGGTATTTTCCCTGGCGTTATGCGGTCTTCGACCACGCCAATGCCACTATTACGGCTGTAGTTACCGATCGGGTCAGCAGGCACCTGTTTGAGGTGTACGGCAGTATTGAAGACTCGGATGGGTACAATGTCAAAACCCGTATGATGGTTTATGCTCGGGAGGCAGAGGCACTGGAACCGGGGCAGGAGTTCACAGCGGCAGTGTCCTCCCAGCTAAACAGCCCATTTGTGGACAAAGAGCGTTATTCCGTCGGGGAAAAGCGCCTGTTATTCTGCTATTTGGAACAAAGCCCAATCTCACTGGAACAGAGCCGGTATCCTCTGCGATCGGCACTGGCCCAGGGCCGCTATGCCTTGCATGAGCGCCTAATTACACTGTTGGGGAGCCAGGCCGGCAGTTTGATAGGAGCCATAACTATCGGAATTAACACAATGGATGAAGAATTCAAACAGCAGGCCCGGGATGCGGGTATCTACCATGTGTTGGCCGTTTCAGGGCTGCATATCAGTATTTTTGTGGAGCTGTTTCAGCTATTGTTCCCAGCAAACTTGGTTAAAAGGCGCACAATAAACCTACTGCTGCTGGGTGTAATTTGGGTGCCGGTGCTGCTCTCCGGGATGGGTTATGCCGTCCTACGCGCTGCCCTGATGTATTCGGTGGTGTATTTTGGCCACCTGATAAGCCGTAAAGGGGATAGCCTTAACACACTGGGCTTTGCTGTATTGACGCTGCTTTTCTGGAACCCGTTTGCAACTTTGTCCCTGGCATTTATTCTGTCGGTGTTGGCTACTTTGGGTATCTTGCTGTATGAGCGCCCATTGGCCTTTTACCTGGCGGATAAGCCAATATTGGGCTGGCTGGGTAGCTATCGGCAGGCTGCTGCCCATGTTTTGGCCTGTAGTGTTTCTGCTCAGCTGTTTCTCTGGCCGATACTGTATATTTTGGAGCGGCGGGTGGTGCTGAACGGGTTAATCAGCAGCTTTTTCCTACTGCCACTGATGACACCGTTGCTGGGGCTTGGTTATATACTTTGCCTAGTGCTGGCAGCAGTTCCGGGGGCGGGAATATTTGGGCTGTCGATGGGGGCGGCCGGTGGCGGTTACCTGGGGCTAATTTCACTATTTTCCCATCTTCCATTCTGCTTTACTATCACCAGCCGGGCGGTCGTACTGCTCATTCTGGTCGGATATGGTGTGCTTTTGTGGTTGACTGTCCGTGGCTGCACCCCACATGTTGCCAAAACAGCGGCGGCTCTGGGGGTTATTTTGCTGTGCAGTACCCTGCTGCTGGAACACTTTGCCCTGCGGGGCGTGGTGCGCCTTGTCACAGTGGGCAGCGATATGGCACTGCTCTATGGCAACCACGCGGCTGTGCTGCTGGCGGGAAATCAGACAGAGGAGATGCAGGGCGAACTGCTCCACTACCAGGTACAGGAGGTGGATTTTCTATTTATTGATAATTTCACACCCCTGGAAAGCGCCGCGGTGGCAAAGCTGATACAAACCATCCCGGTGCGGCATCTGTTTGCGCCGGATACCGGCAGTGCGCGCTCCTATCTGGAAAGTGTCTATGACGGTGAGATTTTCTATGGGCAGCAGGCCCAGGTGTTCTGGTATGCCGGTGTTCAGCTGGACTATCAGCCGCAGAACCGGCTGGAGATTGCTGTCGGGGATATTTTGCTATTAAAGTTTCTTTCGTTTTATGATATAATAGACAACAGACAGGTACTGCTGCCGCCAAGCGGCGGCGTTCGGTTGGTAAAGGATGTGCCGGGTTTGCAGCTGCGGCAGGCATCGCTCCAGCGCAGCGAGCTGCTGCTGTATACCGGTGAGTAAAGGAGGGGAAAGTGGTGGTTTTAACAGGGGAAAAGGAACTGAATAAGCTGCTGAAGTCAGAACCGCCCTCCGGCGTATACCTGCTATACGGCAGTGATAGCTCTTTGGTGGAGCGTTACTGCGCCCTGATAGCCAACCGGGCTGTGAAAGGGGATCCCACCTTTAATTATGAGCGGATCGACGGGGAAAAAATAGACTTTGAACAGTTATACAACAGTATTTTAACCCTACCTTTGATGGCCGACCGCCGGTGTGTGCTGCTGGATGACCCGGAGATTGACCAGCTTTCGGCAGGGGATTTCGATAAGTTAAAGGGTGTTTTGGAGGAAGTGGGGGAAACCACGCTGCTGTTGTTGGCTATCAAACAGAGCGAGTTCCTTCCAAAGAAATCCCAAAAGTGCAAAAAGCTGTTGGAGCTGGTGGGTAAAATAGGCGTTGCTGTGGAGCTGGACGAGCGCAGTGCGGCCGACTTGGCCAAGCTGGTTATCAAACAATGTGCCGACCGTGGCTGTACCATTTCCCGCCAGAATGCCGATTTACTGGTTGCCCGGACAACAGGCGAATTGCTGGCTGTCCAAAATGAGATTGACAAGCTTATTGCCTTTACACAGTCTGGCGAAGTGACAGAGCAGGCCATTTTGCAGCTGGTTAGCGCCACTGTGGAGGCGGAGGTTTTCAGCCTGTCCAAAGCCATTCTGGCCCGGGACTACGGCAAGGCCATGCAAATCCTTTCGGCTCTGCTCTACCTCCGGGAACCGGCAGTGAATATATTGCATGTACTCAGTATGGCTTTTGTGGATCTGTACCGGGCCAAGACCGCTCAGTTTGCCGATGTGGATGTTCCCCAGGTAGTAACGGATTTTGGGTACCGCGGCCGGGATTTTGCAGTAAAAAACGCCTTTCGGGATAGCCGTAAGCTGTCGCTTCATTTTCTCAAACAAACGCTCGAGGTGTTGGCCCAGGCCGATTATGCACTAAAAAGTTCCGGCGGGGAGGAAAAAATAATCCTCCAGAGCTCCATCACCGAGATTTTTATGCTGTTGGAGGCGGATGCTGGATGATTAAGCTAAAACAGGCGGTGGTGGTGGAGGGCAGGTATGATAAGGCCAAACTTTCCTCCATTTTGGACACGCTAATCATAGAAACCGGCGGCTTTCGCATCTTTAAGGATAAGGATCGGCTGGCCATGCTCCGGGAAATTGCCCTGCGCCGGGGGCTGATTATCCTCACCGATTCGGATAACGCCGGTTTTAAAATCCGGCGTTATCTGGGGGGGAGTATTCCAAAGGGCTGCATTATCAACGCCTATATCCCCGATATATTGGGGAAGGAAAAGCGCAAGGCCAAGCCCTCGGCTGAGGGGAAATTGGGGGTGGAGGGGGTACCGGTTTCGGCAATCCTCCAAGCACTGGCTCAAGCCGGTGTACTGGCGGAGGAAAGCGCCGAACCGGCCCGAAAGGTGACCAAGCAGGATTTTATCCAGCTGGGCCTGTCCGGCGGGGAAAACAGCTCGGTTTATCGCGCCCGCTTAAAAAAGCAGCTGGGCCTGCCGGAGCACCTGAGCACCAATTCCCTAATCGAGGTGCTGGGCTGTATCATGGGCTATGATGAATTTTTAGCCCAGGTGGAGCAGCTTGCAGAGGCGGAGGGGTCCTATGACATTTGATAGCATCAGCTTTATCTATCTGTTTTTACCCGTAGGTATTCTGCTGTTTCGCGCTGTGCCCCAGCGGTACCGCACCCCTTATCTGGCGGTGCTTTCCTGGCTGTTCTATCTGCTGGCCGGGGTGCCCGCTCTTCTTATTCTATTGGCCAACTGCTTGCTGGATTTTGTGCTTCTTGGCTTTTTGTATCTTTACCAGGGCACTGCTCGGAGCACCATTTACAGCTTGTTTGCTGCCAAAGCAGTGGCTGTACTTTGTTTGGTGCTGTTTTATAGCTCCTTTCAGCCTGGGGCCTCCATTGGCATCTTTGTTTACACGGCTACACTGATAGGCTATCTGTGGGATTTATACCAGGGCAGGGCCCAGGCGTTCTATTCCTTTTGGGAATATGCGGTGTTTACAACCTTTTTTGGCAAGGCGTTTCTGGGTCCGGTGGTGCGCTATGAGCGTTTTGTGCCGCAGCTGGCCGGGCTGCGTTCCTCGGCCACTTTAATCAGCCGGGGGGCGGTGTGGTTTGTCACAGGGTTAGCCAAAAAGGTGGTTATCGCCTCCGGTATTGTGGCTATCTATTCGGAGATGGCCTCCGTCCCAATGGAGGATTACTCCTTTTTTTCTGCCTGGATGCTGCTGTTTTCGGGGGCTATGTCCATCTTTTTTACCATCTCGGCCTATAGCGATATGGCCCGGGGTCTCTGCTCCATGTTTGGGTTGGAGGTTCCCCGGATTATCTATTACCCCTATCAGGCCAAAAGCTTTGTGGAATGCCTATCCCGCATCAATATGTCCCTCTACGACTTGGCGCTGGATGTGGTCAGCGGCTCGGCCGAATCGGTGCGTGCGCTAAAGCGGTACCGCCAGGCAGATACTAAAAAATTGGCTGCCGTTTTAGCTGGGGTGTTGGCAGTGGCATTTTGGTTGCGGCCATCTCCCATTATGCTGCTGTGGGCAGTTTTTATGTTTGCCATGATTCTGGCCGAGCGCTACCTCTACTTTGGGTTGATACGCTATATGCCGGGGCTGCTTCAGTCGGCATTTACCTTTTTGGTGTTCCTGTTTAGCCTGTCGCTGCCCATAGTCCCCTCCATCTGGCAGCTGGGGGATTTTTTAGCTATCTTAATTGGCTTTCCCGGCCAAAGGATGCTTTCCAACGAAACCAGCTATTTCCTATCCACCAATTATCTCTCAGTGTTGTTTGCACTCATATTTTTTACCAGTATCCCGGATCGGTTGGCGATGCTTTTTGCCCGCCGTTTCCCAGATACGGCCGAATGGCTGATGGCTCTGTTCAACTGCACTTTACTGGTGCTTTCCACAGCGCTGCTGCTGTAAGAAGGAAGGGGGTGCCTTATGGCAAAAAGAATTTCTGCAATCTTTTTTCTTTCCGCTGTTTTTACAGTGGCTGGAATTTTATTACTGCGCCTGACTGCCGGGGGCGCCGCTGAAATAGAGCTGAACTTACAAACACTGGTAAGCGGGGAATTTTCCGGCCAGATGGAGGCTTTCTCCCAAGAGAACCTCCCGCTGAACACCCTGCTGGAACACCTTGCCATCGACTTTAAAATTTTTGGCGGCGCAGCGGAGATAGACGGCGTTTTGGTGGGGGAAACCATGTTGATGAAGAATGTGGAGGAGCCGGATGAAGAAATAACAGCCCAGAACCAACAAATGATAGCCAATTTTGCCCAGAACAGCAAGCAGCATACCTATTTGATGCTGCTGCCCACGGCCTGCGCCATCAAACAGCAGGAACTGCCCGAGTCCATTGCACTGTTTAACCAGCGCAGTTTTATTGACGATGTTTATAACCAGCTGTCCGGCAGTGTTTCGGTGGTGGATACCTATCTGAAGCTGCTCTCAGGTATGGAGGAGTATATCTACTATCGTACACAGGATAATTTAACGCCTATGGGCGGGTATCTCATCTATGAGCAGCTGGGCAAACGCCTGGGCATCTCGCCGCTGCGGTCCATCGGCCAATTTGATTTGGACTACAGCAATCGGGAGTTTTATGGAAACCTGTATCAGCAGCTTCCCTGTCGCAGCATTGCGCCGGACCGCATTGTGATGTACCGGTTTTCCAAATATCGCCGGGAATATAAGGTTACTCATTATCGGGATGGGGAACAATGGACCTACTATACCTTGTTCCCGGAATTTGTAACCCAGCTGCGCCCGAAGAACAGTTACGATGTGGTACTGGGGGGCCTTACCCCTGTTACCACCCTGAAAAGCTCAGTTGGCAATGACAACAGCCTGCTCATCTTTGCGGACGATACTGCGCTGAGCTACATCCCTTTTTTAATGGTACATTACAGCAATATTGCCATTGTAGATGTGCGAAATGCCACACCGGAGGATCTGGAAACAGTTTCTCTGGAGGAGTATAACCAGGTGCTGTTTGGGGTATCGGTGGATACTTTTATGCACCAGGATATATCTCCTGTTATCGGCTATTTCCTGCCGGAAAAAGCAGAATAAAACCCACCCTGATCTACCTTTCAGGGTGGGTTTCCTTTTTCTCCTGCCGCAGCAGGGTATAGCAGATGGCAAGGGGGATTAAACAGAACAGGATGGTTATTTGCCCCAGCCACTGGGTGAACAGGCCGCCTAAAATAGCACTGAGGATAAAAATAAGAATGATGCCGTAATAATGGGCGGCTTTGGCCCCTTCGCCGGGGTGGCGCAGGGCAAAGCAGCGATAAAAAGCTTCGGTGGCGCTGCGCAGGTTCCCGGTGCACATTGTAGTGGCATAGGCGTACCCGTTTATTTTTCGGAAAGTGTCCAGCTGCAGCCCGCAAATAATGGCAATTACGGTGTTGGCGGCACTATCGCCGGCGCCGCTGGGGAGAGAGGCGGTGACTAACATCAGCGCCCCCTCCAATAGCAGCACCCCCTGTTTCCAGTGGAGCTGCGGGTGGCGTTCCAGTAGGGTTTTTATCCACTCGGCCAAATAAACCCCTGCGCCAAAGCCCAGGACAGGAATAAGGTATTTGACCGCCACCGGCCAGTTGCCCGCTGCCAGGTGCATGCCAAAGTTTGCTATGTTGGCTGTTTGGCCGTTGGCAAACACATGGCCCCGGCCTATATAGGAATAGGTTTCCAAAAAGCCGCCGATTATTGTAAGCAGAATGCCAAAGTGCAGCGTATCGGATACCTTATCCAGGGTTTTATTTTGCAGTTCCATTCCTTTATTCCTCCTATAGCTATAAACAAGGGTATTATAGCACATTCTATCCGGCTTGTTCTGCCAAAGATACCATGGATTTTCCCCTGGATGTTGTGCAGAAAAGAAATTCCCCCGGAGCCGGATTGGCGCCAGGGGAAGGAGAGGGGTTAATTTTTGGTTATTAGTTTGGTTAGCAGGGCTGCATTGCCCTGCAGCCTGGTATCCTCTGGGGATAGGGCCAGCGCAGCGTTGGCCTCGGCAAGGGCTTCTGCCAAACGCCCGGTGCGATGCAGTGCAATACAGCGCAGGTCGTGGGGCAGACTGCCCCAAGCGTCTGCCTCGCAGATGTAGCTTTGAGGCCGTTGGGTCAGGGCCAGAGCGCAACCAGTAAAATAAAGCACCCCATCCCAGTTTTCCTGCTTGTAGAGGAGCCAGGCCAAATCCACATAGGCTTCCCGAAGATGGGGGGCCTCCGCAATGGCTTGCAGGTACCAGTTCCGGGCAGTTTCGGGCTGGCCTTTTTGGATATAGCACCGGGCAATATAGCGCATAGAGGCAGCCCGCTCATCCCGCCAGGTGGCAGTGGGCATTGTCAGGTGGTGCCGCAGGGTACAAATGCTGTCATCCCATCGCTGTTTGTACATATACTCCCGCCCCAGGTAGTACATGTTCCGGTCGTCCTCCGGGGCCTCCTGCACCGAAAGTTCCAGCAGCGGCAGGTACTGCCCGCGGGATTTTTCTGGATCAGGAAAGTGGTCCAGCTGCATGCCGTCAACTGTGATAATCCCACCGGGGCGGCCTGGGCCGACCCATTCCAGCACTTCATGCACTGGATGAATCCACCGGTATCCATGCCGGGCATGGATTTTTTCACTCCAGAATACAACGCCCTCCTGGCCGCTGGGAGTAAAGCTCCAGGTAAACCGGTATCTGGCCTGGGAGGTATCGGGTTGCCAGGCCTGTTCCAGCTTGTTGCGCCAGCCGGGATGAAAAACCTCATCCAAATCGGTGCAGACGCAAATATCCACATCGTCGGGTACCAGCTCCAAGGAGCGGTTTCGGGCTGTATCAAACCGCCAGGGGTGAATTTCTTCCACTGTTACCTGAGCCCCTCCAGCCCGCAACAGGTCAGGTGTCTGGTCGGTGGAACCGGTATCCAGCACAACAATGGTGTCGGCTTCCGACATGGAATTTAGCCAACGCCGGACAAACTGAGCTTCGTTTTTACAGATGGCATAGACAGCAATTTTCATGGGAATTGTTCATCTCACTTTAATTTTTTGGCGGGAAGGAACGGGGAAAGAACCAATCAGGTGGAGAGAAGGCCAGCTGCCCGAAGGTTGGCCAGCAACAGATTGAACTGTGTTTGAACATTGGTAGGGTCTGTAGCATCTGCAACAGGTGCAGCAGGTGTAACAGTACCAGCAGGCCCAGTGGGACCGGTGGGCCCTTCAGGACCAGCGGCACCCGCGGGACCGGCAGGCCCGGTGGGGCCCTGAGGACCAGTGGCGCCAGCAGCACCAGCAGGCCCGGTGGGACCCTGGGGACCAGCAGCACCCGCAGCACCAGCAGGCCCGGTGGGACCCTGAGGTCCGGCGGCACCCATAGTACCAGCAGGCCCGGTGGGACCCTGAGGACCAGCAGCGCCAGCAGGCCCGGTGGGGCCCTGAGGGCCAGTGGCACCAGCAGCACCGGCAGGCCCGGTGGGACCCTGGGAACCAGCAGCGCCCGCGGGACCGGCAGGCCCGGTGGGACCCTGAGGTCCGGCGGCACCAACAGCACCGGCAGGCCCGGTGGGACCCTGGGGACCAGCAGCACCCGCAGCACCAGCAGGCCCGGTGGGACCCTGAGGTCCGGCGGCACCCATAGTACCAGCAGGCCCGGTGGGGCCCTGAGGGCCAACAGCACCAGGTTCACCCTGTGGCCCCTGAATGCCCTGGATACCCTGCGGGCCTTGCGCCCCCTGCATACCCTGTGGGCCTTGCGGGCCGGTTTCGCCGCGGGGGATAACAAAGTTTAAGATGGGGTTCTGGTCGGTGCCGCTGTTGGTTACACTGGCCTCAGCACCAGGCGCGCCGGTGATGGTGCTGCCCACAGTAACTGTATTGGGGCAAACAGGGTAGGGGCAGTTCATATTGCCACAGCCACAGTTGTTGCAGCCATTGCAGCCACAGCCGCCGCATGTATTTCCGCCGCAGTCCTGAGGGGTGTTGCAGCTGCCCGGACAAAAGTTTGTCGAACAGCCGGAATTTCTATAGATGTTCATTGGCAGACTCCTTTGCAGTTTATTTGCGCAGGAAGCCACTTGCCCTGCGCCTATAACCATCATATGTAAGGGGTGAAAAAAGGTTCCCGTTTTTTCATAGATGTGTTATACTGCTTTGGGGAACAAAAGCCTGAGAGGGGCAAAAAGTTTTTCAAACGCAGCAAAAACCACTTGCATCTTTTATTCTGCTGTGCTATTATACTATAGCATACTATGACCGGGTGCATGCCCCGGGGTTTGATGCCCTGCCAATTGGCAGTGACATTAAAGCAGGCAATCCTCTGCCGTTTTATCGGGAATGAATGCTTGTATATTTTAAGGAGGAAGTATCAAAATGGATGCTTTGAAGTTCATGGCAGAAAGCTGCATGAAGAAGGACCTTCCCACTGTAAACATCGGCGACACTGTTCGCGTAGGTGTTAAGATTAGGGAAGGCGAGCGGGAGAGAATACAGGCCTTTGAGGGTACTGTAATTGCCAAGAAGCACGGCGGTATTGCCGAAACCTTCACAGTTCGCAGAGTGGCCCATGGTGTAGGAATTGAAAGAGTATTCCCCATCCACTCCCCAAATGTGGTAAGCGTTGAGGTTGTAAGAAGTGGTAAGGTTCGCAGAGCCAAGCTCTACTACCTGAGAGATCGCGTTGGTAAGGCTGCCAAGGTTAAGGAAGCCAAGTAATTCCACAGAGCAAAAAGGAGCCTTTCGAGGTTCCTTTTTTGTTTTATCTGGGAAAATAACTATACAACACCGTCTTTTTAGGGTAAAATAGAACAATGAATTACCCTGTTGTTAGCATAAAGGAGATGGGAAAATGATAGATGCCCAATCGATACAGTGGTTCCCGGGCCACATGGCAAAGACCCGCCGGCTTATGGCAGAAAACCTGCGGCTGGTGGATATTGTGGTGGAAATTGCCGATGCCCGCATACCACAGAGCAGCCGTAACCCGGAGATGGATAGGATTGTGGGGCAGAAACCCCGGATTATTCTGCTGAACAAGTGCGATGTGGCCGACCCTAACCTTACAGTTAGATGGTGCGACTACTATCGCTCCAGGCAGATTGTGGCCATCCCCACCGACTGCAAGAGCGGCAGGGGGCTAAACGAGCTGATTCCTGGGGCGCGCCAGGCACTGGATGAGGTCATGCGCCGCCGGGAGAAGAAAGGGATGTCCCAAAAGCTGCTGCGCATGATGGTGGTTGGCATTCCCAATGTGGGCAAATCCTCTTTGATTAACAAACTCTCCGGTAGCAAGTGCGCCAAGGTGGAGGACCGCCCCGGCGTTACCCGCGGCAAGCAGTGGGTTAGCCTGGGGGATGGGGTGGAACTGCTGGATATGCCCGGCGTGCTCTGGCCCAAGTTTGATGATAAGCTGGTGGGGGAGCGGCTGGCCTTTATTGGCTCCATCAAGGACGATATTTTGGATATTGAGCACCTGGCTATGCGCTTTTTGCAGGATATGGCCGAAAACTATCCCCAGCTGATCGCCGCCCGCTATAACATTACACAAGAGGAAATGGAGGGCAAGGATGGCTATGACCTGCTGGAACTGGTGGGCCGCAAGCGCGGCATGCTCCAGTCCGGCGGGGTTGTAAATACAGAGCGGGCCGCCATTACGGTTATGGACGAGTTCCGCGGCGGCAAACTGGGCCGTATTACTTTGGAAAAGCCCCCCTATCCCGAAAAGAAGGAGTAACTTATGCTAAAAAGCTCGGTGCACAACCACTCCACCTGGTGTGACGGGAAAAACACCCTGGAAGAAATGGCCGCAGCGGCCTGTTCTGCCGGTTTTACCGACTTTGGGTTTTCCGGGCATACCTATGTGGGTTTTGTCAATTTTGGCGTTCGGGATGAGCTGGCCTATGCCGCCCAAATCCGGCAGCTGGCCAAGGAATACCAGGGCAGAATGTGCCTGTATGCCGGTATGGAGCATGATTATTACTATCCGGTGGCCCATCGAGAGGTGATGGATTACATCATCGGCTCGGTGCACGAAATCCAGTCTCCGGCCATTGGCCGGCGCTATATTATTGATGGGCCAAAGCAGAGTGTTCTGGCCTGCCGGGAGGAGGTGTTTGGGGGCGATGGGTTGGCTATGGCCGAATATTTTTACGAGATTACAGCCAAAAATGCAGAACAGTACCGCCCAGAGGTTATCGGCCACTTTGATTTGATTGTTAAAAACAATGCGGACGGCAGCTTATTTGATGAACAGAGCCCGCGGTACCGTTCGGCGGCGCTGGACGCACTGGCCTGCTGCTGTGCTGCCGACCCGGTGTTTGAAGTGAACACCGGGGGTATCTTCCGTGGCTACCGGGCCAAACCCTATCCGGACCCTTTCCTGCTTCGGGAACTGTTGGAACGCAACGCCCGGGTGATGATAAACGCAGATGCCCATGAAACGGCTGCTATCTGCTTTTATTTTTCCGAATGTCTGGAGCTGCTCCATGCCATTGGCTACCGGAGCATCTGGGTTTGGGAGAAGGGCGAATTTGTGGAGCGGGGCATAGCTGAGCTTTCGCAGCCATAGAGAGAGGTGCAATATGGACCAACTTATTTTGGACCAGAACTATTATAATCGGGGCATCCAGCTGCTCTGTGGCGTGGATGAGGCGGGCCGCGGCCCGTTGGCCGGCCCGGTGTTTGCCGCCGCTGTTATCCTGCGTCCGGATTGCGTTTTGGAGGGAATCAACGACTCCAAGAAGCTCTCGGAAAAAAAGCGGGAACAGCTTTTTGAGGTGATACAGCAGCAGGCGCTGGCCTGGTGCATCGCCTCGGCGGATGAGGGGGAGATTGACCAGCTCAACATCTTGAAAGCCACCTTTCTGGCCATGCGCCGGGCAGTGGAGGGGCTGCAGCCTGTCCCGGAATTTGTCCTGGTGGATGGCAACGCCAACCCGGTGCTGTCCATTGCCACCGAAACGGTGGTGAAGGGGGATGCCCAATCCCAGTCGATAGCCGCGGCCTCCGTTTTAGCCAAAGTTGCCCGGGACCGCTATATGCTGGAGCTGGACAGGCAGTACCCACAGTACAACTTTAAAAAGCATAAGGGCTATCCCACGAAGGAGCATTACCGGCTGTTGGATGAATACGGCATTTCCCCGGTGCACCGCCGCAGCTTTTTGAAAAAGCGGACGGGAGGGGTCGGGTGAACGCCCTGGGGCAGTTCGGCGAGGAGTTTGCCTGTGAGGAGCTGGAACGCCTGGGTTTTCAGATTCTTCAGCGGGGCTGGCGGGCCAATCACGGCGAGATTGATATTATCGCCTTGGATGGCGGCTGCATTGCCTTTGTGGAGGTGAAAACCCGACGAGAGGGCTATCAGGTACGGCCTATTCTGGCAGTGGATTACAAAAAGCGCCGCAAACTGGCCGAGACTGCCATCCGTTATCTGATGGAATACCCGGAATACAAGGCTTGGCAGCCCCGGTTTGATATATTGGAGGTAGTGGCCCAGGGAAAGCCCGGCAGCTACCAGGTTGTTCAAAGTGAATATTGGAAGGGAGCATTCGATGTCTATGGATCTGTTTGATCTGCACTGTGATACCATCACAGTCTGCAACAATAAAAATAAGCCCCTACGGCAGAACGATTTGCATGTTGATCTTTCCGCTCTGCCCCAGGGCAGCCGATGGGCCCAGGCGTTTGCAATCTTTGTCCCGGACCGTTACCGGGGGGAAGCGGCAAAGGGCTTTTTCCAAGAGAACTATGCGTTTTATCAGGAGCAGATGGCCAAGAATGCCGACCGTATCCTTCCGGTAACCAACTATGCCGAACTGCAGCAGGCATTTGCAGAGGGGAAGTTTGCCTCTATCCTGGCCATTGAAGGCGGGGCGGCTTTGGCTGGGGAGCTGGAGATGGTGGACTATGTCCGGGAATGCGGCGTGCGCCTGCTAACCCTGACCTGGAACGGAGAGAACGAGCTGGGCAGCGGCTCGGCCACCAATCAAGGTCTGACCGAGTTTGGCCGCCAGGCAGTAGCCAGGATGGAGGAAAAGGGGATTATTGTGGATGTTTCCCATCTGAACGATCAGGGCTTTGCCGACCTGTGCCGCATTGCCACCAAGCCGTTTATTGCCACCCATTCCAACAGCCGCAGTGTCTGTAACCATCCCCGAAACCTGACAGACGAGCAGTTTTGCGCAATCCGGGACCGGGGTGGCCTGGTGGGTATGAACTATTACCGCCTCTTTATTCGGGAGGATGGCGTTTCCAACCATATATCCGATCTGACTGCCCATATCCACCATTTTCTGGCGCTGGGCGGGGAGGATATCCTCTGCCTGGGCTCCGATTTTGACGGTGCCGAAATCCCGGACTATCTCAACGGCCTGGACCGGGTGGAAAACCTGCGGGCAGCGCTGTTGGCAGAGGGCCTTTCGGAAACGATTGTACAAAAGATATTCTATGAGAACGCCCGCCGCTTTTTTGAGAACTACCTGTAATGGAGGAATAAATACATGAAGTACATCAGCACAAGAGACACCAGCATTCGATACACAGCCTCCCAGGCAATTCTCCAGGGCATCTCTGCCGAGGGCGGCCTGTTCATTCCGGAAACCATTCCCCAGGTGGATCTGGATTTTATCAGCAGTCTGTGCAATCTGCCCTATCACCAGCGGGCCCAGAAGGTGATGGCTCTATATCTCGATGATTTTTCCGAACAGGATCTAAAGGCCTGTACCCAGGGGGCCTATCTGGGCAGCTTTGAAAAGGATAATCCCGCCCCGGTGCAGAAGGTGGGGGACTTGAGCCTGCTGGAACTGTGGCACGGCCCTACCTGCGCTTTTAAGGATATGGCGCTGCAGATGCTGCCCCGGCTGGTATCCGCCGCCCGCAAGAACTTGGGGGATCACCGAAAAGCAGTGGTGCTGGTGGCCACCTCCGGCGATACCGGCAAGGCGGCCCTGGAGGGCTTTAAGGATGTGGAGGGCACCGGCATAGTGGTATTCTACCCGGCGAATGGTGTCAGCCAGATCCAGCGCCTGCAGATGGCTACCCAGCAGGGGGGGAATGTTGGTGTACAGGCGGTGGAAGGCAATTTTGACGACTGCCAGACAGGGGTTAAGCAGCTGTTTGCCGATGAGCGCCTTGCCGCCCGGCTGGCAGAGGAGAACAGCTATCTCACCAGTGCCAACTCCATCAACTGGGGGCGGCTGCTGCCTCAGATTGTCTACTATTTCAGTGCCTACGCCGACCTAATTGGCAGCGGGGAGCTGCAGCTGGGGGAAAAACTGAATGTATCGGTGCCTACGGGTAATTTTGGCAATATTCTGGCTTGTTACTATGCCAAGCGGATGGGCCTGCCCATTGGCAAGCTCATCTGTGCCTCCAACCGCAACGATGTGCTCACACAGTTCCTTACCACCGGCGTTTATAATCGGAACCGCGCTTTTCACCTCACCAACACCCCGTCCATGGATATTCTTATTTCCTCCAATTTGGAGCGGTTCTTGTTCCATCTGTTTGATGAGGATGCGCGGGTTGTATCCTACTGCATGTATCGCCTGAATGAGGGTGGGGAATACTCGGTAACAGACGAGGCTCTGGCGCGTATCCAGGAGGAGTTTGCTGCCTACAGCTGTGATGATGCCCAGACACTGGATACCATCCGGCAGCTGCATGACAGCACCGGCTATGTGATGGATACCCATACCGCCGTAGCGGTAAATGCCTATCAGCAGTACCGCAGGGCCACCGGGGATACAGCAAAGGCGCTGGTTGTTTCCACTGCCAGCCCGTTCAAGTTTGCCGATAGTGTGCTCGAGGCCCTGCAGCAGGAAGTGCCCCAGGAGGAGTTTGCCTGCCTGAAGAAGCTCGCTGCCTGCAGCGGACTGGCTATTCCTTCCGGCCTGGCGGCGCTCCGGCAGCTCAGTGTCCGGTTTGATGGAACAGTGCGCCCGCAGGATATTGAGCATGCCCTGATCCGTATGCTGGGCCGGATATAGCTATGTACCCCCGGCTGTATGGGGGATAGCGGGGCTTTCCGCCGTACAGTCGGGACTTATTTACTTGGCTTTAAAGGTGGCGCAGTTTGTTTCGGCAGTGTTGCTGGCATACTGGGGCCCTACCTTGATACTGGGGGCTTCGCAGTACTGCTTATCCTTGTTGTAAATACAGTTTACAACTTCGCAGGTTACGCTGGTGGGGCAGTTGCACTGGGCGGGGCTGCCGCCGTTGGTATTCAAATGGCTCATGGGTTTCGGCTCCTTTCATTTTGGCGCTGATGTGTTGCAGACAGAATGGCCTGCATTATACTATCTGCACATTGGCGGCCAAAATACCAGGTAAAAATTGAATAACAGGAGGTGTGCGATGGCGCTTTATGTCATTGGCGATTTGCATCTTTCGCTGTCCGGGAACAAGTCGATGGATGTCTTTCCCGGATGGAAAGGATATGTGGAAAAAATAGAAAAAAATTGGCTGGCAAAAGTCCGGCCGGAGGATACAGTCATCCTTGCCGGCGACACCTCCTGGGGGATGAGCTTTGCTGAAGCCCGGGCCGATTTTGCCTTTATTGACGCGCTTCCCGGCCAGAAGATTATTCTGAAGGGCAACCATGACTACTGGTGGGCCACCATGAACAAAATGACCGGCTTTTTTGCCGAAAACGGCTTTCAAACCCTGCATATTTTGCACAACAACCACTTTGTTGCTGAGGGGCTGTGCATCTGCGGTTCCCGGGGCTGGCTGTTCGATCAGGGGGAACCGGCCGACCAAAAGGTGATTGCCCGGGAGGCAGGCCGCCTGGAGGCGTCCATTTACTCGGCCTGTGACCGCCCGGAGGAGAAGGTTGTCTTTTTGCACTATCCGCCGGTGTATGGCGAACAGATTTCGCCCGAAATTGTGGATGTTCTGCTTAGGCACCGCATTCGCCGCTGTTATTACGGGCATATCCACAGCAGCGGATGCAGCTATGCTCTGAACGGTGACTATATGGGAATCGAGTTTCGGCTCATCTCTGCCGATTACATCGGCTTTGACCCGGTGCAAATCCCCACTCCCTGACCTTATAGACAGGCAAAAGCCGGTTTTTGTGAACAAATTGCAGACAGGGCGGGATTTTTTTCATATTTTCTTGTGGATTTTTAATGGGAATTATGATATACTCGTGAAAGTAATGTGTAAAACAGGAGGATAAATCAAATGAAATTGGTTTCGGTAAACACCCTTGAGGATAAGAGAGTCGCTTTGGAAGTAACTGTTGAAGCAGCTGAATTTCAGCCTATTTATGACGGTGTGTATCGCAAGCACGCTTCCCAGCTGACCATTGCGGGTTTTAGAAAAGGCAAGGCTCCCAGAGCCTATGTGGAAAAGCAGTATGGCGACTACTTTATTGAAGAGACCATCAACAACATGTATCCCAAGATGTATGAGCTGGCAGTAATGGAGGCTGGCATTGCCCCGGTGGATGCCGCCGATGTACAGATTAAGGAGCTTTCCAAGGAAGGCTTTACCTTTGTGGCCACTGTAACAGTAAAGCCCGAGGTAGAGGTAAAGAAGTACAAGGGCCTGAAGGCCACCAAGGCCGAGGCCAAGATTGAGGACAGCGCCGTTGAAGATACCCTGAAGGACCTGCAGGAGCGGGGCGCCCGACTGGTGAGCATCGAGGACCGGGCTGCCGAGATGGGGGACACTGCCAATATCGACTTTGAGGGCTTTGCTGATGGCGTTGCCTTTGAGGGCGGCAAGGGCGAAGGGGTGGATCTGGTTCTGGGATCCGGCCACTTTATCCCCGGCTTTGAGGAGCAGGTAGCAGGCCACAGCATTGGCGAGGAGTTTGATGTCAATGTAACCTTCCCCGAGGAGTACCATGCTGTGGATCTGGCTGGCAAGGCTGCTGTGTTCAAGACCAAGCTGAACTCGCTGAAGAAGAAGGAGCTTCCCGAAATTGACGACGATTTTGTAAAGGATATCAGCGAATTTGATACTTTGGATGAATTAAAGGCCGATATTAAGGCAACACTTCTCAAGAGGGCAGAGGCCAAGTGCGAGGAGGACTATGAGAACGAGCTGGTTTCCGCCGTGCTGGAAAACACAGTTATCGACCTGCCTCAGTGCATGATTGAAACCCGCATTGACGAAATGGTGCAGGATTTTGATTACCGCCTGAGATCCCAGGGTCTGGATTTGAACACCTACTTCCAGTTCACCGGCGAAACCTTGGAGGCGCTGAGAAAAACCTTTGCCGAGCAAGCTGAGCGTCATGTGCGCATCCGTCTGGCTCTGGAGCAGATTGCCAAGATGGAAAACCTGGAGGCTTCCCACGAGGATGTGGACAAGGAGCTTACCCGCATTGCCGAGGCATACCAGATGGATGTGGAGGAAGTACGCAATACCATGCCCCTGAATGCGCTGCGGGATGATATTGTAGTTTCCAAGGCCATTGAGATTATCAAGGAAAACGCTGTGGTAGAGGGCGCCAAGAAGGAAGCTAAGAAGCCTGCCGCTAAGAAAACGGCCAAGAAGGCGGAGACAGAAGAATCTGCTGAGGGCGCAACCGAGGAAGCCCCGAAGAAGCGCACCACAAGAAAGAAGAAGACAGAGGACACTCCTGCTGAGTAAGCATTTTTCTCCATGCCCTGCCATATACCATTATTTGGAGGTGTCAACCTATGAGTTTAGTTCCAACCGTCATTGAACCCACCAACCGGGGGGAGCGCGCCTATGATATTTTTTCACGGCTGCTGAACGACCGGATTATTCTGTTGAGCGACGAGGTAAACGATACTACTGCCAGCCTGGTAGTAGCCCAGTTGCTTTATCTGGAGGGGCAGGATCCCGATAAGGATATTAGCCTGTACATCAACAGCCCTGGTGGTTCGGTAACTGCTGGCATGGCTATCTACGATACCATCCAGTATATCAAATGTGATGTTTCCACCATCTGTATCGGCATGGCAGCTTCTATGGGTGCGTTCCTGCTTTCCTCTGGGACTAAGGGCAAGCGCTTTGCACTGCCCAACGCCGAGATTATGATTCACCAGCCGTCGGCTGGTACCCAGGGCCAGATTACAGATATGGCCATTCATCTGCGGCGTTTGGAAATTATCAAAAAGCGCCTGAACCGCATTTTGGCAGATAATACCGGAAAACCCTTGGAGATTGTCACAGCCGATTGTGAACGGGATAACTTTATGACAGCCGACGAGGCAGTGGAGTACGGTCTTATCGACAAGGTGATTGCACACCGCTAAAAGCGTACGAAATACAGGTGCCCGCTGTTTTGCGGGCTTCTGTATTATCTGTTTTTCTGTGAATTCATATGTGGGAGGAGATCCCTATGCCTAAATTTGACGATACACGCACCATACGGTGTTCCTTCTGCGGCAAGACCCAAGATAAAGTGGAACGCATGATTGCCGGGCCTGATGGGGTATATATCTGCAACTATTGTGTGGACCTCTGTTACAGCATCATCCATGAGGGTGAGGAAGAGGAACACCGCCAGCGGCCCATCCAGGAGGATATTACTATTGATATCCCCAAGCCGATGGAGATTAAAAAGGTGCTGGACGACTATGTAATCGGCCAGGATAATGCTAAAAAGGCCCTTTCTATTGCCGTATACAACCATTATAAACGCATCTACTTTGGGGATGAGGATAAGGAACTGGCCAAGAGCAATATCCTGCTGCTGGGTCCCACTGGCGTGGGCAAAACACTGCTGGCCCAAACACTGGCCCGTACCCTGAATGTGCCGTTTGCCATTGCCGATGCCACCACCTTAACTGAAGCCGGTTATGTGGGTGAGGATGTGGAGAACATCCTGCTGCGTCTTATCCAGGCTGCTGATTTTGATATTGAGCGGGCTGAGCGGGGCATTATCTACATCGATGAAATTGACAAGATTACCCGAAAAAGCGAGAACCCCTCCATCACGCGCGATGTCAGTGGGGAAGGGGTGCAGCAGGCGCTGCTGAAAATTTTGGAGGGTACGGTTGCCAATGTGCCGCCCCAGGGTGGGCGTAAACATCCGCAGCAGGAGTTTATCCAGATTGATACCCGGAACATCCTGTTTATCTGTGGCGGCGCCTTTGAAGGGATCGAAAAGATTATTGAAAAGCGGGTTGCCACTTCTGCTATTGGTTTTGGTGCCGATATCAAAAGCAGCAAGGATAAGGACCGGGATGAATATCTCAAGCAGCTGATTCCCCAGGATTTGGTAAAGTTTGGCCTGATTCCGGAGCTGATTGGCCGCTTGCCTATTCACGCCACACTGGAATCTCTGGATGAGGCTGCGCTCAAGCGCATTTTGGTGGAACCCAAAAATTCCATTGTCCAGCAGTATAAAACCCTGTTTGCACTGGACGATGTGGAGCTGGTGTTTGAAGATGAAGCGCTTTCGGCCATAGCTAAAAAGGTGATTGAGCGCAAAACCGGTGCAAGAGGCCTGCGTTCAGTGATGGAATCGCTGCTCAGCGACTTGATGTACACAGCGCCGTCCGACCCCACAATGGAATCCATTACGATTACAGAGGGGTTTGTTGAGGGAGAGGACAGGCCGGTTATTACCTACGACCATCTGCGCCAGCCCAGGCAGCTAAAACTTGCGGCCGAAACCGGGCGTCGCAACCACACAGCTGGTTAATACTAAAATCTTATATTTTTAGCTGGTTGCTGCGTACAGCAGCGACCAGCTACTTTTCTTTTCCCTGGATTTTGCAAAAGTTTATAGGCACTTTTTTACAAATGTATGGTTTGTCCCAAATTGTTATTGACAGAGCCTTGCTGATATTATATGATTAAGGCAACCTAAAACGGAAGACGATGGAAAGGCGTGGTAATCATGGAGAGCAGATTTGTTTCTTTTGGCGATAAAGCAATCGATTTTACATATAACACCCCCTACGGCGAAACTTTGGCACTGTCTGAAAAGGTAAAGCAGGCAGATAAAACATTTTTGGTGTTTTTGCGGTACTATGGCTGCACTATCTGCCAACTGGATATTAAGGCCTATCGGGAAAATTATCAAAAGTTTCTGGATAAGGGGGCCCAGATTCTGCTGGTTCTCCAGAGCGAGCCTTCTGTAATTGCTCAGGGTATCACAAAGGAGGAGCTGAAATTCGATGTAGCCTGCGACCCCAGCCAGGAGCTGTACAAGGCCTATCAAATCGGCGCAGCTAAGAGCAAGCTGGGCCTGGCTTCCATGAAAACCATAAAGAAGATGCAGGCCGCCAAGAAAAGTGGTTTGGTGCATGGCGCTTATGAGGGCAATGAACTACAGCTGCCGGCAGTGTTTTTGCTGGATAACAGCATGAATGTGGTATATGCCCACCGGGCTAAGAATGCCGGCGATATGCCGGAAATTGACGATATGCTGGCTAAACTGTAGTTTTTTTGGTACATTCTGCGACGGCCTCTGCCATTTCGGCGGGGGCTATTTGTGTTCGGTGTCGCCAGGTCACACTCTCTATTGAAATGTTCACTTTTTTGGTGTATAATAGTTTTTCAAAGGCTGTTTTCGACAAGATATGCCCATTTGTTTGCTTTTAGCCGGGCAGTATGGTTTTGCAGCCTGCCCTTTCCCGGAGATTTGGGATTTTAGTGGGGAAAGGGAACTTGTTATGTTTGTACGGAGGTGTTTTATGGCCAGAAATATAACAGATATGCAGCCGCTTTGCCTGCCGGTTTTACCGCTGCGGGGAGTGGTGGTGTTTCCGCAAAATACTCTAAACCTGGATGTGGGCCGGGAAAAGTCCTCCAAGGCCATCGAGTATGCTATGAAGCACAATAGAAAAATTTTTATTGTTTCTCAAAAAGAGGTTCAGGAGGACAATCTCTCCTTTGAAAACCTGTATCGGGTGGGTGTGGTTGCCGAAATCCAGCAGGTGGTGCGCTCCCGGAACGAGAAGGTACGCATTATGGTAGAGGGGCTTTATCGGGCTGTTATTACCGAGGAACTGGCTGATTCCCCTTTCTTTACCATCACTGCTACCGAGCTTCCCTATAAGGGGTCGCGCGCCATTACAGAAAAAATGGATGCCCTGATGCGTACAGTCAAAGACCTGTATGAGCAGTATTGCGAACTATCCCCCAAAATGTCCACCGATTTGGTGCCCACTGCTATGATGACCGATGATCCCGTTTATCTGGTGGACTACATCGGCGGCAATATGGTGGTTTCCCACGAGAAAAAGCAGGCCCTGCTGAATGAAAACAACATTATGAAGCGCCTGCAGCTGCTGGCAGAGGTGCTGGAGGGGGAGCGCAATGTGCTCCAGCTGGAAAAGGAATTTTACACCAAGGTGCGCAAACAGATTGACCAGAGCCAGAGGGAGTATTATCTCCGGGAGCAGCAGCGTGTAATTGCAGAGGAACTGGGCGAAAACGAGAGCCCCGAGGATGAGGCAGAGGAATATACCAAGAAAATTGCTGCTCTGAACCTCTCGGATGAGGTGCGGGAGAAGTTTACAGCCGAGGTGAAAAAGCTCTCCCGGCTACACCCTGGTTCCCAGGAGGCCGGCGTTGTCCGGGGATACCTGGATACCTGCCTGGGCCTGCCCTGGAATGTATACACCAAGGATAAAATCAATATTAAAGCGGCTGAAAAGCTGCTGGACCGGGAACATTATGGCATGAAAAAGGTGAAGGAGCGCATTTTGGAGCTGCTTGCCGTCCGCCAGCTGGCGCCGGATATTGGCGGGCAGATTATCTGCCTGGTTGGCCCTCCCGGTGTGGGCAAAACATCCATAGCCCATTCCATTGCCGAAGCCATCGGCCGCAAGTATGTGCGCATGTCCCTGGGCGGTGTCCGGGATGAATCGGATATTCGGGGCCACCGCAAAACCTACATTGGTTCGATGCCGGGGCGCATTATGGCCGCTATCCGGCAGTCGGGCAGCAGCAATCCGCTCATGCTGTTGGATGAGGTGGATAAGCTGGGCAGCGATTTCCGGGGAGACCCCTCCTCGGCGCTGCTGGAGGTGTTGGACAGCGAGCAAAACTTTGCGTTCCGGGATCACTATATCGAGGTGCCCTATGACCTCTCCAAGGTGTTGTTTGTGGCTACGGCCAACACCACCGAAACCATTCCCGGGCCGCTGCTGGACCGTATGGAAGTAATCGAGCTTTCCAGTTATACCCGGGAGGAGAAGTTCCAGATTGCCAAGCGCCATCTGGTTAAAAAGCAAACCGAAAAGCACGGCATGGACAGCAAACGCCTGCGCATTGCCGATGGTGCCATCTATACCCTGATTGACAGCTATACCCGGGAGGCCGGGGTGCGCAACCTGGAGCGCAAACTGGGGAGTATCTGCCGTAAGGCGGCTAAATTACTGGTATCCGGCGAGCAGGAAAAGGTGTCGGTTACCGAGCGCAATATTGAAAAATTCTTGGGTCCCAAGCGTATCAAGCCGGATGATATTTCCGGCCGGGACGAGGTTGGCGTGGTAAACGGCCTGGCCTGGACGGCGGTGGGCGGCGAGATGCTCCAGGTGGAGGTGGCGGTGCTGGATGGCACCGGCAAACTGAACCTCACTGGCAGCTTGGGGGATGTGATGAAGGAATCTGCCCAGGCCGCCATCAGCTATGTGCGCAGCCTCTGTGACCAGTATGGCATTGAGCATGATTTCTATAAGACCAAGGACATCCATATCCATGTTCCGGAGGGCGCTGTGCCCAAGGATGGCCCTTCAGCGGGTGTAACCATCACTACAGCCCTTGTTTCCGCCCTTACAGGCATTCCGGTCAAGGGCAAAGTGGCTATGACCGGGGAAGTAACCCTTCGGGGGCGGGTGCTGCCCATTGGCGGTCTGCGGGAAAAGACAATGGCGGCCTATCGCAACGGCATCACAACGGTGCTTATCCCCAAGCAAAATCTCTCCGACCTGCATGAGGTAGATGAAGTGGTGAAACAGCACATCACCTTTGTTCCGGCCGAGAGTGTGGCGACAGTGTTGGAAACCGCACTTTGTTCCCAACCGTCCCCTCGGATTATTGCCGAGAGTGAAGAAACCAGCCGTGATGAGGCCAAAACCTTTGAAATTGCCGTGCGCAAAGGGGAGAGTAACCCTCGCCCCCAAGCAGGCAGATAGGGGAGGCAGGCTGTGAATTTTCATAATGTGGAGTTTGAAACTTCCTTTGGGCGTTTTGATCAGCTGCCCAAGTCGGATCTGGTGGAAATTGCCTTTGCCGGCCGCTCCAATGTTGGAAAATCCTCGATGATCAATAAGGTGTTCAACCGCAAGCAGCTGGCCCGGGTCAGCTCCGTGCCGGGTAAAACTGCCACCATCAACTTTTTCCGTCTGGAAAATGTGCGTTTTGCCGACCTGCCAGGCTATGGTTACGCCAAGGTGGCCAAGGGGGAAAAACAGCGGTGGGCCAAGTTGATTGATGGTTATTTCCAGAGCGGGCGGAATATTGGCCTGGTTTTCCAGCTGGTGGATATTCGCCACAAGCCATCGGAAGACGATTTGACCATGATAAATTTCCTGATTGAAAACGAAATTCCCTTCGTCATTGTTCTCACCAAAAAGGATAAGCTCAATAAAACCGAACTTCAGAAGCGGCTGGAGGCCTTTCAAACCGAAATTCCCTATGCCGGGGAAATTACCATGATTCCCTTTTCTTCCGAAAAGGGGGATGGTGTCCAGGAGGTCAAAGATATTATTGAGGAGATTGCCGCAGATTTTTTGGAGGAGCAAGAAGCAGGATCATAGAACAGTTTTCGGAGAAAAGCACCAGATATTTGGGCTGCTTTTCTCCGAATTTTGCTGCTATTTGAAAATTTTTTCAAAATTTTAGAGTTTGCCTCTTTACTTTTGTACGCTAAAATGGTAAACTAATCACTGCCGAAGAATTTGACTGGAGGTTTTTTGATATGGAGCCGAAACTACAAACTTCTACTCTGGAAGAACTATTTAAAGCAATTTTAACTTTGGAAACGGTGGAGGAATGTCACCGCTTCTTTGACGACCTCTGTACCGTTCCTGAACTGAAGGCTTTATCCCAGCGCTATCAGGTGGCAGGTATGCTCCGGCAGGGCAAGGTGTACAGTGAAATTGTTGCGCACACCGGCGCCAGCACCGCTACCATCAGCCGTGTAAACCGTTCGCTGAACTATGGAGCCGATGGCTATACTATCGTGTTTTCCCGCTTGGGGAAGGAATAATGTCGGGATATGGCGTTTTTTCAAAATACTACGACCTGCTCACCCAAAATATTTCTTACCAGCAGCGAGCCGTGTATTTTGATACACTAATAAAACAAAATATGCAGGGGGCCGGGTTGGTTGCAGACCTGGCCTGCGGAACAGGCAGTTTGTCCTTTGAACTGGCCGGCCTGGGCTATGATGTCATTGGGGTGGAGCTCTCGGAGGATATGCTGTCTGTTGCTATGCAGAAAAAGGGGGAGCACCCGGAGCTTCCCTTTACAAACCCTCTGTTTATCCGTCAGGACCTAACAGAGCTGGAGCTTTATGACAATGTGGATGTCGCTCTCTGTGTTCTGGACAGCATCAACCATATCACCGACCCGGCAGCGGTTACTGCCCTGTTTGCCAGGGCGGGGGAATATGTACGCAGCGGCGGGTTGTTTTTGTTTGATGTAAATACCGAGTATAAACACCGGGAGGTGCTGGGTAACCAAACCTTTGTGTACGACCTGGATGAGGTCTACTGTGTCTGGCAAAACACCCTTTCGGAAGACCTTTTGGTGCAGATAGACCTGGACTTTTTTGTCTATGACGAGGCAAACGACTGTTACTATCGGGAGGGTGAAAGTTTTTCGGAACGGGCGTACAGCCACTCCTTCTTGAGCGCGCTTTTGGAACAGAATGGTTTTGCTTTATTGCAGGTCTACGCCGACGATAGCTTCAATCCGGTAGCGGATACCACCCAGCGTGCCATTTATCTTGCAAAGAAGCAATAGAAAGGATAACGAATGAAAAATCTTACACGAGTGATTGCCCGGGATGGCTCTGTCATGTGCTGCGCGGTCAATTCCACCGCCATTGTGGCGGAGGCCGAACGCATCCATCAGACATCGGCCACCGTTACGGCAGCATTGGGGCGTTTGCTAACTGCTGGCGCCATTATGGGCAGTATGCTGAAAAATAAAGAGGATTCGGTGACTATCCGGCTTTCCGGCGGCGGCCCTGCCGGCCAGCTGATTGTAGTGGCGGATGGTGACGGCATGGTAAAAGGGGATGTGACCAATCCAGTAGTCGAAATCCCTCTGAACGAGCGGGGAAAGCTGGATGTATCCGGCGCAGTAGGCCGGCAGGGTTCCCTCACTGTTATCCGGGATTTGGGTTTTGCGGAACCAACCATCGGGAATGTGCCCATCGTATCGGGTGAGATTGCCGAGGATATAACCTATTACTATGCTGTCAGCGAGCAGATTCCTACTGTGTGTGGTTTGGGTGTTCTGGTAAATCCGGACCTGACTGTACAAAGCGCGGGCGGATATATTGTGCAGCTGCTGCCCGGTGCGGATGACAGCGTTATCGACCGGTTAGAGGAGAACATCAACAAACTGCCGGCTGTTTCTAAAATGTTTGCCGATGGCATGACGGCAGAGCAGGTGGCTTTCGCCGCACTGGAGGGGTTTGACCCAGAGGTGCTGGACGATAAGTGCGTAGAATACCGCTGTGACTGTTCCCGGGAGCGGATGCGTTCCGCACTGATAAGCCTGGGCCGGGGGGAACTGGAGGAGATGTCCCAAAAGGGGGAGAATGTTGAGGTAAACTGCCATTTCTGCGGTACTACCCACATCTTTACCCCGGATGAAATCAAAAGCTTTATAGCCGATGATAATAGCCAGGCATAAATTCCCGCTACAGGCCATATAGTGGTTTTGTAGCAGGAAAGCCGTACTTTCTGTTGCATAAATTGCGGCATATACCTTGACTTATTGGTAGAAATGTGGTAATATAAACAAGCCGGGTAATTATAGCCCGGCAGTGTGGGGGTATAGCTCAGCTGGGAGAGCATCTGCCTTACAAGCAGAGGGTCACAGGTTCGAGCCCTGTTGTCCCCACCATATGCGGGTTTAGCTCATCTGGTAGAGCGCCACCTTGCCAAGGTGGAGGTAGCGAGTTCGAGCCTCGTAACCCGCTCCAAATACGGCGCCATAGCCAAGTGGTAAGGCAGAGGTCTGCAAAACCTTCACCACCGGTTCAAATCCGGTTGGCGCCTCCAAATTAGTATCGTTTCCGGTTGGGGGCGATACTTTTTTCATTTTATCCAAAATGGAGGAATCAATGTGAGTATAGCACAAAACTGCCGCTTGGAAAGCGGCGTAATGAGCGTATGGCTGGGCTGTTTTGCCAATCCGGAAGATTTTTATCGTTATGTGCAAACCTGTTATTGCAGTGATAGGGAGGAGGAGCAGGACCCGGAGTATATCTTTTCCCCGGCGGAGTTCCAGCAGCGGCGGGAGGCACTGTTTCTGCCGGAGAATGCCAACCGCCCGGAGGAAGGGCAGCTTCGCACTGCATTTGCAGAAAAATACAATCGCTTTGAGTATGATTTTGGCCTGCTGATTGATGAGGATTTTGCGGTGTGTGACTACTGCCCGCATCCCACCTGCGACCTGTCCGAGCTGTTGGAGGAATGGCCGGAACTGCTGGACCCGCTCAAGGAGCTGGTAAAGTCGGTCCATTTTCAGCAGCCGGTGAACTGCCTCTTTGCCATTCCTTCCTGTGCTTATAACGGGGTGGTTCGTCAGGTTTCCCCGGATGGAGGGCAGCTCTGGTTTGTCGGGAATATGCAGGAGGGTGTATTCTCCGATACCCTGGCGGAAGACTATCATAAAGCCCAGATGCAGGAATAACCTGAAAACGGGGCACTGAATAGATAGAAATCCAAGAAAGGTGGCTGAATACATGAAACGAGCCCTTATTTTAGCAATGCTTTTTTCGCTCTGTCTGCCGTTTTCTGCCTGTGCGGCAAATGGCGAGGCAAACCAAAGCGAGGAGGAACAAATTAGCTCTTCCCAGGTAAGAACAGAACCTGTCTATGTGGCGGACGCGGCCCTGTATCGCGGTACAATCACCGAGATACAGGGGAATGTTTACCGCATGGAGATGGCGCCTGGCCGGAACTATGGAGAGGAAGTGCTGCTTGTTACCATGGAGCAGGATACACCGGTTTATGCCATCCCCGAAACCGGGCTTCAAACAGGCGATTATATTGAAATTTATTATACAATGCTGCAGGAAACCTACCCAGCTCAAACTACTGCACTGGGGGTCAACTATCTGGCGCCCAATGCGGAGGATGTGGTGTTTAATGGCGTTGTCCAGTCTATCGAACAGGAGAATGAGGAGGGCTTGGCGATGCTGCTGTTGGAGGATAACGGGCAGGAAGCACTGTTTCGCACCGGTGGCCAAACCCAGATTTATATGGATAAAGCCGATATTGTTCCTGGCGCCCATCTGAGTATATTCTTTAATGGGGTGATGACACTGAGCCTGCCGCCGCAATCCACTGCAGATGAGATTGCCCCTTTTACTTATGATAGAACAGAGGCTGATACAATTTCCCTGGCCGAATAACACAAAGGCTGCCATTTTGGCGGCCTTTTTTACTTGCTGTCTAAAGGCAAGAATGTTATTATAATAGTATTATCAGCCCAAAGCAGGAAGTTTTCCGGTAGCGGGCAGAGTTAAAGGAGTGTAAGAAGAATGAAAAAGCTGGATGGAAAGGTGGCGCTCATCACCGGGGCTGCTGTTGGACTGGGAGAAGGTATTGCCGAAGTGTATGCCAAGTATGGGGCTAAACTGTGTATGGTGGATCTTTCGCCGGAGGTTGAAGCCACAGCCGACCGTCTGAGAAAGGACTATGGCGCCGAAATTATCACCTATGTGGGCAATGTGGCGGATAAAGAGCAGATGAAGGCGGCGGCCGCCCAAACAGTAAAGCAGTTTGGCGCGTTGCACATTGCCTGCTGCAATGCCGGTGTTTGCCGACTGGCCCCCTTTGAGGAAATGACCGATGAAATGCGGGATTTTCACATTGATGTAAATATCAAGGGCGTTTGGAATAGCTGCCAGGCTGTGGTGCCCTATATGCTCCAGCAGGGGGGCGGCAGTATTGTAATTGCTTCCTCCGTCACCGGTGACCTGGTGGCAGATGCCGGTGAAGCGGCCTATGCCATGACAAAGGCTGCGCTGGTGGGGCTGACCAAGTGCCTGGCTGTGGAATATGCCGATCGCAATATCCGGGTAAACTGTACCCAGCTGGGCTATGCCCGCACCCCGATGGTAGAGAAGATGGCCCAGGAGTCCAACCCCGCCGATCCGGAAAGCGCCATTCGGGATATTGCTGTAGGTGTGCCCATGAAGCGTTTGGCCAAGCCCACCGAAGTAGGCGAGCTGTTTGCTTTCTTAGGGAGCGATGAATCCAGTTATCTAACCGGTTCTCAGGTTGTGATTGATGGCGGCAGCACCCTGCCCGAGACCATGAGTATGGGCACCAATTAAAATAGGAAAATCCCTGCTTAAACTTTAAGCAGGGATTTTTATTTTTCTCTAAAAGACAAGGATTGCTAATTTTAGTTACTAATGCTATAATAATTCCATAACTTTATTTTTAATAGTATATACTTTATGGGTATATAGCATACCAAATTGTATGTATAAGAAAAGGGGGAGGAAAAATGAGTGTTGACAGCGGCATGTGCCCCATTCACACAGTATTTGAGATGATAAGCGGTAAGTGGAAGCACCAGATTCTGCTGGAGCTGACCGGGGAACCCGTGCGCTATAACCGCCTGGCAGAAAGTATTGGAGATATCAGCGCCAAGGTGCTGACCCAGCAGCTGCGGGAGCTGGAGGCCGATGGCCTGGTTAGCCGGACAGTCTATCCCGAGGTGCCGCCCCGGGTGGAATATGCCCTGACCGAGATGGGCCGGAGCATCTTCACTGTGTTTGCGGAGATGCGCCGCTGGGGTTTGGCGGAAGATACCATACATTCCCCAACCTGCCACACCTGCGGTAAGTGTGTACGGGTAAGAAAATACACAGCATAAAAAGGTTCCTCCTTCAATATTACGAAGGAGGAACCTTTTTTGTCTATTACTGTCCCAAATAGGATCGTACAAGGGTCTGGAGCAACTCGTCCCGGTCGATTTTACGAATCAGGCTGCGTGCATTGTTATAGGTGGTAATATAGGTGGGGTCCTCGGAGAGGATATATCCAACAATCTGATTGATGGGGTTATACCCCTTTTCACTCAGTGCCTCGTATACCTCGGTGAGCACCTGTCTGATCTGGTATTCCTTTTCATCTTTGATGGAAAAGGCTCTGGTCGGTTCCTGTATCATTATCATCACCTCATCTCAAGCATACACCAATCCCTGTAAAATAGCAACTAAAACGACATATTTTTTACGATGTGTTTGCAGCTTGTTAATTTCTTAATTCGGCGCCAAGGCTGTTCAGGGCATTCAGCGCCTTTTTCATTGCCTGTTCACACTGCTCATCTGTGATAGTCTTATCTGGCTGGCGCAGCACCAGGTTAAAGGCCACACTCTTTTTGCCAGCCGGAATCTGGCTGCCCTTGTACACATCAAACAGCATAATTTTTTCCAGTACCTTACCCACAGCATTCTTTACTGCACGCTCCAACTCCTGCACTGGCAGGTCATCATCACACAGTACGGCAATATCCCGCTGAGCAGCAGGGAAACGGGGCAGGGGGGTGTACTCCTTGTCGGCACAGTAGTGGGCAAACAGGGTGCCAACATCCAGGTCGGCCACATAACAGCGGATGTTGCCCAGCTCGTAGTTTTCTGCTACATTGGGGTGTACTTCTCCCAATATGCCAACAACATCCCCTTCTATTATCAGCTCAGCACAGCGGCCAGGGTGGTAGATGGGGTTATCCTTCACTTGCCGCAGGTCATAATCGGCAATGCCGATGTTCTCCAGGATGGTTTCGATTATCCCTTTCAGGGTAAAGAAATCCTGGCCGCCATATATGCCTAAAATCAGCTTATTTCGCTCCAAAGGCAGTGCTTCTCCCTCGACGGGCAGGTATTCGGTGGCCATTTCATAGAGGCGTACATCCATATTGCGATAATTGTAGTTTCTGGCCAGTACTTCCATCATTGAAGGCACGGCAGTGGTACGCATCACGCTGGTATCCACACCCAAGGGGTTGAGAATCTCTACCGACTGGCGCAGCGCCGAATCGGCCGGCAGGTGAATCTTGTCATAGTACTTGGGGCTGATGAAGGAGAAGGTTGTTATCTCGTCCAGGCCCAGGGAGAGCAGCAGCTGCCCCAACCGGCGCTCGAACTTCTGCCGCAGAGTAAGCTGGGCAGCGGCTGCCCCACGGATGATGGTGGAGGGGATGTTGTTATAGCCATAGAAGCGCGCAACTTCTTCAGCAATATCGGCCTTGCCTTCCACATCGGCCCGGTAGGAAGGGACAGTGATAATGTCTCCCTCCAAACCAAAGCCCAGCTGGGCCAGCTTTTCCCGCATAAAGCGTTCGGGGATGTTTTCGGTACCCAGGAAAGTGTTGATATACTGGGGATCCAGCTTAATCTGCCGCTGATCCTTGGGGGAATGATCCACATCAATGATGCCGTCCACCACATCGCCGGCGTCCAGCAGTTCCACCAGCTCACAGGCGCGGAGAATAGCGGGCAGGCAGGTGGCAGGGTCCAGGCCCTTTTCATATTTGCCGGAGCTTTCGGTGCGCATTCCCAGCTTTCTGGCTGTGCTGCGGATGGAAGGGCCGTTAAAGTTGGCCGATTCAAAGAACACAGTTGTTGTATCCTCCTGGATGCCGCTGTACCGGCTGCCCATAATACCCGCTACCTGGGAAATGGTTTCGGGGGTGGTAATGAGCAGCATGTCCGGAGTGAGCTGGCGCTCTACACCGTCTAAGGTAGTAACATGCTCGCCCTCGTGGGCGTTGCGCACAATAATTTCGCCGTCCTTGATATACCGCAGGTCGGCGGCGTGCATAGGCTGGCCATATTCCAGCATGACATAGTTGGTAATATCTACAATATTGTTAATAGGGCGCACGCCGCTAGCCCGCAGCCGTTCCCGCATCCAGCGGGGGGAGGGGGCAATGCGCACATTCTTAACCACCTTGGCCATATACCGGGGGCAGAGCTGGGGGTTTTCCACCTGTACTTTCAAGAAGTTGGCGATGTCGTCCCCTGCGCCTTTTACTACCGGCGCCTTTGCTTTCAGCGGCACATTATAGGTAACAGCGGCCTCCCGGGCAAGGCCCAGTACAGAGAGGCAGTCCGGGCGGTTGGGGGTAATTTCAAACTCCACTGTAATATCATTTAGTCCGATGGCAGTACAGATATCGGTGCCCAGGGGGTGGTTGGCATCCTCGCCCTGGAGCAGGAAAATCCCCTCGGCATCGGCATAGGGGAAGTCGTGGGTAGTCAGGCCCAATTCCTCCAGGGAGCAGAGCATGCCATTGCTCTCCATGCCCCGGAGCTTGCCCTTACGGATGTTGACACCGCCGGGCAGAGTAGAGCCATGCTTGGCCACTGGCACAATATCGCCGGCCTTGACATTGTTGGCCCCGGTGCAGATTTGGATAGGCTCACCTTCACCCACATCCACCATGCACACAACCAGATGGTCGGCGTTGGGATGCTGCTCCACCGAGAGCAGTTTGCCCACCACTACATTTTTAATTTCGGCAGCTTCATCCGTATATCCCTCCACCTTGGAGCCACTCATGGTCATATCGTCGGAGAACTGCTTGGGTGTTACATCAATGTCCACATAGTCGGACAGCCATTTCATCGAAAGATTCATATTCCACACACACTCCTAAAACTGTTCCAAAAACCGGATGTCGTTATCATACAGCAGACGCAGGTCGTCGATATTATATCTTCGCATAACAATGCGTTCCAGGCCCATGCCAAAGGCAAACCCGCTATATATTTCCGGGTCGATGCCGCAGTTCTGTAGCACCTTGGGGTGTACCATGCCGCAGCCCAAAATTTCAATCCAGCCCTCGCCCTTGCACAGGCGGCAGCCCTCGCCGTGGCAGTGGAAGCACATAACATCCAGCTCGGCCGAAGGCTCGGTAAAGGGGAAGTGATGGGGGCGAAAGCGCACCTGGGAATCCTCGCCATACAGGCGCTTTACAAACACCTCCAGCGTTCCCTTCAGGTCGGCCATGGTAACGCCCTTGTCCACTACCAGGCCCTCAATTTGATGGAACATGGGGGAGTGGGTGGCATCCACCTCATCCGAGCGATATACCCGGCCGGGAGCAATAATGCGGATAGGGGGCTTCTGCTGCTCCATTGTGCGCACCTGCACCGGAGAGGTCTGGGTGCGCAGCAACACAGTATCGTTGATATAAAAGGTGTCCTGCACATCCCGGGCCGGGTGGTCCTTGGGCAGGTTCAGCGCCTCAAAGTTGTAGTAATCCAGCTCTACCTCGGGGCCATGCACCACATCAAACCCCATGCCCAGAAAAATCTCCTTGATTTCGTCCAAGACGATATTCAGCGGGTGCTGGTGCCCAATCAGGCTTTTCTGCCCGGGAAGGGTTACATCCAATTTCTCCTCCTCCAGGCGTCTGGCCAGCAGCTTTTCCCTCAGCTGGGCGCCGGTGAAGGCAATGGAATCCTCAATATGGGCGCGAATCTCGTTGGCCAGCTGGCCGATAACCGGGCGCTCCTCTGCCGAAAGGGACCCCATCTGCTTTAGGATAGCGGTTAGCTCTCCCTTTTTGCCCAGATACTTTACCCGGATTTCGTCCAAGGCCTTGGCCTCTGCAACCTGGGAAAGCTCTGCTTTGGCTGTGGCCAGAATGTTGTTCAGTGCTTCTTTCACAAAATTCACCTCTTCAAGTAATATTACAAACAAGCCGCGTTTTTTGGGACAGAAAAATAAAAAAATCCCCCGCCCCAAACAGGGACGAAGGAAGAAAAAACGCAAACTCCGTGGTACCACCCAAATTCCCGCAGTTAGCGGGCACTCATCAAGGGACAAACATCCCCCTTGGCCAATAACGGCGCCGCCCGTAGCCGCCTACTTTTCTGGTTCAACGGTCCGCTCCTGAGTGAACTTCACCAAAACGCCCATCCGCACTGCTTGCAGCCTGTGGCAATGCTCTCTGAAAGGAAGGCGTGCTTTGGATACTCTCTCAATCCATGCGTTTCAGTTTATTAAACTTTGACTAAAATAATAGCACATTATTTTTTAAATTGCAAGCCCCAAACGCGAAAATAAAGCCATTATTTTGGGATTGTATCACCGCAGTTTTATGTTACAATAGAAGAAACTGTAAACATAAAAAGGGGAGAGGTTGAGATGATTTTTGAAAACAAGGGCTGGGAGAACACCGAAAAAGCGGCTGAGCTGGTTTGCCAATATGCCCAGGAACATGGCCTGGAGTATGTAGTTATTGCCTCCAAAACCGGGTATACCACCGATATTTTTCTGGATACCTTTGCCAAGGCCGGTGTGAAGGCTCACTTTGTCAATGTAACCCATTGCTATGGCGACCTGGGGCCAGGCCAGTGCGAAATGACCCCGGAAAAGCGCCGGGAACTCACCGAAAAAGGGGTGTATGTACTCACCGCTACCCATGCCTTGTCCGGGGCTGAACGGGGAATTGCCGCCCGCTACGGCGGCGTTACTCCGGCTATTCTCATGGCAGATACCCTAAAAATGCTGGGGCAAGGGATGAAGGTGGGGGTAGAAATTTCCCTGATGGCAATGGATGCCGGTGCCATCCCCTACGGCACCGAGATTATTGCTGTGGGCGGTTGCGGGCATGGGGCAGACTATGCTATTACTCTGGTTCCCGGCCACTCCAACAACCTGTTTGAAACCAAGGTGATTGATATTATCTGCAAACCCCGGATTTCCTAAACTGCCGGTTTTGCAGAGAGCAGGAGGAGATACCATGCTGACCGTTAGCGAACTAAAACAGCTCATAGCCCTGGACCAGTATGCCACCCAGGTGACCGGTATTGAGATGCAGGAAGTAACCGAAGAGCACGCCGTCTGTACCCTAAAAGTGGAGGAAAAGCACCTGAACTTTCTGGGCCATACAATGGGAGGCGTGCTGTTTACCCTGGCCGATTTTTGTTTTGGAGTACTCTCCAATGCCCGACAGCCGGGCACCGTTACCCTTTCCAGCCAGATTCAGTACCTTTCCTCCCCGAAGGGGAAGTTCCTGACAGCCGAAACTATTCCGCTACGGCAGGGGCGGCGCATCAGCTTCTATGAAACGACCATTACGGATGAATTGGGCAACCTGGTGGCCAAGGTGAGCAATACCGGCTATTATAGCTCCAAAACCCGGATGGAATTGCCGAAGTCAGAGAGCGTTTGAAAATTGCCGTTAGCTGTGTTAAGATAGAAAGCAGATTTTGCGGGAAAGGGATGGGCCTTTGAACAGTTTAGTCGGTGTAGATATTGTAGAGGTGGAGCGCATTCGCCAGGCGATGGAAAACCCCCATTTTCTCCGGGAATTTTTTTCCCAGGAGGAGCGGGAGTATTTTGCTGGGAAATTCTATCCCGAGCAGTCGGTAGCCGGTGCCTATGCGGCAAAGGAGGCGTTTGCCAAAGCAGTGGGCACCGGTATCCGGGACTTTGGGTTGCAGGAGGTGTCGGTCTGCCATGATTCATTGGGCTGCCCGTATTTTCTGCTGTCGGGCCGGGCTGCGCAACTTTATAGGGATTGGCGCTTTAGCCTGAGTATCAGCCACACCAGTATGCAGGCAATCGCTTTTGTACTGGCTGTTTCGCCAAACGAGCAGTAGGGAGGGGGAAAAGCATGTTTGCACTCAGTTCCGCCCAGATGCGGGCGCTGGAGCAGCGCTGTGCCCAGGAGGGGATCTCCGCCGGGACCCTGATGGAAAATGCCGGCCGGGCTGCCGCCTATGCTATCAACGGCACCATTCCGGTGAAGGAAAAGCGCTGTGTGGTGTTCTGTGGCAGTGGCAACAATGGCGGCGATGGCTTTATTACTGCTGCGGAGCTGAAAAAATTGGGGGCCGATGTCCGAGTGGTGCTCTGCCTGGGATTGCCCAAAACCCGCACCGCTCGGGAAGCGTACGAAAAGGCCTATGCTGCCGGGGTTTCGATGGTGGATCTGGCCATCAGCCCCTATGGGGCCGAAGCGGCTATGAACGGTGTGGACATTGTGGTGGATGCCATCTATGGCACCGGCTTCCGGGGTGAACTTCCCGCTGGGGCCAGAGCAGCCTGTCGGATGATCAACCAGGCTATCGCGGCTGTGTTTGCGCTGGACCTGCCCAGCGGCATGGAAACAGACAGCTTTAAGAGCGATGCTGACTGTGTCCACGCCGATTTCACCGTGGTGTTTGACAGCCTAAAGCCCTCCCATATCATGCCCCTAACCGCCAAGCTGTGCGGCAATATCTGCATTGTTAATATTGGTATACCCCCAGAGTATAAGCAGAACATCCAGTACCACTATGCCCTGGTAAACGATGCGCTGGCAGCCAGTTTTCTGCCGGTGCGGGCGCTGGACAGCAATAAACAGGATCATGGCTATCTGCTTTTAATCGCCGGCAGCCGGGATTATATGGGGGCGGCTGTACTGGCAGCAGAAGGGGCCAAGCGCAGTGGCGTGGGGTATGTTTGCTTGGCTTCAGTGGTGGATGTATGCAAAACAGTGGCGCTTTCCAGCCCGGAATGTGTGTTTTTGCAGCTGGATAAAAACGAAAACGGCCGCATAGACCTGTTGGCCTATGAGAAGCTGCAAAAGGCCATGCAGAGGGCCACAGCTATCTGTATCGGCCCGGGCTTGGGCCTGGATGAGGACACCCGGGCGTTGGTAGCGGCTGTGCTGGAAAATGCCAACTGCCCGGTTGTTGTGGATGCTGATGGCATAAATGCGCTGGCGGATAATATACATATACTGGATAGTGTAAAAGTTCCAGTAATTTTAACCCCGCATATAGGGGAAATGGCCCGACTGCTTTTGGTGGATAGCCAAACAATCCTGAACGACCGGTACGAGCTGGTGGGCAACTTTGCCAAGCGCTATGGCGTTACAGTGGTTTGCAAGGGCTATCGCACCTTTACAGCCCCTGGGGCAATGGGCGCCTATATGAACACCACCGGTAATGCCGGTTTGGCAAAAGCGGGCAGTGGCGACCTGCTCAGCGGGATAATTGGCGCGTTGGCTGCCCAGGGGCTTCCCCCGGAACGGGCCGCGGCGGCAGGGGTGTTCTATCATGGCAAAGCAGCCGACCTCTGCCAGCAGGATATGGGGCAGATGTATATGCAGCCGCTGGATGTGGCACACTATCTCTCAAAGGCTTATCCAAAACTTTAAGAGAGAACAGGGTGTTTTATTTGAAAAAATTTGTTGCGGCAGCAGTTGTATCGGCAGTTCTGCTAACTGGTTGTGGAACCGACCTGGCAGCCAAAGAGAGGGCGCAGGAGAGCCTTTCCACCCCTTTTGCCACCCAAGCAAAGCTGAGCTATAACGGCGTGGATGCCGAGATGCAGATTACGGGCGAGGGGGCAAGCAAGTGCTATCGAATCCAGTTTACCAAGCCAGCCTCCCTGCAAGATGTGAGTATGGAGTTTACTGAAAATGCCGTCCAGGTGTCCTACAAAGGGATGTCCTTTAATGTAAAGCCGGAAACCTTAACAGATGGAATGGCCGGTGAAATTCTGGTGGAAACCATCCAATCGGCCTTTGGCGGGGAGGATGTCAGCGTGGAGTGTGGGGATGGTGTCATTGCCATTCGGGGCAGGGTTGACAGCGGCGATTTTACATTGCGGCTGGATAGTGACACCGGCAATTTTCTTTCCCTTAGCCTGCCGGACAATGATTTTTACATGGAGTTTTCCGGGTTTGAATTTTACAAGTAGCAAAGAAAAAGGAGCTGCCCAGCCGGGCGGCTCCTCTGTTTTTATCGTGTGTGCTGTAATTTTTCCAGAGCTTCCTCACGGGTTGCAGTAAAGAAAAACTGTTCTCCCCGGTTGCTTTCCCGGATAAAGTCCTGCAGCGGTTTGCTGGTATAACGGCTGTACTCTCCCCAAATGGCCAGTTTACCGCCATAGTTGACAAATTTTTGCAAAATTTCTCCAGCCAGGCCGGTGCTTAAAATAAAAAAGTCCTCACAAACCAGAGCTTTGCTTATCAGAATGCGGTCGCAGTTGGTTTCATACCGGACACTTGCCAATAAATCCAAAGCTGAAGCAGCAGTGGTGATGAGAAGTTCATCTCCCAATACTTCAGCAATTCGGGAACCATTTTGCTCAATTATTTTAATTTTCATTTTATAGCCTCCTTGTTTTGCTCTCTGCGTTGGGATATTTCCTTATTCTAACGGATGGAGTCCGCTTTGTCAAATCGGGCGGCTTAACTTTCGTTTTGTAGGCGCTTTTTTGGCCGATTCCCGGTGCCTTTGGCCAACTGGCGCTTTTTACAGTGGTTTTGTTACAGAGCTGCTTTGGCGGCGTTGACAGTTTTGGGGTGGCGGAAATAAACTAATATTGTACCAAAGGGTACAGCTACTGCACAGCTGCAGTCAGCTTAAAATACATGCTCCTTTGATTAAAGCTACAGGCTTTGGGCCAGAATAAGTACTGCAAGCCGACTGCAGCGGCGGATATCAAAAGATGCGGAGCGTGATTGTAGCGTGACTATCAAACGAGGAGAAATCTACTATGCCGACCTTAGCCCGGTGGTGGGGTCAGAACAGGGTGGAGTACGCCCGGTGCTGATCGTACAGAATGATGTGGGCAATAAATACAGCCCCACTGTCATTGCTGCGGCCATTACCAGCAGACAGGAAAAGAATAAACTGCCCACCCATATTGAACTCCCGTCTGAGGGCTGCGGCCTTACAAAGGATTCGGTGGTTCTGCTGGAGCAGATACGCACCATTGACAAGCGGCGACTGGGGGAGAAAATGGGCAGTTTGGATAATGACGCCATGTCCCGGATTGACAGGGCGCTGTCGGTGAGCTTTGGCCTGGGTTCCAACCGGACAATATATTAGGGGCTACATAGCCCATGGAGGCACCTGCTTTATAGCAGGGCTTATCTGCAAAAAATCCCTCTGCTAATATAGCAGAGGGATTTTTTAGCTTAATTGTTGCGGTCCAGCCAGATTGAGGCAATTTGTAGTGCAGGGTAGAGGCCATCCCGTTCGGCCCGCTTTGTAATGCGATCCTTGGGGCTTAGGGTGGGGTCGGTGGCCATACACTGTACAATTACCTTGCTGGCCAAATCGTCCTCGCTATCCTTTTCGGTGGCTACAATATTCAGCAGTGCTACAAAGTCCTGGCCGGGGTCGCCATAATAGATGGTTCTGCCATTGCGCACCAAGGGTCTGCCCCGGTACATGGTGTATTCGCTCTTTGTGTTTTTATCAGCCATCTTCTATTTTCCTCCAATTCTTTTAGGTATTCTATTTTTAAAAACCGTCGTATACTATTCGTACCAATTATTTTATCACAGTTTTGATCCAAAGTCAAAGAGGTGGAAAAATTATCCTTTTTAGAGAGGCGAATCTCCTGTGAAATTTTTACTGATACTATAGGGCATAAGCTGTTCCAAAACTGGCAAAGCTATCTACTGAGGTCAATGAAAGTAAAGGAGTGTTGAACCATGCTTGATCGAATTTCCCTGGTGCTGGTTATTATTGGCGCCCTGAACTGGGGCAGTATTGCCCTGTTCCAGCTGGATGTAGTAGCTTACCTGTTTGGCGGGCCAGATGCCATGATTAGCCGTGTCATTTATGCTCTGGTTGCCCTGGGCGGAATTTGGAGCATTTCGCTGCTGTTCCGCGACCCGGTTACCAGACAAATCCGGGATTAGAACCAGATAAAAAGCCTTTAGCTTATGCTAAAGGCTTTTTTAGTGCGGAAATTTATTGCCCCACCTGCCAATATACTTAGGGCGAAAGCGGTGGATATACCCGAAAATGACACCGGTAAGCGCCTTATCAAAATAAAAGAACATAAGGTTGGCAGCAAATAAAATGGCATAGATCCCATACCTGCCATAGTCATAAACCCCTTCCAGCAGATAGGCCATTCCCAACAGATTGGCCGCAATCAGGTAGGAGGAGATAACGGCGCCATTGAACAGCAGATATTTCAGCAGTTGTTCCAGCGGGCGGCAGCATAGCTTTTCAATAACCCCTTTTACAATGGGATAGTAACCAAAAAAGACGATGAAAACCATGGCGGCCTCTTTGTCGGGGGTTATGAACAGGCTAAGCAGAGATACACTGGCATATACCATGAGAGCTGTTGCCCGGTTATACTCCAATACCACTACCACCAGTAGGGTGCCCGCCATAGCGGGCAGCGCATAGGTGGCAAAGGGGAAAAGGCCGGTCATAAACATCAGTAGCAGGCAGAGGGAGGAGGCAATCCCGCCGGCTGCCACCTGTTTGCTTTTTTTCATTGGTTCCTCCCTGTACAATCAGCAGCAGCGAACCAGGTCGCCGCCCATACATTCGCAGCAGCAATCGGCGCAAAGCAGTGCTGTACACATATCACAGGAACTGCAGCCGCAGCAGCCAGGATTTCCGGTGTAGGTCTGGCTGCGATAACCGCCGGGGTTTGCTGTTTGGCGCTGCCACATCATCTGCCGCAGGATAGCTGCATATTCTATATTGTCGGGGTCCATCCGGGTGGCAGTTTCAAAACATCTGGTGGCTTCGTCCAGCCAGCCGCGTTTATAGTAGATAACGCCCTTGAGATAAAACCATTCGGCCGAACGGCGGCTGGCCGGAACACCTTCCAGCAATTCGTCCGCTTCGATGAGCTTGTTCAGGTTAATCAGCCGGCGAACATCTTCATACTCGCCCGAGCTATAATACTCATTCTGCCCAGTGCTGCTTTGCCTGCTGCGGTTTGCTGTTCGCATCGACTGTATCTGGTCGTATGCTTCGTTAATTTCCTGCATCTTCTCCTCAGCCAGATCGGACAGGGGGTTGTTGATGTAGTTATCCGGGTGGTATTTTTTCGCCAGCTGCCGATAGGCGCTTTTGATCTCCTCGTCTGTTGCATTGGGGGATACGCCTAAAACCTTATAGGGGTCTGTCATCTGTTCCTACCTCCTTTTTCTCTGCTATGGTGTCCACCGTCTGCTTCAGGCCCAGATAGAGGATATTGGCAAGGATGGAATCAAAGCGTTTTGGTTCCAGCAGTTCATACGCTTTGGCTGCTTCGGCAATAGTCATATACAGCGAGCCGATTGCTGCCTGTACCTGGTTTTGGTTTGGATGGCCATCCTGTAAAAAGGGGTTAAAATTTCCCTTCTTCCAATCATCTTCCAAGTCGTCCAGCGCATCGCACAGGTAGATATACCGCCCTATCAGATAGCCAAGGCGCCCCAGTACCCGTTGTTCTGTGGGCTGGGTAGAAATGGAGGAGAGAATATAGGCCATTGCCTGGGCAGAGGGTTCGCAAGCCTCATCCACCGACACCTGTTTTTTGCTTTCCAGCTCGGCTTGCAGCTGCATGCTCTCAGCTATTATTCTGTCCATTTCCGGCAGTTTATCAGCCGCCTTTTTGTGGGCGCTGCGGACAGCGGGCAAAAGCAGCACGGCCCGGCTGCGGCTGGCAACCCCCTTGTCGTGAAGGTCATCCTGGATTTTATAGTACAGGATGAGCATGGCACAGTCGGCACAATAGCTTTGAATACTGTCCAGCTCAGCCATCATACACTGCTTTAGTGGATTGGCAGGGCAGCGCCTCGCCTGATAATCCGGCTGGTTTTCGGCCAGTGCCATCATCAGTACCGATAGAAAGGTGAAGTCATAGCTCAGTGTCATACGGGCCACCATGCCATAACTACGCCCCAACTGGCGGCAAAGGCCGCAATAGATGGCCTTGTAGGTTTCGTACTCCGCTATTTTAAGTTCTGGCTTATGGGCCTTGATATATCCAAACAAAGAAAAACCTCACAAAAGCTGATATTGTATTCATCATTCTACTATATCCTGCCGTGCAAATCGTTAAATTTTTATGAACTGCATAAAAATCTATTTTATTTGGCACACAAGGTAAAAAAGTGAAATTTTAGATTTATTCACACATTTGCCATTCTGTATCCATGATGATGGCGTATTGTTATAATGTCGAATTTTGTTAAATTTCATTTCGATACAAAGGGGTGTACATAATGGAAAACCAGGAAAAGTTGCTGAAAAGCTACCTGCCAATGAGCGAGGCCAGCTTTCTGGTTTTGTTCAGTTTAACCGAGCCGCTGCATGGTTATGGCATTATGCAAAAAATAACCGGCCTTACAAGCGGCCGGGTTAATCTGGGGGCGGGAACGGTCTATACTATCCTATATAAAATGGAATGTGATGGCCTGATTGAGAATGTTTCGGAAATGGATCGCCGGAAAGTGTATCACATCACCCAGGTAGGGCAGAAAATTTTATCCCAGGAGCAGGTGCGCTTGCAGGAGTTATGTGCTATAATAATGGGGAAACAGAGATAGCGGGCCTCGTTTTTGCAGTTTTTTACTACCGATTGTTGAGGTGACAAAGTATGCAATTTATTGATTTGGTAGCCGCATTTGCCTGGCTGATTCTTGCCATTGTATTAACAATTATCGAGGCAAACACCATCCAGTTGGTTTCCATCTGGTTTGCGGCCGGTGCATTGGCGGCAATGGCGCCAGCCGTGATAGGTATGAGTTTTACAGCACAGCTGGCTATGTTTACAGTGGTTTCTGTACTGCTGTTGGGCCTAACCCGGCCATTTGTTAAAAGAAAATTAGAGGTGCGGCGGGTACAAACCAATGCCAAAGCTGTAATTGGCAGATTAGGCAAGGTGACAGCGGAGATTAACAACACCCTGTCCCAGGGGCGTGTTTCGGTGGACGATATGAACTGGAGCGCCCGCAGCGAGGATGGTACAGTCATCCCGGAAGGGGAGGAGGTGCTGGTAAAAGATATCCAAGGAGTAAAACTGATTGTTGAACGCATTTACTGATAGTTACAGTGCCTTTAGGTACTGTCTATAATAGAAAGCAAAAGTATTTTTGGAGGGAAATGTCTATGTGGCCATTGATAATGTTTTTAATTGTTGTTGTACTTGCGGCTGTTGTACTGGCCCGAAATGTGGTTATTGTACCCCAGGCTGCCGAGTATGTGGTGGAGCGGCTGGGTTCTTACAGCGCCACCTGGGAAAACGGCTTGCATGTAAAAATCCCGTTTATTGAGCGGGTAGCCAAGCGGGTAAGCTTGAAGGAGCAGGTGGTGGATTTTAAGCCCCAGGCTGTTATTACACGAGATAATGTAACAATGCAGATTGATACAGTGGTGTTTTTCCAGATTACTGACCCCAAGCTGTACACCTATGGCGTGGAGCGTCCCATTTCTGCCATCGAAAACCTGACCGCCACCACCCTGCGTAATATTATTGGTGAGATGGAGCTGGACCATACCCTGACCTCCCGTGATGTGATCAACACCAAAATCACCGCTACTTTGGATGTTGCTACCGACAAGTGGGGCATTAAGGTAAACCGTGTGGAGCTGAAGAACATCATTCCTCCCAGCGAAATCCAGGATGCGATGGAACGCCAGATGAAGGCGGAGCGCGAGAAGCGGGAATCGATCCTCCGTGCCGAAGGTGAAAAGCAGAGCAAGATTCTGGTGGCCGAAGGTAACAAGGAGTCGGAGATCCTGCGTGCTGAGGCTGAGAAGGAAGCAGCAATCCTGCGTGCCGACGCTGTTCGGGAGCAGAAGATTCGAGAGGCCCAGGGTGAAGCCGAGGCTATCCGGATGGTGCAGATGGCTCTGGCCGAGAGCATCAAGGTGATGAACGAAGCATCTCCCACCGAACAGGTGCTTACCCTCAAGAGCCTGGAGGCGTTTGCCAAGGCTGCCGATGGCAAGGCTACCAAGCTGATTATTCCCAGCAACCTGCAGTCGCTGGCCGGTCTGGCTGCTACCTTTAAGGAAGTAGTATCGGACGATAAGGCTGGCAAGTAATAGGCGTTGTCTAAAATCTACGAAATATGATACCAAATTTTAGTCACTATTGCAGACCTGTACAATCTTATAGGATTTTTAGGTAGGCTGTTGAAAAAATAGTGAAAATCATGTAAAATAGAAGTATCGTTTCTGTGGAGGTTGCAACATGGCCGCTATGGTTTTAAAAAATTCGATACAAAAGAATTTGAACCAAGGGCGCCGTGTACCTTTTACAGGAATTGGGCCGAATAGTAGAACAGGGGCTGTGGCGCAGTGCGTCACGCCCTTTGTTTTTTAGCCTAAAAACAGGAAAAAAGGCAGTAAATTTGGCCTGGAGAGAGAAAAAACAGGTAAAACAAAAGGAGTTATCATGAAAAAAGTAGCAGTCATTATGGGCAGTGACAGCGACCTGCCGGTAGTTATGGGTGCTGTCAACAAACTTCGGGAATTTGGTGTGGAAGTGGAGGCTCATGTATTCTCCGCCCATCGTACCCCGGAACAGGCCTGCAATTTTGCCAGACATGCTCGGGCAAATGGGTTTGGCGCCATTATTGCTGCTGCCGGAAAGGCCGCCCATCTGGCGGGTGTACTGGCAGCGCATACCACCCTGCCAGTAATTGGTATTCCTATCAAGTCCTCTACACTGGATGGGTTGGACGCCCTGCTGGCCACCGTACAGATGCCCTCTGGTATTCCGGTGGCTACAGTGGCCATTGACGGCGCAGAAAACGCCGCTATCCTGGCTGTGCAGATGATGGCCATTGCCGATGCTGCCCTGGCTGAGAAGCTGGACGAGATGAAGCGCAGCATGGAGCAAAAGGTGCTGGAAAAAGATGCCGCCCTGGCCGAGAAAATAAAGTAATATCCCCATGTGAAAGGCAGGTTGAACAACATGGCAATACATGAAGAATGTGGACTGTTTGGTATTTATGATGCCTCACCTGAGGCAAATGTGGCAATGAGCACCTACTTTGCCCTTTATGCGCTCCAGCACCGGGGACAGGAGAGCTGCGGCATTGCGGTAAATGACGGCGGGGTTATTTCGGCTTATAAGGATATTGGCCTGGCCCATGAGGTGTTTGACAAAGACCGCTTGGCAACCCTGGGCAAGGGGAAAATGGCAGTGGGCCATGTGCGCTATTCTGGCGATGGGGTTGCCAACCGGCTGAATGCCCAGCCGCTGATGGTGCGCCATATCAAGGGGCCGCTGGCCGTTTCCCATAACGGCGCTCTGGTCAATGGGCATGAACTGAAGGAGGAATTGGAGCTTACCGGCGCCATCTTCCACACCACCTGTGACGCAGAGATTATAGCCTATATGATTACACGGGAGCGCATCCGTTCCAAATCCATCGAACAGGCGCTGGAACTGGCTATGCACAAGCTCAAGGGCGCCTATTCTCTGATGATTATGTCCCCTAAAAAGATAATTGCCGCCAGGGACCCTCAGGGGTTCCGCCCGCTGTGCATTGGCCGGATTGATGGCGGTTATGTTATCGCTTCGGAAAGCTGTGCGCTGGACAGCATCGGCGCCGAGTTTATCCGGGATGTGGAACCGGGGGAGATTGTTATTCTGAACGAGGAGGGTATTCACAGCAACCGCACCCACTGCGGCCAGAAAACCGGTTTGTGTGTGTTCGAGTATGTGTATACAGCCCGTCCCGATTCGGTTATTGATGGGGTTAGCGTACATGCTGCCCGCCGCCGTGCCGGCGCTATCCTGGCAAAGGAGCACCCGGTGGAGGCCGATGTGGTTATCGGCGTGCCGGATTCCGGCTTGGATGCTGCCCTGGGTTATGCCCAGGCGAGCGGGATTCCCTATGGTGTTGGCTTTGTAAAAAACCGCTATGTAGGCCGCACTTTCATTCTGCCCACCCAGGGGGAGCGGGAGGATGCTGTGCGCATCAAACTGAACACCCTGGCCGAAACAGTGGCCGGCAAACGGGTGATTATGGTGGATGATTCCATTGTACGGGGAACCACCAGCGCCAATATTGTGCGTATGCTGCGCAAGGCCGGCGCTGCCGAGGTGCACATGCGGGTATCCTCGCCGCCGTTTATGAACCCCTGCTACTTTGGCACCGATATTGACTCCAGAGATAAACTGATTGCCTGCAAAATGTCCATTGAGGAAATCGGGAAGCAGATTGGTGTGGACAGCATAGGCTATTTGAGCATAGAAGGGATTAAAAGCATTGCCGAAGGTTGCCGCTGCAACTGCTGTATCGGTTGCTTTACTGGCGAGTATCCCATTGAGGTGCCGGACGAACTGCCCAAGGACAAATATTGCATGAAAATTGGTGACGAAATATAAAAGGCCGTACTTTCGGCAGAACGGAGATTGTTTATGAGTAGTTACAGCAATAGCTACAAGGCTGCAGGTGTGGATGTTACTGCTGGATATAAAGCAGTGGAGCTGATGAAGGAGCATGTTGCTCGCACCCTGATTCCAGGTGTGCTGGATACCATCGGCGGCTTTGGCGGGATGTTTGAATTGGATGTAACCGGCATTGAAAAGCCAGTGCTGGTTTCTGGCACCGATGGTGTTGGCACCAAGCTGAAATTGGCTTTTTTGATGGACAAGCATGATACAGTGGGAATTGACTGTGTGGCCATGTGTGTAAACGATGTGGTTTGCTGCGGCGCCCGCCCGCTGGTATTTTTAGACTATATTGCACTGGGGAAAAACTACCCCGAAAAGGTGGCCCAGATTGTATCCGGTGTGGCGGAGGGCTGTGTTCAGGCAGGCTGTGCCCTGTCCGGTGGTGAAACAGCCGAGATGCCCGGTTTCTATTCCGAGGATGAGTATGACCTGGCCGGCTTTACTGTAGGTGTGGTGGACAAATCCAAGATTATTGACCGGGAGCAGGTAGCCCCTGGGGATGTGCTGATTGGCATTTCCTCCTCTGGCGTTCATTCCAACGGGTTTTCGCTGGTGCGCAAGGTGTTTGATATTACCACCAGAGAGGTGCTGGACACCTACTACCCGGAACTGGGCTGCACCCTGGGCGAAAGTTTGCTAACCCCCACTAAAATTTATGTAAAACCCATGCTCAAACTGCTGGAGAGTGTTTCGGTTAAGTCGGTTTCCCACATCACCGGCGGCGGATTCTTTGAGAACATCCCTCGGGCGCTGAACAGCCGGGTAGCCGCTTATATTGACAAGGAATCGGTTCCGGTGCTGCCCATTTTCCACCTCTTGGCCGAAAAAGGAGGCATTGATGAGCACGATATGTTCAATACCTTCAATATGGGTGTGGGCATGTGCGTAGTCGTGGCCAAAGAGGATGCCGAACAGGCAATCGCCCTTTTAACCGAGTGTGGGGAGAAGGCTGCCGTTATCGGGGAGATTCGTCCCCGGGAGGATAAGGAGATTGTACTATGCTAAGGATTGCTGTATTTGTGTCCGGCGGTGGTACCAACTTGCAGGCGTTGATTGATGCCCAGAAGGCGGGGAAAAACCCCGATGGCGAAATTGTGCTGGTGCTTTCCTCCAACAGCAAGGCCTATGCCCTGGAACGGGCGCAGCAAAATGGCATTGAGAGTGTGGTTCTGTCCCGGCGGCGATACGCTTCCGCCGAAGAGTATGACAAGGCCCTGTTGGAAGTGATGCAGCAGCACAACATTGACCTGATTGTACTGGCCGGGTTCATGTGCATATTGGGGGAAACCTTTACTCAGGCCTATGACCGGCGTATCCTCAATGTACACCCGTCACTGATTCCCTCCTTCTGCGGCGAAGGTTTTTATGGCCTGCATGTACATGAAGCTGCTCTGAGCTATGGGGTGAAGGTAACCGGCGCCACCGTGCATTTTGTCAATGAAGTGACGGATGGTGGGCAGATTATCCTCCAGCGTGCAGTGGAGGTATTACCGGGTGATACCCCCGAAACCCTACAAAAGCGGGTGATGGAACAGGCCGAATGGGAGCTGCTTCCCAAGGCGGTGGCTATGGTTTGTAGTGGTGAAATTCAGTAACAGAACTTGAAAGGGTTGATAGAAGATGAAAAAGCGCGCACTCCTGAGCGTTTCGGATAAAAGCGGCATTGTAGACTTTGCCAAACAGCTCGATGAACTGGGCTATGAAATTGTTTCCACCGGCGGCACGGCCAAAATTCTGACAGAAAATGGCGTAGCTGTCACTGGTATTTCGGATATAACCGGATTTCCTGAATGCTTGGATGGCCGGGTAAAGACCTTGCATCCGATGGTGCATGCCGGTATTCTGGCCATGCGGGAAAACCCCGAGCATATGGCACAGCTGGACAAGCTGGGCGTGACCCCCATTGATGTAGTGGCCATCAACCTCTATCCCTTCAAGCAAACCATTATGAAGGATACAGTTACCCAGGAAGACGCCATCGAGAATATTGACATTGGCGGCCCCACCATGATTCGTGCTGCTGCAAAAAACTGGCAGGATGTAGCTGTAATTGTGGACCCTGCCGATTATGACAGCGTTATTGAGGGCCTTCGGGCTGGTGCGCTGTCCCGGGAGGCCAAGTTTGCCCTGGCTGCCAAGGTGTTTGAGCACACAGCCGCCTACGATGCCCTGATTGTGAACTACCTGAGAAAGCAGATGGGTGCCGACCCATTCCCGGATAAGCTGACCTTGACCTTTGAAAAGGTGCAGCAGATGCGCTATGGAGAAAACCCCCATCAGCACGCCGCTTTCTACCGGGAAGTAACCAAGGAGCAGAACAACTTGGCTGCTGCCCGGCAGCTGCATGGCAAGGAGCTGTCCTACAACAACATCAACGACGCCAATGGTGCATTGGATATTTTAAAGGAGTTTGGCAGCGAGCAGCCCTGCGCTGTGGCAGTAAAGCACACCAATCCCTGTGGGGTTGGCATTGGTGCAACCCTGCACGAGGCCTATATGAACGCCTATAACAGCGACCCTGTCTCCATCTTTGGCGGCATTGTGGCTCTGAACCGGGTGGTGGATCTTGCCACAGCCGAGGAACTGGCCAAGATTTTCCTGGAAATAATCATTGCCCCGGGCTTTGAGGAGGACGCTTACGCCCTGCTGGCTAAAAAGAAGAATATCCGCCTGATGGAGCTGCCCGACTGTGCCGCCCCCAATCAGAAGGGTGCCTTGGATATGAAAAAGGTGGCCGGAGGCCTGCTGGTACAGGAACTGAACACCGACCTGCTGGGGGAGGAACTGAAGGTTGTTACAAAGCGTCAGCCCACTGCAGAGGAGATGGAGCAACTACTGTTTGCCTGGAAGGTGGTAAAGCAGACCAAGTCCAACGCCATCGTGCTGGCCAAGGAGAATGCCACTGTGGGCGTTGGCCCTGGGCAGACCAACCGGGTAACGGCTCTGGACATTGCCATTCGTTATGCCGGAGAGAAGTCCAAGGGTTCAGTGATGGCTTCGGACGCCTTTTTCCCGTTTTCTGACTGTGTGGAGTTGGCTGCTGCCAATGGTATCACTGCTATTATCCAGCCCGGCGGTTCCATCCGGGATGAAGAGAGCATCAAGGCCTGCGATGAAGCGGGTATTGCCATGGTGTTCACCGGCATGCGCCATTTTAAGCACTGATAACAGGAGGAAAAAGGATATGAAAATATTGGTAGTAGGTTCCGGCGGCCGGGAGCACGCCATTATTCGTGCCTTGAAGAAAAGCCCTCAGGCGGACACTATCTATGCACTGCCTGGAAATGGCGGTATTGCCGCCGATGCCATCTGTGTGGAGGGCAAAGCAACTGATATTGACCGGGTGGTGGCCTTCTCCAAGGAGGAGAAAATCGACTTTGTGGTCGTGGCTCCGGATAACCCGCTGGTGCTGGGCATGGTGGATGCTCTGAATGCTGAGGGGATTCCTACCTTTGGCCCCAGAGCCAACGCCGCCATTTTGGAGGGCAGCAAGGTGTTCTCCAAAAACCTGATGAAAAAGTATGGTATTCCCACCGCCCGTTACGAAACCTTTGAGGATGCCCAGGCTGCCATTGACTACATCAAGGCAACTGGAGAGTATCCGGTGGTTATCAAGGCGGATGGTCTGGCCCTGGGTAAAGGGGTTATTATTGCCCAGAGCTTTGCCGAAGCGGCAGAGGCTGTCAAGTCCATTATGGAGGATAAGGCTTTCGGTGCCAGCGGCAACAGCATTGTAGTGGAGCAGTTCCTGGAAGGGGTAGAGGTATCAGTGCTGGCCTTCACCGATTCCAAAACAGTTCGCCCCATGGTTTCCTCGATGGACCACAAGCGGGCCAATGATAATGATGAAGGGCTGAATACCGGCGGCATGGGTACCATTGCACCCAACCCCTATTACACCTCGGCTATTGCCCAGGAATGTATGGAGAAGATTTTCCTGCCCACCATTCGGGCGATGGGGGAGGAGGGCAGACCCTTTAAAGGCTGCCTCTACTTTGGACTGATGCTCACCAAAAATGGGCCTTATGTTATCGAATACAACTGCCGCTTTGGCGACCCGGAAACCCAGGTGGTGCTGCCGCTGCTGGAAAGCGACCTGCTGGAAATTATGCTATCCACCTACCACGAAACCCTGGCTGAGACAGAAATAAACTGGTCGGATAAAAGTGCCGCCTGTGTCATTGTTGCCAGCGGCGGCTACCCGGTGGAGTACAAAACCGGCTATCTAATCGAGGGCTTGGATGCCCAAGGTCAGTGTAAAGGTGCAACCCTTTACCATGCTGGAACTCGGCAACAGGATGGAAAATACCTCACTGCTGGAGGGCGTGTAATTGGCGTTACCTGTACAGGAGATAGCCTGAAAATGGCTCTGGACAGTGCTTATAGTGCTGTAAAGAATATTAGCTTTACAGATATGCACTGCCGCACGGACATTGGCAAAAAGGCTTTGGACGCCTTGGAAAAATAGGATAGTGAAAACCCCGCAGCTGGAAGAAGTTCTTCCGACTGCGGGGCTTTCTTTGTTCATCAGAACTCCGGCATTTTTACAATGCGATAGTAGGTTCTGGCTGTGATAAAGTAAACTGCCACATAAAACAGGATAAAGGTAAGGGCTGAAATAGCAATGCAAAAGAGGAACAATGGGATATTGTACATTGCAAACAGGGACATAATTTTTACCAGTGCTGGGAAGGCAAAGCAGATGTGTATCAGCGCAATTAGAATGGGGAAAGAGAACACCATCAGCACCTGCTTTTGTATAGTGGAGCGCACCTCCCGGTCGCTCATGCCCACCTGCTGCATAATACGAAAGCGGCGCTTATCCTCATAGCCTTCGGTAATCTGCTTGTAGTAGATAATCAGCACTGTAGCCAACAGAAACAGGGCTACAAAGAAAAGACCGACAAACAGCAGCCCGCCATATACTATATAAAATGAATCCCTTGTGTCGCTCTCGGTGGTAATGGACATCAGGTGGCTGACCTCTTCCAGCAGCTCTTCCCGCAGGATAGATTTGAACTGCTGCGCGTTAGGGTGCTCCTGGTCAATATCGAAACTGTAAGTACACACTAAATAATTGCTGTTTTCTGCATCAATCTCAAAGATCGTTTCGGGGCTGTTAAAGAACAGGATGGGGAAGTTGGGGGCTTGGGTATCTTTTATATAAGAAAGAGCCTTCTCGCTGCCTTTGGGTATATTCTTCTTTACTGTAAAAGCTTTTCCGTCAATGGTAATCTGTTCTCCATCGAAAAAAAGGTTCCCATAGGTAATCACTTCATCGGGGGCGAGGGTATAAACTTCCCCTGTATAGGCACTCAGCTCCGATGCCAGACAATATAACAGGGTGCAGTTGCCGGGGCTGCTCAGAGTTTGGATTGTACTGCCATCTTTCTGGGTGTAACTGGTGCGTCTGGAGGAGAGAAGCGGGTCACCGACAGAAAGGTCATAGCGTGCGGCCACTTCTCCAATATACTCCGGCAGCACAGCAGGCAGGTTGGGGGTTTCCGGTGTGTAGTAAACCTCCACCGAATAATTCCGGACAAAACGCCTTTTTATCACATCCTCTTCGCCAACATACAGGCAGACACAGGAGGAGATGGTTACCAGCACAGCCGAGGCCAAAATGCAGATGTTGGCCAGGCCAATGGCGTTCTGCTTCATCCGGTAAATCATGCTGGAAACACCTATAAAGTTTTCTGGCTTATAATAAAACCGCTTATTTTTCCGCAATGCCTTGAGTATTAGGATACTAAGCGCAGAAAAGATGCAATAGGTGGCGATAATCACAAGCATGGTTGCAGGCAGAAAGACAAGCAGCGCCATACTGGGGGTCTGTACCGAAACAGCAATGGCATACCCGGCAGTCAGGGTAACTATACCAACAAGGGCGGTCAACCAGCGGGATTTTGGTTCCCGTTCCCCTGCTGCAGTGCTGAGCAGAATGCTAATGGGGTCCTTCCGGAATAGCAGGAGTACATTTTTTAGATAAACAATGCCCCAACCCACCGAAAACAGCAGCCCGGTAGTAAGCAGAGAATCCACAGGAAGGGTCATATCAAGGGAAACTGGCAGGCGGGTGATGTTCAGCAACAGCAGATACATCAGCTGGCTGAATACTGCACCGGCAGCAATACCGCAAATGAGGCTGCCCACCAAGGAAAAGAGTGTTTCAAAAAGCAGCAGCAAAGAAAGGTTCCCTCTGCTCATGCCCAGTACAGAATAGAGGCCCATCTCCTGCGAACGCTGCTTCATAACAAAGCTGTTGAGGTAAAACAGGATGAGAATGGTAATAAAACTGCACACAACAGCCGACATAGATAGGATTATGCTAATACTGCCGCCGCCTGCTATCTTTGCCCCATTCACAATATAGCTCATGGAAACCAGAAGGTAGAACAGCATTACCATTAGTGAGGCCGCCAGCAGATAGGGGACATAGATAATTTTATTGCGCCGCATTCCAGATATGGCCAGCTTAGGATAAAATAAAATATTACGCATTGCCCCGGCCTCCTGTGGTAATTATGGTGAGCGTGTCCACAATTTTTTGATAAAAGGCGTCGATGGAAAGTTCCCCGCGGTAGAGCTGATGGAACACAGTGCCATCCTTAATGAACAAAACCCGCCCGGCGTGGCTGGCCGCCCGGACGGAGTGGGTAACCATCAAAACAGTTTGGCCCTGCTGGTTGATTTTTTCAAAGCTTTGGAGCAGCCCTTCGGTGGATTTGGAATCCAGCGCGCCGGAAGGCTCATCTGCCAGAATAATTCTGGGCTGTGTAATCAGTGCTCTGGCCACAGCGGCCCGCTGCTTTTGCCCTCCGGATACCTCGTAGGGGAAGTTTTGCAGGATGTTGGAAATCCTCAGCTCCTGGGCTATGTCCTCCAGCCGGCGCTCCATTTCCGCAACTCCCATTCGTCCCAAAACCAGGGGCAACAGGATATTATCCCGCACAGAAAAGGTGTCCAGAAGGTTGAAGTCCTGAAAGACAAAACCCAAATTTTCCCGGCGGAACTCGGCCAGCTGTTTAGCTGGTATGCTGGCAATATCCCTGCCGTCCAATAGGACACTGCCGCCGGTGGGGCGGTCCAGGGTGGCAATAATATTCAGCAGCGTCGTTTTGCCGCTGCCAGATTCCCCCATAATAGCGGTGTATTCTCCCTGCTGGATTTGAAAACTGACATCTGTAAGGGCCTGTACCGAATTGCCGCCATAACGGGCGGTGTAGATTTTTTTAAGGTGCTGTACTTCAAGCAATGGCATAATCGTTCTCCTTTTCTGATAAGGTAATGCGGTGTACAAAGTAAATTTTATCCTCGTATTCTATATGGTTCTGCTCCAGAATCTTTTCTGCCTCCTCTTGGCTCAGTGTTTTACAAATTACCATCCGCTCCAGTACCCGCAGCTGGCGCTGCCTTGCAAGCTGGGGGGAGGCATCCAGGGAGTAGGCCGACGGTGCGTTGGGAATACCGGCTAAGATAGTGGCCTCCCAGTCGGTCATTTCAGACGGCTGTTTGTTAAAGTAGCCCTGGCTGGCATCGGCCACACAGTAATACCCGCTGCCAAAATTGATGGAGTTGACATAGAGCTCCAAAATCTTATCCTTATCCAGCTCCCGCTCCAATTCCAGCGCCAAAAACAGTTCGGCCACCTTGCGGGTGAATTTTTTCTCCTGGGTGAACCACTCGTTTTTGGCAAGCTGCTGGGTAATGGTGCTGCCGCCCTCGGCCAAGGAGAGGGTGCGCAGATCGTTAAAAGCGGCCCGTAAAATAGCAAGCAGGTCAATTCCCGGATGTTGATAAAAGCGATGGTCTTCCACGGACAAAACAGCATCCAGATAGATTTTGGGTAGTTCGCTTAAAGGGGTGTAGTGTTCCTTGGCCTGGATATCTGCCACCACCTGAGCAATGGGCTTGGCTGCTATGGCCTGCTGATACAGGTTGTACCCCTGCCAGGTTACTGTCCCGGCAACACTGCTAACGGCGATAACTCCTGCCGCCAAAACTCTTTTTATCCATTTCTGATGTTTCATCTGCTACCTTCTCCTTTCTATTTATTATCATAAACAAAATGGGAACTGTAAGCCATTGATTTTGCTTACAATTCCCACCTGTAATCTTACATTTTTGAAAGGGTGCGCTTCTAAAATACTTCAAGTGCAGTTTGGGTAAAATTTAATATAATCCGGGTACCTACCCCAACCTGGGATTGGATAGTCATGGTATGGCCCAGCATGTTTAGGGTTTCCCTGCAAAGCGCCAACCCGATGCCGGTGGAGTGGGCGGATAGATGGCCGTTTTGTCCGGTGTAACCCCAATCGGTTACCCGGGGCAGGTCTTCCGGGCGGATGCCAATGCCGGTATCTTCAATCAGCAAGCAGGTGCCTTTTCCCGGCAACAGTTCTATACGCACCCCGCCGGATGTGGTGTATTTGGCGGCGTTGGTGAGCAGCTGCTCCAACACAAAGCCCAGCCACTTTTCGTCCGAAAGAACCGTTGTTTGGATGTTCCCAATTTCCATCGACAGCTTTTTGGAGATGAACAACGGCGCCAGCCCCTTGACAGTCTGCTTTACAACCTTCTCCAAAGAACAGGGGGAGAGCAGCAGGTCGTTTTCCGTAGAAAGGATACGCTGATATTGCAGGGCCATTTCCACATACTGCTCAGCCTTCAGCAGCTCATTTTCCAGGCCGCTGCGATCCAGCGGCTCCTCTCCAATAAGCAGACGCATAGCTGCCAATGGGGTTTTGGCCTGATGGGACCAGGTAGTATAGTAGTGTTGGGCAGTGTGCAGGCGTTCCTCGGCTGCTATTTCTGCCTGGGTGCTTCGTTCGTTGGTGCGCAGCAGCAGCTGTTGATAGGTCCGTTCCAGGGCATCCCGGGGTTCGGGCAGCTTGCCCAGCTGATAGGTGGACCCAGCCAGCAATTCTGTCAGATACTGTATTCTACGCCGGTACAGGTGGCACCCCAGAGCACCAAACAGCAGCGCCATAGAGGTGATAAAGAACACGATGTAGCGTACCGGGGCCATTGGCAGGTGGTATAGTCCACAGATAAGGAAAATGGATAGGCAGATGCCAGTGTGCAACAGGATATTCATTCGGATGCGGTACAGGTATTGCCCGGTAATTTGAAGCCAGTCACGCATATTACCCCTCCACCAGATAACCCAGCCCTTTGCGGGTAAGAATAAAATGATACAAGCCAATCTCCTCCAACTTTTTACGGATACGGGTAATATTTACTGTTAAGGTGTTATCGTCAATAAAGCTTTCGTCCTCCCAAAGCTGGCGTATCAGTTCCTCCCGGGAAACAGGGGCATTTTTATGCGCCATCAGGGTGCGCAGGATTAAGTATTCATTTTTCGAGAGGGGCAGACGCTGACCATTATAATGCAGCGCTGCTTCGGTGAGATCCAACACGGCCTGTCCAGCTTGGATGATATTGGATTCCACTCCAGACTGATAGCTACGCCGAAGCACCGCGCCAATTTTGGCCACCACCAGTTCCATTCCAAAGGGCTTGGTGACAAAGTCGTCCCCTCCCATACTCAAGGCCATTACCTGGTTCATTTCGTCCGATGCTGAGGAGATAAAAATAATTGGCACCTGGCTGCTTTTCCGAATTTCGGCACACCAATGATAGCCGCTGAAAAAGGGCAGTGTAATATCCATTAGCACTAAATCGGGCGAAAAGATTTGAAATTGCTCCAGCACCTTATCAAATTCAACAATATGCTCAGTTTGATATCCCCAGCAGTTCAGTTGCCGAACCAGTGCCCGGGCGATGGTGAGGTCGTCTTCCACAATAAGTACCTTATAAATACAAATCCCTCCTGTTTTATACTTAGTATAAGAATACTCCAATTGGCCAGAGCAGTCAATAAACGGTATATCCAGGGCGGCGAGTTAGTTTTAGCAAACAAATTTCCGTTAAACTATTGACAAAGTTAAATTGTAGTGCTATATTGAACACGAACAGTGTTAGTTGTGACTTACTGCGTACATTAGAAGGGAGTAGAAAAATGCCGCTGACAATGTTATCTATAGGTGATTCCAGCTTTATTAAAAAAATTACCGGTAAGGATGAAACCCGAAAATTTCTTGCGTCTTTGGGTTTTATCGAGGGGGAGGAAGTTTGTGTAGTTGCCAAAATCTCGGGAAATGTTATCCTTGGTGTGAAGGATTCCAGAATTGCTTTAGATCAAAGCATGGCAAATAGAATTATGGTGTGAGGAGGATAAAAGAATGAAAACACTAAAAGAGGTTGTACCAGGCCAGCGTGCAAAAGTAGTGCGTCTACATGGGGAAGGCGCAGTAAAGCGCCGGATTATGGATATGGGAATTACCAAGGGAGTGGAAGTAAGTGTACGAAAGGTTGCACCATTAGGCGACCCTATAGAACTCACTGTGCGTGGCTATGAGTTATCCATCCGAGGCGAGGATGCTGCAGCCATTGAGGTTATTTAGTTTTACCATTGAGTTAGTTAAGACTAATTACATGTTTATAGTGGAGGGATCATTGTGTCAATAAAAATAGCGCTTGCAGGCAATCCAAATTGCGGAAAAACAACACTGTTTAACGCTTTGACGGGCTCCAACCAGTTTGTAGGAAACTGGCCCGGTGTTACTGTGGAAAAGAAAGAAGGGAAACTGAAAGGGTATGAAGATGTAATAGTTGTCGACCTTCCAGGCATTTACTCGTTATCCCCTTACTCTTTGGAGGAGGTGGTTGCCAGAAATTACTTGATAGAGGAATGCCCCGATGTTATCCTGAACATTGTAGATGGCACCAATCTGGAACGGAATCTCTATTTGACCACCCAGCTGTTGGAATTGAATATTCCTGTTGTAATGGCTATTAACATGTCAGATATTTTGGAAAAAGCAGGTGAAAAACTGAACCTTTCAGCTATATCCAAGCATTTGGGTTGTGAAGTGGCGGAAATTTCTGCCATGAAGGGGACGGGAATAAAGGAAGTTGGAGCAAAAGCAGTGAATGTGGCCTATAACCGGATAGAGCCGGCTGCCCTGCACACTTTTTCTGATAAAACAGAACAAGCTCTTGCAGATATTGCAGCCAATTTGAAAGGGGTTGTTCCCAAAGGCCAAAGCCGGTTTTTCTCTGTGAAACTGTTTGAGCGGGATCAGAAAATCAAAGAGAATTTTAGTAATCTCCCAGATGTAGAAGAAATTATTCAGAGGCAGGAAAACAGCTGCGATGATGATGCTGAAAGCATTATTTCAAATGAGCGCTATGCTTATATTTCATCTATCATTGACGATTGCTACATAAAAAGGGCACATCAAAAGTTGTCAATATCTGACAAAATTGATCGTATTGTTACCAACCGTTATCTTGCACTGCCCATATTTGCTGTTATTATTACCATGGTTTATGCTGTTGCAGTGACTGGTATAGGAGCTTTTTTCACTGATTGGACAAATGATGTGCTGTTTGGTGAGATTATTCCGCCAGCTGTGGAAAGTGTTCTGATTCGTATTGGCTGCGCTGACTGGTTGATGGGATTGGTACTGAACGGTATAGTTGCCGGGGTTGGTGCAGTATTAGGGTTTGTTCCACAAATGCTGGTGTTGTTCTTTTTCCTCGCTGTACTGGAATCCTGCGGGTATATGGCCCGCATAGCCTTTATTTTAGATCGAGTATTCCGGAAATTTGGACTTTCGGGAAAATCCTTTATTCCCATGTTGGTAGGCACAGGCTGCGGCGTTCCCGGCGTTATGGCTTCCCGTACTATTGAAAATGACCGGGATCGAAAAATGACAATTATTACAACAACTTTTATTCCCTGCGGGGCTAAGCTGCCCATTATAGCTCTAATTGCAGGCGCGTTTTTTAATAATGCCTGGTGGGTAGGGCCAAGCGCCTACTTTGTGGGGATTATCGCCATTATTGTTTCCGGTATTATTTTGAAAAAAACTAAACTGTTTTCCGGTGACCCTGCGCCCTTTGTAATGGAGCTGCCTGCTTATCACTTGCCAACTGTGTCAAATGTGCTCAGAAGTGTCTGGGAGCGGGGGAGTTCCTTTATTAAAAAGGCTGGAACTGTTATTTTGCTTTCTACCATTGTTATCTGGTTTACCTCTTCTTATGGCTTTGTAAATGGTGCTTTTGCTGCTGTTGGCGACAATTTAGACGGTAGTTTGTTAGCTTTCATCGGCCGTACATTTGCTTGGGTATTCACACCTGTCGGATTTGGCAACTGGCAGTCTGCCGTGGCTACAATCAATGGCCTGGTAGCAAAGGAAAATGTTGTATCCACCTTTGGTATTCTGTTTGGCTTTGTCGAAGCAGCTGAGGATGGCGCAGAATTTTGGGGGCTGCTCTCTTCCAGTATGCCCATGGCGGCTGGTTATTCCTTTTTGGTGTTTAATCTGTTATGTGCCCCCTGCTTCGCAGCTATTGGTGCAATTAAGCGGGAAATGAACAGTGCTCGATGGACATTGATTGCAGTAGGCTATCAAACCGGGTTTGCTTATGCTGTGTCTTTGTGTGTTTACCAGTTTGGCATGCTGCTTTCTGGCGGTGGTTTTAACTTCGGAACAATAGCAGCAATGGCTGTATTATCCGGCTTTGTTTATCTGCTGGCCCGGCCGGAACGGCAGCCAATACCCAAAGCCTTGAAAAATATTGTTCCAGCTGATTAAAATGTAAAAGGGGGGTTATTTATAGTGGGAACATGGATAGTAGGCGGTGCTCTATTGGTTATATCCATACTGGCAGCACGCAGCATTATTCAAGATAAAAAAGCTGGAAAGTGTAGCTGCGGATGCAGTGGCTGCGGAAGCTGTACAGCCTGTCATGCTTTAACTAAAAGCGATCAATAATTATGGGGAGGGAAAACCTGATGAAAAAGCAGCTGAGTGCTGCGCAAATCAAATATTTGTTCGCTATTTACAAGCTGGAACAGAAGGGGGAAGTACGCCAAAGGCATATTGCGCAAAGCCTTGGTGTTTCTAACCCCAGTGTCCACAAAATGCTGCTACAGCTGGAAAAACAGGATCTTATAGTCAAAAATCGATACTCTTCATTGACAATAACCCCAAATGGCAAAAAAACTGTTGCAGAGTACTATGGGAGCTACTGTAAAATTCAGCGCTTGTTAGCAGAGAACATACACCTGCCGGAACAATATTTGGATCAGGTTACCTTCGCCGTTTTGGGGGAACTGGGAGTTTGTCGATTTGATTTTACTAACTAATTTATGAACAAAAAGGATCGGTTTTGAAAGACCGGTTCTTTTTATTTACCCTTTTTTATCCATTCATTTTGTGTTAAAATATATATACCTGTTCATCCGCTTGATATTTGAAATATACCGGGAATATCTAACCCAACCTGCTCATAAATTAGCAGTGGGTGATATAATGTGAGAACAAGGAACTTATTTGTCAATTTAGTGCTGATTATGGCGGCTTCCTGTATGGTGCTGGGGGCGTTTATTCGCATTGGCCGGGCGGCACCGGTATCCATTTCGCAGCTTACCCGGCCTGTTATTATCCTGGACGCCGGCCACGGCGGGGAGGATGGGGGAGCTGTAGGGGTAGATGGCATTGTGGAAAAAAACATCAACCTGAGCATTGCCCAGAAACTACGGGATATTTTGGTAATGAACGGCTATGATGTGGTGATGACCCGGGACAGCGATATTTCCATTTACAGCGAAGATGCTAAGACTTTGCGGGAAAAAAAGGTATCCGACCTCAACAACCGGCTGGAAATTATTAAAGCACACCCCGGCTCCATCTTTATCAGCATCCATCAAAATCAGTTTGGTTCCCCCATTTATTCTGGAACACAGGTATTTTTCGGCCCTAATTCCCAAACATCCCAAGAGCTGGCCCAGACAATTCAAACCTATGCCAAACAGTATCTGGACGAAACCAACAACCGGGAAATCAAGGAGATTGGCGATGAAATCTTTCTGCTGAAAAATTCCCCCACAACAGCTGTCCTGGTGGAATGTGGGTTTTTATCCAACCCCACCGAAGCGTATAAACTGACTGATGAGGACTATCAAAAACAGGTTGCCTTTATGATTTTTGGCGCACTAAACGAATATTTAAGCAACTGATACTACAAGATACAGGAGAAGAAAATGGCAAAGTCAAAAACAGCCTATGTCTGTCAAAGCTGCGGATATGAATCGGCCAAATGGTATGGCAAATGCCCGGAATGCGGGGAATGGAACACCTTGGTAGAACAGCTCAAAGCACCAACCCCCATCAGTGGGAAGGGAGCAAAAAGCTCGGCTGTAACCACCATTGATGTAAGCACAATTGGAGAAATTACTACCACCGAGGAAAACCGTTTCCACACAGACCTGTCGGAACTAAACCGGGTACTGGGTGGTGGCATTGTAAAAGGCTCGGTGGTGATGCTCAGTGGAGAACCGGGTATTGGTAAATCCACCATTTTGTTGCAGATCTGCAAATCCCTTTGCCAAAACCTGAAGGTGCTGTACATATCTGGCGAGGAGAGTGCCCGGCAGATTAAGCTGCGGGCCAACCGGTTGGGGGTAGAAAGTGAAAACCTGTTTTTGGCTACCACCACCGACATCGACCGTGTCCTATCGGCCATTGATAAGGTATCCCCGGATATTGCCATTGTAGATTCCATCCAAACGATGAACCTTTCGGATCTGCAATCCTCTCCCGGCAGTGTTACCCAGGTGCGGGAATGTACCCAGCGGCTGATTTATACCGCAAAGTCGGAAGATATTCCCATTTTTATTGTGGGCCATGTCAACAAAGATGGAGCCATTGCCGGCCCCAAGGTGTTGGAGCATATGGTGGACTGTGTCCTCTACTTTGAAGGGGAGCGGCATTTGGCCTATCGCATTCTGCGGGCAGTAAAAAATCGGTATGGCTCCACCAACGAAATTGGCGTATTTGAAATGACCGATAAGGGCCTTTCCGAAGTAGCTAACCCCTCCATGATGATGCTTTCCGGCCGGCCTACCAGTGTTTCTGGCACCTGTGTCACCTGCCTAATGGAGGGAAGCCGCCCCATTTTGGCCGAGGTTCAGGCACTGGTAACCAAAACCCCCTTTGGGGTTCCCCGGCGGACGGCAACAGGCTTTGATTATAACCGCATGGCACTGTTGCTAGCGGTGCTGGAAAAACGCTGCGGCTACTATTTCGGCTCGCTGGATGCCTATTTAAATGTAGTAGGCGGCTTGCGGTTGGATGAACCGGCAGCAGATATTTCGGTGGCGCTGGCTCTGGTATCCAACCTCACCGACCGGGTGGTGCCGGATGACCTGATTGCCATTGGCGAAATTGGCCTGGCAGGGGAGGTGCGGGCAGTCAACCATATTCAAAACCGGGTTTCGGAGGCCTATCGTTTGGGCTTTACCCGGTGCATTATTCCCAAACACAACCTTGCCCAGCTAAACTGTGACGCTTTAACGGGAATGGAAGTAATTCCGGTATCCAGTATTGGCCAGGCCTGCAAGATAATTGGAAAAACAAATAAAACCGAAACGGTATCATAAAATAGCTCCCAACTGTCCAAACTAATGTAGAAGCTGCCCTATGCAGTAAAATGGCCGGTTGGGGGTATTTTTTTGAATCATAAAATAATAGCGCTAATTGTAACAGTGGCACTGATTTTAGCCTTTTTTGTGCTGCCCAGTATAGTACGCAGCAGTATTCCGCAGGTTACCTATACCCGAGGGAGCCAGAGCCAGCAGGTGGGTAAGATTGTATGCCAAGGGTTTATCGAAGCAGGGGAGCGGGCAGAGCTGTATATTACAGCCCCTGTTGTAGCGGACCAGGTTGCGGTGCAGGTAGGGGACTTTGTTGCGCAGGGGGACTTGCTCTGTTCCATCAACGAAATCGCCACCCGGGCAATCATCTATTCGCCGGAGGTGGGAGCCGACCTTGTAAAAGAGTATTTGCAGAGTGCTTCCTCGTCCGCAGAACTGTCTGCTCTGATGGCTGGAAACAGTGTGGAAACATTTTCCTTTGCCTTTCAGCCCCAGTATCACAGCCCTATCTCCGGCACTGTTACCGAGGTGAATATTGCTGACCGCACACTCTACAATTCCCCAGCGGCAGCCATTGTAGTGGAGGATTTGGAGCATTTGAACGCCACTATCTATGTCCCGCAGGCGGATATTCTTCAGGTGCAGGTAGGGAGTGAGGCGCTGATTTCCGGCGAAGGAATCCAAGGAGAACTTGCCGGCCATGTAACGGCAATCAATCCGTCTGCTGTACGCAAAGTGGGCAATTCCGGGCCAGAGGCCCTGGTTCCTGTCACTGTTGCGCTGGATAATGCCGCCGGACAGATACGCCCTGGCTATGTTGTAACAGCACAGCTTTCCACGGCGGCCCCCAGCAGCGGCCTTCTTCTGCCTTACCAGGCAGTAAAACAGGATGATGAAAACCAAGAGTATGTGCAGGTGCTGAGCAGCGGATACCGGGTGGAAAAGCGCCTGGTTACTACAGGAAACGAAACGGCAGAACAAACCGAAATTTTATCAGGCCTGGAGAGCAGCGATATTGTCATTATTGAGGACATTGCTGAAAATACACGGGTAAGACTGGGGGAGCAGATGGATGGCGATTGATTTCTTTCTGGGAAACCTGAAATATATCTATGACCGGCGCCACAAGATGTATTCCACCATATTTGCTATAGCCATTGGCATGATGCTGGTGGTTATTGTCAGCGCAGTGGGGGAGATTGGTTCCAGCATGATTGAGCAGGAAGTGGAAAGCCTGGGGATTGGCTCAGTTACTATCTCAGCCAATAAGACTGTAGCTGATGTGCCGCTGACCGAAGAGAAACTGGAACTGTTGCGGCAGCAGCCAGAGGTGTGTTCGGCTTCGCCCATTATTATGTCCTATTCCCAGATTCGATTAAAGGGGGTTATCTCCCAATGTGCCGTGTGGGGGGTGGAAAGCGGAAGCTCCCAGATTATTGAATTGGAACCGATACACGGCCGTATCCTAACCCAGAAGGATATTGACGAGGGGCGCCAGGTATGTGTCATTGACAAAAATATGGCTGAGGCATTCTACGGGCGCAGCAATATTGTAGGGAAAAAGTTGGATGTTTTATTAAACAACCAATATTATACCTTTGAGGTGGTGGGCGTGGTGGAAAGCGGAGGTAATCTAATGCAAAGTATGCTGAGCTACGCCCCATACTTTGCCTATGTGCCTTATAATGTACTGCAACAGACATGTGGAAAAACCGGCTATGACCGTATTGCCATCACTTTAACCAACCAGGAAACCGCGGACGAAACCGGAGCCAAACTGGCGGACGGCCTGGCAGTGCGCTATGGCGAACAACAGGGCAGCTATATGGTAGAAAATATGTTTAGCCAGAAGCAGAAACTGCAAAATATTACGAACATTGTAAAATTATCTTTAATTTCCATCTCTGCTGTTTCCTTGCTGGTTTCCGGCCTGGGTGTTATGACTGTTATGACCTCCAGCGTTACCGAACGCACCCGGGAAATTGGAATTAAAAAGTCGATAGGAGCCAAAAATAGCACCATCCTCTTGGAGTTTATAAGTGAAGGCAGTATTCTCAGTTTTATTGGCAGTGCTCTGGGGCTCATTTTTGGACAAGGTTCCATCTGGTTATTGTGTCTGCTTTTCCACCTGGAATATCAAACCAATATAAAGATTCTGATATTCAGCTTACTGCTCACAGTTGCAATGGGAACCATCTTCAGTGCCAAACCAGCGCTTCGTGCTGCCCGCTTAGACCCAGTCAAGGCACTTTCTTTTGAATAAACCGCCCCCAAATGGGGCTACATAAGTTGTGGGATGAGGCAGCTGTTTCTTTCCTGCTGAACTTAGAGCAAACCGGGTTATCTGTAGGCGAAACCTACGCTGGTGTATTGCTTAATTACCTGCGCTTTATCCGGGAGCCGGTGCAGGGTGAAAACTACAGCCGTGCCGCTGTAGTTGGCTGGTGGGTGAAGTTTTTGGGGGCAATGCGCAAGCTCCCAAACCTGAGCATGCCGGCAGAGGAGTACAGCTTAGCCAGTGTCTACAGCTTTATCGAACACCAGGCCGGCAGCTCCCTGCGTACCTGGCTGGAAGCCAACCACGGGGATATGACCGACCTGTTAGCTATGGTAGAAGGCGCTAAGCTTAACAAACGCCAGAAAGAACTGCTGCAGAAAATCCAGTCCTGTGGTATACTGTAACTATCACTTGGAAAGGAGCTGCCTTCAGTAAAGAAATATTCCCCCTATTTCGCTAAATTTTTATTTAGCGAAATAGGGTATTTTGAAAAATACTCTTCCCTTTTGCTTCTTTACTGAAACTACATAAAACTAACATGGAAAAGCATAACGATTGCCCGCTTTTGTTGCGGGACTTCTTGGTGTATATGGAAACTATTCGCGGCCGGTCCAGCCGAACTGTGGACGGTTACTATATCGACCTGCATTTATTTTTACGCTACATTAAAGCCACTAAGCAGTTGGGACTCCAGGAATTTACCCCAGATGAAATTACCATCTCAGATATGGATCCAGAACTGATATGCAGTGTTACCCTCAGCGATATTTACGGCTATCTCAACTATGTGCTTACCAGCCGGAAAAACTCTGCTGCTACGCGAGCCCGTAAGGTATCCAGTATTCGGTCTTTTTATAAATATATCACTACAAAGACAGATTTGCTGGAAATCAGCCCGGCAAAGGAACTGGATGTCCCAGCCATTCGTGCCTCTCTGCCAAAATTTTTAAGCCTGGAGGAATCGCTGGAACTTTTAACAGCAACTGCTGCTTCGGCAAATGCCCGGGATTATTGTATGGTTACTTTTTTAATCAACTGTGGCATGCGTGTATCCGAATTGGTAGGAATTAACATAAATGACCTGCGTAAGCAGGAAAAGACCCTGCGTTTGCTGGGAAAAGGCAACAAAGAACGCATTATCTATGTCAACGATGCTTGTATTCAGGCGTTGGAGAGTTACGAGCCCATCCGGCAAAAGCTGCTGACCGAAAAGAAAAAAAGTGGAGAACTGGCCTTATTTCTCTCCGAGCGCAGCGGGCAGCGTCTGACGGCCCGGCGGGTGGAGCAAATTCTGGAAAAACATCTGGCTGCCGCCGGTTTGGCGGGCCGGGGATATTCCCCCCACAAACTGCGCCATACAGCTGCAACTCTGATGTACCAAAATGGCGGTGTGGATGTCCGGGTGCTAAAAGAAATTCTGGGGCATGAAAACCTCTCTACTACCGAAATTTACACCCATGTTTCCAATACACAGATGGAAAAAGCTGCCCAAAGCTCTCCCCTGGCCCACATTAAGCCGCCGCAGCCGGCGCAAAAGGATGCTAAAGATTAAACGAAAATGCCTGGGGCAAGCAGGCTGTAGATGAGTGCATCCGCAGCAGCAAAGAAAGCGACATACAGCACCAACAGAAAGAAAGTGCGGCAGTATTGGTCCACCCCCATCTCCCTATCTCCCCTGCCATCCCGAAGCGCCCGGAAACAAAAAACGCTGAGCCGGGCCGATTGTTTGGCGGCCACGACAACAATACAGGCGGATGCAATGGAAAATGGTACAATTAGCAACGCTAAGAGAAGCAGATTCCCTCCCTTAGCACCATATTCCAACAGAGCTGACATGGTCACCCCATACCCCATTCCCTTGAATAGTACAATCAGAGGGATAAAGGGGAGCGAGATGGCGCAAAAACCCAGCAAGAACAGGATAGCAATGAGATAAAAGTTCTGCATAAAGGAGGAAACTGCGGTTTCCTTTAGACTTTGCTCCGCACGGATTTCCATAAAATTTCCAAAGATAGACACAATCCCCTCCCGGATATCTGGGGCAAATTGTTCGATTGCCCGCACCCCTATAAAGGCGCCTGCAAGATAGCAGATTCCCAATACTATCAGCCATCGGTCCGGAAGCTGTGCCATCATCAGGCGCGAACGCTGTTTCCAACGAGGGCCTTTTAAACGGTTAAAATTGGACAAATCTATTTTGGAATACATACTAAAAGCCCGTCCTTTTCTTTTACTTTATATAATAGGTATGAGAGCCGGAAGGGTTTTAGCACAAACAAAAGGCATCAGGAGCTATTTTCCCTGATGCCTTTTATACCTTATTCGATTATCTGGCCAATTACTGCCGTTTTAGTGGCTTTTAAGGCTTTGACCGGGATAAAGTGCCCAATCAGGTCCTTTGTTCCCTCAAACTCCATTAAAACATTGGTATTGGTACGCCCAATAAGCACACCTGGCTTGGATTTACTTTCGGCCTCTGCCAGCACAACAAAAGTATGGCCAATCATTTGAGCATATAGGTCGTACACAATATCTGTTTGAACCTCCAAAAGCTCCCGCAGCCAGCCGGACTTGACGCTGTATGGCACAGGGTCCTCCATCTCTGCTGCTTTGGTGCCAGGCCGTGGAGAAAAAATAAAAGTAAACAGCTTTTCAAAACGCACCTTGCGGATTAGTTCCAGTGTACTTTCAAATTCTGCCCTGGTCTCCCCTGGGAAGCCTACAATAATATCGCTGGTAAACATTACTCCCGGAATTTTTTTGCGGGCATAGTCCACTAATTCCAGGTAGTGTGCGGTATCATAATGGCGGTTCATCGCCTGCAAAATCCGGTCCGAGCCGCTCTGTACCGGCAGGTGAATACCAATACAAAGCTTATCATAGGCAGCAATGGTATCGAGCAGTTCATGGGTGCAATCCCGTGGGTGGGATGTCATAAAGCGCACCCTAAACTCTCCGGGAATCTCCGCAATCTGCCGCAACAGCCCGGAAAAGTTGATTGCCGGGCTTAACCCCTTGCCATAGGAGTTGACATTCTGGCCCAGTAGTGTAATTTCCCGGTATCCATCCGCCACCAGCTGCCGCACTTCTGCCAAAATATCCTCCGGACGACGGCTGCGCTCCCGCCCTCGAACATGAGGGACCACGCAGTAGGTACAAAAATTATCGCAGCCATACATAATGGGCAGCCAGGCCTTTAGGGCATCCTGCCGATGTACCGGCAGCCCTTCCACAATATCATCTGTTTTGTCGAGGACATTCACCAGTTTTGTTTCCAATCCGGCAAGCTTTTGATAAAGCAGTTCAGGGAAGGAAGCGAGTGCATGGGTACCAAAAATAATATCCACAAAGCCATAGCTTTTTTGCAGCTTTTCCACAATGTGTTTTTGCTGCACCATGCAGCCACATACACAAACCACCAAATTTGGATTGGCCATTTTATATTGCTTGATGGCGCCAATGTTGCCCAAAATTTTTGTTTCGGCATTTTCCCGGATGGCGCAGGTATTAAACAGCACCAGGTCGGCGTTCTCTGCTGTTGGGGTGAAACCGTATCCCATTGCCGAAAGCATACCCATTATTTTTTCGGTATCGCTCTGATTTTGCTGGCAGCCAAAGCTGTGTACATAGGCCATAGGCAAGGCTGTATGGCGCTGTTCGATTACGCGTTTTGTTTCCTGTATAAAATATTCTGCACCTTTGCGCTGCAAATAGGAAAGTTCTGTGTCCATTTTCCCTCTCCCCTCGGTTGTTGTTTAAAAACACCGCCCGACAGATTAGACTGCCGGGCGGCTGGTTCAGGCGGCTGTTAGTCCGCCAGGGCTGCCTTAATCATAATAGCGCATTCCAGGCGCTTCTTTTCCAGGTCGCAAGCCAGCTGGTAGGAGTTTAAAATACCGCCGGCATACTGCAGATTGTTGGCATTACAGCCGCCACTGCAATAGAACTTGGCCCAGCAGTCCCTACAGTTTTCCTTGTGGTAGACTGTTGCCCGTGCAAACTGATCCTTCATCTCCTGGTTGATAGAACGGTCAAAGACATTGCCCATCTTCCATTCCTCATTGCCTACAAACTGGTGGCAGGGGTATACATCGCCATCCGGTGTAATAGCCACATATTCATTGCCGCAGCCACAGCCCCGCAAGCGCTTGATAGCACAGGGACCCTGGTCCAGGTCAATCATAAAATGGAAGAAATTAAACCCTTTTCCGGCCTTTTTCCGCTCGATTAGGATGTTGGAAAGCCGCTCATACTCGGCATATACCTCCTCCAAATCGTCATAGGTCAGCGCATAGGGGGTACTGGGGTCAGCCACCACCGGCTCAATGGAAATCTGATCAAAACCCAGTTCATTCATGTGCAGGACATCTTCGCCAAAGTCCTTGTTGTACTTGGTAAAGGTTCCCCGTACATAGTACTGGGTGTTTTCGTTCCCCGAGGCCAGACGGCGCTGCACCAGCTCCTGGAAATGCGGGATGATAGCATCGTAACAGCCGGAGCCATCCACCCTGGCCCGAACCCGGTCGTTGACTTCCTTGCGCCCATCGGTAGAGCAGACAACATTGTACATTTCCCGATTGATAAAATCAATCATATCCTCATCCAGCAGCAGGCCATTGGTGGTGAGGGTGAAACGGAACTCCTTGTTGTACTCCTTCTCCTTGGAGCGGGCATACTCCACTACCTGTTTTACCACATCAAAGTTGATGGTGGGCTCACCGCCGAAGAAATCCACCTCCAAGTTGTGCCGCCCTTGGGAATAGTGCAGCAGATAGTCGATGGCGGCCTTTCCCACTTCGGCAGTCATCAGGCTGCGCCCGGTACAGTAATCCCCCTTGCCTGCAAAGCAGTATTCACAGCGCAGGTTGCAGTCGTGGGCAATGTGCAGGCAAAGCGCCTTGATGGGGGAAGACACCATCATATCGGCAAACTGCTCGTAATCATCGGACGAGAACAGCTGACCCATCTCCTGCAGGCGCACCATTTCTGCATAGGTTTCGGCAATATCCTCCGGCGAATATTCTCCTTCAAAAGCAGAAATAACAGCCTGCGGGCAATGGGCGGGCAGCTCCCCGCTGGGAATAACATCCAGCATATCATAGAACAGCTTGTCCACCACATGGACTGCGCCGCTATTTACATCCAAAACTATGTAATATCCGTTCAGAAAATATTTATGGATCATTTCAAACCTCTCCAGCAAAAATTTAAAGGACAAAAATTAAGGGACAGTATCTGTCCCTTAAAATTGAAGCGCAATTTATCGGTTGTTGGGATTCTCACACTTCTGATTGGCAACGGTGCAGGAGGTTTTGCAAGCCGACTGGCAGGAAGCCTGGCACTCGCCGCAGCCACCCTTGGCAGCAGTCTCCTTCAGGTTAGCCTTGTTCAAAGTCTTTACATGTGTCATGATCATACCCTCGCTTTATTCATTCTCTTTGTGGGATAACCACCTTGGCAGGCAAATATCCCCTTTATCAGTACAACATACATTGTAGCATATTATAGCAAAATATGCAAATTCAATTTATTTAACAGCCGGGCGGGTATTCACCCCCAGCACGCCGCCAATGGCGCCGCACAGGATGAAAATAATCCCTTTAAACAGGGTGGATAAATTGAACTGGCCGTCCACTGCCATATAGCCGGCAATTAAAATAACGCCAAAGATGAACAGCCCGCAGGCACAGCCCATAATAAGGCCATTTTTGCCATTGAGTTTGGCACAGAGAAAACCAGCCATAATACATCCCAGCCCGCTTGCCAGCAGAGCCAGCGGTTCTACAGCGGCATGGGGAATATCCTGGATGGTAAAAAGTAAGGAAATGCCCGCCAAAACCAGGGCAATGCAGAGAATTCCAATTAGGGAACTGACTACAATGGGCTTGAACGGGCTGCTTGACGATGTGCGTTCGGTTCTCATTCAATTATCCTCCTATACAGAAATAATGTCCAGTATAAGGATATTAAACCGAACGATATAAAATTCTTACTTTTCCTTATCAGCAGTGGTATTTGCCTCGATTGCCCAGCGAGCAACACGAATTTTGGTGCGGTCGCTGCCGGTTTCAATCATAACATATTCCTCTTTCAGGTTTACAATGCGGCCGATAATGCCGCCGCGGGTAATAACCTCATCCCCCACTTCCAGCGCCTCACGCATCTGGGTCAGCTGCTTTTCCTGCTTGCGGGAAGGCCGAATCAGGAAAAAGTAGAGAATAACAAACATAATTAGCACAACGCCCATCTGACCCATCAGATAAACCGAGCTGTCGCCAGCGGCGCCGGCAGTAAGCAGTATGTTAGAAAACATAGTTTTTGCTCCTCCATAAAATATAATATAGAACATTATACCTTTTAATTGACTGTGTTGCAAGGAAAATAGCGAAAATTTGTCTACAAAGCTATATCCGGCGCCCCAAAACCGGCACATTGGCCCGATAAAATTCATCAAAGGTGTCGTTGTCCAGCGCCTCCCGAATCTTTTCCAACAAGGTGTTGTAAAAATACAGGTTGTGCATAACAGCCAGACGCATGCCCAGCATCTCCCCTGCCTTGAGCAGGTGACGGATATAGGCCCGGGAATGCTGGCAGCAAACCGGGCAGTCGCAGTGCTCATCAATAGGCCGGTTATCCCGCTGATACTTGGCATTGATGATGTTGATAATCCCATCCCAGGTAAAAAGATGTCCATGCCGGGCGTTTCGGCTAGGCATTACACAGTCGAACAGGTCCACGCCCCGGGCCACTGCTTCGATAATGTTCACCGGGGTGCCTACCCCCATCAGATAGCGGATTTTGTCCACAGGCATGTGGGGCTCCACCGCCTCGATAATCTGATACATCTCCTCAGCTGTTTCCCCCACAGCCAGGCCGCCAATAGCATAGCCATCTAAATCCAACTCGGCAATCTGCTGCATGTGGCGGATACGCAGGTCGGCAAAGGTGGAACCCTGATTGATGCCAAACAACAGCTGGTTTTTATTGATGGTGTCCGGCAGGGCGTTCAGCCGCTGCATCTCTGCCTTGCAGCGCTTTAACCAGCGCACCGTGCGGTTGATGGATTTTTCGGTATATTCCCGGGTAGCGGGGTTTTCAATACATTCATCAAAGGCCATTGCGATGGTGGAACCCAGATTGGACTGGATGCGCATGCTCTCCTCTGGACCCATAAAGATACGCCGGCCGTCAATGTGGGACTGAAAGGTCACCCCCGCCTCCTCAATTTTTCGCAGAGAGGAAAGGGAAAATACCTGGAAACCGCCGCTGTCGGTGAGGATGGGCCTGTCCCATCCCATAAATTGGTGCAGCCCCCCCAGGTCCCGTACCACATCATCGCCAGGGCGCAGATGCAGATGGTAGGTGTTGCACAGCTCCACCTGGCATTTCAACCCCTTCAAGTCGTAGGAGGAAATCCCCCCTTTTATGGCAGCCGCTGTGCCTACATTCATAAAGGCTGGGGTTTGTACGGTGCCATGCACCGTTTCAAACACGCCCCGGCGGGCGCTGCCCTGTTTTTTTATCAGTTTATACATGCTCTCCTCCATTCAGTTCCGGCAGGTCTGCAATAAACATCGCATCGCCAAAACTGTAAAATCGAAACTGCTTTTCTACGGCCTCGCGATAGGCGGCCATTGTATGCTCATACCCAGCAAGCGCGCTCACCAGCATAATCAAGGTACTTTCCGGCAGGTGAAAATTGGTAATCAAACCGTCCAACACCTTGAACCGGTAGCCTGGGTAGATAAAAATATTGGTGTCGCTGCTGCATTCCTGAAAACGCCCATCCTCCATCACAGCAGATTCCAGTGTGCGGCAGCTGGTGGTGCCCACAGCAATTATCCGGCCGCCGGCCTCCCTGGTGTGGTTCAGCTTTTCGGCCGTTTCCTGGGAAATATAATAATGCTCCGAGTGCATTTTGTGATCCAGAATGTCCTCGGTTTTTACCGGGCGAAAGGTGCCCAACCCCACATGCAGGGTGACATAGGCAATGCCTATCCCCTTTTCCTGGATGTGTTGGAGCAGCTCTTTTGTAAAGTGCAGCCCTGCTGTGGGGGCGGCAGCAGACCCCAAATCCTTGGAATAGACCGTTTGATAGCGTTCCTTATCCTTGAGCTCAGCGGTGATATAGTGGGGCAGCGGCATGTTCCCAATCTCTTCTAAGATTGCATAGAAGTTCCCTTGGTACAGAAAACGCACCAGACGATTGCCGCCCTCGGTACTGGAGAGAATCTCGGCTCGGAGACGGCCATCGCCAAAGCTGAAAGTCAGGCCCTCCCTGGCCTTTTTCCCAGGCTTTACCATAACCTCCCAAACATCCTGCTCCACCTGCTTGAGCAGTAGAAACTCCATGTGGCCGCCGGTTCCCTCCCGGTGGCCGAAAATCCGGGCCGGAAGCACTCGGGAATTGTTCAGTACCAGCAGATCCCCCGGGTTCAGCCGGTCAACAATATCCCGGAACACACATTCCCCTGCATTGCCGGTGGTTTTATCCAGCAGCATAACCCGGGAAGCATCCCGGGGCTCTATGGGGGTCTGTGCAATCAGTTCTTCAGGAAGGTCAAACCAAAAATCAGATTTTTTCATTCAATCAGGGCTTCCTCTCTTATTTTGTCCACTTTGTACGGACAAAAAGCATTTTTTAGTATACAATAAAAGAAATGTCCAAAAAGACATTGACATTTCCTGCTTTCAGTGATAATATATCATTCAAATACAGATGTGCTCTATACAAGGACATTTGTATGGATATACTACAACCTAATCCATATTATTATAGAGCAAGCCGAACCTGTTTTCAATATCATGTTGCTTGTTTGTTGGTGAAAGGACTGATTTAAATGAAAAAATACAATGTTGGTGTGGTGGGCGCCACCGGAATGGTAGGCCAGCGTTTTATCTCGCTGCTGGAAAACCACCCCTGGTTCCATGTAACCAAGCTGGCCGCTTCCCCCCGCTCTGCTGGCAAGACTTACACTGAGGCCCTGGGCGGCCGCTGGAGCATGTCCACCCCTGTGCCTGCCGATGTGGCAGACCTGGTGCTGTACGATGCCGCCAATGTGGAGGAGATGGTGAAGGATATCGACTTTGTGTTCTGTGCCGTGGACATGAAAAAGGATGAAATCCGTGCGTTGGAAGAGCGCTATGCCAAGGCAGAATGCCCGGTAATCTCCAACAACTCGGCACATCGTTTTACCCCCGATGTGCCGATGATGATTCCGGAAATCAACCCGGAACACGCCGCAGTTATTGAGGCTCAGCGCCAGCGTTTGGGGACCAAGCGGGGCTTTATTGCCGTTAAATCCAACTGCTCGCTGCAAAGCTATGTGCCTGCCCTCGATCCTCTGAAGGAATTTGGTGTGCAGGAAGTTCTGGCCTGTACCTATCAGGCTATCTCCGGTGCCGGAAAGACCTTTGAAACCTGGCCTGAAATGGTGGACAATGTCATCCCCTACATCGGCGGCGAGGAAGAAAAGAGCGAAAAGGAACCGATGAAAATTTGGGGTAAGGTGGAAAACGGCAAAATTATTAACGCCTCTTCCCCCTCCATTACCACCCAGTGCATCCGGGTACCGGTGACAGACGGCCATCTGGCAGCCGTATTTGTTCGGTTTGATAAAAAGCCCACCAAGGAAGAAATTTTGAAAAAATGGCAGGAGTTTTCCGGTGAGCCCCAGCGGTTGGAGCTGCCCTCCGCCCCTAAGCAGTTCCTCACCTACTTTGAAGAGGATAATATGCCCCAGACCCGGCTGCACCGGGATTTGGAAAAGGGCATGGGCGTATCCATCGGCCGGCTGCGGGAGGATACCCAGTACGACTATAAGTTCATCTGCCTTTCCCACAACACCATCCGCGGTGCCGCAGGCGGCGCTATTCTGATGGCTGAAATGCTGGCAGCACAAAAATATCTGTAATTCCCCCTCCTTTTTGAAAGATAAATAGTGCGTAAACGGGTAGTTTTTTAACTGCCCGTTTATGCGTTTATAGAGCAAACCCAGCAGAGAAACAGTTTTGTCTCTGCTGGGTTTGTTTTCGTTAGGCCAAAATAATCTTTTTAAAGGTCTTTTTGCCTCTCTTAATCATAATATTCTGCTCAATTTCTGCATGGCTTATGGCGGCGGCCACATCTTCTACCTTCATATCATTCACCGTTACGCCACCCTGCTGAATGGCCCGGCGGGCCTCCGACTTGGAGGGGCAAAGCCCTGCCTTAACCAGGATGTCAATGACACTGATGGCACCGGATTCGTCAAAATCTTCCTCTGTCAGAGCTGTGGAGGGAATGTTGGCATCGTCCATATTGGCAGAGAACAGCGCTTTAGCAGCAGAAATAGCCTTGTCGGCCTCCTCCCTGCCATGCACCATTGCAGTAAGCTCGTAAGCCAGAACCTCTTTCTTCTCATTGATGCGGTTTTCAGCCCAATGCTCCATCTCCTCAATCTCTTCCAGGGATTTGAAGGTGAGCAGCCGGATGCACTTCATCACATCCTGGTCATCCACATTGCGCCAGTACTGATAGAAATCGAAGGGGGATGTTTTGTTGGGGTCCAGCCACACGGCACCCTTGGCCGTTTTGCCCATCTTCTTCCCCTCGCTGTTCAGCAGCAGGGTGATGGTCATGGCATAGGCGTCCTCTCCGGTCTTTTTCCGAATCAGCTCGGTACCGGCCAGCATATTGCTCCACTGGTCATTGCCGCCAAACTGCATATTGCAGCCATACGCATTGTGCAGGTGCAGAAAATCGTAGGCCTGCATAATCATATAGTTAAACTCCAAAAAGCTAAGCCCCTGCTCCATGCGCTGCTTGTAGCATTCGGCCCGCAGCATGTTGTTCACCGAGAAATGCGCCCCCACCTCCCGAAGCAATTCCACATAGTTGAGCTGCATCAGCCAATCGGCATTGTTTACCATAATGGCCTTGTCCTCGCCAAACTCGATAAAGCGTTCCATCTGCACCTTGAAGCAGTCGCAGTTATGCTGGATGGTTTCAGGGGTCATCATGGTGCGCATATCGGTCCGGCCGGAGGGGTCTCCCACCATTCCTGTGCCGCCGCCAATCAACACAATAGGCTTATTGCCAGCCATTTGCAGGCGTTTCATCAAGCAAAGCGCCATAAAGTGGCCCACATGCAGCGAATCGGCAGTAGGATCGAATCCGATATAAAAGCGCGCCCCGCCGTTATTAATCAGTTCCCGGATTTCCGGTTCATCTGTTACCTGTGCAATCAGGCCTCTGGCCTGGAGTTCCTCATAAATACCCATTTTTTCTTCCTCCTTAAAATACAAAAGCGCCCCCTATCCAAAACCGGATAGAGGGCGCATCAAAAACAATAGCGCGGTACCACCTCTGTTTACAGCGGGATTGCTCCCAGCTGCCTTTGCAGGTGCTGTTTGCCAACACCCCTGGCTTTAACGCAGCCATACGGCACATCCTACTATATTGTTCAGACTGCGGCTCCGGGATGTACTCCCCTGCAGGCCCACGCTTTTTTTCACCAACCAAAAGCTCTCTGAAGTTTGACGCTGCAGGCTACCTGTTCCCTTCATAGCCATTGAAACGATTATAGTATAGAAAAACCCCGTTGTCAACACTTTAAAGCGATTTTTTCATCAGTTCACCGGCTGCTTCCAGGGTTGCCGGAGTGATAATATCGCCGCCCATAATTCGGGCAAGCTCCGCAGTTCGCCGCTGTTCGTCCAAGGTGATAACACGGGTAAAGGTTTTGCCATCCTGCACCTCTTTACTGATGAGCAGGTGGTTATCGGCAAAGGCGGCAACCTGAGCCAGGTGGGTCACGCAGATAACCTGGCGCCCTCGGGAGGCCTCCTTGAGCTTCTTTCCAATTTTTTGTGCTGCCCGGCCGCTGACACCTGTGTCAATCTCATCAAAAATCATGGTATCAACACCATCCCGGTGAGAGAGCACATTTTTCATAGCCAGCATGATGCGGGAAAGCTCACCGCCAGAAGCAATTTTAGCCAGTGGTTTGGGTTCCTCCCCCACATTGGTGCTGATGAACAGTTCAAATTCATCCATGCCCAAATGGGACAATGCTTTTTCCTTAAAATGGGGGGTAAATTTTACCGAAGCCATGTCCAAAAATTCCAGCTCTCCTTGGATACCGGCTACAAATTCTGCTGCGGCATTCCGCCGGCGCTGGGATAACTGTTTGGCCAGCTCATAGCTTTCAGCAAAGCGCTCGCTGCGCTCTTTTTCCAGTTGCAGCAGCTTTTCGTCTGCAAAGATAATATCGTCCAGTTCGGCTTTGGCATGTTCCAAGTACTCCAAAATAGCGGGAATATCCGGACCGTACTTTCGTTTTAATGTGTTTATTGTATCCAAACGGTTTTCAATATATTCTGCCTGTCCAGGGTCATACTCCATCGCATCCAGCTGGTCCTGTACCTGGGAAGAAAGTTCCTCCAGCTCATACCGGTAGCCACTCACTGCCGTGGCGGCCTCCTCCATTCCTTCCATATAGCGTCCAGCCTGGGCAAGCGCATCCGAGAGCTGTTCCAGCAATTCCACAGCGCCCTGGCTCTCCCCATTTTCATCGCCATTCATCAGAAGAAGGGCGGCGCTCAGCGACTGTGTAATTTTTTCTGCATTGCGTATAATCCGCCTTTGGGCAATTAGCTCCTCCTCCTCGCCCTCCTGGAGTTCAGCCGCCGTAATCTCCCCAATCTGGTAGGTGAGCAGGTCGGTTTTGTGGGCCTTTTCCGCCTCCCCGGCAGAAAGCTCCCCTATTTTTTCGTTCACTGCTTTCAGTTCGGCAAACTTGTGCTGGTATTCGGCAAGTTTTTCACCTAAATTGGCAAAGAGGTCGATATAGCCCAGGTGCTTTTCCGCCACCATCAGCTGCTGGCTATCGTGCTGGCCGTGGACATTGATTAGCAGGCTGGAAAGGCTTTTCAGCATCGAAACAGTGGCCGGCTGGCCGCCAATTTTACACTGGGTTTTGCCGTCGGCACTGATGGTTCTTGTAACCAGCAGGCTTTCTCCCGGTTCTATCTCATATCCCAGTTCTGCCAGCAGGTCCAGCGCCGAGTTTGGCACATCGTCAAATACAGCCGAGATGGTGGCAGCCCGCTCGCCAGTGCGGATAATATCCCTGGAAGTACGCTCCCCCAGCACGGCGTTAATTGCACTGATAAGGATGGTTTTACCAGCGCCGGTTTCCCCTGTGAAGACATTAAAGCCCCTGGTAAAATCAATACTGGCCTCCTTGATTACTGCAATATTTTTAATATATAGCTGTGAAAGCACAACAATCTCCCCTCTATATCCGGCTGAGCTTTTGCAGCTGGCTTACAAAATCTGCTGCCTGCTCCCGATTGCGCATCAATACAAAAATGGTGTCATCCCCTGATAAGGTGCCAACAATTCCTTTCCAATGCAGCTGATCCATCGAAACACACACCGCGTTGGCCATCCCGGTTTTGCATTTAACCACCACAATATTATCGGCATAATCCAAATGCAGCAGCGACTGGGCAAGCAGGCTGCGAAAGCCAGCCATATCCCCATTTTGCGGGTCCTGGGTGTGCTTGGCATAAACATAACGGCCATCCTTTGTCTGGCTTTTTACCAAACGCAGCTCCTTGATATCCCGGGAAACGGTGGCTTGGGTTACATGAAACCCGGAGGCCGAAAGGCGGTCCAGCAGTTCCTCCTGTGTGGTGATGGTTTGATCAGCAATGAGTTCAAGGATTTTTCTATGTCGTTCCGACTTCATGTCACCATGCCCTTTCCGTTTGGTTTTATTGTATTCCCAGCAGTTTTTTACCGAGGGTCTTGTAAAAGCTAATGTCATTGAGCTGTATAAACGAAACCTTCTGCTCGGCAGAGCGCACTACCAGACGGGAATGCTCATCCATATCCGCTACCAGCTCGCCATCCACTGCAACCCCCGCCTGAGGGAAGGAGTTTTTTGCCACAAGCTGGAGCTGCAGCGGGCTTTGGCCGTCCAACACCACACTGCGGTCCCCTAAAGAGTGGGGGCAGATGGGTGTCATAATCAAACAATCCATATTGGGGTCCACAATGGCACCGCCTGCTGACATGGAATAGGCAGTAGAGCCGGTAGGTGTTGCAAAAATCAGCCCATCTGCACGATAGGAGGCAAAAGGAGCGCTATCCCGCTCAATTTCTATATCCACCATATTCCCCACCGAGTTCCGGGCAATCACAATATCATTGACAGCGTAGTAAACCGAGCGTTTTCCGGCGGCATCCAGCAGTTCGGCCTCCAACACAGTCCGTTCCTGGATGGTATAGTGGCCATGCACCAGCTTTTGGATACTGTCGCCAAAGGGGTAGTCAATTTGTGTCAGATACCCCAATCGGCCGGAATTGATACCAATAATGGGCTTATTATAGGCCAAAGCAGCAATGGCGGTATGTATCATGGTTCCATCGCCGCCAATGGAGAGGACAATATCACAGCTCTGCATGGCCTCCCCCTCGTCCATAGCCACACAACCCAGCAGGCCAGGCAGCCGCTTGACTTCCGGGGACACTAGCACCTGGCACCCCAGGACAGACAGTTCATGGGCTGCATCGGCGGCGCAGACAGCGGCGTTTTGCTTATTCAAATTTACTACAAGGTAACAACGCATTCTATCCATCCCTGCTTAGCTATCCAGGTTGTTGTGGGAAGAACCCACTGTTTGGGCCAGGTCCTCCTCGGTTACGGCTGATTCCCCGGCAGATTTACACAGATACATCAAATACTCGATATTCCCCTTAGCACCCTTGATAGGTGAAAAATCCAGCCCGCTTACCAGAAAGCCCTGCTCCTGGGCAAAGTGGTAGATTTTCTGCACCACCTCCAGATGGACAGCAGGATCTTTGATAATACCGTTTTTGCCCACCTTTTCCCGGCCAGCCTCAAACTGCGGTTTTACCAGGCAGACACAGCTGCCCCCCTCCCGGAGAAAGCGGTGCACCACTGGCAGGATAAGGGTAAGTGAGATAAAGGAAACATCCACCGAAATAAAATCGATGGGTTGCGGGATTTGCTCCTCTGTCAAGTAGCGGATGTTGGTGCGCTCCATATTCACCACCTGGGCATTGCTGCGCAGCGACCAGGCCAGCTCGCCATATCCCACATCCACAGCATATACCTTGACTGCGCCGTTTTGCAGCATGCAGTCGGTAAAGCCTCCGGTGGAGGCGCCGAAGTCACAGCAGGTTTTCCCCTCCAGCTGGATACCAAAGGCAGCAATGGCTTTTTCCAGTTTCAGGCCGCCCCGGCTGACATACCGCAAGGTGTTGCCCCGCACCTCAATGCGGTCTTCCTCCTTGACTGTTATACCGGCCTTATCGGCCTTTTGGTCGTTTACATAGACAATTCCAGCCATAATCATGGATTTGGCCCGTTCTCTGCTCTGCGCCTGGCCGTTTTCCACCAGGGCAATGTCCAATCGTTTTTTCAACTTTTCTCTCCCAAAACTGTTTTTACTATACTTTGCCTATCAGCGCCGAACATTCGGTAGGCGGTTTCGGTGGAACACTGCGGTATAAACCGGTTGTCAATGGCCGAAATATGAAAGCTGCCGGAATATCCCTGCTCCATCAGCATAACGGCGCAGAACTCGGCAATGGAACCACTGCGAATGCCCTCCTCAAAGAAATAGATGCGGCCATATTCCAGCATCCGATTCAGTGCCGCCTTTGGCAACGGATAAATGCGGTTCAGCGCCAAAACAGATACCGGCTGGCCCTGCCGCATTAGCTCCTCCCTAGCCTGAAAAAGCTCCTCTGTCAGGCGGCCATAGCTGATAAGCAGTACCTCTCTCTCCTTCTCCTCGGTGCAAACATAATCGCCAAGCTGGTTTTTCAGCATTTTGGCTGCCAGCTTCGGTTCCCCGCCCTTGGGATAGCGCACCGCCACAAGCCCTTTTTCCTCCTCCACTGCTCGCTGCAGGTCGCTGCGCAGCTGGGCAAAGGTAGCAGGGGAATAAAGAACCGACCCCGGCACTGTGCGCAGCATTGAAACATCAAAAATACCCTGATGGGTCTCCCCGTCTGCGCCTACTACACCAGCCCGGTCCACCGCCAGTACCAAATGCTTCGGTTCCAGTGCTGCATCATGGATAAGCTGATCAAAGGTGCGCTGCAAAAAGGTGGAATAGACCGCAAACACCGGTATAATTCCCTGGGTGCTCATGCCGCAGGCAAAGCTGACCGCATGTTCTTCGGCAATGCCCACATCGTAGTATCGCCCCGAGTTCCTGTATTCCTGGCTAAACTGTTCTAAGCCGGTACCCTCACCCATTGCGGCCGTAATAACAGTCAGCTCCTTATGCTTCTGGGCCAGCTCACACATAGCTTCCCCAAAAACAGAGGAGAAACTTGCCGCTGCCGGGGAGAGCAGTTCGCCTGTTCTCCGGTTAAACGGCCCCACACCGTGATATTTGCTGGGGTTTTCCCGCGCAGGCTTATAACCCATCCCCTTGACGGTATGGATATGCACCAGGCAGGGCTTTTCATACTCTTTTGCCCGTAGGAACACATCCCGCAAGCTTTCTATATCATGCCCATCTACCGGCCCGAAGTATTTCAGGCCAAAATCCTCAAATAGGTTGGAATGGTACATCATCTGACGCAGCGTTTTTTTAGAGCGGGCAAGGGCGTTTTTTACAGGGACGCCCACCAGCGGGATTGTATCCAAAAAGCTTTTGGCACTGTCCTTTAAGTCAAAATAAGGTTTGGAGGTGCGCATTTTAGCCAAATAGTTGGCCACATTGCCCACATTTTGGGAGATGGACATATCGTTGTCGTTCAGGACAATAATAATTTTTTCACCGCTGCGGCCAGCGTTGTTCATCCCTTCGTAGGCAATGCCGCTACCAAAAGAACCATCCCCAATGACAGCAATGGCAAAGCCATCCTCCCCCTTTAAGCGCATGGCCTCCGCCATACCCAGTGCTGCTGAGATAGAAACCCCTGAATGCCCGCCCAAGTAGGCGTCATATTCGCTTTCATGCTGTTTGGGGAAACCGGAAATTCCACCCTCCAGTCGGATGGAATCAAACTGCTTGTTCCGGCCGGTGAGCAGCTTGTGGGTGTAGGACTGGTGCCCCACATCCCAGATAATTTTATCCTTCGGGCAGCAAAACATGCTGTGCAGCGCAAGGGTCAATTCCACTGTACCCAAATTGGAGGCCAGATGCCCTCCATTTTTGGATATGGTGGAAATGATCCTTCTCCGGATTTCTCTGGAAAGAACTTTCAGCTGCTTGTTGCTCAGTTTTTTCACATCCTCTGGGGATGTTATTATTTCAAGGTACATCTTTTTCCTCCACAGTCAGTTAAAACACTGGTATTAGCATGGCTATTACAATCCCCAACAGGGCGCCGCCCAGCACCTCCAGGGGGGTATGGCCCAAAAACTCGTTCAGTTCCAAATCCTCCTCCGGGGCTACCTCCGGTTTTTGGCTGAGCAAAGCAAAGAGGCTCTGCGGATCCAGCACCATTTTGTTAATAACCTTCGCCTGCTCCCCGGCCGCCCGGCGCACACCCATTGCATCATACATAACGACACTGGCAAATGCCAGAGAAATGGCAAACTCTGCGGATGAAAAGCCCAGCTTTTTGGCCATGCCAATGGTGATGGCACAGACCAAGGCAGAGTGCGCGCTGGGCATGCCGCCAGCCCCCACCATGCGCTCCGCTTGAAAAACCCCATTTTTAATATAGAACAGCAATGTTTTGATAAACTGGGCAGAAAACCAGGCAATTACTCCAAGGTCGATATAATAATTGCTGAAAAGCAGTTTGATAATCTCCATTCTAATCCGTCCAATCCGGCTCTTACTTGGTTCGGCTGCAAAGCGCCTGGGTCATCTCATACAGGGGATCCCCCTCTTCCACCCCAAGCTGGCCCAGGGCGTCCAGCGCCGTATGGGTCAGCTTTTGAGCAAGGGTCTGGGCCTTTTCCAGCCCCAGCACAGTGGCAAAGGTGCTCTTATGCTGTTGGGCATCACTGCCAATGGGCTTGCCCAGTTCGGCCTCTGACCCGACAATATCCAAAATATCATCCCGGATTTGGAAGGCCAGGCCAATGGCATCCGCATAAATATCCGCCTGTTTGAGTATATGCTCCTGCGCGTTGGCTGAAAGGCACCCCAACCGAACGGCACATTTTATCAAAGCACCGGTTTTCATCATGCACATGCCGGTCAGCTCGTCCATTGTGGCCGCCCGGCCCTCAATATCTACCACCTGGCCGCCAATCATCCCCTGGGAACCCGCAGCGGCCGAAAGCTCCTGCACCGCGTGCAGCACCACCTGCGCCGGCAGTGAGGTATTGCGGGCTATTGTTTCAAAGGCCAGTGTAAGCAGAGCATCGCCGGCAAGCAGGGCAACGGCTTCCCCAAACGCTTTGTGGCAGGAGGGCTTGCCACGGCGCAGATCATCATCATCCATGCAGGGCAGGTCGTCATGGATGAGCGAATAGGCATGCACCATTTCAATGGCAGCAGCAAATTCCAGGGCGTCGTTTGTCGCGCCGCCCAAAATACGGTTAAAGTTCAGCACCAGCAGAGCACGCACCCGTTTGCCGCCACCCAAAGCGGCATAGCGCATGGCTTTTAGCACACTATCGTCATTGCAGCGCAGCTTGCTGACATAGCGGCCCAGCGCCTTTTCCACCATCTCGATATACATATCCTGTAAGGAATTACTCATCCAATTGTCCCTCTAAAACTTCCTTTGGAAACAGTGTTTCAATCTTCAGCTTGGTATCGGCCAATTGCTTGTCGCACTGGCGAATCAGCTCCGCCCCTTCGCTGTACAATTTCAGCGACTGGTCCAGCGAAACTGTGCCCTCAGCCAACAGGGCTGCAATCTCTTCCAGGCGCTGCATAGCCTCTTCAAAATTCCGTTTTTTCTTCATCAATTTCCACCACCTTGGAAACAACTGTGCCGTCCTGCAGCAGGGTATGCAGGGTATCCCCCACCTTTATCATTCTTGCGGAAGCAATATGCTTCCCCTCCAGCTGGGTGATGCTGTATCCCCGGGCCAATACCCGCAGAGGGCTTAGGCTATCCAGCAGGGCGGATAAATATGCAAGCCTATCCTGCCACCCGGCAAAATTTTGCTGGACCGACTTCTCTACTAAGTTTACCAAATCATCGAGCTTTTGTCTATTTAAAAGATAGATTTTTAATGGGGATTGGAACAAATCCAGCTGTTTTATCTTCTCCAGCTGCCGGGTATAGTTATTCAGCTGGGCGTATGCGCTGGAAAAAATGGACTGCTGGAGGCTATTCAGGCGAAAACGCACCTCCTCCATATCGGGAACCGCCAGCTCTGCAGCAGCTGAAGGGGTTGGTGCCCGCATATCGGCCACAAAGTCGCACAAGGTGTAGTCCACCTCATGCCCAACGGCTGAGATAACCGGGATAGGGCAGGCAAACACCGCCCGGACCACCTGTTCATTGTTAAAGGCCATCAGCTCCTCCATCGAACCGCCGCCCCGGCATAAAATAACCAAATCCAGCCGGTGCGTTAGCTTTTCCACCGCCTGGAAAGCTAAAAGTAGCTGTGGCACCGAATCGGCCCCCTGCACAGCGGCCGGAAGAACGGTGAGCCGGACAGATGGGCAGCGCCTGGACAGGACTGTAATCACATCCTGAAGGGCTGCACCCCCGGCCGAGGTGATAACAGCAATATTTTTAGGATACGCCGGGAGGCGCTGCTTATACTGGCTGTCAAACAGCCCTTCAGCCATCAGCTTGCTTTTCAGCTGTTCGTAGGCCACCTGCAACGCTCCGACACCTACAGGCTGCATGTCCGAAATATTCAGCTGATAGGCCCCATCCCGCTCATACAAAGTGACAAATCCCCGCACCAGCACCGACATCCCATTTTCCGGCTGGAACACCAGGCGGCTGGCATTGGAGCGAAACATGACCCCCCGCACAGCAGCGGCATCCTCTTTTAAGGTAAAGTACAGGTGCCCTGAGCTGTAATGCAGGCTTACATTGGAAAGCTCGCCCTGGACATAGACCTCCTGCAGGCGTACATCCTCCTCCAGCCGGGATTTGACATAGCGGTTGAGCTGGGCAACAGTTAAAATATGGATTCGTCCTCTCACAGCGCTCCTCCCACAATAGCCGCCAATACGGCAATCCCTGCCGCATTGTCAGTGGAAAACTCCGGCGCAGCAAACAGGCCGCCGTACTTTTGCCCTATTACCTTTGCAATATAGCGGTTGGACATTACCCCGCCAGCATAGATAAACGGGATAGCGCCAAACTGACGCCGGGCACTGGCACTGATGTGGTCCACCACTGCCAGAACATAGTCCAGTGTAAATTTTGCCACATCTGCCGGTGCGGCGCCATCCGACAGCATACGGGCCGCCTTATTCTCCAACCCGGAAACAGATGGATTTTCTCCCGAAAAGCTGGGATGAACTTTGTATGTTTTTTGGCTTTGGATCGCCAGGCGCTCCAGCTCTGCCCCACAGGGGAACTTCATGCCCAGCATTACCCCCACGCGGTCGATGGCCTGGCCGGTGTTAAGATCGGCTGTGTGGGCAAACAGCTGTACATTCAGCTGCCCGCACTGGGCTGTGCAGTGGACACACTCGGTGGTACCGCCAGAAAAGTGGAATGCAATAAACTCCCCCTGCTTTAGCAAATCCAGCCGGTTGCAGGAGTAGAGGGCCGCCGCAATATGCCCCTCCTGATGGGAAAAGGAATAGACCGGCAGCTGGGAGAGGGCCGCAAGACTGCGGGCGGTTCCTTCTCCCACCAAAAAACAGGGCATATAGGACCCCTGCTGCCGCCGGGGAAATGCAGAAACACCTATCCCTTGAAGGCGGTAGGTGCTTTCTGAAAGCAGCTGTTCGATTATTTGGGGCAGCTGGCGGGTATGCTGAAACACAGCCTCGCTTTGCCGCAGGCCCTTCTCCCCTGGTTTTACTTCCAGCAGCTTTTTCTGCTGAACAATCCGCCCCTGGGCAACATCGTAGAGTGCCGCAGAGGTAGTATAGTTGCTTGTATCAATCCCCAAATAGCAGGCCATTGCTTATCACTTCTCACTGTCTTTTACATAGGCGCCCAGCACACCGTTTATATAGGAGGCGTCATCCTGGGTGGAATATTTTTTCGCCAGCTCCACCGCCTCGTTAATGGTAGCAGCGGTGGGGATTTCATCAAAATACCGCAGTTCGCACAAGGCAAGGCGCAGCACAGTCAGGGTCACTTTGGGCAGTCGGTTTATTTTCCACTTTTCCGAATACTTGCTGATTAGGCTGTCCACCTCCTCCAGGTGCTCTTCCACGCTTTTTACCAGCGCCAGGGCAAACGCATCCTCCTCTATCAGGCGGGCTTCTACTGCATCTGCAATAATCTCCTCCATACTGTCCTCCCGGAACGCCTTTTCAAAGACAAGGGTAAAGGCCAGGTCTCTTGCCTCACTTCTTTTCATAGTGTCCTCCGTTTTTAGTCAATACACAAAAAACATGCCCTCCGCAGTATACTTGGAGGGCAACGCCAATGGCTACTTTTCTTCCGCTGTATCTTCGGCAGAATCAAAGCTGATATCGGCCACGGTTACATTCACCTTGGATACATTGATTGAGGTCATGCTCTGCACAGCCTCCTTCACTGCTACTTGGATGTTCCGGCATACTTCGGGAATATTGACATTTGCCTTTAGAATAACGCTGATGTCAATAGCCGCAACCTCCTCCCTGAGGGAGATGGAAACCGGCATGGGCATAGCCGACTGCTTTTTGGTTATCCAGTTTTTAATATTGGTGGTCAGCGGGGCGATTCCGGCCACCCCTTCAATCTCGCGTGTGGCGTTTATAGCAATGGTGGAAATAACATCCTTGGATATTCTAAGGCTGCCGATGGGCTCTCTCATTTCGTGACTCATAAATCAGTTCATCCTCCCTTTGGATTTCTAATATTGTATCTTTTCAGTTGCCGCTTTGGCGGCAAGGGTTTTCTTCTATCTCTATTGTACCATAAAATAGAGGTAAAATCATATTTATTCTCTTTTCAGTCCCCAGTAAGAACTGCGAAAAGGGCTTTTTAACACTTTGACCAGTAGTTTGACTGATTGCCGCCCCTGGCGGCGAGGTTCTGCGCATGATTTGAGGATAATAACCGCTCTGCGGTTATTATACCATATTTTTTGTGTTTCTCAAGCACTTATTTCTGTTTCTTGCCCGAAAAAGCAAACGGGCGGGAACCGCCCCGCCCGAGAAGTGAGTTTTCAGTTGTTAATTTCTACAATGGAGATATTCTCCACCGGTACTGCTGTTTCCCTGATGGCAATATCCCGCATCTGCATAACTTCCTCGTCTGCCAGGCCGTTTGTTTTCACCACAATATCCACCCGGTCGGTATCATAGTAAACCATACACTCCTCGAACCCTTTGGCCCGGATGAGGTTTTCTATCTTCCCTTCAATCTCGATGGATTCTGACAATTCGGCCGCCTTCATGGCAAGCTCTGCCTTTTGGTCGGCTTCCAGGCTGGCATCGGCCAGCATTTCGGCCAGGGCGTCGGCGGCTTCATCCCGGGATTTGGAGCGGGAGAGTTTCGCCTCGGCAAAATAGGCGTCCTCCTGGTTGCTGCTGTCCACAAACTGGGCATCCCCATAGTTTTTGCCGGTTTCCAGCACCTGGTTGGTACCCAAATTGGTATCCAGCTTGGTGTATTCCCAGTTGAGATAGACAGCGCAGCCCAGCCCCATGACCAGGGCGGCTAAAACAATTTGGCGTTTTCCAACCACCATATTCATCTTTACTTTAGGCATTTTGGGCTTTCTGATTTTCATAATGAGTTTTCCTCCTCAGTTAGAAATTTTCTCTACACAAATTCGTGATGACGAGATGCCCAGGGCGGTTTTTACCGCCTCGGTTACCCTGTTTTCCACTACCGGATTATCCGCCCCCTCACACAGCACGATCACCCCCCGCACCTTTGGCTCAATCTGCTTTTCCACCAGTGGCTCATCGCCGCTCTTTCCATCAATAATGATATGAGAGGTTTCGGCACTGCTTCCAGAGCTCTCCGATACCCTTCCGTTTTCCTGTGAGCTGCTGGTATCGGTACGGACCGAGGTATCCTTGGCATAGACATACTCGCTGGTGCTGTCCATCGTCACCATTACCTTTGTCCGGCCGGCGCCATCAATGTGGGAAACGATTTCGGTAAGGCGCAGTTCCAGCTCCTGTTCCATAGAGGAAGCTGTTCGGCTGATGCTGCAATCCGGGCCTCCAGGCTGGGGTTCTCTTTCCAATATATATGAAAGGAAAATTGAAACTATCCCCAGAACAGCGCAAAATAAAATCAAATTTGTTCGGTTTTGTAGCACTTTAGGCAGCCGCTGCTGAAGTTCCGCCCATTTTTTGTCCATTGCGGTGTTATTCACTTGCTCTCCTCCTTATATTCAGCAGTCACTGATACGCCACAGCTCTGGGAAAGTTCCTGTACCAGAGCCGCTGGATCCAGACCAGCCCCAGCTTCCAATAATAGGATAGCGCCCATCAGCTGGCCCTCCTCCCACTGAAAGCTTAGCCGATATTGGTGGGGCAGAACACCCTGTTCCTGCAACTTCTGGCGAATATGTGCTGTTAGGCCCCCCTCTACATCCTGGGCAAGCTGGCCATTTAGGGCGTTGGCATACTGCTGCGCCTGCTTCAGGCTCTGCTCACTCCCCCGCTGCCAATCTCCGGTATAATGCCCCACCCCCACCGGTTGGAGCAGCGCACAGAGAAAAAATAGGGCAATACCGATTCGCGCCAACTTTGAAACCGAAAAGGAAGGAAGCAGCATCTGCAAAAGGACACAGACAATTGCAGCAGCACAGACGGAAAAAGCCCATTGACGAATAGCATCCATTTACCCAGCACCCCCCAACGACAGAATGAGTGCTGTGCAGGATACCGCCATCACCAAAAAAGACGCCATAATGGAAATGAGCATCCCAAAGGCTGCCGAAAAACTGCCCAATAAACTGCGCAGCTGCCGGGATTCCAGCAGTTCGCAGACAAACATGCCAAGCGTTAAAACAACATACCAAGCTACCGCCTTCAGAAGGGCTGGAAGGAAAATAATGGCAGCGGCTAAGATACCAAATCCCCCAACACTTGTTTTAACCAGGTCGATACAGCCCCGGGCTGCCATTACTGCATCCGATACCGCCGAACCAATAACCGGAATAAAACTGCCCAGCAGATATTTGGCCGACTTGGTGGCCGCTGTATCCGCCGCGGCGGATACGCTTGTTTGCAAAGCCATAATCCCAATAAAAACAGTTAGAAGCAGTCCTAATACCCAGGAGGAACCCTTTTTTAAGGCGTTGGCCACGCCGGACAGCGGGATACTGGGCGAAACTGCCGACACAATTCCCATTGCCAGCAAAATCCCTACTATGGGGATAAAAACACTGGCCAAAAGCTGGGCGGCTACCTCGCACCCCATAAACATAAGGGTATTATAGGAAACGGCCGTTGCCGACCGCCCAGAAGCCAAAAGGATGCCCCCCATAACCGGAATGAGAGCTAAAAGGAAGTTGGCCGCTGTTTGTATGGTTTTGGTTGCCTGCGCGATACAGTCCAGAGCAGCCGGGGCCGCAAAGGCGCAGACACAGAGCACCGGCACCACTGAAAATACACCATTCAAAGCGGAAGAAATAGAGGTTTCCTTTAGGCCCTCCAGTAAAAGCAGCAGGAGGATGACCCCTAACAGTGTTGATAACAGCTTGAGCGGTGCCCGCAGGGTTGAGACAAACTCCCGAAGCAGCACGCTCATAAACTCCTGTGGGTTTAAAGAGAGTAGCTCCTCCGGGGTGGCAGACCCAACGCCCATCTCCTCCAAAAGCTCCCGTCCCTCCCTGGGGATGGTGTCAACAAGCGGTCCGGTGTCGATATAATGGTCAATCTCTATGGGTAGCCCCTCCTGTTCCTGCGCAAAAACCGGACGAATACTGCACAGTGTAATCAGCAGCAGTAAAACGATTGCTATAATCTCCTTTGTTTTGGGCAACATGCTTTCACATCCTATAATTTGATAAGGGCCGAGGCCAAACCCAGCACTTCGGTAAACAGCGGCAGGCTGATGAGCAACACCGCGCAGCGTCCGGCAAACTCTATCTTGGAAGCTGCCGACTGCTCCCCAGCGTCCCGACAGACATCCCCCGCCAGCTGGGTGAGAAAACAAACTCCCACCGACTTTAACAGGATTTCGGCATAATCGGATTCCATCCCGGTAAGGGAAACGATCGATTTTAGCTGGGAAATTGCTGGCTGAATCTGCTGCAATACAAATAGCAGAATCAGGATACCTGTTGCCAGGGAAAGCAGCATCCGGTACTCCGGCCGATACTGTTTTAGGATAACGGCCAGAACAGCACAAATCAGCCCTGCCCCCACTGCGGATAGCAGCCACATACCCTACAACCCAAATACGGTTTTTACCGTGGTGAAAAGGTTGTTAATCTCGTATACCATCATCAGCAACACTGTAATCAACCCGGCCAGTGTTACCATCATTGCCTGCTCCTCCCGGCCGGAGCGAACCAGAAGTTGGTTCAGTACTGCTACTAAAATGCCAATCGCTGCAATTTTAAAAATCAAGTCCACATTCATCTTGCTGTACCATCCTTTAAATTAAAATGATAAAAACAAAGGCCGCAGACAGATAACTCATGCCTTGCCATAGCTTTGTCTTTTCCAATGCCTCTTTTTGCTGTTCATCCACAATGGCATGGAGCTGGCGGCAGATGAGCTGCATCTTCTCCAACTGGTTTTCCAAATTGCTGCTGCCGGGAATTCTGCCAATGGCGTAGAGCAGCTCCTCTATTTCTGAACCACTTAGTACACTCTGTTCCAGCGCTTCAGCATATGCTTGGGCAAAGGGCAGTTCCTTTTGCTTTTCCACTGTAGCCGCAACAAAGTCCAGCCGGCCGTACTGCCGGAACCTGGATAGGCGCAGTAATATATCCTTGGGGGAGGCCCGGGTATATGCCAAATAGTTAGTAAATTCGCTCCAAAATACGGCACAATCACTGTAAAGCTTTTGCCTTAACACAATGTTCCTGGCCTGTTGGGCCGCTACAAAAAAGGCTGTAAAGGAAAGTAGTAAAACCCCAAAAAAGCGCATCAAATCACCTCTTTTACCCTGAAAAGCTTTTCTACTTTACATGGGTTTTTGCTGCTGGAAAGCTGCACAATATAGTCAAATGCCCCACTGGCCAAAAGCGCAGCGGCAATCTTTCTCTCTTTCAGTTCCTCTATGCTGCCGGCATGTAGGGTTGCAACAATTTTTACTCCGCATCCCAGTGCATAGGATACCGCTTCCACCTCTTCCATCGTGCCAATTTCATCACACACAACAAACTCCGGATTGAGAGTACGCACCGCCTGCACCATTGCAATATGCTTGGGATAACCAAGCAGTATATCGGCCGTCTCCCCCACTTCCCTGCCTAAGGTCAGCTCCCCCCGTTCATCCGCCACTGCTACTGTTCGGTAACCGTACCGGCTGCCGGTGAGTTGCCGAATCAAATCCTTGAGCATTGTACTCTTTCCCGAAGCCGGCGGCCCGGACAGGATCATCCCCTGGCCGGAGGCAAGAAGTTTTTGTACAATCTCATCTGCCACACCTGGCACCTCTCTGGGAATGCGGATGTTAACCGAGGTGATATTCTGCACATTCAGCAGCTTTCCATTCTCCACCACAGCCTGTCCGCAGATTCCTGCCCTGCTTCCCGTAGGCAGGGTGATATATCCGTTTTTTATCTCCTCTGCATGGGTATGTACCGAGTAATCGCACAGGACAGCAATTAGCTGCTCCATCTCTATCTGGCTTGGAATCACAGCGGCGTGGGTTGGCCGTTCACAAAGGGTCCCCCCCTCTGCTAAAAAAGCTGTTCTTCCTGGAAAATGGAGTGCAACCGGCCTTTGGCTACGAAAGCGTATCTCTGTTACCGCCCCCTGCTGTTCGGGCAGAAGGTTTAACAGCAGTTCCCGCCATCTCTCTTCCAGGCAAGCCACCGTTTGCCGGTAGGCCTGTACCGAAATTTTATCCTGCATTTTTTCACCTCCCTGTATGGTTAAGATATATGCCTGTCCCGGAACACTTAGAACTACCCGGTATCCTTTAGAATATAAAAAAGCCCCCGGGGTTTACTCCAGGAGGCTTGATACACTTTATTAAAAATTACAGGAACAGCTCCGGCTCGCGTCTGGCCGAAAAGTTGGTTTTCAGGAAATTCATCGCCTTCAAAACCCCTTCTGCATCGAAGAACTTAGCCTGTACCGGGCACTTTTTCACACAGCTAAAGCACCGCTGGCACTTGGATACATCTGTAATTTTGCTGGGGTCCTCAGCATCAATGATGCCCACCGGGCAGGCAGCCACACAAACACCGCACTGAATGCAGGCATCGGTAGTTTTGGGAGCGGCGGTATTGGCAGCAGTATTACGCTCCTTGTAGGGGCGGTTGCCCGGAATTTCCGGCTCAGCTATAGCAGACAGGTCGGCAGCAGCGTCAAGCTTTGTAAACAGCTGCTGGCCAAACTGCTTAGCCTTCGCCAGATCCTCGGCATCAGGGCGGCCAGTGGCAACCTCAGTGCCAAAGGAATGCTCAGCAACAAAGGCACCAGCGCCAGCAAGCCGGAATCCATCGGCCTTCAGGCAATCGGCCAGCTCCAGCATAGCATCATCATAGTGGCGGTTGCCATAGACACCCACTGCCACTGCAACGGCGCCCTCCCCCTTCAGCGACTGGATAAATGTTTCGATAATAGCCGGGATTCTGCCGCCATACACCGGAACACCAACCAATACCAAATCCCCTGCACCAAAGGCAGGAACTGCAATATCGCGGCTGGTGGTGATGTCATACTCCTGCACTGCCCCATCAAAAGCCGAGGCAATGGCCCGCAGAGTTTTCTGCGTAGTTTGTGTAGGGCTGAAATACACCAGGCTCACTTTTTCAAACTTCATTTAAAACACCCTTTCTCTCTGTTTTCGACTAGTTAAGTCAAAACACATTGTGCCAAAATTATCAATTCCATTTTATAGGGAAAATTTGCACAGCGCAAGTATGCACTTTTGAGTATGTAGCGCACCTAAAGGTAACTATATAGCAATACCGGCAGAAATATCCCTGCCGGTATGATATATACTGCTCTTACAGTGCAACCAGTTTGCGTTCTACAATTTCCTTGAGGGTTGCAGGGTTGCCCTGCCCCTTGGAGGCCCGCATACACTGCCCCACCAGGAAGCCCACAACATTGGTTTTACCCTTCTTGTAGTCCTCCACAGCCTTGGGGTTGGCGGCAATGACTTCGTCGGCAATGCCCTCCAGGAAGGAACTGTCGCTGATCTGTTTCAGCCCCTTCTCTTCCACCACCTGGGCCGGGGTCTTGTCCGAGAAGATGATTTCATCCAAAACTGTTTTACCAGCGTTGTTGGAAATCTCCTTTTTATCAATCAGGGCAATCATCTCAGCCAGCTTTTCGGGTGTCATCTTGGTATCAGACAGCAGGCAGTTTTTATCATTGAGTACCTTAGTAATATCCCCCAGCAACCAGTTGGTTACACTCTTGGGAGCGGCACCCAGGGCGGCTGTCTTTTCAAAGAACGCAGCCTTATCCAGGTTTTCTACCAGCAGGTTGGAATCGAAGTAAGGCAGGCCATACTCCCGCAGGTACCGCTGCAGGCGATGCACCGGCAGTTCAGGGATGGAATCCTTCAGCTCCTGTACATGTGCCTCATCCACTACGATGGTTAGCAGGTCCGGGTCGGGGAAATAGCGGTAGTCCTGAGCGTCCTCTTTGGAGCGCAGCACCTCGTTGATACCATTTACATCATCCCAGCGCCGGGTCTCCTGCAGCACTACCCCGCCCTTTTCCAATACGGCAATCTGCCGCTGGGCCTCATAATCAATGGCGCGCTCGGCGGCACTGAAGGAGTTTACATTCTTCATCTCTACGCGGGTGCCAAAGGTATCGTTGCCAGCAGGACGAACCGATACATTGACATCGCAGCGGATGGAACCCTCCTGCATTTTGCAGTCGGAAATATCCAGGTAGCCCAAAATGGCCTTGATACCCTCCAGGTAGCTCTTGGCCTCTTTGGAGCTGCGAATATCCGGCTCGGATACAATTTCCACCAGGGGCACGCCGCAGCGGTTCATATCCACCAGCGAGCCGGAGAACCGCTCGGCATGCAGCAGCTTGCCGGCATCCTCCTCAATGTGGATACGGGTAACGCCAATACGCTTGGTGTTGCCGTCCTCATCCATGATAATATCCAGATAGCCGTTTTCACACAGCGGCACATCGTACTGGGAAATTTGGTAAGCCTTGGGCAGGTCGGGGTAAAAATAGTTTTTACGGTCCTGCTTGCAAACATTGTTGATGGTACAGTTCAGGGCATGTCCCATACGGATGGCATAATCCACCACCTTCTCATTCAAGGAGGGCAGCGAACCAGGCATACCGGTGCATATGGGGCAACAGTTGGAGTTTACCTCGGAACCGAAAGAGTTCTTGCAGCCACAGTAAATTTTGGTGGCGGTGTTTAGCTCGGCGTGGACCTCCAGGCCCACTACAATCTCATAATCCATTGTACAATCCTCCTTCTGTTAGGCCAGGTCGGCTACGGTGTTAAAGCCGCCGCATATTCTCTCATAGTTGGCCGCCGTGCGCAGCAGTACATCCTCCGAGAACTTGGGCCCAATAATCTGCAAGCCAATGGGCAGACCATCAGCACCATTGCCGCAGGGGATGGAAATACCCGGCAGACCGGCAATATTTACATTGATGGTACATACATCCGCTGCATACATCTTAACAGGGTCGCTGGTGTTGGCGCCAAACTGGAACGCTGTGCTGGGCGATGTGGGAGTAATCATCACATCACACTCCTCAAAGCCCCGAGCGAATTCGTCGGCTATCTGGCGCTGCAGCAGCTTGGCACGGTTGTAGTAGGCATCGTAATAGCCAGAGCTGAGTACAAAGGTGCCTAGCATAATTCTTCTCTTTACCTCTTCGCCGAAGCCTTCGCTTCTGGTGCGCTCATACATATCAGTAAGGTCGCTGTACTCCTTGGCGCGATAGCCGTACTTGACGCCGTCAAACCGGGCCAGGTTGGAGGACGCCTCGGCCGAAGCTAAAATATAGTAGGCGGACAGCGCATACTTGGTGCTGGGCAGAGAAATTTCCTTTACAATGGCGCCGGCTTCTTCCAACTGCTTCACAGCAGCCATTACCTTCTCCCGCACTTCGGCATCAATACCATCGCCATAATATTCAGCGGGAATGCCAATACGCAGGCCCTTTACATCCCCCTGGATGGCAGCCAATACATCGGCGTGCTCATGCTTGGAGGAGGTAGCATCCATCGGGTCGCGGCCGCAGATGGCGCTGAACAGCATTGCCACATCCCCCACTGTGCGGCCAAACGGGCCAATCTGATCCAGCGAGGAGGCAAAGGCAATCAGGCCAAAGCGGGATACAGCGCCGTATGTAGGCTTGAGGCCCACAACGCCGCAGAAACTGGCGGGCTGACGAATGGAGCCGCCGGTATCCGAACCCAGCGAGATAGGCGCCATACCAGCTGCAACCGCGGCGGCAGAACCGCCGGAGGAACCGCCGGGAACCCGGTCCAGCCCCCGGGGATTTTTGGTCTTTTTAAAATAGGATGTTTCGGTGGAGGAACCCATTGCAAACTCATCCATATTGGCCTTGCCTATCAAAATAGCGCCGCAGTCGTTGAGCTTCTGCATAACGGTGGCGTCATAAGGGGGCACAAAGTTATACAGCATCTTAGAAGAACAGGTGGTTAACACGCCGTTGGTGCAGATATTGTCCTTGATGGCAATGGGAATGCCGGCCAGAGGATGCAGCTTCTCCCCCCGGGCAAACTTTTCGTCAATCTCCTTGGCCTTGGCATAGGCCTCCTCCCGAGTGATGGTTACAAAAGCCTCCACCTTGTTCTCCACCGCGTCAATGCGGGCAAAGACAGAGTCGAGTATGTCGGTGGCAGTGCACTTTCCCTCCCGCAGCAGCTTGGCCAGTTCGGCGGCACTGAGTGTATACAGTTCCATGTTTTCTTCCTCCTTATTCCACAGTTTTGGGCACCAGCAGGCAGCCGGAGCGGGTTTCGGGGGCATTGGCGAGTATCAGATCCCGCTTCATCGAGGGCTTCACCTCATCCTTACGCAGTTCCATTGGGTTCTCTCTGTCCAGCCCGCTGCTATTTCCGGTCAGCTCGGGCAGATTTTCCACCATCTCCAAAACCGAGAGCAGCTTCTTCTCCACCTCGGCCATTTCATTATCTTCAATGCGAAGCCTTGCAAGTTTTGCAACATGCTTGATGTCGATTTTCATATTGTTACCTCCAGTTTTATTCTACCGGTTCGTCGCTGTCCAGCAGTGCCAGCAGCTCCGCTTCACCGATGACAGCTATGCCCAGCTGAACAGCCTTGTCCAGCTTGCTGCCGGCTTCCTCACCCGCTATAACATAGTCCGTCTTTTTGGATACCGAAGAGGATACCTTTCCCCCAGCTTTTTCAATCAGGGCCTTTGCCTCATTTCGGGAAAGCGTGGGAAGCGTCCCGGTTAAAACAAAGGTTTTCCCCTCCAGCTGACTGGACTGGGGCTGATCGAAGCAGAGCATATTCACTCCCGCATCCTTTAACCTATTTATCATATCACAATTTGGCGTATGTGAAAAGAATTCTGCAACATTTTCTGCCAGAATTTTGCCAAACCCGTCAATAGCTGCAATCTCCTCGGCTGAGGCGGCAATTACAGCATCCATATTGCCAAACCGCCGGGCCAGCAGCTGGGCGGCCTTTGCCCCAATTCCCCGGATACCCAGGGCGAAAATCAGGCGGGAGAGGTCGTTCTCTTTGGACCTTTCCACCGACTGCCGGATGTTCTCCGCCGAGGTTTCCCCCATTCCCTCCAGCTGGGCAATGCGGGCATAGTCCATCGTATACAGGTCGGTGGCAGAGGCAATGATCTCCTCCGCAATCAGCCGTTCCAGGATAGCCGGGCCCAGGCCGTCAATATCCATTGCATCTCGGGAGGCAAAATGGATGAGATTGCGCAAAAGCTGGGCGGGACACTCCAAGTTGGTACAGCGAATAACGGCCTCCCCCTCCTCCCGGGCAACCTTGCTGCCGCAGGAGGGGCAGTACTCGGGTATCTTGTACACCGGGCCGCCGCAGTGCCGGGCCACCGACACCACCTCGGGAATAATTTCGCCGGCCTTGCGCACCACAATAACATCCCCAATGGCAATCTGCTTTTCATCTATAAAATCCTGGTTGTGCAGCACAGCCCGGCTGACAGTGGTGCCCGCCAAAGAAATGGGATCAAAGCAGGCCGTGGGGGTCAAGGCGCCAGTGCGGCCCACATTGATTTCAATTTCCCGCAGGATGGTTTCCTTCTCCTCCGGGGGGTATTTAAACGCCACTGCCCATTTGGGATACTTGGCGGTGACGCCCAGTGCCTCCCGTTGGGAGAAGTTGTCCACCTTAACCACAGCGCCGTCAATATCGTAGTTCAGCCGGCCCCGAAGGGTGCCAATCTCCTCAATCTGCCGGATAACTTCATCCATCGAATCGGTTTCAAAGTAACCGGGGGATACCTTGAACCCCAACTCGGCCAGGTAGGCCAGCGACTGGGCATGAGAGGTCAGCGTAACCCCCTGCACCTGCTGCACATTAAAAATAAAGATATCCAGCATCCGGCCTGCCGTAACCTTCGGGTCCTTCTGTCGCAGCGAGCCGGCCGCTGCATTCCGGGGATTTTTAAATCGCTGGTTTCCTTCCCGCTCCTGCTGTTCAGCCAGCTTTTCAAAGCTAATGCGGGGCATATACACCTCCCCGCGCACCTCCAAAAAGGCCGGGGCGTCCTTGAGCTTCAGGGGGATGCTGCGGATGGTGCGCAAATTTTCGGTTACATCCTCCCCCACAAATCCATCCCCTCTGGTGGAACCGCGGGTGAAAATACCATCT
>CAOKWH010000004.1 GCA_948473085.1 uncultured Clostridia bacterium
GGGGGAAAAGAAACATCACCCCTTTGCATAAGTAAGGGGCAGCCGCCTACCGTTCCTGATAGTGCCTTAGCCAAAGTATACCATATTCGACAGGCTTCGACAATGGGGCATGCCGGCTGATTTCTGCCCGTTTGACTTTAGTGCTGAAAAGCGATATAATGGCCTAAATAGAGGAAAGGGAGTAGAATAGTATGGACATCACAGCCTTAGCCGCCCAATATGAACAGTATGTCATCGGCCTGCGCCGGGAGTTTCACCAGCACCCGGAGCTTTCGCTGCAGGAGCAGCGCACCGCCGCCCGTATTCAGGAGGAGTTGGAGCGCTTCAGCATTCCCAGCCATACTGTGGGCAAGTACAATGTAGTGGGGGTGCTGGAGGGGGCAAAACCCGGCCGGCGTATCGCTATCCGGGCGGATATAGATGCCCTGCCCCTGACCGAGCAGAACGAAGTGCCCTATAAAAGCCAAACCGACGGGGTCATGCACGCCTGCGGCCATGACGGCCACACTGCCATCCTGCTGGGTACCGCCCGGGTGCTGGCCGAACTGCGGGATCAGTTGGCCGGCAGTGTCTACTTCTGCTTCCAGTCGGCGGAGGAGGTAGGCGCCGGTGCCGGGGAGTTGGTGGAGTACCTCCAGTCCATCGGCGGGGTGGACCAGGTTATTGGCACCCACCTGGACGGCGGCACGCCTGCTGGGGAGATTAACCTGCCGGATGGCCCGCTGATGGCCGGCGCCATGGGCTTTGAAATTACTGTACAGGGAGAGGGCGGCCATGGTTCCCGTCCGGACAAGGCCATAGACCCGGTAAAGCCCGCCTGCGACATCCTGTTGAAAATCGCCTCCATCCCCGCCCAGCGGCACAACCCCTTTGACACCTGTGTGGTAAGCCCCTGCCAGATTGTAGCTGGCACCAAAAACAACATTATCCCGGAATCCGCCTTTATTGCCGGGAATATCCGCTTCTTCAAATACGGGGATGGGGACAAAATTGTGGAAACCATCCGCCAGATTGCTGAATACACTGCCCAGGCCTACGGCGCCAAAGCCACTGTCACCAAGCAGGTTATGTCCCCGCTGCCGGTAATAAACGACCCTGCCTGTGCTGCCCGCGGCCGGGAGATTGCCCAGCAGGTGGGCTTACAGCTGGCCGTTCCCCGGGACCCCACCACCGGTTCGGACAACTATGCCGAATTCCTGGCAGCTTTCCCCGGTTTTTACTGCGACACCGGCGCCCGCTGCACCCGGGAGGGAAGCTCCGGCAACCACCACAACCCCAACTTTGACCTGGACGAAAGCGCATTCCAAAAGGTGATGGAATTTTTTGTCGCCTACACCCTGGACTTTCTCCAGTAAACCGCCCTATTTTAAAAGGCCGGAGCCATCAGGCTCCGGCCTTTTTTACTTCTGCCCATAACACTGCCAGGTGGTCTGGTCATCGGGGGTGAGGGAATGGAGCCTGCCTGCATCCTCCCCGCCGGGGAACAGGGTAAAGCCCCCCGTAAAGCGGTGTTCCCGCTCTACTCCCTGCCGGGTGATAGTCACTGCCGCCTCGTAGCGCAACCCGGCCTCCCCCTCCTGGAAATGCAGCTCCCGCAGGGTGACCTCCGTCCCCTGATAGGCCAGGCAATCCGGCCCCAGTACCAGGTCGGGTATGGACAGCAGGCAGCGCAGGCCATCCTCGGTGCAGTGGGGGCCATACTGTTCCGCAATCACACAAGGGCTGTGCACCTGCCGGTTGTGGCTGGCATCGGGCAGTACGCAGCCGCTCTCCACCGCCTGGGCAAAGGCGGCTGCATCCCCCTGGTGCAGCCCGGCCAGAACCACGCGGGCATCCGCCGTGCTTTGTAGCGCCCTGCTTTGCGCAAGTATCATCAAGGATAAGATAAATAAATTCATTTTTAACCAATCACACCCATTCTATCTGCTTTACTGACCTATCCATGCTTAGAAAAATGAAAAAACCTGCCCTCTAAAAGGATAGGATGGAAAGCAGGCGGCCAACAACCCGTTCAATTACAACTGATAAGCATTTTTCCTTTTCAGCCTAATTTTAGCATAGTATCCCATTATTTGATACTGTTTTCCCAAACATTTACTAAATCTCTGCAAAAGGAAGCAGGCCCCGCCAGCTGGCAGGGCCTGTTTCCCATCTAAAGAAAAAGTATGAAGACTTGTAGGCAATATTAGTCCTGTTCCAACTGGGCCTTGGCCTGCATGGTCTGCTTCCAGGCATACAGGGCCAACGCCACAGCAATAATGCCATAGGCAATGAACACACGGAAGTATTCGCCAATTTCGGCACTGCCAAACAGGTTTTTGCCCGCCATGGGCGAAACATTGAACAGCAGGTGGAACAGCAGGGTACCCAGCAGCGCCTGGCCCACTGTGGCCTTGGACACTGTGGCACCGCCAATGAGAATGGCCGCCGCCGAGAACATGCCCACATTTTCATGGGCGTTGTAGGTGCTGATGTTGCCCATGTTCTGCAGGAAGATAATCTGGCCAATGGCTGCCAGCACCGTGGAGATGCAGATGGCAACAATCCGGGTGCGGTCCACATGGATGCCCGCCACCGAGGAAACGCCCATATTCTGCCCCACTGCCCGCAGGTCCTGGCCCAGCTTGGTGCGCAGGATGGCGGGAATGAGCAGGCAAACCAGCAGTATCAGCGAATAGGAGAGCAGCGGCACCTTAACCAGCGCGCGCCACTGCCGCAGGCTTTCCATATTCACGCAGACAGCGCCAACCGCAATGGCGATAATGGAAAGGCCCAGCTTTGCCTTGAGTGCCAGCTCGGTTTCCTTCTTCACAAACAGGCGCACGCCGTAGAACAGGGCAAACACAGCGCCAAACACCATCATAGCGGTAAAAATATCCACCTCGGTGCTGATGTTCATGATGGTAAAGCGGTCCAGGGCATACTTCATTGGCGCCAGGTCGATGGTGGCACGCACACCCACGCCGCTGCCAATCATCAGGTTGGGGGCGTCAATCTTAATAATACCGCCCAGCACATACAGGAACAGGAGCTGGTACAGGCCGTTGGCAAAGAAGCCCAGAATCATGCCGGTAATCATTTCCTGGCCCTTGGTCTTGTTCAGCAGACGCCCGGTGAAATAGCCAAACACAATGGCAAACGGGATGGAAAGCAGCATGGCCAGCAGCACGCCGGGCAGGCCGCTCATCTTCATAACCGTAACCATAAACAGCGCAATCTGGCCGGACATGGCCCCCAATACAATGCCAAAGTTCAGCCCCATGCCCGAAAGGATGGGAATAATCAGCGAAAGCACCAGAATGGCATTGCGGTTAAACCGGGATACCACATCCATCAGAATAATGGGGATGGAAGAACCCGAATAGTACACGCCTATCAGGCAGACAACCGAAAAGACGATGGGCACAATGTTGGTGACCAAAAAACCCTTCACCTTGCTGCCCATATCCCCCTCCTTGGGGGTGTTTATATTGTTGCTCATTCTCTACCACCTCCCGCCTGGGTCAGGGCAAACAGTATAATACCATTGGATACAATCAGGCGGATAACCTCCGACAGGTTGCCTTCCGGCATCAGCACATTGGCCACCGGCAGGGCAATGGTAAGCAGCGACTGGAACAGGATTGTGCCAATAATAACATGGCTGATTTTAATTTTACTGGTGGAGGCGCCGCCCAGCAGGGCCGCGGCCACCGGGGCAAAGGCCATGTTCAGCGGTGCCTGGTACAGCTGCATAAAGCCGAAGCTCTGGGCGTATACCACAATGCCCACTGCTGCAAGCATGGTGGAAAGCATGGTGCCAATAATGCGGCTGCGGTTTACACTGATGCCGCTGGCCTCGGCAAACCGGGGGTTATCCCCGCTGGCCGCCATGGCAATGCCGGTTTTGCTCTTGGTAAACAGGTATACCAGCAGGCACATGAACAGGCTGAACAGAATCAGGCCGGTGGGCACTGTCAGCCCCCCAATCTGGAAGGCCCACAATTTATCCAGCACACTGCCAAAGCTGCTATCCATGGAAATGGTGGTACGCAGCCCGCGGCCGGCGATGGGCCAGACCATGCTGGGGTTTTTAAAGGGCATAAGCAGCCAGCCAATACACATGATGGATACCATGGAGTAGCCCACATAGGTACCAATCATCATCTCACTGCCTTTTACCATATTCAGCAGCCGGCCATAGAGGTAGCCAGCAACGGCAGAGATGGGCAGGGCCACAGCAATGGCCAGCACAAGGCCGCCCATGCCGGTGCCCCCCAGCTCAATGCTGGTAAGGCCGCCCAAAATGCCGCACAGGATGCCCACCGGCAGGCCAAAGTTCATGCCGGTGCCGGACATAACCGCCGGCACCATGGCCAGGGTGAGCACCAGGTTCATGCCAAAGCGCACCAGCGAATCGCTGGCCAGCACGCTCATGCTCTGCCCCACGCCGGCCGCCGCAATAATCAGCGAAAACAGGAACAGGATAATAATCAGGCGGGCAGCGCCGATGTTTTTCAAGATGGTTTTTACATTTGACATTAGTCAGCCGCACCTCCACTCTGTGTGCCCACCGGCACGCCGGACATCGCCAGACCAAAGTCGGCATCCGGGGCGTCCGGAGGCAGGATATCAATCACCTTGCCATCTGTAACAATGGCAATCCGGTCGCAAATCAGGCGCAGTTCCGCCAGCTCGGAGGAGGTCATCAGCACCGTCAGGCCCTGCTCCCGGTTGAGCCGGTCCACCGTATCCAGCACCAGGCTCTTGGCGCCAATATCAATGCCTCGGGTGGGCTCGGAGATGAGCAGGATATCCGGGGCAAGCACCAGCGCCCGGGCAATGCACACCTTCTGCTGGTTGCCGCCGGACAGCCGACGGACCGCCTGCCGGGGGCCGGTACAGCGGATATCCAGCTCCTGTATGTACTTTTCGGCGTTCTCCCGAATCTCTTGCCGGGCAATCTGGGACAGCGGCCCGATATGGCGCAAAAACCGCCCCTGGTTGACCATGGCCGGGATAGTCATGTTCAGCTCGATGGAGGTATCCGGCACCAGGCCCACGCCCCGGCGGTCCTCCGACACAAAGGCGATGCCGGCCGCAATGGAGCTTTTGGGGCTGTTGAGCTTTAGCTCCTGGCCGCCCACAATAATCTCACCGGAGGTGGGATAGGTGCCCATAATGCCGTTGGCCACGCCAATCTTGCCCTGGCCGGCCAGGCCGCCCAGGCCCAGGATTTCGCCCTTGTACAGGTCCAGGTCGATGCCCAGCACCCGCTCGCCGGGCATATCCACCCGCAGGTTCCGGATGGACATGGCAATCTCCCTGCCGCCCTCCGGCGCCTCCTCCTGTTCGGCGCGCTCCTTCTGGCGCATCTCCACTTCCCGGCCCACCATCAGGGTGGCAATCTCCTTGGCAGTGGTGTCCGCCTTATTCAGTGTTTTAATCTGGGTGCCATCCCGCAGGATGGTAATTTTATCGGCGGCCTGCATCACCTCGTCCAAACGGTGGGTGATAAACAGGATGCCCACACCGCCGGCGGCCAGGCGCTTCATGGCGTCCAGCAGTTTTTCGGCCTCGCTCTCGGTCAGCACCGCAGTGGGCTCGTCAAACACCAGCAGGCGTATATTTTTCTTATCAATTTCCCGGGCAATTTCCACAAACTGCATGTAGCCCACCGGCAGGCCATCCACCGGCAAATTTTCGTCCACATCCAGGCCCAGGCGGTTCAGCGCCGTTCTGGCGTCGCTCTTCATTGTCAAGGTGTCCAGGCTCATCAGCTTTTCGCCAAACAGCCTGCCCAGCAGGTTGGGGCGCAGTGGCTCCCGGTTCAGTTTAATATTTTCGGCAATGGTGAAGCCGGGAATGAGCATAAATTCCTGGTGCACCATGCCAATGCCATGCTCCATAGCCTGGCGGGGGTTCAAAATATGAACCTCCTGGCCGTCCATCTCAATAATCCCTTCAAACCCGCCTGTCATGTGAATGACTGGCATACCGAACAGGATGTTCATCAATGTGGATTTTCCGGCGCCGTTTTCCCCACACAGGGCATGGATTTCCCCCGGCATTACATCCAGGGATACCCCCTTGAGCACCTTGTTGCCATAGTAGGACTTTTCCACATTTTTAATGGATATTACAGGTTTTATGTCCGGCAACTTCTTCTCCCCCTTTTTCTCTATCTCGGGCCCCCTCCCGAAACTTGGAGGGAAGCCGTGCGGCCGCAGCCGCCAAACGGAAAAATAAATTGCACCACAGAGTGGTTAGGCTCTGCGGTGCAAATTACCTAAATCAACTTGCAGCCTCGCATCCATCTGTTCTGCAAGGCATGGCTTTTCTGTGGGTTATGCCTCGGGCTGGGTCTTGTCTGCATCCACATCATCGGTGGGGGTATCCTCCGCGCCGGTGTCGGGCTGGTCAACATTCTCAGGGGCAGTCTCGGTGCCCAGCTGGCCGCCCTCTACGCCAAAGGTGTAGTAGCCAACCAGGATGGTGTAGATGTTGTCATAGGTCTTGGTACCATCGTTGTACAGGCCCATGGTGATGTCTGCGCCGGCAATCTCGCTACAGATAGCCTTCAGGCTGTCCAGCTCGTTTGCATCGGTGATGGAGCCGTCCAGGCGGCCGTCAATGTACTTGGCGCCGGCCTCAACCATCAGCATATTTACAGGGATAGGCCAGGTGGACATTCTGCCGGCATTGCCAGCGTTGGTCACAGCTGTGCCAATAGCCTCCAGGATGTAATCTACATCGCCGGCCTTATCCTCAGGAATCTCAATACCAAAGGCGCTGGGATAGCCGTGGTAGGGCGAGGGGCAGCACTGCTGGGGAAGGATAGCGCCCTGCTCGGCAACAGCCTTAATCAAAGGCTCCTGCATCGCACAGTTGGTGGCAAAGAACGCGGTGTCCTTGCCATAAGCGGCAACCTGCTTCGGCACATCCTCCAGGATGAACTGCTGCGCGCCGGTAACGCCGGAATCACCCAGCGGGTCGGGAGCGGAAGCTTCTACCAGAGTGATATTGAGCTCCTTGCACTTCTCCCGGATCAGATCCAGTCGGTTGGAGATGGGCTGGATACCCAGGTGGCGGGGGAAGCTGTAATGAACCAGAGTCTTAGCGCCCATAGCGGCTGCCTGCTCGGGAATCATGGTGCCCATGGCAACCTCGTCGGCATTGAGGACAATGTCCGCAGCCTCAGCTGTTACCTGGGGGTCTTCCTGCATAACGCCCATTACCACGATGAGGTCGGGGTTCACTTCCCGGGCCTTGGCCACAGCGGCTGCGCCGCCGGGAACGGCCTGCAGGAATACCAGGCCCTTAACATCGGGGTCGGATACCAGGTTTACTACATTGGAGATGGTGGTTTCTGTCTCCTTGGCAAAGTTATCGGGATAGGTTGCTGTTACAAACTTGTCGGGGTTTGCAGCCTTCAGGTTCTCGGCTGCACGGAACTCCTCCTCGCCCTGGGATACGGTACCGGTGATAATGGCAATCTTGTAGTTGCCGGAAGCACCGTTTCCACTGTTATCCGCTGTGGACGAGCTGTTGTCGCCGCCAGTACATGCCGTCATGCTCAATGTCATCATGCCGGCCAGGAGCAGCGCCATTAGCTTCTTCATAATTTTTCCTCCTCTAATTTGGATGCGGCGGGCCAAAAAGCCCCGTTTTCCGCAATACCGGTATGAGAGATACCCCTCTATACTGTATTGTCCTTTATTATACCCTGCTTTTTGCAGGATTGCAACTGTTATTTTTTCATTGTTAAAAGTCTGTTAAAAATATAGGACACTTTACCAAAGTAAAATAGTATTTTGTACAGAATGTTCAATTTTGTTCCTGCAATTTCATGCTTTGTGCAAACCGATAAAATTCCTTGGCAAATTTATGTCAAATCCATTCAAAATTTGTCCTTTTATTGTGCTCACTTTTGCCAAAATTGGCCTCTTATGAAACACGCACGATATTCCCGGCCCATCGGTTTATCAATTTCTTGTATAAAAGCGTTTGAATTTTCTGTACCAAATCCTGCAATCCTGTTTTTATGGAAGAACTATTGAAATACCTGGGGTTTGCTGCTATAATAGGCTTGCAGTTAACCCCAGCTAACCAACGCTGGACTTTATTATACAGGAGGAAGTTGCTATGACATTTGAAAAACAGGGGCGCCAGAATACCGACGCCACACTGGACCTGGCCATTGCCGCCGCCCGGGAGGAGGGCATAAACAAAATTATTGTCGCCTCCAACAGCGGTTCCACCGCCAAGCTGTTGGCCGCCAAGGAGCATGAGGGCATCCAGCTCATTGCCGTAGGCTATGCCCGGGGCGTATTCGGCAAGCACGAGGACCAGATGCCCAAGGAAACCCGCGCCGCACTGGAGCAGCAGGGCGTAACCGTATACATCGCCTCCCATGCCCTGAGCGGGGCCGAGCGGGGCCTTTCGGTCAAGCTGGGCGGCTTTGGCCCGGTGGAGGTGGCCGCCCACGCGCTGCGCATGATTGGCCGCGGCGTTAAGGTGGGCGTGGAAATTTCCATGATGGCTGCCGATGCCGGCCTGGTGGAACTGCACGAGCCTGTTATCGCCATTGCCGGAACCGGCGGCGGCGCCGACACCGCCATTGTAATCCGCCCCGCCCCCACCGCCGAATTTTTGGACTGCAAGGTGGACCGCATTATCTGCAAGCCCCGCCACGCATAAGTAGCGGAATAGGCATCTTGCATTTGGTGCAAAATACTATATAATAGGGGTGAAAACCCTGGACGGCAGGCCCGGCAACAGGACCTGCCGCCTTTTTATCCAAACTCATATCCAGGAGGGACTGTTCTATGCTGTTATCCATCCCCCAGGATGGGAACAACTTTTGGGGGCAGCTGCACCAGCATTTCTCTGCCGCTGTACAGGGCGCCGGCGTCCTGCTGGCCGACCTGCTGTGGTCCGGGCTGTGTATTGTACTCATTTTTGCCGCTGCCCGGCTGCTGCTCAACCTGATTTCCCGGGGCACCAGCCGGGTGATGGCCAGCCAGCGCTACCACAAAAGCGACACCCAGGGCAAGCGCACCGACACCGTGATGACGCTGATCCGCTCCATCCTGCGCTACACCATCTACGGCATTGCCCTCATCCTCTCGCTGAGCGTCCTGGGCATTGGCGATACGGTGAACAAGCTGATTGTCACTGCCGGTATCGGCTCGGTGGCCATCGGCTTTGGCGCCCAAAGCCTGGTAAAGGATGTGGTAACCGGGCTTTTCCTGATGTTTGAAAACCAGTTTTCGGTGGGGGACTACATCAAGGTGGATGAACAGGAGGGCTATGTGGAGGCCACGGCCATGCGGGTGACCTACCTGCGCACCTTTGGCGGGGAGCAAATTATCATCCCCAACGGCAGTATCAACCGGGTTATCAACTACACCCGGGGCAGCAGTATGGCCATTGCCACCGTCACTGTGCCCTACAGCACCGACTGCGACCAGGTGATTGAGGCCGCTACCACCGCCGCCCAGCGCTATTACGAGCAGAACCCCGAAAACTTCCTTGCCCCGCCCGAGTGCCGGAACATCACCGCCTTTGGGGAGTATGGCTACCAGGTTACCATAGCAGCCAAGGTGCGCCCCCTGACCCACTGGGGCTGTGAGCGCGGCTTTCGCCGGGAGTTCCTGCACGAATTTGCCGCCCGGGGCATCCCGCTGGCTGTGCGCGGCTTCCCCCCTGCTGTCTATCCCCCTGAGCCGCCGCCCGAAAAACCGGCGGAATAGTGCAGGCAAAACCGCTTTTTCCTTTTTAGTCACAGGCGACTATATGCCCAAAACGGTTTGCAACCCTTTGGAAACACCCGGCTGCCCTATCCGGTTACAGTATGAACAGCCTAAAGGATGCCTGCCGCCTGGCCTGTCAGCTTGCCCTGGAGGGGAATAAACCGTATTTTTCAGCGCCTTTGGGCCGGGCGACACCCGGCAGGTACAGGCCGCCGCTGGGCTGGTCCTGTTAGTTGGATATATTGTATCCCTTTCCCGGCAGAGCCGGAATGATTGATGGAGGAAAAACAGATGGTTTCTGTTGTTTTAGGTATTGGCATCGGCCTGGGCATCGGCTTTGGCAGCATGTTCCTGCTCACCAAAATGGGCTTTATGCGCAAGGCCCGTTCGGCCATCCTGCTCCGGCCGGGGGAGGAGCTGCTGGGTTGCCACTATGCCTCCTACAAGCATAAAAAGTTCTATGCGTCCAAATATGCCATCCCCCGCGGGGTGGTGGATATCACCGACCAGCGGCTGGTGTTCACCCGCACCAGCGGCGGCCAGGTGGACAATGTGGAGTTGGAACAATCGGAAATTGCCGGTTTCCGCAACGGCGCCCTCTTTTTTAACCATCCAGGACCGGGAGGGGAACAGCTACCAGCTGGGCAGCTCGTATAAAAAGGACCTGGTGGCCCTTTTACAGGAGATGGTCGTCCCCTCCCTGGATTAAATAAAAAACAGCAGAAGGCGTTTGACCATTGACGGGCCGCCCCCTGCTGTTTTATTTTTTCCTGAAAAATCAGAACCCACCGCTTCCCGGCTTTCCGGTTCTGCTCCTATCCGTCCTTCTCGTCAAAATTGTCCCAATCGTCCTCCCAAGCCTCCTCCCAGCCGCGCATGGCCATCCACAGCCAGCAGTCCGGCTCCAGCTGGAACCAAAAGCCCACGCCCTGCCGGCGCTGCTGCTCGGCAGCGGCGCGATAATGCTCCATCTGCTCCTGTGGAATATCAATCAGTCCAAACATCGGCTCTGCCCCCTTTGTCTATGCTATGCAAAACCATGCCGGCCTGTGCCAATGCCCCAGAATAGGCGCTATGCTTCTTCCGCCTGGCTGGAAACCGCCTCCCGTTCCGGCCGGCGCTCGATTTGGCGGGCCATTGCGGCGGCGGCCGCCTGCCGGGGCAGCTCCACGCTGCGTTCATACTCCCCCCGGAAATCGTTCCCCAGGTCATCGGTGAGGGCGGTGACACTGCCGGCGGCATACAGCCCGGGGATAACAGCGCCGTCGGTGCCCAGCACCCGGCCGCTCTCATCGGTCATCAATCCCCCCAATGTCCGGGAGAGCACCGGATAGCGCACAGCGGCATAATAGGGGGCCGTATCCAGCTGATCCTCCTCAGGGCGGCCCTGGTTATACTGCTGGATGGCCCGCTGCAGCTGCTGCTCCGGTATCCGAAGCTGCCGGGCCAGTTCCTCCACACTCTCGGCGGAATAGAGGGTGCTGGCCTCCAAACGCTGGGCAATCTCCTCGGCCGGGCAGCCGGCGGCATCCTGGGCGTCGGCCAGGGCATAGTAGGTTCCCCCTGGCAGGGCCAGCAGCTGGCGGATAAACAGGTTTTCATTCTCCCCGGGCTGGAGCAGCTCCCCCTGGGGGGAAATCAGCAGCAGATCCTCCCGGCCGCTTACCCCGTCGGCATCCGGGGCGTGGGGCAGCATTTCTATCTGCTTCATCCCCACCACGGCCGCCCCCACCGTCTTGGCGGCGGCAATGCCGTCCCCGGCGCTCTGCTCGGTGTACAGGGTGGCAAAACTATCCTCCAGCATCCGCCGGGTAAAGGTGCCATCCGCCAGGTTTTCCAGTACCATCTCCTGGCTGCCGCCATAGCTGCCGGTGGCGAGAATTACCCCGTGCTGGGTGTTGATAATATAGTCGGTGTTCTCCCCCCGGGCCAGGGCACCCAGCACCTGGCCATCCTCCACAATCAGTTCGGTCATCTCCACCCCGGTTAAAATTTCTGCCCCCAGCTCATCCAGCCGGCGGCGGCGGGCGGCTATATAGGCGTATCCGCTCAGCTCCCTTGGCTGGGGCGGCGTTTCCTCCTCTGCCTCCCCCTCCGGCGGCCGGTAGGCCTCCAGGATGGGGATGGACAGCGTTTCGCCTCCAATCATCCCCTGTTTTTCCAGCAGAATCACCGTTTCTGCCCCATTGTCAAAGGCGGCTTCGGCAGCCGTCAGCCCGGCGCCTCCCGCCCCCACCACCAGTATATCGGCATACAGCTCCATCTCATTGCGGCTCTCCGGCGGTTTTTCCTCCCGCTTAAACTCCACGCCGGCCTTTTTCAGGGCGTCGGCGGCAGCCTCCATCACCCCTTCCGAGGTCAGGGTAGCCCCGGCCACGCTTTCCACATAGGGGGCGCCTTCCTCAATAATGCGGGCCGGCACCTGCTCAAAGGCCATCTCCCCCACGCCCCGGCTCTCGTTGTGGGAGAGAATGCTCAGGGACAGGATGTTCTCCCCGTCCACCTCCAGTTCCACTGTAATTTCCCCGCCATAGCCCTGGCCCACCCCCTGGTACACACCGGGGGTAAAACGGCCCTCCGGCTGGGAGGGCTGCTGCCCTGGCATATCGCACCCTGCAAAGAGCAGCACACAAAGCAAACCTGCTGCAACCTGTTTGAACATCCTGTATCTTCCTTTCCTGTCCGGTTTGATAGCCCTTTTTGTTTAAAAGGAGTATACCCCCAGAACCAGGAAAAATCTGCCAAACCCTGGCGAAGGCCTGTCCACAAAAAAGCCTGGGAGAAACTCCCAGGCTTTTTTCAGTTTAAACCGTTTTCTTCAAAATAGAAGGCCGGCCGCTATGGCATAGAAATAATAATCACTTATCATTTACTCCAACCTTGTACAAAAAACATCTATTTTAATCCATCCGGCCTAAAACATCCGGTTGACAAAGGCGGCTACAATGGGAATATCACTGTCCAGGCCCTTGTGCATCCGGTCGGCGGCCCGCAGGCCAAACAGAATCATGAACAGCTGCAAGGCGGCATCCACCAGCAGCAAAAAGCTGGAATGCAGCAGCCAGCCAAAGAAGGGGACCAGCACCAGCACACTGGAAAGATAACCTAAAACTGTGTGGATTGCCATACAGCCCAGGCACATGAGCAGCGCCTGCATCAGCTGGCGGTTGAGCCACTCATCCTTTTCCATCAGAAACACAAACAATATCAGGCCCCCCAGGGGTACCACATGCCGGCAGACAGCCAGCAGCAGGGCCACCACCCCATAAAACCAGATATCGAACCCAAACACGCCTTTGCGCATCGCGTTTTCCTCCCTTCGCCCAAAAATGGGCAAACAAAAAAGCAGCCCATACCTTGCCGGCATTGCGAGCTGCTTTATTTTTTCCTGTAACGAATCACAGACTGCTGGGCCGCCCTATTAGCCGGCAGCGTTCAGCTTATGGGCCAAACCGGCCTTCTTTCTGGAAGCGTTGTTCTTGTGCAGAAGACCCTTGGCGCAGGCCTGGTCGATCTTCTTCACAGCGGCCTTTACAGCCTCTGCTCTGTTCTCGTCGCCGTTCAGGATTGCCAGATCAGCCTTCTTAATAGCTGTCTTCAGCTCGGACTTAATTGCCTTATTCTGAGCAGTTTTAGCTGCAATAACTTTAACTCTCTTCTTGGCGGACTTTACATTTGCCATTGTTACACCCCCCTACTATCTTCATACAGTACAAGTTAGTTTATCATCTTTTTTGCTCAAATGCAACTGTTTAAGTTAAAAAATTTCTCCAAAACTAAAAGGAACAGCCGATTTTTCACATTTTTTCACCAAAGGAGGAATTTTTATGGCCATCCGTACCGACCTGGCGGTGGAGCTTGCCGCCGAAAAGGAGGATCTGCAAAACCGGGGCATCCGCCTGGAGGAGCACACCCGTGAGGGCATGACCATCACTACTGTGGAGGTTCTCACCCCCGGCGCCGCCCGGGAACTGGGCAAACCGGAGGGGAAATACATCACCATCCAGGCGCGCCCCTTTTCCGAGGCAGGGGTGCACAGTGATGAACAGGTGCAGCTGATTGCCGACTGCATTGCCCCGTTGCTTCCCCCGGAGGGCACCCTGCTAATCGTGGGCCTTGGCAACGAGCACATCACCCCCGACGCCCTGGGCCCCCGGTGCATTGATTTAATCCTGGCCACCCGGCATGTGGCCGGCGGGGAGGCCTTTGCCGGCTTCCGGCCGGTGGCGGCCATCGCCCCGGGCGTGCTGGGCCAAACCGGCATCGAAAGCAGCGATGTCATTGCCAGCCTGGTGGAGCGCATTGCCCCGGCGGGGGTGCTTGTCATCGACGCCCTGGCCGCCCGCAGCCTTTCCCGGCTGGGCAACACCCTGCAAATTTCCAGCTCCGGCATCTCCCCTGGGGCCGGGGTAGGCAACGACCGGGCCGAGCTCTCCCAGGCCACCCTGGGGGTGCCGGTAATCTCCATGGGCATCCCCACTGTGGTGGACTGCTCCACCCTGGTGGAGGACCTGGGGATAGCCGACGGCGGGCAGGTGCATTCGGACATGGTTGTCACCCCCCGGGATGTGGATTTGATGGTGCAGTATGGCGCCAAGCTCCTGGCCCTGGCCATCAACCGGGCCGCCCAGCCGGAACTGACCCTGGAGGAGATCACCTACCTGCTGGCATAACCTACCATCAGCCAGGATCAGCCCCGTCAGGCTGAATCCCTGGCTGATTTCTATTATTGCTTTTCTGCTAAATCCAAAATCCAGTTTGTCCAGCTTATTACAGTCGACGCACGCCTGAAAAAAGTGCTGTCCGCTGCCACATGGTAAAGCCCGGCACTTTTCATCAACTGCGCCACTGTGCGCCGGTCCGGCATGGCCTTGCATGCCAAGTATAGCTTTAAGGTTTCCCGAAACACCTTGTGCCGCAAAATCTGTGCAGCAATGGCCAGCAGGCGCTCTTTATACGCCAGCCCCATAATATGCTTCCCTTTGGCAGAAAGCCGAAATAAAATGGTATTATCTTCCCCATAATCCTTTTCAATAAGGCCCAAATACCGCCCAGCATCCGCATAGTAATTCGTCTGCCGTTTATCAAAGGCGTATTTGGCTGTAATATCCTGGTTTGCCATCGGCTTTTCATATAAAAGCTCCATCAAATTGATAATGCGCGGCATGCTGTCTGCCTGAGGGAATGAGATTTCCGGCTCCGGTACTTCACCCGCAATTTTTAGACAATTTTCAATGTCCGTCAAGCTAATTTTTGTTTCGATACAGTAATTTTTCTGTTTCACTAACCGCAGCGAATTATAGCTGTTTATCTCATCAAATTGATATTGGTATAGATTAAAAATACCGTTTGAAAAGACAAGAAAAACTGTTTTAACCGGTTTATCTATGCGCTGGCTCCAAGCTCGGAACGGATAATAAAGCTGGCGAATAAGAAAATCGTCAGCCAAATCCCGTTTGGCCTCAAAGAGCGAAAGGGCATGGGCCCCCTCATAAGCAGCATCAATTTCAATTTGCGAATGATCTACTGTTACAAACCTTTTGCCAGGTTTGGTTTCAATATTAAAACCAAACCTACCCGAACCCATCCGGCCACTGACAGTTGGCACAATTCCCTCATCTTCCAGAAAATCGCTTAAAACCCCACATGCGCCTGCGCAATTTAAAGCAATTGCTTCGCTGACAAGGAATTGCGGTGAAAAGCTTTGGATATGGGATGGAATTGAAATCCGTTGCACCTTTGTATCAAGCGCTTCAAACTGGTGATATGCAGAGAAGGACGAAATCATATAGCTGCCCCGGGTAATGGGCAGAATGGCTAAATCGTTCTCTGCAAAAATAGCAGGCAGGTTGACTTTATGATCAAACTTTGTCATCAGGCGCGGTTCCCGCAGTTCTTTAATCTGATTCGCAGAAATAATAAATTCGCCTTGATTCTTGACAGCTTCAAGAATACGGTATTTTTCAAATAATTTTTCCCATGCCGAATCATTTAACCCCATAATTGGTAATAAGCACCTCCTCAATCGCCCCCCGTTTGCTCGCTACCGCATTGATGGAACGCTTGGCAGTTACAGTGTTAATACAATAATCCCGGTATAATTCCTTAATGAACGGGGTTGCGGAGTTAGAGAGCATAAACTGTATCCCGCGCTCTGTTAGCTCATCACAGCATTGTTTTAAACGGATCTGCTCACTGCGATTAAATCCGCCCTTACTATACCCGGTAAAGTTTGCCGTATCCGACATGGGATCGTAAGGTGGATCGAGATAGACAAACCCGCCCTCTTGCACACGCTTTAAAGTTTCTGCAAAATCCTCTGTGTAAAAAACTATCTTATTGTCATTAAAGTACTGGCTCACTGCCCGCAGCACCAATTCGTTTACAATATTAGGATTTTTATAGCGCCCAAACGGGGTATTAAATTCTCCAGCGGAATTGACGCGAAACAGTCCATTAAAACAGGTCTTGTTCAGATATATCAACCGGGAGGCTTTCTCTACCTTCGTCATTGCACCGTATTGCTCCCTATCCCTATCCAAATCCCGGAGGGCATAAAAGTACTCCGCTGTATTCTCATGTTTCCCAAGCAGCTGGATCAGCGCTTCAACATCATCCCGGACTACTTCATAAACAGTCATCAAATCTTGGTTCAAATCATTCACAATGGCTTCTTTCGGCTGAAGGGAAAACAAAACAGCCCCACCGCCCAGAAACGGTTCACAGTAAACACTCATCTCCCGAGGAATCAGCGGCATAATCTCACCCAAAAGCTGACGCTTTCCTCCAACCCATTTAACAACAGGATTTACTAAGTCGTTTTTTATCATAGGCGCCCCCATTTCTATACCATAATTATATCAGAACTTTTCAGCCGGCATCTAAACTTAACCCCTTTTGGAGCATAACCCCGCCCCCTCCCGCATAACCATGATAAGGCAACCAGTAGAAGCAAGGGAGGGCTTGGGGAATTTGAAAAGATTTGGGACAGGCGGCACCCGCCGCCAAAGGGAGAAGATACAATCGGCCGTCATGTGCCTTGCCATTGCCGCTGCCGCCGGGCTGGGGCTTATCCGGGCCGGGGGCTTCCTGCTGCCGGCTGTGGAGCAGCTGGGACAGGATGCCGCCCTGCTGGCCGGGGCTGCCGCCATGCCGGAGGGCACTGCCGAAGCCATTCGCCAGCGGTTTGCCGGGTATGTCTATTCCCCGGAGGACGGCTCCCCGGACGAACTGCCCCCGCCGGACCTCTCCCGGCCCGAGCCAGACCCGCCTGCCGCATCCTCCTCCCCCAGGGAGCAGCCCCCGGAGGTCAGCGAGGAATACCGGGGCATCCTGGTGGCCGAAACCATGTCCGGCAGTGAAAGCAATGTCTGCTACCCCGCCGGGGCGGGTTACATCCGCAATTACACCGACCTTTCCCGCGCGGTAATCGACGCCGAGCTGGCAAAACCCCTGAAACTTGCCCCCAAGGCGGATGGCCGGGTGGAGGTGCTGATTCTGCACACCCACGCCACCGAGAGCTATGAGGGCTATGACGCCGACTACTACGATAAGCGCAACACCTGGCGCAGCACCGATAACAACAAAAACATGGTGGCGGTGGGCAATATTTTGGAGGAAAAGCTGACCCAGGCCGGCATTGGCGTGGTGCATGACACCGCCCAGTACGACTACCCTTCCTACAACGGCTCCTATGACCGGGCTGCCGTGGCCATTCAAAACTATTTGGCGGAATATCCCGACATCCAGCTTATTTTGGATGTCCACCGGGACGGCATCCAGCGGGATGAAAACACCATTGTAAAGCCCTATACGGTCATCAACGGAAAAAAGGCCGCCCAGGTTATGATCCTCTGCGGCACCGAGCCGGACGGCTGGACCGACAACCTGCGCACCGCCGCCGCTGTCACCGACGCGCTGGAGAGCGCCTGCCCCACCCTGATGCGCCCCATCTTCCTGTCCGGCGGGCGCTATAATATGGATTTGTGCGGCGGCACCATCCTGCTGGAATTTGGCTCCCAGGCCAATACACTGGAGGAGGCGCTCTATGCCGCCGAACTGGCCGGGGACGCCCTGGCCGATTATCTCCTTGCACTCAGCAGCCCGGAATAAACCCCCGGCTTTTGGGGCATACTTCTGCCAACCATTCTCATACACCAACGGCAGAAGTACAAAAGGAGAACCGCTATGAACTACCGGGAACTGGAGGAACTGACCCAGGAAATCCGCCGAAACAGGCCAGCCGCCGAAGAACCCCCCATCGAACAGCCCGACCTTGTGGCCCAGCGCCGGCAACAGGCCCGGCTGTTTTTGAGCTCGATGTTTTTAACCCTGATTTTGCTGGGCGGGCTGTTTGGCTTTGTGCTGGTGGAAAACAGCTTTCGCCTGGTGGGCATGGGCAGCTTTCCCCAGGAGGTGTTTTCGGTGCGCCTGACGCCGGAGGGCATCATCAGCGGCACCGACCTGCCCCGCCTCCCGGAGGAGGAGCTGGCCCAGCTGGCCCGCTACGCCGACCTGGCCGAACCGCTGCTGCTCCCCCGCAGCGTCCGGGTCATCGCCCGGCTGCTGCTGGCCGCGTTTGGAGCCGCCGGGGAATACCTGTTTTAAAACACCCCCAAGGGCCGCCCGGTAGATGGGCGGCCCTTTTTTCCGGCATGGGGCAGGAGCCAAATCCCGCCAAACTATTTTCCAAGCCTTTTAAAAAGGTTTTGCCTTGGGCAAAAGCCGCAATTTTACAAAGAGAAGGTGAATGGATTGGCAGGCCAAATTTACAACATGATTCAGACCATCATAGCGCAAAAATCAAAGGGAAATGCTGTTATTAAACATTCTGTACGGACAAAGATGTTTTTGAAGGGCATTCCTGTTGACAAGTACACAGCTACCTCCCCTGACGATCCCGCTATCCTGCAAAAGGTGCGGGAAGTTGCAAAAGAATTTGGCATTATTGTGTAACACAGATTAAAAATCAACTGTAAAGGCGGGATACAAATTGGCAATTAAAACACTTTCAATCAAAGGGACAGACAGCCATGACATTGCACAGCAGGCCCGGGGCGCCCTGGCGGGCTTCCAGCCAAAGCTGCTGCTGTTTTTTGCCTCCAGCACCTATGAAAACCCGGAGGCTGCCCTGAAAGAGGCTTTCCCCGAAAGCGAGATTATCGGCTCCTCCTCCCACAGCGAGTTCTGCGGTTCCAGCTTCACCAGCAGTTCTGTCAGCATTATGGCTATGGATTCAGACAGCGTTTCCGTTGTCTGCGTCCAGGTGGTGGAGAACATCAGCGCCGAGCCGGACCTGCGGGGAACCCTGGAGGGCATGCACAATTACTTTGGCGGCGTGGATGAAATCCTTGCAAACTACGAGCGCTATGTTGGCCTTGTACTGTTTGAGTCCGGCGCCAAGGCCGAGGAAATTTTCATGGATCACCTGGGCACTGTGACCGACCTGCTGTTTGTGGGCGGTTCCTCCTCCACAGCGGACAGCGGCGCCTCTCTGGTCTACGCCAAGGGCAAGCAGTACAGCAATGCAGCCGTGCTGGCCGTACTGAAAACCACCAAGGGCTACGATGTGCTGAAAACCCAGAGCGCCCGCATCCTGTCGGAGCGCAAGCTGTTGGTAACCAAGTCCGACCTGCGCAACCGTATCCTCTATGAGCTTGACAACCGCCCCTGCGGCGAGGTATACGCCGAGGTTTTGGGCGTTCCGCTGGACGAGATTCAAAACTACTTTGTGCGCAACCCCCTGGGCGTTGTGGCTGACAACGAGATTTTTGTCCGCACCTTTAACGAGATTCGAGACGGCGGCATCACCCTCCACTGTGGCCTGCCGGAGGGAACTGAAATCAATGTTCTGGAAATTGGAAACATTGTGGACGACACTAAAAAGGCGCTGGATGAGGCCATCCCGTATGAGCCAGCCTGCGTAATCAACTTCAACTGCCTGTACCGTACCCTGGAAATCCAGAACGAGAATAAGGTGGAGCCCTATTGCGCCCTGTTCAGCCAGTACCCCAGCATCGGCTTCTCCACCAATGGCGAGGCATTTTTGGGGCATATTAACGAAACATCCACTATCCTGGTAATCAAATAAAAAAGCCGCCCGCTTCCGGCAGACGGCCCCGAGGCAGTACAGCAGTGCTGCCTCTTTTTATTTTTGAAAACTATCCTTTTGCACCCGCCCTACGGCCTTTAACAAAATCAGTCCGCACCCGGCCAGCAAAAGAACCCTTCTGACAGCGCTATTTTCTCTGCCAGCCCCAGCATTGTTCCCGACCCATTATATAGGGACAGATGCAGGCAATCCCATGCAAAAATTAGCAGCGCATCCTCCCCGGGAAACAGGACATGGAGTGTCCCGGTGCGGTTTTCCATGATTGTGCCAATGGCGCCCTCTATATCCTCAGGTTTGGGATGCTTGTTCCATCCATCCCACAGAATAAAAACACGATAGTAGCACATGAGTTTTAACAGGATATTGACATACCTGTTTTTCATTTTCAGGCGCTTTTCCCTGTTCAGCAGGTAACATTCCACATCAAAAAAGTGGCTATCCGCCGTTTCTTCTACCCTTTGAGGAAGCATATCCAACACCCAGCAGGGCTTGTTCATCAGCTCCTGAACCTTTTCCAATGGATCTTCCATCCCTACCCCCAGAAAATTTCAAAGTTTTCATCCCGCCCTCCGCCATAGATAGAAGGGGCACCCTATTTAGCCACATGAACGGCTGTTTTACTGCGCTTTTCCGCTTTGGGGCAGGCCGGCTTATCAGTCGCAGTCCATCCAGAGCAGATACTTGCCGCAGTGGAGGCACCGGAACAGGTACCCCTGCAGCCCTCCGCCATTCTGCATTCCCTGCATCAGTTCCAGGGGGTCGGCCCCCCATTCCTCCCAGACGGTATCCTCCAAGAGCTGCTCCACCAGGCCCATCTGCTCAAGCTCCCGGTATCCCACATAGCCAACAAAGGCACAATAATCCCCACAGTGGCTGCGCCAATATTCCTGCTGCCAGCCGCTGTATCCCGGCGTGCGGCAGACCAGTTCCTCCAGCTTGTCCGGGTCGTCCACCCCTTCCTCCACACTGCAATCATCCTGGAACTGCCCATCAAACTTTTCGGCGGCAGCCCCGCTAGCAATGCAGTCCGGGCAGAGGCAGGAAACCTCCTCCACCGAATAAAACGGCCCTTCATAGCGGATGGAAGTGGGCTTGCCGCAGCATTCACACCGCTCCGGGGGATTTACCGGCACAAAAGCCCCGGTTTTCAGTGGCTCCGGATGGTAGCGAAAGGTTGGCAAGGCGGCCGCCTCCCCTTCCCCCGAGGGCTGCAAGGCAAAGCGGTCCCCCTGCTCCTGCAGCTCCTGCAATCGGGCCAGGCGTTCATCCTCCCCCGTAACCAGGGAGCACAGCAGCTGATAGGCCGTTTGGTACAGCCTGAGCTGCTCGCATACCTCCACCAGCATCCACCGGGCCTCCGAGGTGTCCTGCCCCTCCAAAAAGCCCTTGTATTCATACAGGGCCTGCACACTGGCAGCATCCCCGCCGGTCTGTTCAAACGCCTGCTTTAAATCCCTGAATTTTTGCTGATACTCCTTCAATACAAACACTCTCCCTTTGCTCTATCCCATGCCCCCAGGGCCTCATAACTGGCCCTTTTACCCATCCGGCAACCGGTTTAAGCAGAGTTCTTCCCATCAAGCCGGTTCCTATCCGCAAAAAGATACCCGGACAGGCTATATCTGCCAGCGGCCCTGCCTATTGGTGCATGCTCAAAAAGGTTTCGGCTGTGCTGCGAAACAGTTCTTCATTAAAGTTCAGCCGCATCAGCGATTCCTTCTGGGCGGCAAAGTAGCATTCCCTCTTGTCGGTGGTAATTTTAAACAGCGCCTCCAGCCCATGCTCCTCAATCCAGAACAGATAGCCAAATTCGCACCGGGTGTTTTCCAGCTGCTCGAAGTCCTCCCCCGGCACCAGCAGCCCAATGGCGGTATTGGCCAGGTTCATTTTCAGCTCCCGGTCCTCAATACAGTTGCGCTCGGCGGGTTTTTCTTCCGGCTGCTTGCCCTTCTTTTTAAACAGTCCCATTTTAAAGCCCCCTTTAGGATTTTATGGCTCCATTTTACTCCTTTCGGCAGGGGTTGTCCATCCTATTTCTGTTCCAGATGGCTTCTGGCCGCCGCCAGCGCATCCGAAACAAACTTGGGCACCCGCACCCCGCAGGCAACAAGGTTCTCGCAGATGGAGATACACTCGTTGATTGCTATGTAAAAGCCCAGTATCCGCCCAATGGGGGAAGGAAGCTCCGGGCCGGCTATATATCCCACCAGCAGGTCCAGGCACATACCAAACACCAGCGCAAAAATCAGCGCAGCCTTGCGCCAAAAGCCCTTGTACCCCACAGCGCTGTTGATGCACCCCTCTATCTTTGCCTTGGCAAGCCCGGTGGCCAGATCAATGACAATAAAGGCGCAGCAGAGCAGCAGGATACTGCCATAGCTTTCCGATAAAGCAGCCAACGCGCCGCAGAAACCGGCCAGCGGCAGTTTCATTCTTTCATGCATTCTTTTTATCTCCTTTCTTTTGCAGGCCAAACATGATATACTGACAATAATGGAAGGGGGTACCCACAATGAAAAAACTTTGCGCAGCCCTTTGCCTCATCTCCCTGTTGCTGGCAGGCTGTACCGCCCCCGGACAGGAACAGCCAGGCAGCAGCCAGGTACAGGATGGCGGGAATGATACAAGCACTCTCACTCTTGATGAAGCGGAAAAAACTGCACTGCTCGAAAGTGCAGAGATGCTGACAGAGGCCATCACCTTTAGTACCATAGGCTTTTCCACCGAGCTGGATCCGGCAACCAACCAGTTGGTATATCCTTCGGATGAAGACCCGCACGCAGCCGATCAATTTGTATATCTGTTAGCAACCTATCAGGGCAATGGATACGAACATAGCATCTATGCAAAAAACATCTACCGGGATAAGGACGGCGTTTACCATCTGTCCTCAGAGGAACTGCCTGCTATTCTCCAGGATGTCCTTGGCATCACGGTATGGGACCCTGCAACAACCCTCTTTGACTACAATCCGGCCACCCAGGAGTATTTATCCGAATTACAGTTTGGAATGGGCTATGGATGGATGTGTGGGGAAATTCTTGGCAGCCAAATCAATACTAATGAGAAAACCATCACAGTAGAGTTTCAGGCAGATTACCTTTTTCCGGGTGCCTCTGGAATCGTGGAAGATAAAACCTCCTGGCTTTGCAAAAACACCTTCTCTATCCAGGAAAGGGCAAACGGCGAGTTCTTCTTATCCTTTGAGCAGACAGAAATATTGTAAAAGAAAATCCCACTTGTTAGGTGGGATTTTCTTTAATGAGGTTTCTTTATTTTGCGGGAACATTTTTAAAATTGATACCCTTTTTATTCCTTATTGTTGTAAATTGGGGGTCAACAAAAAATGCTTCCTCCGGTCGTAGTGTCTTACCCGTTGGTGTAAACGAAAACTGATTATTGCCTTTCGGCCCATACCAGCCATTCTCCCATGGTCCACCATTATAACTGCCTGTCCCAGCCGAAATATGAAAATGATTATTGTTCGGTGCACCATCATCGCCTTCGCGGAACATGGGCTCCCCTCTGGTAAAGTATTTCCGCTTAAGACCAACTATTTCACTGTCATTGGGATGCATCACCATAATGGAAATTTTATCATAAGTCCCACTGGGTGTTACAACGGGAGATGTTGATTCAAACCAAATAGTATTCGTTCCAGTAGTGTAAACACGGGTAACAACCATCTCATCACAAGGGCAATAGAAGTAAGAGCGTCCTGCATCTTCGCATCCCTCATCAATCGGGTAGTCAGGATATAAACCTGTAGAACAATCATTATGGTTGCTATCAGTAGGATTCTGGGTAATATTCATAGACATTGTGGGATAGATCAAATAGTTTTTATTATACTTCCCCGGCTCTGGCTGGGAGGGCGCCTCCTCTATCAGCACAAGCTTCCAGTCCTGGCTGTAATCTGTCAAACCGCCCTTGTACCAGTACACATTCCCTGCGGCATTGACATCCCGTCCGGCACCGGTGCCGTTGCTTCCCTGGTTGGCTGTCAGGTACTTGGCTGTGTTGTTCTCCAGCCGAATCCGGCAGTAGCCACTGTTCCCATCCGATGCGCTTTCCATCACCAGGCAGGATGTGCTGCTGGGTGCATAGACATGCGCGTTAAAGTTGTTCACATTGGCTGTTGCCGAGGAGCCGGTGAACAGATCCAGCGCAAGGCCAGGGGCACCCTTGCAGACAAAATACCGGTGGCCATCCACCACCTTGAATACCCACTGCTGGCAGATGTCGTTGTCATCCGAGTTCCAGAGGCATACATTGGCCAAATTGGCAGGGGCGTTTCCATACACATTCAGCGAACGCCTGCCATCCGCCCGGTTTTCCAGTCGATAGGTTGCACCATTTTGCAGTTTCATTTACACATTCTCCTTTTTATTTTTCCCAAAGCCTTTCCCATCCGGCACTCCGCAGCGCGCTGTCCGGGCCGGGGCTTTTTCTTTCACTTCCCCTTCTGTTCCAGATGGCTTCTGGCCGCCGCCAGCGCATCCGAAACAAACTTGGGCACCCGCACCCCGCAGGCAACAAGGTTCTCGCAGATGGAGATACACTCGTTGATTGCTATGTAAAAGCCCAGTATCCGCCCAATGGGGGAAGGAAGCTCCGGGCCGGCTGTGTATCCCACCAGCAGGTCCAGGCACATGCCAAATACCAGCGCAAAAATTAAGGCCGCCTTGCGCCAGAAGCCCTTGTACCCCACGGCACTGTTGATGCACCCCTCTATCTTTGCTTTGGCAAGGCCGGTGGCCAGGTCGATGACAATAAAGGCGCAGCACAGCAGCAGGATACTGCCATAGTTTTCGGATAGGGCAGCCAGCGGCAGTTTCATTCTTTCATGCATTCTTTTTATCTCCTTTCTGTGTTATACTAAATAATGAAGGGGTGTTTATTGTAAAAATGAGATTTTTGTTAGCAGCAGCTGTTCTATGCTTGTGCCTGGGTGCCTGCTCAGAACACAGTTCTAACAGTATAGAAAACGAATCCTCCTCTCCATCAAATATTGCAGAGGCGGACACATCTTCAAAAACGGAAGAATTATCAGAGGATGAACCAACAGACGAAGAAGAAGCCGGCAATCATTCTGCGTTGCCCACTCATACTGTAACATTTCCTTGTGCAGAAAATGGCCATGTGGTTTATGTGACACTTGATGTCCCCAAAAGCTGGTATATTGATAGTGAAAGACAAGGAACATTAATTGCTGATGGCAAATTTGAAGTTGAATTTTATATTGTTTCAAACCTGGATGGTTTTATCGAGGATTATTCTCACCCATATTTTGTAGGATTGGATAAGGAATTTCTGCAATCTGGCTCCGGCAAAAAGAAATTTCTGCAATCTAACACCTGTAAAGCGGATGGAAAAATAAATATCCCAGGAATGTTGGGTAAATATTACTATATCGAAACAAAAAATGCCGATGAAACAGTGTTAGATATTGTTTTGAAATATTATATCTGTATTGGGAAAAAAGCTGTATTTTTTGAATTTAGGCCAGCAGATGGGGTTGATGTTGAAACCCAGCGCAAGGAATTTGAAGCCTATCTCTCAACTTTAGAAATACTGTCCTGACAATCCCCCGCAAAACACAATGCAGAAGTGTTCATTTTTTGTATTATGAGGAGTGATGACTGTGAAATTACGGTTTTTAGTAGCAGCAGTTGTTCTTTGCTTGTGCCTGGGCGCCTGCTCAGAACGCAGCTCTAACAGTATAGAAAATGAATCCGCCTCTCCATCAAATATTGCAGAGGCGGATACATCTTCAAAAACGGAAGAACTATCAGGGGATGAACCAACCTATGAACAACTTGAAAAACTATTCTGTGACGCCCTATTTGAAATCAACAGTTTGGCTACAGAAGATCCTTGTGACTATATAAAGCATATGTTTGGCGATATTGAGATATATGCAGAGGACTGCATAACCGTCAATCAACTCCCCTATGCGAGAACATCGCTGAATTACAACAGACTGGCTGAATACTATGCAAACTTTTTTACAGATGAAGCATTGGAATGGATTTTGTCCACAAAATTTGTGAATATAGAAGATACTGTATACTGCTGTATGGTTGGAGGCAAAACAGGGGGCAATATACAGCTTCTTTCCATTTCAAAATTACAGAAAAACACCTACAATGCTGCTTTTCTATACAATTATGGTGTAAATCAGTCAGAGGAAAAAAGCTCCGTGTTTGAAATTAAAGAAACTGATGCTGGATATAGAATATCCAGCATGGATTACCACCCAGCTTCCTTGGATTAAATCCACCCAAGCGCTCTTTTACAGCCCAAACATGATACACGAACAGTAATTGGAGGGGTTCTACAATGAAAAAATTTTGCGCAGCTCTTTGCCTTATCCCCCTGCTGCTGACAGGCTGTACCACCCCTGGGCAGGAACAGCCGGGCAGCAGCCAGGCCAGCCAAACTACATCCAGCCCCCCAGATACAGCCCCCTGTCAGCTGACAGAAAAAGAGCAGGCGGACTTGAGGGAATACGCCCTTTCGTTTGCAGATTTTTTTGATACCCCGTTCGATTCTGTCCAGGAACTGGACTATCAGGAAATTGGCCTGAATACCCTGTTCTGGATTGCGGCAGACCCAAACAATGCCGGGTTTGAAACGGATGAGCATGGGTATTCCTACATCCCCAAACTTCTTTTGCAGGATTTTGTCCGGGAACACTTCGGGATAGAAGAGTACGAATATCCTGTTTCCAACAATCCCAACTCCCTGCCGCAGTATGACAAAGAAAGGGATGCTTATCTTTTTACCCCTGCAAGGGATGGCCCCAGAGCAGCCACTGCTATCCTAAAAGAGCGGCAGGAAGGCCGGACTATAACTTATACCATACAGCTCGATTACCCCCACATGGAAACTGGCGAACTGCTAAAAACCGTCGTGATGGATTACACCTTTGCGCTCACAATCACAGCGGAGGGATATACGCTCTGTATCCTCTCGGCAACAGAACAATAAAATGGAGGTATCTGGCATGAACAGGCAAGCCCTACTGGCTGTACTAACCATTCTGATACTGCTAAGCGGATGCACCATAGAACCGAACACCACCGCAAGGCAGCCCCTAAACGAAAGCTCTTCTATTCCTCAAACCATGCCGGAAGAAGACAATTTGGAAGTCCTTCTAAGCATAGTAAATGAGCAGTATCTCCCTACACTGGGCAGTATGATCAACTGCGAGGACTGGAACTGTGCCGAAGAAATACCGGTTTCTATGTATTACGCCTGGTACCGGGATTTTATCAATTCCACCACAACACCGGAGGAGCGGACAGAACGGTATTCTTACCAAGATGCCCCAGGCTGGGCCTATCCGGCCGAGGAACTGGAAAGCCATGTCATGCAGTATTTCCCTGTAAGCACCGATTATCTCAGGGGCAGCGATATTTACCAGGCGGCAGAACAGGTCTATTGGATACCAGCTGGCGGCACCAATATCACCTATCGGGCCAGGGCAGACTCTGTCGAGGCCCTGAGCATCGAGGACGGCCGGCTGTCTGTCTATATATCCTGCTCCCTGCGGGGAGATTTTTCAGACACAATCTACAAGGTCCTGACTATTGACCGTTCCGGGGAGCAGTGGCAGTTTATCAGCTGTGTGTCTGCTTAGTAAAAAAGGGAGCAAATGCTCCCTTTTTATTAGGCCTTGTGGTTTTCCATATCAGCTGGAAATACCCAAGTTTCATCAGATTCCCAATATCTCGTCTTACTTTGCCCGTTATAAGTATAAAACCAATCAAATGGATTTTCACAAGTGAAGTCAGTGCCAGAACATAAACCGCCATCGTTTCGCGACTCAGGGATGGACGGAGTACTATTGGGGTTAGCTGTATCTCGATCCACTTCAATATGAACATGATATGCTCCAAATGCCCACTCACCCTTATTACCACTATAACCCAGAACAACTGATGTTGTGACATCATCACCAATATTGACACTAATTTGGTTCATATGAAAATAACGGACAACAATATCTTTCGTAGCACCGCCATTTACTGGAATGCAAGAGTTATAAAGAACACTAACATAATTACCCTCTGTCTTATTCCAACCAGCTCCAACTACAGTTCCCCGTCCAAGACCCTTGAGAATTGTATTTCCTGCACACGCAAGATCGGCACCATAATGTGGTTGCTTATACTGAATTGCATATGCGCCATTCCAAGAAGGATTGCGACTGGCAGAAAGACAGTTCTCTCCATTAATAGGAAGCCGCAATTTCTGAGTGTCCCCCGGCTCTGGCTGGGAGGGCGCCTCCTCTATCAGCACAAGCTTCCAGTCCTGGCTGTAATCTGTCAAACCGCCCTTGTACCAGTATACATTGCCGGCGGCATTGACATCCCGCCCGGCGCCGGTGCCGTTGCTGCCCTGGTTGGCTGTCAGATACTTGGCTGTATTGTTCGCCAGCCGAATCCGGCAGTAGCCACTGTTGCCATCCGATGCGCTTTCCATAATCAGATAGGAAGTGCTGGTGGGCGCATAGACATGCGCGTTAAAGTTGCTCACATTGGCTGTTGCCGAGGAGCCAGTGAACAGATCCAGCGCAAGGCCGGGGGCACCCTTGCAGACAAAATACCGGTGGCCATCCACCACCTTGAATACCCACTGCTGGCAGATGTCGTTGTCATCCGAGTTCCAGAGGCATACATTGGCCAAATTGGCAGGGGCGTTTCCATACACATTCAGCGAACGCCTGCTGTCCGCCCGGTTTTCCAGTCGATAGGTTGCACCATTTTGCAGTTTCATAAATACATTCTCCTTTTTATTTTTCCCAAAGCCTTTCCCATCCGGCACTCCGCAGCGAGCTGTCCGGGCCGGGGCTTTTTTCCTTATCCGGGGCCTTTTTGCTCATGGATGAAAAATAGGCCGGTTTTCGGGTTTTTCCGCCCGCTACTTCCACAGCAGGCAGATATACTTTTGCTCGTATGTATTCATCTTCCGGCGCACCGCCTGCACACTGCTGTCCGGGTCCTCCTTCAGGGTCAGTTTGCTCCCGGACAGTGTCAGGCCGGCAGTACCGCCCCCTGTCCAAACCATGCCGCTCATGCTGATGACAATGGCCGGGTTGGACACATCATTTTGGGTCAGCGGGGAATCCACCGGGTAAATCAGGCAGAAGGACGGGGTAAATGGCAGCTCCAACACCCGGGTAAAGCTGCCGTTGCCGGTATAGGGGAACAGCGTTACCTGCTGGGTCAGGTAGCGTTCCCGCTCCCCGGCCTTCAGGTGCAGCTGTTCTGCCTCCAAGTGGCCGCCCAGGGTGGCATCCAGCTTTTGGTTATCATAATTAAAATCGTCCATCTTTGGCTTATCACTGCCCACAAAGCTGTTCAGCCCCAGCTTTTGGGTTTTATTGCTGCTCGGCATGGCATATCCCCTCCAGTTTCTCTCCATTTAAATCAAACCATTCCCAGGTAAAGTTCCCGCCGTCCCAGGCCGAAAAGGAAAGGCCGAACCCTTCAAATTGCTCCCAGGTTAGAACGCCAATATCAAACTCGGCCTCCAACTGCACCGGCAGCATTTTCAGCACCTGGCGCTTTACCTCGTCCAGTGTCTGGTAGTCCCCCAAAATCACAGCGTTATACAGGCTGAGCACCCCCCGCTCCCAGTCCTCCCGGATACTGGCCGAAAGCCCCGCCGCCAATAGGGACCGGCGGATGCCCTCCACTGTAAAATCCCCCTCATCCAGTGAGAGCTTGGCCAGCACCATCCCCCGCCGGGCCTCCAGGCTGGCCCGCCCCGCTGGCAGGTCCAGCAGCCGCTCCCACTGGGCCAGCCGCTGGGGGCTGCAGCTGGCCGGGAACAGGTCATCCAGGGTTTGGGCCATATTCCGGCCAAACTGCCTGAGTGCGGCGGCATAGACATGCAGCTCTGCCGTTACCACGCTGCCAGGGCTTAAATCATACACCCCCAGCGGGGCCAGCAGTTCCCGCAGCTCCCAAAAATCGGGGCTTCCCTTTTCGGCTGTCACAGGCTTTCATCCTCCTCTATGGCTATTTCCCCCAGGACTGCCAGGCTGCGCTCATCCGGCCGGACATCCCCGGTGGGGGCCGTAAACCGGCAGTTTTCCACCCCGGGCACCGCCATCACCTCCCGAATCATCTGGGCCACATACAGCGGGGAACCCACCTCCAGCCGGTTGAAAAGCTCCTGAAGGCGGCTCTTCACCTCCTGATGCACCTCATCCCCCTTGTAGTTGGGGTTGCAGCGCAGTGCCAGTGTAACGGCGCTGGAGAGCGGGCCGGCGGCAAACACCTGGGCGTCCACCCCAATTTCCCGCTGCTGCTGCACCCGCTGGGCCAGGCGCTGCACCACCTCATCCACTGCCGGGGCGCCCTTGCCTGCAATGACAATATCCACACTGCCAACCCCTCTTGGCCGGGGGATAACCTGGGCGGAATACACCCCCTCCTCTGCCAGGGCCAGCCGCCGATAGTAGGCTGCATTGGACCCATTGGAGATACCGGCATAGCTTTCCAGCAGACGGTCCCGCAGGGAGGCGTCCCCCTCTTCCTCCTCCCCGCCGGTAAAGGGGGAGGGATTGGTCACCTCCGCCACATATCCCGCCGCCGTCACCAGAACAGTAATCTGCCCGGCCGGCACATTTCCTTTCCTACCAGGCTGTTCGGCAGCGGCCTCCACCTCGGCCTGCAATGCCCCGGCGGGCAGCACAGCATCGGCAGTGGTGACATAGCGCACGCCGGCCTCGCCAGCGGCGGCGCACACCAGCCCCCGGGGCAGGGGGATATCCTCAGCCGCCGGGCTGCTCCGGGAAAAACGCAGGATCCCCCGGGCTGTCTGGGCCGGCTTGCGGGCCAGGCCCCGGCTGGCGGCATGCCGATCCAAAGCCGTACCCTGGGCCAGCTCCGGGTCGGCCTGGCGGGCCAGTTGGGCCAGGCGCTCATCCAGGCGGTTCAGCTGATGGGCCAGCAGCGCCATACGGATGCCAATGTCGCTGTCCTCCCCTGGCAGGCATCCCATCTGGGCCTTGTATTCCTCCAGCATGGCTGTCAAATAGTCGTTTTCCATTCCAATCCCCTCCCTTTATAGCTGCAATACAGCGGTGACGGGCTGCTCGTTCCGGCCCAGCCGCACCGTAATGCGCAGCTGGTCCCGCTCCGGGCCGGGGGCGCGCTCCACCCCCAGCACGCTTACCTCCCGCACCGGATACAGCGCCTCCTCCACAGCGGCCCGCAGTTCCCGCTCCCCGGCACTGCTCAGCTGATACAGCCGGCTGCCCAGCTCCGGGCAGGGGGCAAACCCGCCCCGGCGGGCAGTGAGGCGCAGCAGCACCCGCTGCAGCAGTTCGGCATTGCCCTCCACATACCGGGGGCTGCCGGCGCTATCCAGCACCAGGTCGCCGTCCCGCAGCAGAACATCCATCAGCCCACCCCCTTTTCTATCAGTTTTCCATCCCGGGTAATGCGCAGGGAGTTGATTTCCACCTCGCCGTTCTGGTGCAGGTGGATGTATCCGCCCCCTGCCTCGATGCGCACCTCTCCGGGCAGCAGCCCCTCCGGCTGGGACATGGGCACCCCCAGGCCAAAGGGCTTTGCGGACAGGGTGGCCGCCAGCAGCTCCTGCCCCTCCGGCGGGCAGTACCGGTAGCCCAGGGGGACAAAAATCCCGCAGCCCCGGTGCTCCCCGCCAGTGATGATGGAGATCCCCTCCCCCTGGCCGCCATAGACACCCATTGTCAGTTCTGTTGCCATCTGTTTCCCCCTTTACAGGTCGGCATAGGCGGCGTCTGCCAGCCATAGCCGGGTGGTGAATTCTCCATGAAAGCGCTGTTCTACCCCGGTCACCTTCAGCTCCGGCGGCCGGGTGCCCCCCAGTTCCAGCTGCACCCGGTCCCCTGGCTCCACCCGATGCAGGCCGCACAGCGTCACCTGGGCAGTGCGGCAATCCGCCATACTCCGGCGGAGCCGGGTTTTGGGATCCTCCCGCCCGTCCTCGTACTGGGTGGGCGGGATGTGATAGCGCTTGCGGCGGATGTTCCACTGCTCCGCCAAGGGGTTGCGCACCTTGGTAGGGTAATAGCCATACCGGTCCCGCACCAGAATGCGGGAGAGAATACCGCTGCGCCGCTCCTCCACCTGGGCGGAAAGGAACCGCAGCCCCTGCTCCCGGGTGTTGGACACCAGCCACTCCCGGCCCCGCCGGGGGAGCAGCTCCAGCTTCCCCTCCTGGTTCAAATAGGGATACCGCCCGGTGCAGGCGTATACAAACCCCCGGATAGCCTCCCATTCGCTTTTCCCCTTGGGCACCGTGTAGGAGGCCCGCAGCCCCGCCGCGGCAAAGCCATAGGAAAAAATGCCATAGGAGGTGAAATAGCGCCGGCCAAACTCGTTCAAACTAATGTTCCTGTAACTGGCGGGCAGCGCCTCGTTATCCAGCAGGTAGCTGCCCACACTGCGCCCCTCCAGCACCAGCTGCCGCCCCTGCCCATCGGCCTCCAGCCGGATGGCATCCGCTACCCCTTCAAACAATAGTTCTCCATTGTCCCCCAGCCATTGGAGCGAAACCACCCCGCTGGGCAGACTATCGGCCAACACCCGGGCAGAAAAATCCGCTGCCGGGCTGCTCCCCTGCCGGCGCACAGCCGCCGACAGGATTTTCCCATACTCCCACATGCCATTGGACGCCGCGTAAAGGACTATTTTCATGCCTTTTCCCCTCCTTCGGTAAATTCGGCGGTGTAGTCCAGCACCCGGCCATCCCCCGCCGCTGTCAGCGTCAGGGCTGTAAACAGCGCATAAAACGGCTCCTGCCCCGGCACACAGAGCACCGCCGCCTGCCCCTCCTGATACAGCCGGTTCAGTGCGGCATACTGCTCCCGGGCTCCGGCGGCATCCTCGGCAAACAGCTCCCCGGCCAGCTCCACCCGGGTGGGCTTTTTCCCGGCTATTATCAGCTGCTGGGTGCTGTCCGGCAGGGAATAGGCTGTGGCGGCCCGGGCGCTTTCCACCCGGATTTTTGCCGGGGTGGGCTGAAAGATATAGGTTCCAAAACTCACCTGGATCTCGTCCATTCTGCCCTCCTCTCCTCAAACGGCAGCAGCAGCGGGTTTTCCCCCAGGGAAAGGGGGGCGCTGCACTCCTGGATGCTCATTTTGGCCGCCGGCCTGCCCTGCTGTATGGGAAAAGCCGGTTCCGGGGCCGTATCAAGCGCCCCCGGCAGGCGATAGGCAAGCGCCTCGGGTGCTGCATCCGCTTCCGGCGGCCGGTAACAGCCCGGCTGCCTTAGCTCCTCCTGCCATGCCGGATGGTAGGAGGGAAAAGCGGCTTCCTCCTCCGGTTCCGGCCGGTGCGGGGCCAAAAGGGCCAGCAGTTCCGGCCTCATGCCTGCCTCCCTCGGCCATAGCTCTCGTTTTGGCACCAGCCGCCTTTATTCTGGGCATAGCGCCGGGCCAGCTCTGCAATCTCCTCCAAGGTCAGATGATACAAAAGCCCCTCCGGCGTCTGCACCTCGGGCAGCTGGCCCCGGGTGGCGCAGAACACCGTTACACAGTTTCTGGCCAGGCCGGCAGCGGCCTCCATTTCCCCTATATCGGGCAGAACCCGAGCCAGTACCCGGGCCATATTTCGGGTAAAGGCCAGCTCATCCTGGGCGCTCAGCGGGGTTAAGGTCAGGTCTTCTATCTTCATGCTTTCACCTCCATGCGGCCGGCGGCCACTGCTGTCAGCTTTTCGGCCACCGGGTTCTCATTATCCCCCTGTTCCTGCACGCTGCTCCACTGGCAGCCGGAAAAGATAATCTTCCTATCCGGTTTGACCACCACAATATTAAAGTTTTCCAGGCTGTAAAAATCCACCCCGTCGCCAAAGCCCTCACCGGTGACATACAGCCGGGTCAGTTCCACCACATGGCGCTGGCGGCCGGCCACTGTGCCCACCGGGGCCGGGGCGCCAAAGCTCTCGATATACCGGGTGTCCCGGCTGCTTTTTACCCGATAGCTCTGGGCTACCGCCAGACGCCGGCCGTTTATTTCGATATAAATATCCCGTGCTGTGGGAAAAACACTCAAGCCTTCCTCCTCCTTCCTCTCTTAAATGGTAACGGTGGCCTGCACCTGAATGCGGCTCACCACATGGGCCACCCCAAAGCTCAGCGATACAATGCACAGCGATGGGTCGGCGGCATCCACCGATACCCGGGGCTGCTCCCATTCCCGAATCAGGCCGGCTTCCTCCTTTTCCCCCAACAGAACCGTCACCTGGGAGGCAATGCTGTCCAGCGACTGCCGGGAGGAACGCACCCCCCGCAGCTTCTGGTTGAGCATCTCCCGGAGGGAGCGCATAATGTCATCAATAATCAGCACGGTGCTGATGTCCCGGTAGGTGGCGTCCGGCGCCTCCCCCAACCGGGTGCGGGTGCTCACCGCCCGGATACATTCCGCCCGGCCCCCCAGCCACTCGCAGGGGGTGACACCGCCGGCCAGCAGGCGCTCCACCTGCTCCTCACTGCGCCAGGGGGCCACCGATACAATGCCCGGCAGCTCCGCGGCATTCAGGCTGACATCCGGGGAACTGCGGTTCAGCAGCCGCCCAGCCAACGCCGCCGCCAACAGCACGGGGGATGCCTCCTCTCCCGCTTTACAGCAGGCCGAACCGGCGGCCAGCAGCAGGCGCTCGCTGTTTATTTCCCCGGCTATTTGCAGGGCAGCGGCATCCTCTGCCACTGCCCCCACCCCGATGCGCTCCTGCCGGGTGCCGGAGGCCTCGGCCAGGCTCTGGGCAAAGGCGGCCAAAACCGCCCCATCCCCGCTGTCACACAGCAGGGTATCCAGGCCGGGCTGTCCCGCCGCCAGGGCAAAGGCGGCCTGGTAGCCCTCCAGGCTGCCCTCCGTTGCCGGGCAGAGGTAAATACCCGCTACACCGGCCCGGAACAGCAGTTCCAGCGCTGCCTGCAAGGTATTGTCCAATTGGCCGGACAAACCGGCCAGCTCGGCAGCAGCTGTCAGCCACACCGGCTGCTCCAACTGTGCTGCCGCGGCAATCACCCCAGCCTTTCGGCTGCCCAGCCCGGCAGCCGACCCGCCCACAGTGTAGCTGGAAAAAACACCGGGGCGCAATTTTTGCTGGCTCATAACTTCCTCCTAATCTCAAACGCTTCGATAGTCCTACCAGGCTGCAGCGTGGTGCTGGACAGCATACAGTTGGCTGAACAGAAGGTGTAAAACCCATCCCGCTCCCGGGAATAATGGGTGCGCCCACAGGTCAGCCCGGTAATATCAAACCCGCTGCCCTCCAACAGCAGGGCGGCCACCCGCTCAAACAGATGGGCCAGCTGGACAGCGCCGCCCTGCCGGGGGCAGCTCAGCTCCAAACGCAGGGTAAGCTGCCAGTTCTGCCCCCGGAGCAGGCCCCCCTCCTGCTCCCCCAGGTACCCCCCAGGGGCGGTGGAGATGCTGGCAATGCCCAGGGCAATACACGGCTTTCTTTGGGGATACTTCTGCTGGGAACCGGGATATTCGTCGGTAACAGTTACCTCCGGTTCCAGCTGCCGGGCCAGATACTCCCTGAGCTCCCGGCGCAGTTCAGTCAGTTGGGCCATCGTTTTCCTCCTTTGTCAGTACCGTCCAGAGATAGGCCGGCTGCCCCTGGAACAGGAAGTGCTCCCGGCGGCGCACCCGCCACAGTTCCTCCCCAGCCTGCAACAGGCTATCCACCTGAACCTTCACTCCGTTCTCATCAGCGGCGACATAGCCGATGGCATAGTTCTGCCTATAGCCGCCGGTGGGGGTCTGCTGGGTTTCCAGATAGCTCCTGTTCCGGTCGGTTACCGGTTGCAGCACCATTGCAATGGGCAGCTCCCCTTCCGGCAGCCTGAGCAGGGCGGTGATGCCTAACCTTTGCAAAGCCCTTGTAATCCGGCCAATCTCAGTGCAGGTGTCCATGCGCGCCCACCCTTCCAAAGCAAAACCGCTCCGGCTGCAGCAGCCCGGCGGCCGCCTGGTTATATTCCTCCCGCAGGCGGATGCTGCGCTCCAGCCGGCCGGATTCCTCCGGGGCTGTCAGGGTAATCTCCCCCAGTTTGAGGCTGTGCAGCTCCTCCCCGGTGCGCAGCAGGCAGTACCGGTAGTAAGCAGACGCCGCAGCAGCCCCGGCCAACCGCCGGGCATTCTCCGCATCTTCCAGGTCGGCCCCGGGGCGCAGCCGGGCCAGGGTATCCCCCAGGGCGGCTCGGCACAGCACCTCCCAGCGGCCGCTCTCCTCCGGCGTCAGTCCGGCAAACAGGGCAAACTGCTCCCGTACCTGTTCATACATAGCGCCCCTCCCCTCTTATCTGCCCGGCTGGGCGGCAGCTTTCAGCTTCATCACCTTCACCGCATCGGGATACAGCTTGGCAAAACCGGTGATGTTGGTAATGCCCACCCGCTCGGTCTGGCAGTCGATGGCCTTATCGTACTCCACACTCACGCCGCCGGCGCTCACCATTTCCAGGGTGCAGTTTTTATCCAGGGCAATAATGGTGCCCGCCGGAACCGCTGGGGACTTAATCAGCGCCGCCCCAAACGGGGTTACAAAGGTGCTGGGGTCGGCAAAACGGCTGCCGTTATCATAGCTGCGCAGCTCCTTGAGCAGCAAAATCTGGTTGCCCATCTCCGGGGATACCAGCAGCACATTCATCTCATACTCATCAAACAGCCCCCACAGGCGGCACAGGTCCTTGTAGAGAATGGTATCCGCCGTTTCGGTTTCCAGCACCTGGGCAGGGTTCTGGTTGCCATCGCCGTTTAGCAGCACTTCCACAGCGTCCCGCACTGCGGTGCGGGCCATCTGGGCGCCAATCTGCCGCAGCGCCACCGAAAAAAGGTCCAGCCGCTGGAACTTGATGGCCTCGTAGGAGGCCCGGAGCATCCGGCCCCGCTTTTTCAGCCGCACCAGGTTCTCCTTCAAGCGAATCTCGGTTTCGGGGAGGAAGCCGCCCTCCGCCACATCCGCCAGCTCCCGGTCGGCAGGGTCGGGCATGGGCAGCAGCGAGCGGTAGTCCATGGAATCCACATCGGTGCGGGCAGCCACAATGCGCGAGAGAATGTCGTTCCCCTGCATGCCCTGTTCCACTGCCGCGCCAATGTAGGCGGGGAACAGCACCGCCGAATCCCCGGTGCGGAAGAACTTTTCCACCCGGTCGCTGCCGCTGCCGCTTACCCGGATATCAAACCGCTTGAGCTGCCGCTCGAAGGCGGAAAGCCCCGCCAGCTCGGTATCCCGGTATTCCCCGGAGGGATCCAGCGCCTCCAGCGCCTTAAAAAAGCCGCCCTCCCGCTGGTAGAGGGATTTATCTATTTTAATCTCACGGTATCCTGCCATCTAAACATGCTCCTTTCTCTTATTACAGCAACACTTCTGCCGTGTTGTCGGTACTATCCACCGCTGTAATCAGCAGCTGGCGGCCGCCTTCGGCCGCCTGTATGCCGCCGGTGCCATCTGCTGCCAGGCCAGCATACCCCACTGCCGGAGCCTCCCCGGTATAGGGCAGGGTACAGATGCCCGCAAGCTGCACCAGCGCCAGATGGTCCCGCACCGACACCACCAGGCCGATAAACGCCTCCCCTGCGCCTGCGGCAGTTACCTCCCGGTTACCGGACAGCTTGGCCAGTGCCCCGGCCTCCAGCCCCTCGGCCGCCGCAAAGGTGGCATAGCTCACGCCATAGCCGTTTAAACGAATTGTCATTTCCCTTTTTCCTCCTTTTTGTACTGCTTCTTCTGTTCTGCCGGCCGGGTTTTCCACAATCCTTGGTGGAGATGGTGGAAAACTTTCTTTTCCCCATCCGCCCGGCCCTTCTCCCGCCGGATATAGCGGGTTTAAAGCCCATTCCCGCTATTTTCAGCGGGTTTTGGGCAGTTCCTGCGCAATTTGGCGGCTTTTTTATATCTTAAAGGCGCTGCTGTCCTTCTCCCCGCTTACCGGTGCCGCGCCCAGCTGCGGGTGCAGGGGAATCCGCCGTCCGGCGGCCTTCTGCAAGGTGCGCACACAGCCTTCCAGTTCCTCCGGGTCCAGCCCGGCGGCCATACTTTCGGCCTGGCTGCGGCTCAGTTCTGGCACGGCAATGCAGTTCAGCCGGACACACTCTGCCCGCAGCTGTTCCAGATACTTCCGGCCCAGCACGGCCAAAAATGCCTCCCCCGGTACTGCCGCCTCCGGCCTACTGCCCGCCCGTTTGGTCACCCCAGCCCGGCGCTGGGCGGGCACCGCCACAAAGCTCCACTCGTAGGCGTCGGTTGCCGCCTGGTGCACAATGTGGCAGGGTACGCCGGCATACTCCTTGCCGGGGATGTGGCTGCAGCTGCCCATCTTTTCCCCACATACCGAGCAAACCGAACGGCCAATGGCGCAGCTGATGCTGATTTCCTTTTTTATCCCCGCCTCAATTTCATCCATCAGGCCCTGGCTGGCCCCGGTGCGCAGCATGTACACCTCCGCTTTCAGGGCGGTGTAGGGCTGGCCGCAGTTGGTGGGCTGGGCAGGGTCGGCTTCCACCCGGGTTTCAAAGATCCGGGCATGCTGCCCCGCCGCTGTGGGGTCGTGGTCAAAGATACCTGTCACCCCCACAAACAGCCCGGCCAGCTGCTGGAGGCAGTCCTCCGAAAAACGCTCGCCGTCCCGGTCAATCTGGTTGTCGCACAGCACTGCTGTAAACACATACAGCTCCTCCGGGGCAAAGGCCCGGCGGGTATACCGGCCTATCTTGCCCAGCTGTTCCGGCGTAGGCACACCGGGCAGCGGGGTGCTGCCCTGGGTTTTAGTCAATTTCTCCATTCTGTTTCACCTCCTGTTCCATCTGTGCCGCCTGGGCGTTGTGGTACCGGGCCAGGGCCAATTCCCCCTCATCCTGTAAGCTGATGCTCTGCCAGTCGATGGAAAAAGGCTCCTCCCGGCCCAAAAGCCGCAGGTGGGTGCCCAAAATGCGCAGCACCACCGGCGTGAGCAGGCTGCGATAGTGCTCCAGCTCGCTGGTGAGCATATCCGCCTGCTGGCTGCTCATCCGCTCGGTGGTGGACCACTGCAGCCCCAGCAAAAACGGGGGTACCCCCAGCTTGGCCACCATCTGTTCCAGCAGCTGGCGCACCGGCACCTGGGTATCCAGCACCGGGCTGTCCGCCCCAATTACCCGGATATCCACATTGCCCACCGCCACAAAGTCGCTGATGCTCTCGCCGCCGCTCTGCATGGCGGCGCTCCACTCCCGTGCCATGGTGTCGGCCACCTCCCGGGTGTTCACCCGCTCCCCCGGCTCCGGGCGATAGGTGATGGCATAGCGCAGGCTGCCCGCCCGCTCAAAGTTGCTGCCAATACTGACATAAATTTTGCTGAGAATGTCGCTGACAAACGGCAGCCCCTCCAACAGCGACCGGCCTGTCACCTCGCCGGAGCGGGGATGCAGGGCTGAGAACAAAATCAGCTCCGGGTAGGGCACCTCCCGTTCCTCCACCCCCTGGCTGGCCGTGAAAAAGCGCAGCTGGGCGGGTGTGGGGCCGGGCTTTACCACCAGGCTATCCCCGGGGCAGTTCAGCACCGCCGCCACCCCCCGGCCATCCGCCGCCGGCAGAATTTCCCCCACGGCGTTGCCATAGGTGAGCAAATCATCCAGGTAGCGCTCTAAAAACGGTCGGATTCCCTGTACCCCCGCTCCACCGGGCAGCTCCCGGCAGAGGCGTTCCAGCTCCGCCTTAGCCGTTTTGTCCTCGCAGAGGATGTCAAACTCCCCCATCAGTCGGACAATGCGGTCCAGGGCGGCATCCACCAGTGGGATCTGCCCCCGGATGCTCTCATACAGCCCTCGCCGGCTGGCCGAAAGCAGGCTCTGCCCCAGGCCCAGCTCCCGGTTCCGGGAAATTTGCACTGCGGCAGGCGGGCGTTCCCTGCGCAGCAGCTCCTTCCAGTTCAAAAAACTCCTCCTCTCCTCTTCACACCGGCCGCATAAAAGCCGCTGTCCCTGCCGGCGCCCTCGCAGTACATGACAAAGTACCGTAGGTCGTCCATGGCGTGGTCATACTCCTTTCTGGGGCGCTCCCGGCCGTTTTTCTCCCAGCAGTACAGGGAAAATTCCCGGATACAATCCCGGCAGCCGGGGTCGATGCCCAGCCGCTCCTCGGCCAGCCACCGGCTGACTGCCGCAATGCCTGCGGCCACATCATTTTCCGCCCGCACCACCGAAAAACGCCCATGCTGCTGAATGCAGCCAATAAAACTGGCGGCCGAAGGGTCCACTACCACAGCCTCGATGGGACGCTCCCCGGCCAGGCGGCACAGCTCCTGGTAGTGCTGTTCATCGGTGCGGCGGCACCCCGCAGTCCCGGGGTTGTAATAGCTTTCGGCCAGGCGCTGCCAGCGCCCCTGGCACCAGCCCCAAAGCCCCATGGACATGGGGTTTACCGTGCCATAGTCGCAGCTGATAACATACCGGCTGCACCCCGCTTCCGGCACCCTTTGGATATGCCGCTCCGGGCAGAACATGTCATACACCTGCCCCACTGGAGCGGTCCACTCCCCCAGCACAAAGCGCCGGTAAAAACTGCCGCTGTAACTGCGCCGGAACCGCTGGCGTACCTCCGGGGCGAGGCCGGGATTGTCCTCCATGGTAAAATGCAGGTAGAGCGCCCGGTGCTGCTCCCGGTTTTGAATCCACTCCTTGTAAAACCAGTGTTCCGGATGCTCCGGGTTGCAGGAAAACCAGAAGGTGGCCCCCTGCACCGAACATCGGGCCAGTGCCTGCTCCACAAAGGAGCGGGGCATCAGCGCCACCTCGTCAAACAGCACCCCGGCCAGCGTCATGCCCTGTATCAGCGCCGCCGAGGATTCATCCCGGCCGCCAAACAGGTAAAAACGCACACTCTGGCTGCCCATGGTTACATCGGCGCGGTTTTCCGCCCGCTTTTCCTTCACCGTACAGCCCAGGCGCCCCAGCTGGGCAAATAGCTGGTCGGCCAGGTTGCGGCGCAGGGAACCAATGGTTTTGCCGCACAGCGCCAGGTTCTGCCCCGGCTGGCAGCACAGTCCCCACAGTGCAAAGGAGAGGGCGGTACAGGTGGTTTTTCCGCTGCGCACCGCCCCATCGCAGATGATGGCGTCGTATCTGGAGCGCACCTCCGGGGTACGCCACCAGCTGAGCACCCGCTGCTGCTTGGGGGAATAGTGCAAAACCGGGCTACTCATCCTCCGCCCAGACAGCCCCCGGGGCGCTCAGGCGTTCCAGCAGGTCGCCGGGGTCGGCCTCACACAGTTCCAGCAGCTTCATCATCGCTTCAATGCGGCTGTAAAACTGCAGTTCCACCCCACCCTTCACCTGGCGCAGCCCCGCTACCTGAAATGGGTCGATGCCTTCCAGATACATCTGAGGCGCGCCGTTCTCGTCCGGCTCGGTGCGTACCCCTTTGGCCGGGGCGTCGAAGGCCAGCCGCCGCAGGCCCTGCACCACCTCGGTTTTCAGTTCCTGTTTGTCCGTGCTTATCAACTCCTTTCACCCACACGCCAAAAAAAGAAAAAAGCCGCACTTTTTTGCAACAAAAAGGCGGTTTTTTGAAAAAATATTTATTTTTCAGCACTTTATATCATTTATCCCGAAAAAACACTTATAAATTTGTATATGATTTAGTTTATTTCTTCCATCTATCCAATAAAACACAGAGTCTATTTGACAATATGGACCAAAGCGGCTATAATAAAAATAAACAAGGCACCATCGATAGACGGCTGCCCCATAAGTTTAGTAGAAATAACCACCTTGCTTTGATGGGACGAGGCGGTTATTTCTTTTTATTTGTAAGCTGAATAGTCAACTGTACAACAGCAATCAGGACTAAACAAAAGGCAAACAGCCCCCCGCATATACTAAAGACTTAAAAAGAGATTTGACAGCAAGAACCCCCATAAATAACGCAATTATGCGTGTTTATGGGGGTTTTCTTGCTATTATAGATGATTGATAATTGGTAAAAATAAGTGTATTTCAGAATAGAATTATACAGATAGCTACACAGAAAATACACAGTAAATACTATGCAGATAAGTTTGATAGGAAGTCCCGGAATATATTCTGCGATAGCTGCATTTGGCTTTCCCGGATGTGGGTATAAATTTTAATTGTGGTTGAGATGTCAGCGTGCCCCATCATCTTTTGGGCTGTTTTTTCGTCTATTTTAGCTTCATACAGAAGCGTAGCATAAGCATGTCGCAGCTGGTGGGCCGTGCAAGTTATCCCAATTTCCTTTTGATATTTCTCCCAGCCGCTACGAACTTGGCTTCCAGTTAAGGCTGTCTTTCCGCTATTTTTTGAGAATAAAAAAGTGTTCGGCTTTCCATCAGGAATGAGGTCAAGCAAAAAAGGGGGAAGGGGAACTGTACGATAACCAGCATCTGTTTTGGGTGATTTTAATTTTGGTTGGTTGTGCTCATAATAAATAGCATTCCCGATAGTCAGTGTTTGAGCTGCTCTATCAATATCCTTAAAGCGCACTGCACAGGCTTCGGAAATACGGCAGCCGGTATAAAGACAGAATACCCCCAGCAGCCCGAAAAGTCCGTTTTCCGCATTTTGGCAAATTAAAGCTATATCTTTATCAGATGCTATTTCACGGTGGCTTCTGGGCAAGCGGCGGGGTATAGAAATAGATGCTGTTGGGTTGTATTGTATGATATCATTTGCTATGGCATAATCGAAAATCAAGCGCAGGACAGAAAGATGGTTGGATACCGTTTTATAAGCATATCCCCGGCTGGCCAGATGCTTGATATAGGCTGCTATATCGGAGGGAAAAATATTTCTTATACGCTGGCTACCAAACCGTTCAATAGAGTAGTTATAGATAGTTTGATAACCTTTGGCTGTATTGTACTCCACTTCTTCCACTGTGTTATACCACCATTTTTCCGCCACTTCCCGGAATAGCGGGCCTTTTTCCTGTTCCTCCTGGTACTGTATCATCTTGTCCGTGACCTCTTTTTCTGTCTTGCCCCGGAACGCCACCCGTTTTCCATTGATAGTCTTGATTTGCTCAAACAGGCCATCAGGGCGCTGGTACATCTTTTTCTTTTTGTTGCGCTGCTGTGGAGCGCCGCAGAACATACAGTACAGGCTGCCCTCTGGAATTTCTTTTTTACACTTTTTGCAATTTGGCATTGATAAATCCCCCTTATTTTGATACAATAAGGGTATAGAAAACCAGGCCCACTTCCCGGTGGGCGTTATACTTGGTGGTATTTGTTTTCTATCCCTTAACCGTTCACCTGTTGGCGCAGGTGGGCGGTTTTTTACATCAGTTTACAAAAATAATATTTTCTTTTGTAAGAGGTTTCCCCCGCATTTTTTCAATCATATCGGCTGTCCGCTCCGGGTCTTCCCGGAGCGTTTTTTCATCTAAATTTCTATTTGGGATATAGGGCGGTATATCGTTCGGTTTCGATGATGTAGGCCATTATTATCTGCTCCTTATCCATTCCGGCTCCAGCCTGCCCAGCACAAGGCCAATACAGGTTATGCCAGCATACTGCTCCGGAGTTATATTTGGATATTTGGTATTAAGGGAAATCAGGCAGCTATTACCCTGTTTTTTGACATATCCATGTCCATCGAAAGTATACAGCCCAATCTCTCCCAGATCAATGGATGGCTGCTTGCGCACTAAGATAATATCATCGTTATAATATTTTGGTTCCATACTGTCACCATCAACCGTAACGCAAAAGTCAGCCTTCCGGGTCAAATCGTTCATCAGGACTGTCCAGCGCTCGGTTCTGTCCTCTTCCAACTCCCAGCCGGTTCCGGCACTGGCCTTGTTCTGGCTGAACAGCAGAATCAATGTATCCTCTTCCGGTTCCGGGGCAGTGCAGCGTTTTAGTTCTTCGGTTATTACGGCCCGGACAGTATTCCGGCCCCAGGTGTCTAATTTGCTATATGAAGACAGCAAATCACGCTCTTCACGGGTAAGTGTGGCAGGGTTATTTAACTCAGCTATAGACGATACACCATATATTTGGCATAGTGCTATAAACTCATCTGCATCTGGGGTTCTGGCTCCATTCTCCCATCCATAGTAAGTTTTTTCAGAAATATTTATTCCATAAATAGATAGCTTACTTACAACTTCTTTGACAGAAAGCCCAGCGTCTTTTCTTTGTGTTTTTAATTGTATAGAAACCAAACTGCCCATAATTTTGCACCTTATTCTTTTCGTTTCAATTTGCTTTTACATCCTTGCTTATAATATTTTATCTGTTTGTTTTTACAATATCATTCTATCAGGAGAAAACATAAATAGTCAATAGTTTTTCTTCAATTTGCAGAATAAATATTTATAAAAAGCATTGACTTTCTGCAAATTGAAGATTATAATATAAGCAAGTTCTTCGATATGAAGAAGGGAGGGCAGCAAAATTGAAAGCAGCTGAAAAATTGAAACAGCTTATTGACGGCCGGGGAATTACTTATACTTTCATTTCTGGAAAAACAGGTATTCCTGTCAACTCAATTTCTAGATCGCTTAATGGTAAGCGGCGCTTGCCAGCTGATGAAATGATTGCAATTTGTGAAGCAACCGGCATTGACCTTTACGAGATTATAAACCGCACAGCATAGGGGGTGAGAGGATGAAGGGCAAAGTAGACTGGGGGTGGCTTCTTGTTTGGAGTATAACAACGGTAGGGCCAGTAAACTGGCTGGTACGAAAGTTTACCCGGTGGATAGTAAAAAAAGAAAAGCAGATATAGCCAGCTGCTATATCTGCTTGAAAGATCATTTTTTCTGATCAGGGGTTGGAGTGCTTTTTTTAAAAGGGTTGAGATTTGTAGGGGCGTTTTTAGAAGTTTTTCCAGGTGCTCGGTCATAAGTAGGAATTGGCTTCCTTGATATTTGGTTCTTCTCCGAATTTTTCAAAGTCGCTCACCTCCTCGGTTAACAACTCTTGTAAATAGTAAGAGGCTTCTTCTGTTGCGGCATCAACCAATTTGGATTTGTAAATAATGCTGGTACTTCCCAAAATCTGCAAGTCTAAATCAGTAAATTCTTTACGGAAATAAGCAATGGATTCAGCGATATAAGTGGCAGTTAGCATGTCCCGACGGCTAAGGTCTATTAGAAACTGGCATGAGGCTTTTTGCCTCAAAGCCCCAGCATTGGAAAGGAACAATTCGATAAGAGCTTCATTTTTATCAATCCCTTGTGTGGAAACAAAAGCTATAATCACTTGAATGACCAAAGTGAAAAAAGGAAGTATCAAAGGCATATTCAAGTCAAGATATGTTTCAACAACTCCAGAAGCAAGAACAGGAAGAATTACTTTTAGGATAGTTTCAACTGTGCGTTGCTTGCGAAGGCTTTGCAGATGTTTTTCATAATAGGTATATTGTTTTTCAATATAGAAAACCGTCCTGTAATATCGATCCATCCAAATGCTAATATCCGATTTTGGTGCCATAATTTACCCCCGATTAAAGAAAAAATATCTTACTGTCTTATTTTAACATATCCAAGAATGGAGGGCAACACAAGGCAGATTGACAATAGCATGGAAGGCAAAAGTTAAAGTAAAAAGCCGCTTTTGCGTTAGAAATACAAAAGCGGCTACCATTGATTAACTTTTAAACAGAAACTCTATCATAGGTTATGCCTTGGATACTATCCAAGTCCAAAATTAGAAATTCTGTTTCAATAGTTTTTATGGGAAGAACAATCTGCACATTAGAGCAGCAAACAAAGGTCTTGATTGGGTCTGTATTATCCTGTGGGTTCGGGAGTTTGGCAGAAAAGGCTTCTCGCATTCTATCATTTGGTACAGAAGCGTCAAGGGTTACATCATCGCATACGATTAAGCCATTGGCTGTATAGAGAATAATTTTATAATTCCCACCGAATCTGCGCGAGGTGCGCATAGCCATCAAAGTGCGGGTGATGATTTCCGATTTTGAACATTCCATCATTTTAATCACCTCCTTTCTTTTCCATTGTAGCACAAAGAATAGGGACAAGAAAGGAGGAACGAAACATATAGGGAGTGAAGCCAAATGCTTCAAGAAAATTTGGAGCTTTATATGAGTGGAATGAAAACTGCTGCTGAATAGAGCAAAAACCGCCCCGGTGCAGCAACACCAAGAGCGGCAAAGGAAAAACTACAAAAACATCATAACACAAAACCCCCGCCCTTGCAACCTGTCCCCGGCCGGCTTTCGCTCCTTTTCGGTTGGTTATTCAGTTTGCACCTACATCGGGGACAGGCTGGAGGGGCGGGGAAGAGAAGGAGGTACATATGTATGCGGTTCAATCGTTCGGAGGAAATAATTTCTACACGGACAGCTTAGAGGAGGCCGAAAAGGTTTACTTTGAGGCTTGCCAGAACAGCGAATTTGTCGAACTGCTTTCAGGAGAGCCAGGGCATTTTGATATAGTGCGGCAAAGCTGGTAACAAAGCCGAAACGCCCGCCCCGGAGGTTACGAGGGCAGAAAGGAAAAGACATGGCAAATGAGATTTTTAAGACTGACCGTTTCGCGGTCGAGGTTATTTCTGCGGGTGAGTTCCTGGACAATGTTTCCGGAAAGACCTATACGGTTCAGACCTTCACCATCCGCCTAAATCATGTGGCGCTTGAGGCGTGGATGGCCGCCACTGCCACAGACGACCGTGAGGACGACGAGACCTGGGCGGCCTGGCATCCAGGCGAGGACCGGCAGGCATATCGGGCCACGGTGGAAAAGCGAAAGGCGGAATTTGACGCCCAGATCGCTGCCACGCTGCAAATCACTAGAGCGAATGCCTGCAGCTTCTCCATTGTCCAAGTCCTCTCTGAAATTTTCGCGGTTGCTTACATTTCTGCCGCGCACTAATCAATATAAAGCCCGCCCCGGAGGTTACGAGGGCAGAAAGGAAAAGAAAGATGAAACAGTACAAGGAAATCCGCAAAATTTACGCCGACACACTCCGTCAGCTCTGTATCAACCGTAATTGGTACACCAACGGGGACAACGACGATTACAGCCACCTGCTATATGACCTCGCCAACGACAAGGATAACCTGAGCACTGAGGACATTATCGAGATTGCAGAGGACATCATGGAGCACAGCAGGTTGAGTGTTGACTACATCATTGAGGACATTGCCTTTGAGGTTGCCTGCATTGCCAATGTGTTCTTCGAGGAAATCTGAGCCTCACGGCGCTAAACAATAACTACATAGTCCCCCGGTAGGTGCCGGGGGGGAAAGGAGGAAACCATCATGCCCAGAGAGAAAGAAACCTATCGGGACAACTTGGAGTACCTGATAGGCCGCACCAATGGCAAGGCCATGCTGAATGTGAAAGAGGTCAGCGAGCTGTGCGGAATCAACTACAAGACAGCCAAGAAGCTGTTCCCGTTCAATGAATGCAATATGATTTCGCTGCCAAGCCTGGCCCGGAAGATGAGTGTATAAAAAAGTGCCTGTAAGTTGTTGCTACCAACTTACAGGCGGCACCCTTATCCCGCTTAAAGGAACAATAAGGGCATAGGCAAATTTTACCACGCCCTGTGCCCTTCGTCAAGCAGACAGGAGCGTGAAAAGATGAAAAAACCAGTCAAAAAAATCCGTAGAGCCATCCGCCGGATGGAGTTGGCCGAGCAGATGAAGGCCGCCGCCAGAAAGCTGGCTGCCTGGATAGGAGGGAAAAAGAAATGACTGAATTTAAAGCGGGGGACAAGCTGACCGCAGAGCAAAGTCGGTTTATCCTGGATGTAATGTGCGGGATCTTGTCCCGGGAGCTTGGGGCAGAAATTACAGCCGTCCTAAAGGATGAGCTGAGCAGCAGCAAGGAGGGATAAAAAGCATGTACATAAAAACACATCGAGTCTTAGCGGGCGTTTCGTTCCTGCTATTCTTCGGCCTGGCGGCCATGATGGAGAATGCCGGGAGCCTGGAACAGCTACTGCGGCTGTTTGCGGGCAGTATGGCGGCGCTCTTGTCCTTTGCCTGGAATGCCAGCGAGGGCGGCCTGTATGACTACGACCCCTGGGAGGATGAGCGATGATACAGCTATGCAGGAAGGGCTGCCCCAACCGGCGGCCCGGGTGCCAGGATGGCTGCCCCTTGCTTGCCGCCCAGCTCAGGCACAACCAGGCGGAGCAGCGGCACCTAAAGGAGCACACCGCCCAGCTGGCCGACAGTGTCCGGGGCTGCCTGGAGCAGATGCCGGCCTCAAAACTGAACTGCCATCGCTACAAAAAGGCGGACCATACCCGAAAACGCCGATGATAACGGCGAAAGAAAAACGGCCTTGCAGAAATGCAAAGCCGTTTAAAAACATCCAGAGCCGGGAGAAAAAGCGAGAGGAGCAAAAGTGGAAAAAGCAAGCGCCGACGCGCCTTTGCCCCCTTGGTTTAGCTATTAAGTTATCGACAAACCCGGGAAAGGAAGAAACCAAAATGCCGGGATATTATCAAAGAGTATACACCGCTGGAAACTTGAAAGTGGTTGAAAAGTATTACAGCACCATCCGGGGAATGAAAGGGATCACCCGGGGGGTAAAATCGGAGAAAACCCCTGAGAGGGTAGCAGAGATTAACGAGAAGAATGCTGTCAAGCATTTATGGCTGACATTGAATGAAAACTTTGCCCCAGGGGATCTATTACTTACCCTGACTTACCGAAAGGATAAACGCCCCACCCAGGAACAGGCCAAAAGGGACATGAGCGATTACCTACGAAAGGTTCGGGCTGTGTATAAACGGGCAGGAATGGAATGCCGGTATATTTGGGTGTGTGAATTTAAAAGCAAGGCGCTGCACTTCCATTTGGTACTCCCCCGGGTAGATGTGGGAAAACTGGCCGAACTATGGCCGCATGGTATGACCCGCCCGGAGTATCTGTACAAGGAGGGTAACTTTTACCCACTTGCAGAATATCTCATCAAGGAAACCCGAAAGACTTTCCGTGAAAGTAAGGTTAGCGGGCGCCGATGGAACAGCTCCAAAAACCTCAGAAAGTACAAAGTAAGCGTAGAAGAAACCGGGCGCCGCACATGGAAAAAAGAACCCATGTTGCCAAAGAACTACCGGCTGGTAGGCGAGGTATTTAATGGATACCACGATTTTAGCGGGATGCCGTATCAAACCTATACGCTGGAACGGCTGGAAACACCCCAAAGGGGAAGGAGAAAAAGAGAATGACTTACAACGAGATTGACAAACTGGCCCAAAATCCCAGCAGCAGCTTGGCCAAAGAGGCCGACTTGGGAACCATATATGCCTATCATGCTTTGCGGGGAGTGTATGAGATGTACCGCAGCGGGAAAAAGAGCCGGGAGGAGGTGGAGAAGGAGCGCAGGTTGATATATAATGCCTACCGCAGATGGGAACGGGACATGGAACAGTATACACTGGCTTGTAAAGAGCGTAACCAGGCTATGGTGCGGGCTGGGACCCTACGGGCAGAGTTGATAAAGACCATGCCCAGCCGTGGGGCTGAGTTTCTGCTGGAGATAGCCTGCGAGTGTATCAGCGAAATGGTGGGAGAGCCCACCCTGATAAACCGTTACAGGAAAATTTATCTATAAAGGGGTTGAAGAAGATGAAAGAAACCAAAAGGGAAGAACAGGAATATCACATTGAAATGTGTGTTTGCTGTGGGATAGAGTGGAATGTAAGCGCCCAGGTAAAAGTAAAACCATATATATGCCCATACTGCAGAAATACAGAGAGGAAGGAACACCGCAGCCAGAAGAACACCGCCGCTTGGAATGGAGGGCAGTAAGAGGCAACAAAGGCAGAACGAGGAATACCATGTAGACTTTTGGAAAGGGGGAAAATTTGTGATCTATGCAATAGTAACAGTAGCGGGCAGGGAGTATCCGGCCAAAGCCGGGTTGATGGAAGGGGAGATCGACCTATTGCCGCTGGTGGATACACCGGAAAAGGAGCGGGCGGCCAAGGCCCTGTTTGACTGGATGGAGCCGGAACAGGTGCGGCTGATAACCGAGGATGAATATTTGAAGGGACTGGAGGCAGAAGAATGAAACTGAGTGAAAAGGTGCTGTTTACGGCTGCCGCCTTTACCGGCCTGATGGCCTACTGCTGGGCAGTGACACTGGCAGCGTCTATCCTACAGACGCCGCCAGCCCTGGTGGTGTCCTTGCTGGGGGTTGTGGTACTTATTTGGCACCGGGCAGATGGTATGAGAATGTGAAAAGGGGTGGCGATGCACGATGGACAAGTATAAATTTATTCGGAGCCTGCGCAATTACCCACTGACCCGCCAGCAGGCCAAGACCCTGCGGGGTCAGGCGCTGGCCGGGGATGTAGATGGAGCCATCAAGGGGCTGCGTAAGTGCATGGAGGGCAATGCAAGTTGAAGTTAGGCAGTCTATTTGATGGATCGGGCGGCTTTCCTCTGGCTGGTGCCCTTTGTGGGATAACGCCTGTATGGGCGTCGGAGGTGGAGCCGTACCCGATAGCAGTTACACGCTCAAGGTTCCCGCAGATGCGGCACATCGGCGATGTGTCCAAAGTGTCGGGGGCAGGTATAGAGCTGGTGGACATTATCACCTTTGGCTCACCGTGCCAGGATTTGAGTGTGGCTGGCAAGCGTGCCGGGCTGAAACACACCGAGAACGGGGACAAAGAAACGACCCGAAGCGGCCTGTTTATGGAGGCTGTACGAATAATCAAGGAAATGAGGAAAGCAAGTGGAAATACAGGGCCAGATTTCGCTGTTTGGGAAAATGTCCCCGGAGCCTTTAGCTCCAATAAAGGGGAAGATTTTAGAATCGTCCTCGAAGAACTCGCAAAAGTCACAGACCCCGAAGCTGTTGTTCCTCGACCTCCGAAAGGGAAGTGGCCTAAAGAGGGAAGCATCATGGGAGATGGTTGGAGCCTTGCCTGGCGTACAATGGACGCTCAATATTGGGGAGTGCCCCAGCGCCGCCGTCGCATCTACCTTGTCGCAGATTTTAGAGGCGAGCGTGCCGGAAAAGTACTTTTTAAGCGCGAAGGCTTGCGAGGGTATTTTGAGGAGGGCAGATCGCCGTGGAAAACAACTCCCACCGATGCTGGAGGAGGCCCTGCGGCAACAGATAGAGAGGGCAAGCTGATCCTAAATGACCAAGGCGGCAGCCGAATATCTGCGGAGTATGACATTTGCCCCACGCTGAGGGCAGAAGCGCATGGGAATTTGCCTTGCGTGTTGTCCGCTGCTGGATTTAGGGAAGGACAATCAATGGCTGGGAGAATTGGCTGGCAGGAGGGGTGCGCAGCGACCTTGTCGGCGCATTGTAGCGGAACAGAGCCAACAGTGTGCGTTGTCTACCGCAAAGGAACAAGGCCCCACTCAGCAGATGAAGCGCAGAAGTGGGAGGAGGGCGATGTTGCAAACACTCTGAACACCTTTGATATTGGAGAGCAGAGAGCCAGTGAAATAGTGGTTTATGCCATTGCCGGGAATGTAGTTGACCGGGATGCAAAGCAAAATGGTTCCGGAGTAACAACGGATATTGCATATACCCTAAATACGGTGGATCGCCATGCCGTTGCATACAGCATCGGGAACGGACAACCAGACAGTCTGCGCATGGAGAAAATTGCCAAAACGCTGGACTGTATGCACGATGCGCAGGCGATCATCGTCATGGATAAAGAGGTTTACAATTCTGGCGAAAACAGTACCGGAGGTCATTATATCGCAGAAAACGGACCGGCCCCAAGTTTAAGGGCGGACAGCCATCCGCCGGCAGTGTGCGTGTATTACATCGTCCGTCGATTGACCCCAACCGAGTGCGCAAGGCTACAAGGTTTTGCAGATGAATGGGCGGCGCCGGACCATAAAGACGATTTTACCAATGCGGAATGTCAATTTTGGCAGGGTGTTCGTGATACCTATGCCGAGTTCAACGGCAAACGGAAAAAGCTGTACACCAAGGCTCAATTGCTGAAATGGTACAACGGCCTGTATACCGACAGTGCGGAGTACAAGATGTGGGGCAACGGTATTGCCCTGCCAACGGCTCTGTATGTTTTACAAGGTATTGCAGATTGTTTGGAGGTGCGAAATGGGCAAAGCAAATAAGGATTATGGAAACCTGTGCAGGCACAAAGGAACCTGTAAATACTGGTGCCCAGTGGGATATGGGGTAAAAAATCCCAGCATTGCTGCCATTACCCCCATAGACCGAGGCGAGCTGAGACCGTGGCCAGCAGAAGAATGCCCAGGGTTTCCGCAAAAAGGAGAAGGGAGCAGGAATGAGTAAAATCAAAATGGAGCTGTTCTGTGATAATTTCCAGAACTACAAAAGATATAGCATTCCCAAGGCCCAGCTGGTGATTGCCGACATCCCCTACAATATCGGTGTGAATGCTTACGCAAGCAATCCGAACTGGTACAAAGGCGGCGATAACAAAAATGGGGAAAGCAAGCTGGCAAAGTCCGCATTCTTCCGCACAGACGGCACATTCCGAGTGCCCGAGTATATGCACTTCTGCTCCAAAATGCTGATAAAGGAGCCAAAGGAAAAGGGCAAGGCTCCGGCCATGATAGTTTTCTGTGCCTTTGAGCAGATCCCCGCTGTAATCGAGCTGGGCAGACGGTATGGCTTTGAGAAAAGCTATCCGCTGTTCTTTGTCAAAAACTATTCCGGCCAGGTACTCAAGGCCAATATGAAGATTGTCGGGGCTACCGAGTTCGCCGTGGTGCTCTACCGGGACAAGCTGCCCAAGTTCAATAATGGCGGGAAGATGGTATTTAACTGGTTCGAGTGGCGCCGGGATAGCTCCAAAGAGTACCCCAAAATCCACCCGACACAGAAGCCAGTCGGCGTTATAAAGCGGCTGATTGAGCTGTTCACCGACCCCGGGGATACAGTCATTGACCCTTGCGCCGGAAGTGGTTCCACACTCCGGGCGGCATATGAACTGGGCCGCCATAGTTATGGATTTGAGGTGGACAAGCGTATTTATCAGGATGCACAGGACAAAATGCTTGCCCCTGCTCGGCAGATGGAACAGCAGATGAGATTGGAGATATAGCAATGAAAATCAGAATAAAAAACCACACCGACAACCCGCTGCCCCAAGCTATGCCTGGTGGGGACTGGATAGACCTGTACTGCGCTGAAACTGTAGAGATGGGAGTAGGGGAATACCAGTTGTTGTCTTTGGGTATTAGCGTAGAGCTACCAGAGGGGTATGAAGCCATTGTAGCGCCCCGCAGCTCCACACCTGCCAGGTTTGGGATTATCTGCCCGAACAGTTTCGGTGTGATTGACAACAAATACTGCGGTGACGGGGATGTATGGAAGTTCCCGGCGTTGGCCTTCCGGGACACAGTCATCCGCAAAGGAGACCGCATTGCCCAGTTCCGTATCCAACGCAACCAACCAAAAGCGGAATTAGTGGAAGTAGAAATCTTAGGAAACCCTGACCGGGGTGGGCTTGGGAGCACTGGGAGGAGATAAGACATGAAGTGGCTGAAACGCTGGTATTTGTGGTTGTACAGGCATTATGTTGGGATGTTGCGATTTTTATATCTGGCTCCCATTGTGGTGATGTTAGTAGCTGGGGACAAGGTATTTCAGGCTATCGTTCTTTTTGATTGTGCAATGGCGCTCACATATTCAATCGGAAACAGTAAGGGATGGTATAAGGAGGCTAACGATGAAAGAATACATTGACCGGAAAGAAGCCATTAGCGCAATCCGGGAATACCGTGGATATTTTCAAGACCAAAAATCAACTGACATGATGTTGCTTAAAATGGAAGCTGAAAACATTTTGAAAGACCTTGAAACTTTCGATATTGTACCAGTGGTGCATGGGAAATGGATATACACTGGTAAGGAAATGTGGAGGTGTAACAACTGTGACAATGAGATAGCGGGCTATGACAAGATGCCCAGCGAATATGGTGTCAACTATTGCGACCGATGCGGCGCAAAAATGGACGAGGTGGAAGAATGAAAGCCCGCATACCAAAAGACCGTGTAACATCGGCCAATGTCAAGTCGGTATATACCATCATCCTGCTGGCTATATACAGGGGGCTATATGAGAAATACGGTTTTGGCCCAGAACGGGTGAACCGCCTTACAGAATGGCTGGCCGGTTTTTTAGAAACAGAGGACTTATCCACTATAGGCGATGAGCTGGCCTGCTGGGCGGATAAGAAAGGGATTAAGTATTAGGGGGGATAGTATGACCAGGACCGAACTATTAGCAAAAGCCAATGCCTGCGTGACAGGAGAGCGCCCGGAGGATTACGGCAGCCCAGAGGATAACTTTTCCACCATAGCCCAGCTGTGGGCAGCATATATAAAAGCTGCTTGTGTTGCACCCAGTGCGCAGGTGGATATAGGCGGGAAAGATGTCGCCCTGATGATGGCGCTGCTGAAAATTGCCAGGGCAATTGCCAGCGACAACCCGGACAACTATATTGACCTGGCAGGCTATGCCGCCTGTGCCGGTGAGATTGCAGGGAGGGCAGGGGATGAGCTGTAAATACTGCCGGGGAGAGGCTGCCTTGGAAATCTACAAGGGCCGCAAGGGTTCGGCGGAATACACCGGGGGCATCCTCAAACTGATTGACCAAAGCGGAACCGCCCGGGCCGAAAAGTGGCAGTATTTTGGTTACTGCCCCCATTGCGGCAGGAAACTGATGGGAGGTGCAGAGCATGGACAATAACCCCTGCAGCGGCTGCCCTTCCTCCTGGTCAAAGAGGCAGTGCAGCAGCTATAGGGACTGCCCCGACTGGCTGGGTTGGTTTCTGGGCGTGTGGAAGGGCTTCCAAGCAGAGAAAAAGGAAAAGGCAGGAAAGGAGGAATCATGCTGACCTTTACCGAAGAAGAATTTGAGAAATACCAAAATCGCATAGCGGGCGAGAGTCGGGAAGCCCAGATCCGACACAGATACCAGGGAGCGGTGAGCCGGGCCCAGGGCGCCCAGTTTGAGCAGGCCATTGTCGGCGCCTGCGATCTCTACCGGGAAAAGGGCATGGCAGACATCGAAAAGACGCCGGAGCCTATGCGCCCCATCAAAAGACTGGAGGGAGGGCGTTTTGTGGCGATCTTTGAAAAGCAGGCCCAGCCGGACTACAAAGGGACGCTCGCCGGAGGCCAGGCGGTGATGTTCGAGGCCAAATCCACCGCCACCGACCGGATCACACAGGACCGGGTCACCGGAGAGCAGGCCGAGCGCCTGAACCGCTGCGCCGAGCTGGGAGGTCTGGCGTTTGTCCTTTGCCAGTTTGCGAGTGGGCAGGTGTATAAACTGCCGTGGAGCGTGTGGCAGGGAATGCAGGGGCGGTTCGGGATCAAGTACATTACAGAGGAAGCGGCAGCGCCTTACCGGTGCCGCCTGACCGCCAGGGGAGAGCCGCTCTTCCTAGAATAGCAGAAAGAAGGGAAGTGTCAATGTGGGCAAAGGATCGCCGTGCCAGGGGCGGGAGTGCTGGGTGGATTGTGTGAAGCCCTGCCAGGAGTGGAAAGACTGGTTTGCGGCCGAATGGCAGGATATACAGGCCAAGGGGAAGAAAATGTATGAGGGAAGAGCAGATCATATTCGAGCAGATCGCAGAGGTAATGAATGAGCGGCCTTGCCGGTCGATGGCGCGGAAAACAGGGCTGAACCGGGAAAAGATCCGGAGAATGGCGCAAGGGCTCCCATTCAGCCTGGATTACAATGTGACCAATGCGCTGGGCCGGCTGGGGTATCATCTGGAACTTGTAGAAAATGGGATCGAACCGAAGGGATAAAGAAAAAAGCGCAGGATCTCTCACCTGCGCTTTTCTTTATCTCTGTGCCGGGCGGAGCTCAATATGCAGCTCCATTCCCAGCCCTCTGGCCACCCGGGACAGGAAGTCCAGCGAGGGGTTATAGTCGCCGCCTTCCAGCCGGCTGATATTGCTCTGCTGTGTCCCGGAGCGCCGGGCCAGTTCAGCCTGGGTGATCCCCAGGTCGATCCGCGCTTCAATGATCTGGGAGATCACTTCATACTGCGGGCGAAGGGCCTCATATTCCGCCGAAACAGCGGGATCGGCCATCAGTTCAGCCTGGGCTTGCTTCCAGTTTCTCAGTTCAGCCATTTTCACCAAACCTCCTTCGGTAGTCTTGCATATAGCGGGCAGCAGTTTCCAGCTCCCGCGCCGGTGTTTTTTGATCCTTTTTCACAAATCCATGCAGCAGCACAAATGTATTCCCCACGGGCAGGAAATAGAAGATGCGGGAAATATCGCCGCCCTGCTGGATCCGAAGCTCCATCAGTCCTTTGTAGCGTTCCCCTTGGATGTGCTTTACATACGGCTCCCGCAAAGCAGGGCCATGTTCTTCCAGCAGGTCAATCTCCCAGATCGCCTTGGCCTGGTGCTTTGGCGGCAGAGAGTTCAGGAACTCCATAACCGGCTCTGAACCGTTTTCCCGGGCGTAAATTTTTATGTTCCAGCTCATGCGCGCCTCCTTATTACAATCTTATTATATCATATATGATATAAAACGCAAGAGAGTGAGCAGCTAAAAATGACACACGAAACGACCACCCGATGCGTTACACTGAATTTGAGAGGTAAACTACCAGGGGTTTGTATCCCTGGAAAGTGCCTCAGTTGGGTGTAAACCGCATAGTGTGGCAGGTGGGGGCCACGGTTTATTTTGTAATCAAGGGGGAGACAGCACTGAAATCGAAAACATATGAGGAATTTGTAGAAAAATTCAAACCCAAGAAAACCACAGATGACTGCTACACTCCCCCTGAAATATACGAGACTATCAAAGGCTGGGTGTGTAGGAAATACGGAGTGAGTGAAGGCGCCATAGTGCGTCCGTTCTGGCCGGGAGCGAATTTTACCGAGTACGAATATCCGGAAGGCTGCGTGGTGCTGGACAATCCCCCGTTTTCAATTCTGTCGAAGATCTGCGAGTATTTCCTTTGCGTGAGCAGGAGGTCATCCGAATTTTGGATAACCATGCCACAAAAAAGACGCAGATATAGTATCCGGCAGTTTCGGCAGCGATCCGGCACCACTGCCGGAGGGTGTTCCCCTATATAAGGGGACAAGCCGGAACCCGGCACCCTCCACGCGTACGCGCGCGAGGGCATGGGGGATCAGATAGAGCGGGCAGCAGCGCCGCCCGGACGAAAGGAGGGCAGCGTGAGGAAGAAGAAAACAAAGCCCCGGGCTTCTCCCGGCAAGGCCGCCCGCGGCAAATACGAAACCCATGTACTGCCCCGCTTGGAATTTGTAAAAGCAGCGTGCCGGATGGGGAACAGTGAGGAGGAGATTGCCCGGCAGCTGGGTGTCAGTTACTCCACCTTCCGGGAGTACAAGAAAAAGCACACAGAGCTGCAGGAGGCTCTGAGCGAAGGGGCAGAGGACGCCAACGGAGCGGTGGTCAATGCCCTGCACCGGCGGGCGCTGGGGTACACAGTCAAGGTCAGGAAGGCGTTCAAGCTGAAAAAGCCGGTCATCGAGGACGGGAAGAAAATCGCCGAGGAGGAAGTGCTGGAAACAACGGAGGAGGATGTCCATGTCCCGGCAGATACCAAGGCCGTTATATTCTGGCTGACCAACCGCATACCAGAACTCTGGAAATCGTCCCCTGATGCGAGACTTGTGGAATCTCTCAGGAAACCGAATCGGGAGCTGCTGGAGGCGATCCAGCAGAGCGCCCCAAAGCTGTGGGCGGAACTCCCGGAAGGTTGCGAGGCCAAGGATATTCCACAGGACGAGGAGGATCAGTAAACAATGGAGTTTTCACCGTTTTCACCCAAGCAGTATATGGCCATGTCCTGGTGGACAGACAAAAGCCCGTACCGGGATTTTGATGCCCTGGTCTGCGATGGCAGCATCCGGGCTGGAAAGTCTCTGGCGATGGTGATCGGGTTTGTGAGCTGGGCAATGGACCGCTTTGACGGCCAGGCCTTTGCACTGTGTGGCGTCTCCATTGGAGCTCTGCGCCGCAATGTGGTCAAGCTGGTGTATGAGGCGCTGGGGGATTTCTTCCTGATCCGGGAAAACAAAAGCGAGAACTTTCTGGAAATACAGGGGGAGAAAAGCACCAATCGCTTTTTCCTCTTTGGCGGCAAAGATGAGCGGTCGGCAGCCTTTATCCAGGGCATCACCCTGGCCGGTGTACTGTTTGACGAAGTGGCCCTGATGCCGGAGAGCTTTGTCAACCAGGCAGTGGGCCGGTGTTCGGTAGCGGGCAGCAAGCAATGGTTTAACTGCAACCCCGAGGGGCCAAACCACTGGTTTCTCAAATCCTGGATCAAGGAGCCAAAGGGCAGGAAGGTACTGCATCTGCATTTCACAATGGAAGATAACCTCAGCCTGACTGAGGAGATCCGCAGGCGGTATAAAAACGGGTTCAGCGGCATCTTCTACCAGCGTTTTATCCTGGGCCTTTGGGTCCTTTCGGATGGCGTGATCTATGACATGGTGACTGATGCCACATGCTACACCGATGACCAGCGGCCTGTTGACATGGTATGGAGATCCATGCGTACCATCGCCTGCGATTACGGCACTACGAATCCCTGCGTCTTTTTGGATATATATGACGATGGGGACATGATCCGGGTGGATCGGGAGTACCGGTGGGACAGCAAGAAGAAGTCCCGCCAGAAAACCGACCAGGAGTATGCCGATGATCTGCTGGCTTTTATGGGAAAAGAACAATGCGCTGTCTTGGTGGACCCTTCAGCGGCGTCTTTTATCGCCGAGCTGAGGAATCGGGGGCTGCTGGTCAAAGCAGCTCAGAATGATGTGCTGGACGGGATTCGTAAAACAGCTACGCTTTTCCAGCGCCGTCGGCTGCTTGTCAATCGGGGGTGCGAAGGTCTGCGGGAGGAGCTGGGTAGCTACCTGTGGGATGAAAAGGCCAGCATCCGCGGCGAAGAGAAACCTGTCAAGCAGCACGACCACGCCCCGGACGCGCTACGGTACTATGTAAACAGCCTGCCCTCGTGGCGGTTTGAGTAAGGAGGTGAGAGCATGTCCAGGAGAAACAAACAGAGACGGGCACCGGAGGGAAGCCAGCTTTCCACCCAGAGCCCGGCGGAAAATGTACGGGTAACAGACGAGTTTTCCAACCCACTTTTCCGTCTGGGGTTTGGCAGCCAGTCGCCGCTTGAGGCAACTGAGTATCCGCTCACACGCATGACCGAAAACTATGCTCTTCTCAACTCGCTCTACCGCACCAACTGGATCGTCCAGAATGTGGTGAGCATTGTGCCGGAGGATATGACACGGGAATGGTTCACCCTCTCCGGGGCAGATATCTCCCCCGAGATGCAGGCGGACTTTGACCGGGTGCAGCGCACTACACAGCTGAAAGCCAAGGTGACCGACGGCCTTCGCTGGGGGCGGCTCTATGGCGGCGCCGTAGGGCTGATCCTGATCCGTGGGCAGGAGGGCATCATGGACCAGCCGCTCGATCTGGAGAGCATTCTCCCCGGGAGCTTTGCCGGTCTGATGATCCTGGACCGGTGGGTCGGGGTCGTGCCGGACAGTGAAACTGTATCGGACATTGGAGATCCGGACTTTGGCCTGCCGGCGTACTACCTCATCAATGACCCGGGCACCCACCAGTTCTCCCTGCGGGTTCACCACAGCCGTGTGGTGCGATTCACCGGGCGGGATCTCCCGTATATCGAGCGGGTGGCCTGCATGTACTGGGGCGAGAGCGAGATCGAGGCGCTCTATGCCGATGTAGTCAAACACGACAATGTCTCGGCCAATATGGCGGCCCTCACATTCCGGGCCAATGTGGACACAATGGAGATGGAAAACCTTGACCAGATCCTCTCCATCGGGAACGAGCAGGCAAAACGGAGGTTCTGGTCTGTCATGCAGGCGCAGAGCGTCATGCGTTCCAACTTTGGCATCCAGCTGGTGAACAAGGGTGACCAGATCCAGAACCATCAGTACACCTTCACTGGCCTGCGGGAAGTTTACGAGAGCATGTGCCTTAACCTGGCAGGTTCGTCCCGGATTCCGATGACAAAACTGTTCGGACGGTCCGCAAGCGGGCTGAACGCCACAGGAGAGGGCGACCAGCGCAACTACAACGACTATCTGGACAGCCAGAGGGAAAACAAGCTGCGCCCGGTGCTGGAACGGCTGCTGCCCGTCATGGCCATGTCTGCCTGGGGTGTGGTGCCGGAGGGGATCGAAGTGGCCTTCCCGCCGCTGTGGACGCCCACAGCCAAAGAAGTGGCCGAGATCGCTAAGGCCAAGACTGAGGCGATTGTCAGCGCCTATACCAACGGCCTGCTCAATGTGGATACCGCCCAGCGGGAACTCAAGAGCATGAGCGATGCGACCGGCCTCTACACCACACTGTCTGATGCAGAGATCGCCGCAAACGCCGGAAAGACTTACCAGGACGCTACAGCCCTGCGCGACCCGCTGATGGGGCTGGGATATGGTGACGGGGAAACAGTCTCTTTTGAGGGAGCCACACAGGATGCGGCAGTTCTGGATTACAACCCAAGCCAGCCAAGAGACAGGAATGGCCGGTGGACGAGCGGAAGCGGTGGTGGTACAATAAAGGGGACAAAGTACGCGCCGTCGCCGCAGCGGACAACTGGAGGTATCCGGCTGAGTTCAAGAACCTATGCAAGACTGACAGGTGTGTTGAATACCCGATATCCTGGGCTAAAAGCCGGGGAAATTAGAACAATCCGAAGCGCAACACGGCAGTATACGGTGGAAGCAGATGGATATGGTGGGTTTAAGGCGTTATGGATCAGCCCAATAAAGTAAATGGAGGCTATCGAAATGGAAGAAAAACTGCGAACTTTTCTTCAATATTATCTTGGCCAAGGAGAGCAAAAAAAGGATGTTGTCCAGGAGGACGATATCGAAATGCTTGTATATGGTGCCTGTATTGATGGCTCTGCACAAGACATCATAAACTATGGGACAGAACACCCGGAGGAGTCTTTTTGGGAGTTGCTGAAGCTGCTCAGGCCTGGGCTTTACGGAATCACTCAGGAAGAGCTTTTGCTTGATGATGAGGAGGACTGAGCATGTCGAAAGATGATTACTTTGTTCTGGTCTATAAGCTGCTGCGTTACCTGTACCGCTGCCTGAAGGAGGGCACTCCGGCGAGCTGGAGCATCGTTACCCCCAATACCGAGAGCTTCCCGGTATCGCAGCAGTATTTCGCCTATCTGCTCTCCCATCTGCTGGCCGACGGCTATATCGAGGGGATTGCGGAAATGAAAGCAATTGGCGCTCCGGTGCAGTTCAAGGAGACTACAGGGCTTGCCATCACACCCAAGGGGATCGCCTATCCGGAGGAGAATTCCACTATGAAGCGTGTGCAGGAGTTTCTGGGCCCGGCGGGAGAGATTGCCGGCATGGTGATCTCCCGGTTTGCATGATACCATGCCGGAACTGAAAAAAGTCTCCAACACAGAGGAGCTGGAAAAACTCATCGCCCTGTTCCTCAAGGCGGAGACCGATATTATCAACGAGATCGGCCGTCTGCGGTCGATGGGCAATGTGGACTACCACGCGGTAGCCGCTCTAGAGCGGGTGCAGCGGATCCTGCACGGCCTTGAAAATGACTGCTGGGACTATGTCCCGAAAATGGTGGAAAAGCAGTTCTATGTGCGTGTGCCGGAGGCCCGGTGCATCGCCGGCGAGACGGCGGAAAAGCATATAGCGGGCTACAAAAACGCCGCGGTGCTTACATCAGACCAGTATGCAGTGGTGGATAAACTGGTGCAGAACCTGATGGGGGAGATCACAGCTGCCAATGTCACGGTCATGAGTACCCTGCAAAACGCGCTCATCGGGCGCCCGGAAGCGGATGTATACCGTCAGGCGGGACTGGAAGCAACAGCTTCCATGCAGGCGGCCGGGAAGGGCGCATACAAGGCGCTGCCGGAGTTCATCAAGGTATTGCGCCGGGAGGGCGTGACCGCCTTTGTGGACAAAGCGGGGCGCAGTTGGAGCCTGCACACCTACGGGAGCATGGTGCTGCGTACCACCTCCCGGCAGGCAGAGGTGCTGGCGGGGCTGACCGCAGACCCGGAGCAGGATCTGTACCAGATCAGCAGCCACGGCAGCACCTGCGCCATCTGCGCTCCGCTGGAGGGGCGGGTCTACTCCCGGAGCGGGAAAGATCCGGACTTTCCGCCGCTGGCCGCTGCCTTTGGCAAGGTGGATCCAGCCGGGCCGGATGATCTGGCGAACAGCTACCTGAACATTCACCCCAACTGCCTGCATGTGCTCCTGCCCTGGTCGCCGGCAGGCCGGACGGAAAAGGAGATCGAAAAAGTCAAGCGCTTTTCCTCGTTTCGCACCAATCCGCTCAGCATCGACCCGAGAACCCAAAAGCAGATTGATGCCTACCGCAAAAAAGAGGAAGCCCGTGCCAAGTGGCTGCGGGAATACCGGCAGTGGGAGCGCTACCGCATGACGCTGGGCGACAAGGTGCCCAGGACTTTCACCACATTCCAGAAGCACAAGCTGGCAAATGATGAGAAATACAAGGCATGGAAAAAACAGTACAGGGAGGCAGGCCGTGAAACCGGAAGTGATTGAAGCAATTCAAAAAATTCTGTCCAAAGGCGACCGGGTAGAACTGATCCCTGGACCGGATGGGACAGTAAAGGTGATCCACATCAAAAGAAAAACAATCGTAGAAAAGTAGATCCCTGCCCTAAGCGTTGGGCGGGAAGGACCAAGCGGGGTTAACTATTCGGATTTTCCGAACAGTTGGCCCTTTTTCTTTTGCCCGGAGGTAAAACAAAATGGACTACAAGGCAGAGTACATCGAACTGCTCAAAAAAGCGCTGGCGGCAGAGACCGAAACGGTGCGCCTGTATACCGCCATCATGGCGATCGCGCCGGCATCGCACATGGAGAAGTTTCTGGAGCTGAATGCTGACGAAACCGACCACCAGGCGATCATTGCCGATCTTCTGCTGGAGGCGGTAGCGGGCGAGAGCGCCGGCCAGGAAGAGCTTGTACCGGGGGTGGAGTAAATGGCGATTGCTTACTTTGGAAGCCCAATCAGCCCCAATCAGATCGAGACGGCAGAGGGCTATCTCATCTGCAAAAATGTCCCCATCGCCCGAACCGGCAGCCAGAACTACCTGGCCCGGGAGATGGGCGTAGCAGATGCCGACCCGGAGGCAGTGATCCCGGTGATGCGATACCCCGAAGATGTGTTCGCACCGGAGACCATCGCCTCCTTTGAGGGCAAGCCGGTCACCATGACCCACCCGCCGGAGGATGTGACCCCAGAAAACTGGGCTGCCTATGCCAAGGGGCATGTGCAAAATGTGCACCGGACAGGCGAGCACATCATGGCCGACCTGGTCATCACCGACCCGACGCTTATCGATCAGGTGCGCAGCGGGGCAATGCGACAGGTGTCCTGCGGCTATCGCTGCGATTATGCAGCGGACGCCGCTGGAGGATACCGCCAAAAACGGATCCGGGGCAACCATGTGGCCGTCGTCCCATTGGGCCGGGCCGGGGCTGCCGTATCAATACAAGACGCCGCCCCAGAGGCGGAGAAAGAGAGGAAGAGTATGAGCAAATTTTCCCACGCGATCCTGACTGCCTTGGGAGTGGCAGCCCAGGAAGCAAGCCCGGAGGAGCTGAGCACCCTCGTGACTACCGCCCAGACTGCGCTGGACGCCGACCCCGCCGCACAGGCGCAGGAGGCAGCACCCGCAGCCGATGAGATGATGGTAGAGCTTGCCCCTAAGGGCGACGACCTCGGCAGCAAGCTGGATAAGGTCATCGCCATGCTGGGCGAGCTGGCAAAAAAGAACGACCGGGAGGAAAAGATGGAGCGCAAGATGTCCGACGAGGGCGACCTGGAGGATCTCATCGAAAAGCTGACCGGAACGGACGGTGAAGAGGCAGCCACTGTGACCGATACGGCAAAGGTTCCGGTCCCCGAGGCACGGGATGCCGCACTGCAGATCCTCAAAAATGTCCGCCCGGCCGTGGCTGCCATCAAGGACACCAAGGAGCGTGCCAGAGTGGTGGATGCCCTGCTCAAGTCGGTGCAGAGCGACACTATGACCGGCGTGCTGGGCGCAGTCACCAAGACCGCCAAAGCGAAGGCCAATGATGCCGCCACCGCCCAGCAGAAGTATGCCGAGCGCTGCCGTGAGGTAGAGTCGGCCTACGCCGCCCGCAACCCTCACGCAAAGAAGGAGGAGAAGTAAATGGCAGGAATTAGACCCCAGACCATCGGAAAAGAAATGCCCCACGGCTTTGCTGGCTGCTATGCCAGACAGCCCGACATGATCGCAAATACCCGCCCCTGCGGCGGCAGTGCGCCGATCCCTTTCGGCGCCCCGCTGATCTATGACAGTGGCGCGCCCGGAGCCGTTGTGCAGATGGGGGCAGAAGCAACCGCCGCCCAGTTTGTGGGCGTAGCGGGCGCGGAGGTCAAGAGCTCTCTGGCCTATCTGGAGCAGAGCGCCGGCCAGTATGTCCCCGGCGATCCTGTATCGGTGTTCCAGCGCGGCGCGATCAATGTATATTGCCAGCGCGGAACCCCGGTTCTGGGCGGCAAGGTGTATGTCCGCATCACGGCGAATCCCAGTTACAGTACCGCCGCAGTGGGAGTCTTTGAGGCAGAGGCGGACAGCGACAACACCGTGGAGCTGATCAACTGCCAATGGGGCGGCCCCGCAGATGCCAACGGGACCGCGGAGCTGCGGATACTGACCATGCAGAACGCATAAGGAGGATATGATATGAGCTTTGTAAATGTTGGTAAGTTTGACGCGGGCGTCATTGGCGGCGCCCAGGCTCCGCAGGGTATGGCCGGAGTGCCGGTATTTGATGCCACGGCAGTGGCAAGCGGCAACGCTTTCCTGGTATCGGAGCTGGAAAAGCGGGACCCGGATATCCGCAAGCCGCTCAACAACTTCACCTATCCCCGCGATATTGTCATTGATGTGGGCGGCGGCTGGGCCGATTACGCCAGCGCCATGACCGTGGGCTACGGCATGACCGGCGGCGCCGGCGAAGGGGCCGTACAGGCCGGAGGCGCCAATGGTATCCCCATCGTGCAGGCTTCGCTTTCCAAGGGCGTCTATAAGGCGCATGCCTTTGCGGCGGCGCTCCGTGTGATGTACTGGGATATGATGCGCTCCAACTTCGTGGGCCGCAGCTTGGATTCCCTTCTCACCGACGGCGTCCGCATGGCCTACGATAAGCACTTGGACCAGAACACCTATATCGGCTTTGAAATGTACGATACCACCGGCCTGATTAACAACCCGGACGCGGTGGAGACCATCGTTGCCGAAGGCGCGGCCGGTGGCACTGAATGGTCGAAAAAGGCCCCACAGGAGATCCTCAAGGATATCAATACGGCGATCAGCGCAGTCTGGGAAGCTACAAACAACGATGAGAGCGCAATGCCCAACCATATCCTGCTGCCCTATGCCCAGTACACCTATCTGCTCAATACGCCGGTGTCCGCCGAGATCGTGACCCGCACCACCATTCTGGACTACATCATGGAAAACAATGTGGCCACCAAGGCTGGCAAGGGCTTCTTTATCGGCGGCACCAACTGGTGCAAGGATGCCGGCACCGGCCAGAAGGACCGTATGGTCGTCTACAACAACGACCGGCGATTTGTAAAGATGGATGAGCTGGTTCCGCTCACCCGCGCCATGACCAATCCCAACTCCACCGAAATGTGTTACGATACCGGTTATGCCGCCAATGTCTCGGAGGCGCAGATCTTCTACCCGCAGACCATTGCCTACTTTGACGGCATTTAAGGCGGTGACAGTATGGTTATCGTAGCACAGAGAAACATTCTGCTGCCCTCTGCTGACCGCTTCCAGGTGTTCCCGGTTACCCGGGGCTGGATGGGCGAGGTGCCGGACTGGGCGTCCAGCACTCCCTATTTCCGGGAGCTGGTGGCAGATGGAAAGATCGTTGTTTCGGAGAGCCGCCGTGACCGTGACCTGCAGACTGCCCATGAAGCGGGCGCCGCAAAGACCCGGGAACGGCGCAGAAAGTTTGAAGAGGGTAAGGCAAAGGAGGAATAGCCGATGGAGTACAGCTGGCTTTGCAGGCTGCAGTTTTTCGGCGTCAGGGCCGCCGCTGCGAACATCGGCACAGGACAGGGCAATTACACCGCCAAGATGTTCCAGGAGATGTTCCCGCAGTTTTACACTGCTGGAACCGAGGAAAATCCGGCGGTTTGCCTGATCCCTTCCGTGATGCTTGACCTCTTCCTCTCGATGGCAAACGCATCTATTATTCCCAGCCAGTGGGGAGCGCTCTGGCAGTATGCCGCTGGTCTCTATGTGGCTCACTACTCGGCGCTGTATCTCCGCACCTATGCGGAAAGTTCCGACACGCCAGCCCAGGCAGCCGCTTCCGGCGCGCTGGTGGGCGTTGTGGCATCGGCAAAGCTGGGGGCTGACAGCATCAGTTATGACACGGATGCGCTCACTAAAGCCACAGAGAACTGGGGAGACCTCAACGCCACCCAGTACGGACAGCTGCTCGCAACGCAGGCAAGGCTGATCGGCATGGGCGGCAGCTATGTGATTTGAGGTGATGGGTACGAATTTCAGGGACTGGTACACCGACACGGTGGATATTTACCGGGTACAGCAGACGCTGGACGGCGCCCTGACCCGTAATGAGCGGGTACCTGTTGCCACAGGTGTCCCCTGCCGGGTCTATCAGCTATCCGCAAGCCCCATTGATATGAGCAGGACGACGGCCACAGTCAAATCCGATGACTGGCTGCAGTGTGATAACTTGGTGGATATACAGGCAGGCGATGAGCTGCTGATCCACCGGGGCGCCGGGCTGGGACGGGAGGTGGCCAGGATGCGGGCCTTTGCCTCGGATCCCAATTACTACTTTGAGCCATTCGGCGCAGTCCTGCCAGGGCTGGCGCACCAGGAGATCCGGCTCATGCAGGAAGAGCGGGTGAAGTGATGAGCGAAACCGTCTCTTTGCAGAAGCGAATCCAGCAGCTGAAAAAGCTGCAGGCTGATCTGCCGTCTATCCTGAGTGAAGCGGCAGAAGAGGCCACCAAAAGGGCGGTGGAAACCGCCGCTGCCGCTACACCGCCCAAAGAGGGCACAGGCCGCGGCTCCGCTTACAGCGGTACAAATACACTGACCGGTGAGCTGAAAGCGCACTGGGCAACTGACAGTAAAACTGCACCGGAGCAGACTGAGAGCCAATACAAAACCATTCTGGCAAACAACATGGAGTATGCCAGCTATGTCAATGACGGCCACCGCATGGACAGGCACTTTGTCCCCGGGCTTTATGTCAATCCCCATAGCGGGCTGCTGGAGTACGACCCGGCGGCCAATACCGGTATTGTGGTCGGCACCAGGACGGCGTATGTCAAGGGCGAGTTCATGGCAGATAAGGGGATAAAGGAGTACCGGAAAACCGTCCGGGCGATCCTGGACAAGAAGATTTCGGAGGCGATGAAAAAATGAACTTCACCATTACCACCATCGCCGTGTCCCTGGCCAATTATCTGCAAGAGTATCTCCCCGGCGTACAGTTTCTGGAGGACCCGGCGCAGCAGAAAACGCAGACGCCGGCGATCTTCCTCCAGCAGCGGTACAGCTCCATAGAGCGGCAGATGGGTGGCTATTGGCTCCGGAAAATCGGGCTTGACCTGACCTATCTGGAGGACTACAACCTGCCCAACCTGCAGCAGCTCTATCTGGCGGCGGCAGAGGCCCTGGACCTGTGCATGGACAGCTTCCCCTATTCTGATGGGATAACGGACAGTACAGTCAATCTGCTGACCTATGACCGTACTTGGACGATTGACCTTGATGCGCTGCATTACAAGTTCGAGATCCAGGAGCGGGTGACCCTTTCCCCCTCAGAGGAGGTCAAGATGCAGGCCATCGAAGATTACACCCCGGAGGTGACACCGGCAAATGGCGAAACAGCAAAAATACACAAGAGAGAGCCTGATCGCAAGCAAGCGGTACGCTGAGTATCAGCGTGACTTTCTGGCGGCGATCCTGGCAAAGCCCGAGTACACGCTCCGGGAGGCGGATCGTGTTGTGCGGGAGTTTTTTAAGAAACCGAAAGGAGAGGATTAAATGGCAGGAGGAACATGGCGGACCCAGAACAAGATCCGCCCGGGCGTGTATATCAACTTTCAGTCTGAGGGCGGCCTTGGCCTGAATGTCGGCAACCGCGGTGTTGTCACCATCTGCGAGCCCATGAGCTGGGGCCCTGTGGGTCAGGTGATGACCGTGCAGGCCGGTGAGGATACCACGCCCTATTGCGGCTATCCCATCACGGCCCCGCAGGCGCGGTTCCTGCAGCAGATTTTCCTAGGCACCAACCGGACAGCAGGCGCCCAGACAGTATATCTGTACCGACCCACGGCCACCGGTTCGGCGCAGGCCACAGCGGAAATCTCTCCGCTGACTGCTACTGCGCTTTATCCCGGCGCCCGCGGTAACGATATCACCATCAGCATTGTGGCAGTGCCGGACAGCGAGGATCAGTTCACCGTCAACACCATTGTGGACGGCGCCATCGTGGACAGCCAGACCGTGGCGCAGGTCGGTGAACTGGTTGCTAACGACTGGGTGACCTGGTCGGGCTCTGGCGCAGTAACCGCCAACGCTGGTACAAAGCTCACCGGCGGTCTGGACGGTACGGTGGAGGCTTCCGCATATACCCCGTACCTGACTGCCATTGAGCCGTATGGCTTCGACATCATGGTCTATGACGGCGATGACAGCACCACGCTGACCGCCATGCAGAGCTTTATTGAGCGCATCTGCGCCGCTGGCCAGTATGCCCAGCTGGTGGCGTCGTTCAGCACAGCCCCGGACAGTCTGTACATCATCAATGTGCAGTCTGGCCTGGTGCTGCCGGATAATGTCACACTGACCCCGCAGCAGACCTGCTGGTGGGTCGGCGGCGCCGAGGCAGGCGCAAGCTACAACGAGACCCTGACCTATGCCACACACCCCACAGCGGTGGCGCCCAGCCCTGTGCTCACCAATACCGAGGTGGAGGAGGCACTCGCTGGCGGCGAACTGGTACTGACCGCAGACTTTGATACCGTCCACATCGAGCAGGACATCAACAGCCTGACCACCTACACCCAGACCCTGGGCAAGATTTTCCGCAAGAACCGGCTGATCCGCCTGTGCAACACCATTGCCAACGACATCTATCAGCAGTTCTCGGCAAACTACCTGGGCGTTGTCAACAACAACGAGGCGGGCCACAACCTGTTCAAGAGCGCCATTGTGGGCTATATGCTCACCCTGCAGGGCCAGGAAGCGATCCAGAACTTCTCCGCTGACGATGTGGAAGTGCTGGCAGGCACCGACAATGACAGCATTGTGGTTAATGTGGCGATCCAGTCGGTGGACAGCATCGAGAAGATCTACATGACGGTGACCGTATCGTAAGGGAGGGATAAAACAATGGCTTTTCTGCTCGCAAAAGACACCGTCAACGGCGCGGAAGGCAAGATCTTCATCACCCGGAACGGTAAGAATATCGAGGTCGCCGGTATGCGGAACATCAGGACCAACGCCGAGATCCAGAACCAGGATATGCGGGTCATCGGCACCCGCAAAATTCAGCAGAAATCGAACGGCACAAAGCTGACCGGCACAGGCAATATCTACTACGGCTCCAATATCTTTACCGACATGGTGCTGGAGTATATCAATACCGGCATCATGCCGGAGTTCGATATCCAGATCACCAACAGCGAAAGCTCTTCTGCCACGCTGGGCAGCCAGGTGATGGTTTACTACGGCTGTACGCTTACCGGCACGATCCCCCTGTCCATTCTGGACAAGGAGGAAAGTATGCTCAACTACGACTTCAACTTTGCATATACCGATGTGCAGCGCCTGCAGGCGTTCAACAACCCGGCGCAGCTGGGCAGCAACTAAGGAGGATTGACTAATGACCCTTGACGCATTTCTTCACCCCGTAGAGCTGAAACAGGAAAAGGAGGTTGTGATCTCCAAGCGGTTCCTGGACGGCGAGGGAAAGCCGGTGCCGTTTAAGATCCGCACCATCTCCCAGGAGGAAAACGAAGCACTGAGCAAGCGCTCTGTCCACCTCAAAAAGGTGGAGGGGCGAAAGTTTGAAGCGCTGGACGATCTGGAATATACCCGCCGTCTGATTGTGGCCTGTACCGCCTATCCGGACTTTACCAACAGTGAACTGTGCCAGGCATATGGCGTTATGGACCCGCTGATGGTGCCCGGCAAGATGCTCAATAGCGGCGAGTATAAGCGGCTGCTGCAGGCGATCATGGAGTTCAACGACTTCACAAGTGCAGTCGATCTCGAGGAAGAAGCAAAAAACTGATCGAAGGGCCGGCCCCGGACGGTGATGCGCTGATCGCGTATTACTGCTTTGAGAGCTGGGGCTGGCCCCCATCGCAGTACAACGATTTACCACAGCGGGAAAAGGCGCTGGTGCGGGTATTTGCCCAGCGCAGTGCCGCTGCCCGCAAAAGGCTGACCGAGGGAGGGGAGTAAATGGCAACGATCCGGGAAGAGCTTGTCCTTGCAGACAAGTTCTCTGCAACCTTTGGGCGATATATCAACCTCAGCTCCACTGCCGCCAACGCTTCCTCTATGGCTTCTTCGGCGGCTTCCAATTACCGGAGCGTGCTGGGTACTCTTGACCGCCGGCTGATCTCCCTCAACGCTCAGTTTGCCGCTGTTGCAACCCGTCAGGAAGCACTGGCGGCCTCCGGCGCACAGAACAGCGCCGAGTTTATCCAGCTGGAGCAGAGGGCAGAGCGGCTGGGCGCCTCGATCCGTGATCTTCAAACCCAATATGATCTGGTTGCAGGGCAGTTTGATGATGTAAGCGCCGCCGCCCGGGAAGCTGCCGGGGCGCAGGACGAATTTGCCGATAGCGCCCTGGGCGCACAGACAGCGGGCAGCGGCCTCCTCGGTTCGCTGAAAAGCCTGGTCGGCGGATATGTGGGAATCCAGGGTGTCAAGGCTCTGGTCGGCCTGTCCGACACGATGGCGCAGACCTCTGCCCGGCTGAACATGGTAAATTCCCAGTTTGGCACAACGCTTGACCTCAACCGGATGATCTACGAATCAGCCCAGCGCAGTCGTGGCGCTTATGCCGATACGGCGGATCTGGTGGGCAAGTTGGGAACACTGGCAGCAGACAGCTTTTCCACTCCGGAAGAGTTGATCGGATTTGCCGAGCAGATCAATAAGCAGTATGTGTTGTCCGGCACATCTGCCCAGGGCGCTCAGGCAGCAACACTGCAGCTGACCCAGGCGCTGTCCTCTGGCACCCTTCGGGGCGAGGAGCTCAACTCTGTGCTGGAGCAGGCTCCCACCATTGTGCAGTCCATTGGCGACTATCTGGGAAAGACCACAGGAGAGATCCGGGAGCTGGCATCCGAGGGCCTTATCACAAGCGATATTGTAAAGGCGGCAATCCTGAGCACCGCGGACAAAACCAATGCCGCATTTGAGGAAATGCCCCTGACATGGTCGCAGGTGTGGACGATGATGCAGAACACGGCAATCATGGCCCTGCAGCCTGTTCTGGGCGGCGTCAACTGGCTGGCAAACAACATCGACATTATAGGCCCGCCGGTGCTGGCTGTGGCCGGCGCTTTCGCCATAGCGGGCGGAGCGATCGCTCTATATACTGCACAGCAGAAGATAGCAGCGACATGGAATACTATCATGGCGGCTCACCAGGCGCTGACTACGGGCGTTACAATGGAACAAACGGCGGCACAGTACGGTTTGAATGCGGCTATGCTGGCTAATCCAGCTTTGTGGGTCGTGGGCGGCGTAATGCTGCTCACCGGCGCACTGTACGGCGGTGTGGCGGCCTATAACGAGCTGACCGATTCCTCGGTTTCGGCCACCGGTATCATCACCGGAGCAATGGGCGGGCTGTTTGCCTTTGTTGGGAATGGATTCGTTTTACTTTGGAACACCATTGGATACGGCGCTACATTTTTGGAAAATGTGTTTGTCCATCCGATTGAGGTCGTGAAACTTCTCTTCCTTGGATTGGCTGAAAGTGTCCTTGGCTATATGGGAGAAATGGCGCAGGGAATCCAGGATACAATCAATAAAATCCCTGGCGTGGAAGTGGATCTCACATCCGGAATCAATAGCCGCCTTGCTGATGTCCAGTCCCGGTCGCAGAGCATTATGCAAAATACGCAATGGAAAGAGTATGATCCTATTGAGTATATGAGCATAAGCGGCATGGCCTCCAAGGGCTACCAGTGGGGCGCAAATCTCTTCGGCGGCAATCAGGCCGCCGCACCCGGTGTGGACTGGGAGACGATGGTTGCGGAGTCCAACGCCAGACTGGGTGATATTGCCGGCGATGTGAGCGGGATACAAAAGAGCGTATCCCTTGCCGATGAGGACATCAAGAGCCTTGTAGACATGGCAGAGCGGCGGTATGTCAACAACATCAATCTGAGCACCCAGGCCCCGGTGATCCAGGTACAGGGACAGAATACAGGCAATTCGGCGGCAGACCGCCGGGCGCTGGCAGACACAATCAAGGATATGCTGAATGAGCAGCGGGCAGCCCAGGCACTGCACAGCACCGCCAGAGTGCAGTAAGGAGGGGAATATGGCGAATAATTATGGCATCTTCTTCACCAAAGGCGGCACAGTGATCCGCCTGCCGGTGAATCCCGAAGAGCTGCCCGAAAGCCGGGAAAACGCCAACAGCGAATACAATGTGCTGGGCGTTGGCCCGATCATGGTCCCCCGGGTCCCCAAGCTGAAAACTGTCCACATTTCCAGCCTGCTCCCCGGTAAACCGGTGGGCGGCTGGGTACTGACAAAGGGCAGCTTTGAAGAGCCGGAGTTTTACATCGATTTTTTTGAGAGCGCTCTGCGGGACGGCGAACCGATCCTTTACACGCCAGTGCGCTATTATGAGGACGGCACCCCATACATGAGCAGCGAAACTGGCTTTGAAGTGCTGGTGACCAGCTTTGAGTACAGGGAAAAGGCCGGCGAAACCGGCGACTTTTACATCGAACTGGAGCTCACAGAATACCGGGATTATTCCCCGCAGACAGTTGATGTGCAGCTCGGCGCTGGGCGCCCCACCGCTACCAGCACCAAGACCCGCTCCAAGCCCGCGGCGCAGCTGTGCGTAGGCTCCACGGTCATTGCCAACGGCAAGTATTATTACAGCAGCTATGGCGATGAGCCCCATGGGAACGGCAACGGGCGCAGGTGTAAGGTCAGCCGGATCATTACCAATGACAGTAGCCGTCCCTATCCGGTGCATATCACCACCGAAAGCGGCGGCTGGCTGGGCTGGACAAAAGCCAGTAATCTGGAGGTGGTGGGCTGATGGCGCTGGAACTTCTTGTGGAAGATCCGTCCGGGCAGGCATGGGATCTGACGCCCAGTGCCCAGAGTGTAACCTGGACCACCAACCGCACCGGCAGCCCCGGAACGCTCAAATTCACCCTGATCCTCAAAGGCAGCGTCCCCTTTTCTGAGGGCACCTCTGTTCGGTTTTCCGATGATGGTGAGGTGCAGTTCTTTGGATGGGTGTTCACCATCAGCCGAGACCGATGGGGCGTTGTCGAGGTCACTTGCTATGATCGGATCCGGTATCTCAAAGCGTCGGCGTCCTATGCCTTTTACGCGCAGACTGCCGGCGAGATCATCACCCAGATTGCCGGGGATATGCAGATCACAACCGGCGTACTGGCTGACACCGGATACCCGATCCCGTCCCTTATCAAGCAGGAGGAAACCTGCCTGGACATTATCGGAGCTGCCGTGGAACAGACGCTGCTGGGCACCGGGACGCTGTATGTCTTTTACGACGATGGCACCGGCCTGGCGCTCCAGGAAGCGGCGTCCATGATCTCCGATGTGGTGATCGGCGATGAGAGCCTGCTCACTGAGTACACCTACAAGACGGACATTGATGAGCAGACCTACAATTCGGTCAAGCTAGCCCGGCCCAATGAGGAAACCGGGCGCACAGATGTCTTTATTGCCCAAGACCCCACCAACATTGCACAGTGGGGCCTGCTACAGGTTTACCAGACAGTAGATGGCGCCGTCAATGACGCCCAGGTGCAGGCGCAGGCGGCAGCCACGCTGGAATACTATAACCGAGCGATGAAAACGCTGCGGATTGATTCACTGGGCGTCAGCGGCCTGCGGGCCGGGCAGATGGTCCTGGTGAATATCCAGGCTTTGGGCATAGCGGAATATGCCCTGCTCGACAAGGTGACCCATACATATGAAAGCGGGACGCACACAATGACGATCGAAACCCTGACGCTGTAAGGAGGTGCCTATGGAACTGATTGAGGTATTGCAGCAGATCAACCAGCAGTCTATGCAGTCTGCCGGTCTGACTGATCTTCAGATTGGCACTGTGACATCAGCGGCGCCGCTGGAGATTACCGTGGACACGCTCATGCAGCCGCTCAAAGCAGAGGTTTTGTACCTGACAGAGCCGGTGGTGGAAAAGAAAATCCCGGTGCTGACGCATCTGCACACCACATCTGGCTTTGCCCACAACCATGACATCACCACGCTGAGGCATACGCACACCAGCGGCGGCGATACCACCGGCGAAGGACTGAGCGGCACCTATCCGACCGAGGAAGCGCTTTCAAAGGACGCCTTTGAAAGTGACCAGCAGCTCACCAGCATCGTGTGCTATGAAAACGGCGCGGCGCTGCCGGTGCAGAATGGGTTTATAATCCTCAACCGAGCGCTGGCAGTGGGGGACAAGGTCCTGCTGCTCCGGGTGCAGTCCGGCCAGAAATTCATTATACTTTCCAGAGTGATGGGAGGCGGTTCATAATGGCGACATTACCCACAGGCGGAACAGCGATCAGCCAGGGCGTCACCTTTGAGGAACAGCCCTCCCTGACCTGGTATGTAGATCCTGTTTCCCGGCAGATAAAAGGCACCACAGACGGATTCAAAGCTGTGGCGCAGGCCGTGGAAATTATTCTCAATGTGGAGCGGTTCTACTGGCAGATCTATACGCCTAATTTCGGCATGCAGTGGCAGGGCCTGATTGGAGAGGACCCGGGCTATGTGGCAGCCGAGCTGCAGCGGCGTATTCTGGATGCCTTTTCGGTGGATAAGAGGATCACCGGTATACAGGATTTTAGCTACAGTGTGGAGGGCGACACCATGACAGTGAGCATGACCGTCACCACCGTGTACGGGAACACAGCACAGACAGTGGAGGTGAATCTGAATGCTTGATCTTTCCACATACACATACGCCTATCTGCTGGCACAGATGCTGGGGCAGGTCCCCGCCGCATATGACCGGCGGGAGGGCAGCATGATCCAAACAGCCCTGGGCCCAGCGGCCTATGTGCTGGAGGGCTTCTACATGGTGCTCGACCAGGTGCAGACCTCCGGATTCGTCCAGACCGCCGTGGGGCAGTCCCTGGACTATCTGGCGGCCATAGCGGGCCTGACCCGGTATCCGGCATCGGCGGCCGTGCGGCTGGGCGTATTCAATACCGCTGTACCGGTCGGCGCGCGGTTTTCCACCATCGACGGCAGCAACAGCATCAACTTCCAGGTTACAGCTGCCACCTCCACAGCGAACCAGTACCAGCTGACGGCAGAAGTCCCCGGGACCATCGGGAACAGCTATTCCGGCCCGATCCTGCCAATCACGGCGATCCCCGGCCTGACATCGGCGACCCTGACCGATATTCTGGTGCCGGGCGATGACGAGGAGACAGACGATGAACTCCGGGCCCGGCTGATTACCGCCCTGAATGAGCGCCCCTTTGCAGGCAATCTGGCGGCCTACCGGCAGAATATCCTTGCCATTGACGGTGTGGGCTCCGTGCAGGTGTACCCCACCTGGAACGGCGGCGGGACTGTCGCCTGCTCTATCCTGGGGGCGGACTACCTGCCCGCCAGCCCTACACTGGTAGAGAATGTTCAGACAGCCATTGACCCGCCCCCGGGTCAGGGTCTGGGGCTGGGACTGGCGCCCATCGGCGCGAAGGTCATCATCACCGCCCCGGCGGAGGTGACAGTCAATGTCACTGCCACCGTGACCCTGGCATCCGGGTATGACATCGGGCAGGTGCAGCCGCTGGTGGAGCAAAGCATTGAAGCATATCTGCTCACTGTGCGGCAGGGCTGGTCTGCACAGCTCGGTTCAGATTCCGTGGAGTATGCCGCTGATATCTATCTGGCCCGTGTGCTGGCGGCTATCGTTTCCACCACCGGCATCGTCAATGCCACTGATGTGCAGCTCAACGGCGGCATCGCCGACCTGATCCTGACTGAAACAGGCACCTTGCAGCAGGTGCCGGTACTGGGGGAGGTGACGCTCAGTGCGGCTACAGCTTGACACCCCGCTTTTTGACAGCCTGCCCTACTGGTTCCGGGATATCCCGGAGTTCCGGCAGATCATCGGTGCGGAGCAGCCGGAGTTTGACGCAGCGCTTGCTGAGATGATCGCCATCGCTGACAACTTCTTCTTCCAGACGATGGATACCGGCGCTGTGAAAATGTGGGAGCAGGTCTTCGGCATTATCCCAAACCCGGTCACTGAGGACTTGGAATTCCGACGGAGGCGTGTGCTCAACCGGCTTTCCACCCGCCCACCGTTTACTCTTGGTTTCCTGTACCAAAAGCTGGATGAGCTGATTGGCCCGGGTGCATGGACGGTGACCGTGGACTATCCTAACTATACCCTGTACATTGACGCCGCAGCGGAGAACCAGCAGTGGGCTACCGAGGTGGCAGTCACCATCAACACCATCAAACCCTGCCATATCGTCTACCGCAGCCGTCCCTACACCAACGACACATTGTTCCTGAATGAAGGGATTGACCTGAGTAAAATCATCTGGAACTACCGTCTGGGCGCATGGCTGCTGGGTCAGACGCCGTTCGGGCTGGAGAAACCAATGGGGGAGATCAAAATGCCGACACAGCTTTCCGTGCAGGCTGGGCTGCTCACCGATACAGCAGCCTATATTGAGGGCGACATTGCGAGCGCCCGCATCAATGGTTCGGTGAGCAGCCCATCGCTGACAAAATCCACAAGCGGCGCCGCTGTCACCGTTTCCTATACCGTCACCGAGGATCAGGCTTCCACCGTCATGCTGGTGGAGCTGCTGGACAGTGATGGGAATGTCCTGACATCGTCCGCCGTATATGTCCCAATTTCCGGCTCCGCAATTTTTAACCACACCATCACCGTACAAGAGGGGGTAAATACAAATGGCTAACATCGTGAATCCCAGCCTGCCTGCCGACCTGCCCACCGATTGGTCAACCGAGCAGTATGTCAGTCCCAACGGGACTGAGGTCGGCCTGAGTAGGCAGCACGGCTATAACTATCTGATGAAACAGGTCAACGACGCCCAAAAGGCCGTCAATACGCTGGCAGAACAGGCACAGGAGGTGGTCACCGGGCTGGAAATCGGCGCTCCGACCGCCACCGCTACACATAGCGGTACTACCGTTGCCATCACCGGCCCGGCCGGGGCGCAGACGGTCACTTTTCTGGCTCCTTCTGACTGGGAGAATGGGAACAGCTATACCTACAACGGCAAGGCTATCACACTGACCGATCTAAACAACCAGCCGGTAGTGGAGGGCTGGAAGCAGGGTGCGCCTGTTACGCTGTATATCCAGGGCAGCCACGCTTTTTTTAGGGCTGGGGGTGGGGTGATTAGTGACCTGCCCCCGCTGCTGCCCAATATGCGGGTGACTGTGACCAAAGGCAGCCCCAAAGATACCTATGCGGTAAAGTTTGACAAACTGCCGGATAATGCAGAAACGGATATGTTGGAAAAATTTTTCCTGACCTATTCCTATTCCGAAACCCCGCCAGAAAAACCGACCGCATCCAATACACTGTCAGAAAAGAGCAAATCAGAGGTATTAAGCAGCGCCGTGCCACCTGGCACTTTGTCGTACATCTGGACAGTCCCCAATGATAAAACCATCATTTTCCGGCAGTTTACACAAAATGCAAAGAAGCAGCTGCAAACCGAACTAAAAGGGGCTGTGTGGCCACCTGTTGTCGACCCGTGGCAGCTCCCCAAATTCACCGGCAATCATACCATTTTTGGAGATGAGCAGAGCGGCCGGATAGAGCTGTACGAAAGCGGCACCCTTACCCTGTCGCCAGGGGTTTATGATTTCTTTGCCGTGGGCGGCGGGGGTGCAGGAGGAACCGGGCTGCGGAACAACCGGGCCAGTGGAGGCGGCGGAGGCGGTGGATATACCGCCACGGTCTTAAAAAAGGCAATTGCAGAGAAAAGTGTGTTTGCAGTTGTGGTAGGGGCTGGACTGCTTGGGACTGCCAACGATTCGGAACCGGAAAAACAAGCATCCAGCAGCACGATTACCGGGATTATTACTGCAAAAGGGGGATGGCGGCCCAATTCTTCCACTTCGGGGGAAAGCAACAGAAGCCAAGGGGGCGATGGTGGTTCCGGAGGCGGAGGCGGAGTTTCCGCGTATGCAGAAAAATATACGGCCGGTGACGGTGGCTCAGATGGCTCAGATGGGCAGAAGGGAACCAACTCCGGTACTGGATACCCGGCAGGAACCGGGCAGGGCAGCACAACACGCGCCTTTGGAAATATGGCACTTTATGCTGGTGGCGGGGGCGGCGGCAGAAGTGGGTATTCCTCTTCCTCCAATACTTATTCCGCAACTGCTGGTGCAGGGGGAGCCGGTGGCGGCGGCGGGGGCGACACAAAAGGCAGCCCGCTTCCTGGTACTCCGAATACTGGCGGAGGCGGCGGTGGTATGCGTGGCTATCAGGCAACCGGAAATTCCGGTGCCTCGGCAGGGGCAGGCGCCGCTGGTGGGTCCGGTATTGTTATTATTCGCTGGGGTTATACAAATTAAAGGGAGGAAATAGGATGGCTCTATTACGAAAGGCACTCATACAGTGCAAAGGAGAGGACAAAACACAGGGGGAGGTAATAGCTGTCACCGAGGTTTCAGAGCGGGGGTTTGGCGGCCTGCGGGCCGGGAATGACCAGCTATATTGGGATTGTACCCGGTGGGCTGTGGCCCCTGGGGATGTGTGGCGGGAGGGCGTCTTTTATACGGCAGCCAATCCCGGCGAGCCAGTGGAGTACATCCCCAGCGCCGAGGAGCAGATAGCTGCCCTACAGGCGCAGAACACCCAGTTAGAGGACGCCATCACCGGCATGATGGACACGATTGTAAGCCTATCGCTGTAAGGAGGGGAAAGGATGTTTGAATTTATACAGGATATGTACCGCCGGGGCCGGTATGGCAGGGAGAAGCTGGCCGCCTATGTGCCGCTGTTCCTGACACCGGAGGAATATCAGGCAATAACAGGTGAAGCATACAGGGAGGGGGAAGGGGATGCCTAAAGCTATCTACCTCTCCCCGGAACGCCGGCCGGCGCCGCATGGGAAGTATTGGGGCTATGATACCTACGAGCAGGAGGTCTGCACCGATATTGCAGGGCGGGCAGCTGCTTTGCTGGCTGCCAATGGCTTTTTGCCTATCCTGGCCGATCCGGCCATGACCATCCGGCAGCGCGCCCAATGGGCGAACAAGAACAAGGTGGATTTCTACCTGCCCATCCACACCAATGCCAGTACAGATGGCAGTAAAGAAGGGATTGCAACTGGCTGCGAGATGATAGCATATCAGCACCCGGCATCCATCCGGGCCAACCGGTGTATCTATGATGAGATAACCAAGCTCTATCCCAGCAAGCGGGGGCTGAAAAACGGCAATGCCTACACCGAGAACAACCTGACCGAGATGGTCAGCGCCTACATAGAAATTGGCTTTCACGATAACCGCTCCGATGCTGCCTGGATATTGTCAAGCCGCCAGCAGATAGCCGAGGCTATTACAAAGGGTATCTGTGCCTATTATGGGCAGGAATATATCCAGCCAGAGGACAAGCCCCTGGGGGGCAGGAGCATTGGCCTGGGCGAGCTGGTCGGCCTGCTCCGGCAGCAGGGGATTGAAGCAATCAGGGTAAACTGAGGAGGGGAAACGAATGGGACAGAATACAAAGGCAACCATAACCGCCATAATCAGCGGGTTTTCGGCACTGTTTGGCTGGCACGGCTGGCTGGCGCTGCTTTTTGTGGCAGGCATGACATTGGACATTGCCACTGGCGTGACGGTGGCCGGGGTGCGGGGGGAATGGAAATCCAGCACTATGTGCAAGGGCTTGGCCCACAAGATGGGGGCGGTGTTCGCCGTGGCGGCGGCGCTCCTGTTTGACGCCATCCTGGTGCTGGTCATCGGCAATCTGCCGGGCGTCCGGTTGCCCTTCGCCATCCCGGCACTGCTGGGGCCGCTGACAATGGTCTGGTATACCATTGCTGAGTTTGGCAGTATTTTGGAGAATGTCGGCCAGCTGGGCGTACCAGTGCCGGGCTTTCTCAAGAAGGCCATCAAGCTGCTGCATACAGCTGTGGACAGCGCAGGGGAAGCAACAGACAAGCAGAGCCAGTAAAAGAGGGTGACAGCGTGGACGCTGGACGCAAGCAGACAAAGCGGCAGTTGAAGGAGATGGGGAGGCTGGCGGACTACGAGCGGCTGCTGGGCACTGCCAAGCTGTTCCCGGAGGAGCGGCAGGTGGTTGACCTGGCCTATCTGGAGGGCTTCACGCTCTGGCAGGTGTCAGCCCGCTTAAATATGGGCTATTCCACGGCCAAGAGCCGGCACAAAAGCGCACTGGCAAAGCTGCAAAAATCCCGCTTTTGGGCGGGCTATACTGGGATAGGGAAAGGGGCTGCAATAAGCAGCCCCTTTTGTCAATAAATATATAGATACTTTAATAATGATATCAATATATTCATTGATTTATTTCCCCTTTTGGTATATACTATATACAGAGGTGAAAAGAGAATGTACCGATATAACGAATATGACAAGAGCGCAAAGGGGGTTATTGATGCAATTCTCAAAAAATCCGCACTATCACAGGCAGAGCTTTCCCGTATTGCGGGGTATAAATCTCCGCAGTCTTTAAATCAAAAGCTGGTGAATAATACAATCAGCACCAAAGATTTTGCACATTTGCTTGATACTCTTGGTTTTGAGCTGGTGATATTAAAAAAATAATTTATCAATATATTTATTGACATTTAAGCAGGCTTGTGGTATAATAAAATCAGGTTGAGGAAGGACAGGATTATCAGCCAATACAAGGAGGAAGGATAAGATGTTAGACATGGGAATGACCGATAAGCAGTTTAATCTATTTCTAAGATTTTTACAGAATGCTTTGGAAGAAATCAAAACCGAAGAGAATACCGATATGAAAGATAAAAAAATTGATAAACTGATGGATGATATCCAAAAATCCATCGAAGATTAAAACAAAAGCGGGCCTGTCCCCGCTTTTTATTTTGCACAAAAAGTGCCTTTTCTCACCCTTTTTCAGCCCTTTCCATGACCTACAAGGCGCCTAAAATCCGATACAATAAGGGCAGAGGACAGCCCGCAAAGCGCCGGTGCCAGGACTGGGACAGCCCCAGGGACTACTCTCGGGAGTATGACCGGGACTATCGCCGGGAGGGGCGTTTTGTTGACGGCCGAGAGTACCAGGGATATGGCCGGGAAGGAAGGGAACGCCGGGAGCGCGGCGCCACCCCCGCTTACTACGACGATGATGAGGAGGATTATTCGAGCCAGCTTGGCCAGATGATACGGGCAGGCGGCGTGGTGTGGATGCAGAACCCCAAAAAGAAGGACAATAAAAAGGAAAATAAGGAGCTGGACAAACATACCGCTGAGGAATGGGTGGAGCAGATGGACAAGCCCGATGGTTCCGGCAAAGGCGGCCGCTGGTCCTTCGAGGAGGTGGAGCAGCTGATGCAGAACCGGGGCATCCAGCTGCCCATGCCTGACGCCTATGCCGCCATGAACATGCTATGCAGCGATTATGGAAAGACGCTGGCCAAGTATGGCATCAATGCCCCGGAGGTCTACCTGGAGCTGACCAGGGACTGGATCGAGGATGACGACATCAAGGCCGGAAAGCACAAGACAGCCCTTTACTACCACTGCATTGTGGAGTAGAGGGGAAAGGGAAAAGGCCCCAGATGGGGCCTTTTTGTTTATTCTTCTTCGTTTTCGTTTGTGCTGTCCAATCATATATAGTACACAGGAAATTAAATAAAGCCTATCAATACGCCGCTTTAGTGGGGTAAACAGCCCTTCGTATGTTACCATACTGCCACCCCCTTTCTGTAAAAGGGGAAAAGAAATAGTACCCCTTTACATATGTAAGGGGCAGCCGCCTACCGTTCTTGATAGTGCCTTACTGGCAGTATACCATATCCGACAGGCTTCGACAATAAAAAGCCCCATTCATATAAGAGTATTTGACTTTAGGGCCCAAAGCCTGTATAATAAAGATAAACAAGGCACCATCGATAGACGGCTGCCCCAAAGTGTTGCAGAAATAACCGCTAACTTGTGAGGTTGAGGCGGTTATTTCTTTTTATTTGTAAGCTGAATGGTCAACTGTACAACAGCAATCAGGACTAAACAAAAGGCAAACAGCCCTTCGTATGTTACCATACTGCCACCCCCTTTCACAAAGGGGGAAAAGAAATAGTACCCCTTTACATATGTAAGGGGCTGCCGCCTACCGTTTCTTGATAGTGCCTTGGCCAAAGTATACCATATCCGACAGGCTTCGACAACGGGCAAAAAGGCTGTTTAAAAGCAGCCATACTAAAAATAACACCTGTCCCTTTCTAATATAGAGAGAAACCGCCCGAGCTGTAAGGCCGCGGCAGACCCTTTCTTTTTCTGCCAAAAACAAAAAACTGGCTTCATAGCTGTGCCCATTGGCCTATAAAATGTGCAGATAAGCACCTTTCGCCCTGTTCTATTCTTGCGTCGGGGCGGCCTGGTATGGTATACTTTATTATTGAATTTAAAGAACAAAACCACCGCCTCCCTTGGGTAGAGCGGGATTCGATATTGCAGGAGTGAACAATATGCCAAAAAGAGAGGACATCCGGAATTTTTCCATCATCGCCCATATCGACCACGGCAAAAGCACCCTGGCCGACCGCATTTTGGAAAACACCGAAACCGTAGCCAAGCGCAATATGGAGGAACAGCTGCTGGACAACATGGACATTGAGCGGGAGCGGGGCATTACCATCAAGGCCCGGGCGGTCAATCTGCGCTACAATGCCCGGGACGGCAAGAGCTACACCTTCAACCTCATCGACACCCCCGGCCATGTGGACTTTAATTATGAGGTTTCCCGGTCGCTGGCCGCCTGCGAAGGGGCGGTGCTGGTGGTGGACGCCTCCCAGGGTATCGAAGCCCAAACCCTGGCCAACACCTACCTGGCCCTGGAGCACGACCTGGAAATTGTGCCGGTTATCAATAAAATCGACCTGCCCGCCGCCGACCCCGACCGGGTGGCCCACGAAATTGAGGATATTATCGGCATCCCGGCGCTGGATTCCCCCCGTATTTCGGCCAAAACCGGCCTGAATATCGAGGAGGTGCTGGAACGCATTGTCACCGATATGCCCGGCCCGGAGGCGGATGCCAACGCCCCCCTGCGGGCGCTGATTTTTGACAGCTATTACGACAGCTACCGGGGGGTTATTGTCTATGTGCGCATCAAGGATGGGCAGGTCCGCCCTGGCGATCGCATCCGTATGATGGCCACTGGCGCCGAGTTCACTGTGGTGGAAACCGGTTTTATGGGGGCCACCTCGCTGATACCAAACCAGGGGCTGTCCGCCGGAGAGGTGGGCTACATTGCCGCCAGTATCAAAAATGTGGCGGATACCCGGGTGGGCGATACAGTCACCAATGCGGCTGCCCCGGCGGCGGAACCGCTGCCCGGCTACCGGAAGGTGAACTCCATGGTCTTTTCCGGCATCTATCCGGTGGACGGGGCCAAGTACCCCGACCTGCGGGATGCCCTGGAAAAGCTGCGGCTGAACGACGCCGCCCTCACCTTCGAGCCGGAAACCTCGGTGGCGCTGGGCTTTGGCTTCCGATGCGGCTTTTTGGGCCTGCTGCACATGGAGATTATACAGGAGCGGCTGGAACGGGAATACAACCTGGATTTGATTACCACCGCCCCCAGCGTTATCTATAAAATCCACCTCACCGACGGCAGCATGGTGGAGATTGACAACCCCACCAACTACCCCGACCCTTCGCTGATTGCCGCCGCCGAGGAACCCATGGTGCGGGCCAGCATCTTCACCCCGGCCCAGTATATCGGCAATATTATGGAGCTGTGCCAGGAGCGCCGGGGCGAGTACCTGGACACCAAATACCTGGATACCGACCGGGTGGAGCTGCACTACCGCCTGCCGCTGAACGAGATTGTCTACGACTTTTTTGACAGCCTGAAATCCCGCACCCGGGGCTATGCCTCGTTCGACTACGAGCTGTGCGGCTACCAGCCCTCCAAGCTGGTTAAGCTGGATATCCTGCTCAACGGCGATATGGTGGATGCCCTCTCCTTTATCCTGCATGCCGACAAGGCCTATACCCGCGCCAGGGCAATGGTGGAAAAGCTCAAGGAGCACATCCCCCGGCAGATGTTCGAGGTGCCCATCCAGGCGGCCATTGGCGGCAAGGTCATCGCCCGGGAAACGGTAAAGGCCCTGCGCAAGGATGTACTGGCCAAGTGCTACGGCGGCGACATCACCCGGAAGAAGAAGCTGCTGGAAAAGCAGAAGGAAGGCAAGAAGAGAATGCGCCAGTTTGGCACTGTAGAGGTGCCCCAGGACGCCTTTATGGCTGTACTGAAGCTGGATAGCTAACCCACCCATGGGGAAGAAGGGACAAACCGTTGGAAAAGCTGGATTTTAAAAAATTTGTGCGCGGCTGGGTGCTGCCGCTGGCCGCGGAAGTGGTGGCGTTGCTGCTCATTTTTAACTTTGTCATCAACATCACCTATGTGCCCACCGGCAGCATGATCCCCACCATAGAGGAGCACAGCGTGTTGCTCTCCATGCGGGTGTATGACACCGACCATCTGGAACGGGGCAACATCTACTCCTTCCAAAGCGATGAGCTGGAAAAGACGCTGATTAAACGCCTGGTGGGCCTGCCCGGCGAAACGGTGCGCATCGAGGAAAGCGGCGATGTCTATATCAACGATGTGCTGCTGGCCGAACCCTATGTAGTCAACCAGGAGGTGGGCTACACCGGCACCTTTACCGTGCCGGAGGGCTGCTACTTCTTTTTGGGGGATAACCGCTCCGGTTCCAGCGATGCCCGAGTGTGGGAGAACCCCTACATCCCCGGCGATGATGTAATGAGCCGGGCGGTGTTCACCCTATTCCCCCTGGGGGACTTTGGAATACTGAAATAACACAGACAGCGCCCTGCAAAAGCCTGGGCGCTGTCTCTTTTAGGAGTTTTTTTATGGAGATTATCGAAGCCGCACAGCGGCCCCCGGCCCTCATCCAGCGGCTCACCGCCCTTTGGCAGCAGTCGGTCAGCGCCACCCACACCTTCCTCACCCAGGAGAACACCTTGCGCATAAAGGACTATGTCCCCCAGGCGCTGGCCGATATTCCCCTGCTGCTGGTGGCAGTGGAACAGGGGCAAACCATCGGCTTTGCCGGTGTGGCAGGGCAAAATTTTTAGCCCCGGACTGCCGGGGCAGGGGCCATGGCGGGTGCTGATGCAGCAGCTGATTGCCCGCTATGCTGTCTAGGAAGTGTGTGTCAACGAGCAGAACCCCGCCGCCCAGGGCTTTTACAAGCACTTGGGCTTTGCTGTTTACCGCCGCACCCCGCTGGATGAACAGGGCAGCCCTTTCCCGCTGCTCTATCTGCGCCTGGCAGAGTAAAAACCCCCTCCCCGCTGCATATTGGCGGGGAGGGGGTTTTCTGTTCTTCTATACCCGGTGCAGCAGGTCGGTGTAGGTGGGCATGGGCCAGTAGGCGCTGTCCACCATGGTTTCGGCGTGGTCGCACACGGCGCGCAGTGCCTCCATACAGGGGCGCACCTGATCCACCATAGCCCGGGCCCGGGCGGTGTGGCTGTCCAGCTCTGCCACGGCGTCGGCAGCCTTCTGCAGGGCGGCAATGGCGTGGGTGATCTTGCTGATATCCTCCGACAGGGTGCGAATTTCCGCCCCCAGGTCGTCATTGAACAGGTTGACCCGGGTCAGGTTCTCGTAGGAGGCAGCAGCCTCCCCGGTATAGCGGATTACAGCCGGGAGAATCTGCCGGCGGGCCATCTCCAGCATGGTGTTGGCCTCGGCCCCAATCACCTTTTCAATATCCTCCACCATAATTTCGTAGCGGGATTCGCATTCGATGCGGGAGAACACCTTCTGGCTCTCAAACAGCTGGATGGAAGCCTCGTTCAGATAGGCGGATGCCGCATCCAGAGCTGTCGGGGCGTTGTACAGGCCCCGGCGGGCGGCCTCCTCGGCCCATTCCTTGGTGTAGTTGTTGCCGTTAAACAGGATGCGGCCGTGCTGTTCCAGCGTATCCCGGACAATGGCTATCATCTCCTCCTGGCGCTGCCCGGCGGGAACCTGCTCCAGCCGGCCGGCAAACTCCTCAAACGCCTCTGCCAGCAGGGTGTTAATCACGGTGTTGGCAAAGGCCGGCGCCTGGGAGGAACCGGGCATACGGAACTCGAACTTGTTGCCGGTAAAGGCAAACGGCGAGGTACGGTTGCGGTCGGAATCATCCTTGAGCACATCCGGCAGCGTGGGGGCGCCAATGCGCATATAGCTGCGGTCCCCCCTGCCAATGACATTGTCGCCGTGGGCAGTCTGGTAAAGCAGGGTGGTCAGGTAATCCCCCAAGAAGATGGAGATAATGGCCGGGGGCGCCTCATACCCGCCCAGCCGGTGGTCGTTATTGGGGGTGGCGGTGGTCAGGCGCAGCAGGTCGGCGTGCTTGTCAATGCCCTGGATAAAGGCGCAGAGCATCAGCTGGAACTGGATGTTCTGTTCCGGGTTCTTGCCGGGGGAAAGCAGGTTGATGCCATCATCGGTGACAATGGAATAGTTGTGGTGCTTGCCCGAGCCATTCACACCCCGGAACGGCTTTTCATGCAGCAGGCAGGCCAGGCCCTTCTCCTTGGCCACTACCCGGATGTTTTCCATAATCATCAGGTTGCGGTCACAGTCCACATTGGCAATGTCAAACACCGATGCCAGCTCGTGCTGGGCGGGGGCGTTCTCATTGTGCTCGGTTTTGGCCGGAATGCCCAGCTCCCACAGCCGGCGGTCCAGCTCGTGCATAAACTCCCCTATGCGAATGCGGATACGCCCGCAGTAGTGCTCCTCCAGCTCCTGGTCCTTGGGGGGTTTGGCGCCAAACAGGGTTTGGCCGCACAGCTTCAGGTCCAGGCGCTGCTCGTACAGCTCCCGGTTTACCAGGAAGTACTCCTGCTCATTGCCGCAGTAGGAGGCCACCCGCCGGGAGGTGGTGTTGCCCATCGCCCGCAATAGCCGGATAGCCTGCTTATTGAGGGCCGCCATCGAGCGCAGCTGGGGGGTTTTGGCGTCCAGCGAAAGGCCGGTGTAGGAACAAAAGGCCGAGGGGATATACAGGGTATGGTCCCGGACAAACACCGGCGAAGTGGGGTCCCAGGAGGTGTAGCCCCGGGCCTCAAAGGTGGAGCGCAGGCCGCCGCTGGGGAAGGAGGAGGCATCCGGCTCGCTCTGTATCAGGTCATTTGCAGAAAATTCAAGAATAACATTGCCATTATTATTCCCAGGCGCAATAAAGGACTCCCGCTTGCCAGCCGTAATGCTGCGGATGGGCTGGAACCAGTGCATATAGTGGGTAGCCCCATTTTCCACCGCCCAGTCCCGCATGGCGTTGGCAACGGTGCCGGCAATGGAGCTGTCAAGTTCGGTGCCCATCTTCTGTGTCAGCTTCAGGCTCTCGTACACATCCTTGGGCAGTTTTTGGGACATTACGGCATCACTGAATACTTTGGTGCCATAGATTTTTGTAATATCCATACTAATCTTCCTTTCTGCGCGTTCAATAAAAATTTGGCAATGTCATCAGGCAGGCAGCAGAGGAACCGCCCCTACCTAATACGATATAGTATACAACATTTCCCGGGCTTTGAGAAGAAATTTTTTTGTTTTTTCGGCATTTTTTGCACAAAGATTTTTCCCATCTTTCATTTCTCCCCAAAAATACCGGCTTTCAATTCACCACAGAAAACCAAATGAATAAAAAACTGCAGTTCCCTGCGAAAGATGGAAAAAGAGAATCCCTGCACGGTTGACAAGCCCGCCCCGGCACAGGTACAATGAATATAAAAGCAGCCGGCCTGGCACAGAAGGAGGCGGATGGCATGGATATAAAATGGGTAGCACTGGCCTACAACATCCCAGGGGGCTCCAGCAAAAGCCGGGTGTATGTCTGGCGGAAGCTGCGGGATATGGGGGCGGAATATTTTAAATCCGGCGTGGCCATCCTGCCGCAAACCGGGGAGAATATCCAGCGCTTCCGGCAGCTGCTGCGCAGTATTGAGGAGGCCGGAGGCAGCGGCACGCTGGTGGAACTGCGCTTTTTGGAGGAACAGGCCGAACAGCGCATGGTGCAGCAGTTTGACGAACAGGCCCGCAGCGGCTATGGCCGGGTTATTGCCCATGGGCTGGAGCTGTTCCGGCCGGAACGCCCGGCCCCTGCCGGCCAGAAGGAGCTGCGCCGGCTGGAACGGGAACTGCGCCAGGCCCATGAGAACGACTATTTCGGCTCCGGCCTGACCGGGGAGCTGCGCCGGGGGCTGGACCTGCTCATGCGCTCGGCCGGGGAGAGTATCCACGCCTTTGAGGATACCCTGCGGGAGATTTTGGATAAATAGCCTTAAACCCGCCAATAGAAAAACCGTGGACAGATTGTCCACGGTTTTTTGTTTTAAGCTAAGCAGCCTGTCCGTACCGGGTTCTTATCGGCCGGTGCTGGGGTTGGGCTTAACAGTATTGTTGTTCTGGGGCTTGTTGGTGGGCTTGCTGGAAGAAACAGTGAGCAGCTGCTTCTCCAGGTTCTCAAACTCGTACCACAGCTTATCCACGCTGCCAATCTTCAGGCCGTTGATGCTGTAGGTTACGCCATTCTTGCGGATTTCCACAGTAATGTCCTTGCCCTTCAGCTCCCGGGCAACACTGGCGGGGAAGTTCTTGAGGCCATTGCCGCTAATCTTAATGGTATCGCCATCCTTAGCGTCGGCAATCTTGTCCTTCACCTCATCCCAGGTAGCAGTGCCAAAGTAGTCGTGGTCATTGCTGCTGGAACCGCTGGGAGTAACAGGGGCAGGAGCTTCAACCTTATCAATTACTACCTCAGTACCAGCCACATCAACAGTTACATCAGCAGCGCTCTTGTTGCCTACCAAACCCTTGGCAATGGCTTCTGCATCCTTTGTAGGATCGGCAGCAGTAATAGCGTTTTTCAGGGCTTCAGATACCTGCACATCTGCACTATTCAGGTCTGCACCAGCCTCAACATTTACCATCTTACCGGCAGGGGCAGCAGCACCATCCAGAAGAATAGTTGTAGCATTTACATTATTCTTCAGGGTTGCAGCGCCAGTCTCCTCAATTACAATGGTCTCGGCAGTTACGCCGTCCAGTGTAGCCTCAGCCTGGAGGTTGATGGCGTCAGTGGTGCCATCCTCAGCTGCAACACCCAAATCCTTCAGCACAACGCCGTCGGCCTTAATAGTGATAACAGCAGGGTCACCAGCTGCACGGAGGGATGTGGGAGCAGCGGGGAGTGTAATGCTATGGCCATCACCATCAATGGCAACCTTATAGGTCAGAGGAAGGGCGGCATCCAGTTCGATATCGCCGGTCAGCTTAATGCTGGGCTTGGTTGCAGCCAAAGCGGGTTTCAGTTCAGCAAGATTAGCTACCTCTACAACAGTCGGGTCGGGTGTGGGATCAACAGTGCCTTCAACTTCATGGCGCAGACCCTCGAACTTTGTCTTTGCAGCGTTCAGGGTAGTCAGTGCCTCAGCGCACTCTGCTTCCTCTGTTACTGCTTCAGCAGCTTGGATAGCAGTGTTAAACTCGTTCCAAGCCTCGGTAGTAGCCCAGAAACCGCTCTCTACGCCTTCGCCTTCCTTGTCATTCTTTACAGTGGCGTTCAGCATTTCTTTAGCGGCTGCAATAGCAGCAGTCAGCTTTTCCTTGTTAGTTTCGGCAGGGGGAGTAACTTCGTCTGTGTTGCTACCAGGTGCCTTGTTGTCAGAAACATCCTTCATGGCAGTAGTCAAAGCAGTAACAGCTTCTGTCACTTCCTGCTCTGTAGCATCAGCCTTTTCTTTTACTGTGGTGCCATTGGTGATAGCTGTCTGAAGAGCATTGTAGTATGTAGGTGTAACCCACTCCTCTTTTGTAGAAACATCAGAGCCATCAGCACTGCTCTTTACCGAGTCCAGCAAAGTCTGGGCTTCGCCGATCTTAGTATTCAGCTCAGTTTTGTTCACACTTGTATCGGGAGCTTCTACCTTAGTACCATCTTGCTGTGCAGCAACAAAAGTATCTTTCGCACCGCTCAGTGTAGTTACTGCCCCATTTACGGCAGTTTCATTAGAAGTGTCATCGTCCACAATTGCCTGTGCATCAGCAATAGCGTCGCTGAAGGTGTTCCAGTCTGTTTCTGTTACCCACTTCTTGGTTGTAGGTACATCGGTACCATCAGCACTCTTCTCTGTTGCATTCAGCAGTTCAGTTGCCTCGGCAATTGCATCAGTCAGGCTTTTTACTGTTTCTGCAGGTACACCAGCAGCTGCACGCAGGGTTACAGACGGGCCGCCTACTACTCGGCCTGCTGCAAATGTTGTTACACTGCCGGATGTCAGTGTAACGCCGGCGGCCAGAAGAGCCGCCAGTATCCGGATTGTACTGTTCTTCATTGCTTTTTTCCTCCTAAAAAATTGCAATTTTTCATGGTAAATCCTGCAAAAAGGCGGAACTTCCCATGTTTATAGTTATTATACCCCCCCCCCCGCATTTTGTCAATCTACTTTCTGCAATTTTGCAGTCCTTTCCTCTCCCCCTGCATCCTGCATTTTCCCGGGCGTGGGGTCGGAAAGCCATTCGGCTTTCCTTTTGCGATTTTGCACTTCGTGCAAAAGTCCGCCCCCCCGCATTTTGTCAATCTACTTTCTGCAATTTTGCAGTCCTGTTTCCCCTCCCTACATCCTGCATTTTCCCATTATTTTCCACTCTTTTGAGTCAGCCGGGCAGCAAAAAAGCGCCCCCTTGCGGGGGCGCCTTTGGCCGGCGGGGTGTCAGGGGCGCACCTGCCCCTCCCCCAGCACAATATATTTATAGGTTGTCAGCGCCTCCAGGCCCATGGGGCCGCGGGCGTGCAGTTTTTGGGTGCTGATGCCAATTTCTGCCCCCAGGCCAAACTCAAACCCATCCGAAAACCGGGTGGATGCATTGGCATAGACACAGGCGCTGTCCACCTGGCGCAAAAACCTGTTTATATTGGTGTAATTTTCCGACACAATACAGTCGGAATGGTGGGTGCCATACCGGGCAATATGGCGGATAGCCTCCTCCACATCCTGCACCACCTTGGCGCTTATCTTCATAGCCAGATATTCTGCGGCATAGTCCTCCTCGGTGGCGGGCTGCACCCGGGGGTCGGCGGCGCAAAAGGCGCTGTCGCCATAGATATCCACACCCCGTTCCAGCAGGGCGGCCACCGCCCGGGGCAGGAATGCCGGGGCAACATCCCGGTGCACCAGCAGGCTTTCGCAGGCGTTGCACACCGAGGTACGCTGGGTTTTGGCATTGAGCAGGATATCCAGCGCCTTATCCAGGTTGGCTGTAGCATCCACATACACATGGCAGTTGCCTGTGCCGGTTTCAATCACCGGCACCGTGGCATTTTCCACTGTGGCGCGTATCAGCCCGGCGCCACCCCGGGGAATAAGCACATCCAAATAGCGGTTCAGGCGCATAAAATCGGTGGCTGTCTGCCGGGAAGCATCCTCCACCAGCGCCACAAAGTCGGGGGAGTGGCCGCAATCCGCCACAGCCTGGCGCATCAGCCCCACCAGGCAGCAGTTGGAGTGCAGAATATCCCCCGAGCCCCGGAGGATAACGGCATTCCCCGCCTTGAGGCAGAGGGCGGCGGCATCTACTGTTACATTGGGCCGGGCCTCGTATATCATGCCCACCACCCCCAGGGGCACCCGCATCCTGCTGACGAGCAGGCCGTTTGGCAGGGTGTTTGCTCCCAGCACCTCCCCCACCGGGTCCTTGAGGGCGGCCACCTGGCGCACCCCTTCCACCATGGCGGCTATCCGCTGGGGGGTGAGCAGCATACGGTCCAGCAGGTTGTCGGCCATGCCGTTTTCCCGGCCAGCGGCCAAATCCTGGGCATTAGCGGCCAAAATGGCGGCGCTATTCTGTTCCAGCACCTGGGCAATGGCCTCCAAAATGCGGTTTTTCTCCCGGGTGGGCAGGTTCATCAGGGAAAAGGAGGCCTCCCTGGCGGCGGCGCCCAGTGTGTCTAAAGTGGTGTTCATTCTCCCTGTCCCCCTTCCTCCGGCCGGAACAGGGTGCCCACAAAGTCCCCCTGCAAAATATCATACAAAATAGCCGGGTCGGCGCCGTTGGCCAGCACCACGGGAATCTCTTTTTCAAAGGCAATTTCCACCGCCCGCAGCTTGGTAACCATGCCGCCGGTGCCCACCTGGGAACCGCTGCCCCCGGCAATCTCATACAGGGCGGGGTCGAAGCCCTCCACCACCGGGATGAGCTGGGCGTCCGGGCAGGTGGCGGGGTTGGCCGTATACAGGCCGTCAATATCGCTGAGCAGCACCAGCAGGTCGGCGTCCACCAGGGCGGCGGTAATGGCCGAAAGGGTGTCGTTGTCGCCATAGGCAATCTCGTCCACTGCCACACTGTCATTTTCGTTAATAATGGGGATAGCGCCATAGTGCAGCAGGGTATCCAATGTATTGCAGGCATTTTCCCGCAGGGTGTCCTGGGTGGTTACATCTTTGGTGAGCAGCAGCTGGGCAATGGTCTGGCCGTATTCGGAAAAATATTTGTCATAAATAAACATCAGTTCACACTGGCCCACCGAAGCCGCCGCCTGTTTTTCACGCATCAGTTTTGGTCGTTCCTGCATGTTCAGCTTGGCCATGCCGGCCCCAACAGCCCCGGAGGTAACCAAAATAACCTCCCGGCCCATGTTTTTGATATCGCTGAGCACCATGGCAATGCGATCTATCTTGCGGAAGTTAATCCCGCCGCCGCTGTGGGTAAGGGAGCTGGAGCCAATTTTAACTACAATACGCCCCATGTCGGAAAATTGTTTCATCATGCTTGATTCCTTTCAAAACTGCGTGAAAATGCGGGCAAAAGCCCAAAAAACAGGCAATTATTGCAAAAACAGCAAACCCATCCTGCAATAATTTCTTTCCAGTTTACCATGCCAAAGCAAAAAAGTAAAGGGGGGAATTAAAAAAAGACCCGGCAGGCCATTATAACCTGCCAGGTCCCACTTTAGGAATTGTATGTTGGGAAGATTGCCCCGCCATTATAAAGGTTGGAGAGAATGGCGCAGCCCTCCCGTCCCAAAACGACCTAAGAGAAGATACCTGCCCTTAAAATCGCATTTGGATAAGTTATCCCGTGCCAGCGGGTGTCCCCGGCCGGCGCCGGGCTGTTTCGCAGAGCGAAAACGCATTTCCCGCAAGATATATTTGCAGGGAGATAAGTTCAGACTACGCAACCCACGCCGGGCGATATTTGGCGCAGCCAAATTCGCAAGGACACAGGTCGGTTTTGTCTAAAACTTACTTAGTAGCACAAAGCAGATACTTGCCTCGATGTTTCGGCAAAGCCGAAACTCGCAGGGAGGTAAGCCGCAGACCATCCAGCCTACACCGGGCGATATTTGACGAAGTCAAATTCGCAAGGACACAGGTCGGTTTTGTCTAAAACTTACTTAGTAGCACAAAGCAGATACTTGCCTCGATGTTTCGGCAAAGCCGAAACTCGCAGGGAGGTAAATCGTAGATTTACCGACCGGTATCGGGGTTGGGCTTGCCACTGTTGCCACTGTTGGAAGAAGCGGGCTTGCTGCTCTCTTCCTTCTCCTCTGTAACAACCTTCTCGTCCAGCTCTACATCAGAGATAGCGTAGGAGCCCAGTGCTCTGGTCTTGAACACGAAGCCGCCCTCGTCCTCATCGTACTTGGCGCCGCGGATTTCCTTAGCACCATCAGCAGTTACTTCGTAGATGAAAGCATCCTCGTTCTCGCAGTAGATAACCATTGTACCTGTGCGGTTGAAGCGGGGGCTGCCAGAGAAGGTCAGGAAGTCGATGTTGGCGTAGTCGTACATATCGCCAAACTCAGCATTGAACTTGGTGTTGAAACGCAGATCCAGGTTGCCCTGACCTCTTACATCAACTGTGAACATAGCCAGATCGTTGAACTCAATGTCGATCTCGTCAGCGTCGTTGTCAAAGTCTACAATTGCACCAGCGGTTGCAAAGTTAGCCTGAGCACCAAAATCACCGGTAAAGTTATCAATATCAGCATTTACAGAGCCATCATTGGTTCTATCACGGCCATAAGTGATAACCAGCTTAGCCAAGTCATCAGCAGCAGCCTTCTTAGCCTCAGTGGAGGTCTTGCCAAGGCCAATAGTACCCAGCAGATCCTTGTTCTTTACGGTGTCATTCTCGGGCAGCTCCAGAGCCAGGTAAATACCATAGCTGCCGTTCACCTTTACATTTACAAACTTGGGAGCCTCAGCCTTGTCGCCAACAGTCCAGTCAGTAGCAATCTTCCACTTGGAAACATCGCTCAGCTTGTTAACAGGACCATATGTGCCAGCATCGTCGTACTCAGCCTGAACTTCCAGGTAAATGGTAGTACCGCCAGGAATAATCTTATCGCCCAGCTCAGTACCTGCAGCAGGTGTAGCACCTGTCTCAATAGACAACGCTGCATCATCAAGCACATCGTTACCATTAACATCATAGTAAGCATTGCCAGTGAACTCCACACCGGTAACCTTGGGGTCAGCTGCAAAAGCAACTGTTGTCATGCCGCTGGCCATAGTAGCAGCCAGAGCAAGCGCAAAAATCTTCTTCATTGTTTCTTTTCCTCCTAAAAATTGTTCGTTTTCCGGTCAACGGAGTTTTCCACCATTTGCCGGGGTTTCAACAGCCGGTGCTCTCCTACACCAACCATTGTTGTAAGGTTATTATACCCCCCCCCCGGCATTCTGTCAAGGGCAGATTGCAACTTCTTTGTAATCTTTTTGTAATTTATTGAAATTTAATGGGAAGTTAGGCTGTATTTTGTCCCCATTTTGTAAGATTTGCACGATTTTATGCCTGTCCCACTTTTCCACAACCTCTTTCCTAAATGGTGGAAAACTTTTGATAGGCACAAAAAAGGGGCAGGCTGCCCTGTCCCCTTAGTCGTTCCAGCCAACAATTTTTGTCAGGCTGCAACTGGTATATCCATACAAACTGGCCGGAAAATCCAGCAAATCACCCGTGTTGGAATGGACCAGATAGTCCTGCACCCTGCTCTGTTCATCCAAAACCGCCTGGCTGATTACGACGGTATGCCGCCAATCCTCCTGCATCCCCATGTGCAGCAGGTCGCCGGGCTGCCCGGTGTGGATGGGCGCATCGGCCACAGCCACCAGGCCGGGGCCGGTGTTCCCGGCCGCATAGGCGATAAAGGCCTTCACCCCCGACCAGGAGCTGGAACGCCCATAGGCCCCCGGGGTATTGGCCACATCGGAGCCATACCACTTCCACACTGCCGCGCCGGTGCTGTCCATGGGAATCCCCCCGGCCAAAAGGGCCTGGGAGGCATAGTTTTGGCAGTTGCCGCCAGTACGGCTGTAATCCGGCCAATCGGGGCTGCGCTCCGGCGTCCAGCGGGCAGCATAGGCCGCAGCGGCCTCACGGTTATAGGGGTGGTCGGCTGCCGGCAAAATCAGCGTTCGCTCCTGCTGGCGTTCCCATTCCGCCGCCCGGCCGGCAAACTGCTCCAGATACTCCTGGGTATGGGCAATATAATCCTGTGTCAGCTCCTCCACTGTCACAGGGGGCATCTGCGGCGTAATCTCCCGCACGCCAGTGTAAGCCCGCAAGCGCTCCAATTGCAGAACATCATATTGATAATGGACACGAATGCTCCAGCCCTCCTCTGTCGGCTCCAATGTAAAATGATGATAGAGGTTAAACCGCTTGGCATCCACTCCCGGCACAGCGGCAAACTGCTGGGTGCTGTTCTCCAGCGCCCCAATCCGCACAGTGCCATCCTCCCGGACCTGAACACTGGTACAGTTCAGTTCATAGGAAAAACCGGTTAAAGTATAATCCAGCCCGGCCGACTGCCGCAGAGCAATTTGCAGCTGCAGCGCATCCCCATTGGCCTGGGCCTGCAGCTCTTGGGTAAACAGCCGCTCCAGCCCCCCTGGTTCCAGCACAGCCAGAGCCTCATACCAGGTGTCCATATAGTCCAGCAAAACTGCCTCCTGCTCCGGCCGCAGCTGGGGAACCGTTTGTGCATAGGTGATACTGCCGCCCCCATGCCGCACCGGCTGATGTGGCTGTTCCTGCGGCCTGCAAAGCCATACAGCCAATGGCAAAAGCAACAAAACACAAAGCAGAATTTTTTTATACTGCCGGTGTACTGTACGAGGCATGAGAATCCCCCCTTTCTACTATCCATTCTAACACAGAAAAAGCAGAATTTCTGCATGAAAAAAGTCCTGCTCAAAACGAACAGGACTTTTTTCAGATGTCTGCGTCAACCTATCTTCCCAGGCAGCTTCCCGCCAAGTATTTTCGGCACAACTGAGCTTAACTGCTGTGTTCGGAATGGGAACAGGTGGATCCTCAGTGTTATAGGCACAGACTGTATAAAAACGACCGAATGACCGTTTTTATGAGTGCCGGCAGCGCCCTATTTTCCCAGGCAGCTTCCCGCCAAGTATCTTCGGCACAACTGAGCTTAACTGCTGTGTTCGGAATGGGAACAGGTGGGACCTCAGTGCAATAGCCACCGGCTAAAGATATAACCAAGGAGGGAAGGAACCCTCCAAGATAACAAAGTAAAGAAAGGAAGGGAAACCTCTGGTGATCGGGACAGAAAGTATTCTGTCCTGGTTCGCTTCCCCACAAAGGGAGTGTAGAAACTCTGGTGACCCGTGGGGGAATCGGAAATCTGCTACGCAGCTTTCACAGCTTGCGGACAAGCCGCTGCGCCCCTTTGAGCTAAAAACTGCTTTGCAGTTTTCTTTACGCCCAAAGCCCTCTCGGGTTCGCTTCCCCACAAAGGGAGTGTAGAAACTCTGGTGACCCGTGGGGGAATCG
>CAOKWH010000005.1 GCA_948473085.1 uncultured Clostridia bacterium
TAAGTCGTTGTTCAATTTTCAAGGTTCTTCCCACTCCCCGCTCCCGCAGGCAGCTTCAATATCTTATCACACCTTCAAGCTCTTGTCAAGCCCCTTTTTTAACCTTTTTTCAGTCTCCAAAAAGCCTTAACTCCTGCCCCCTCTCCGGGGGCTCGCCCGACGGCTTTGTTATATTAACATACTTCCTCTATCTATGTCAAGGCTTTTTTCAAAATTTCTTCCGTTTTTCTTTCCTTTTTAATCTTAATAGAAGGGTAAAGAGCTTTTAAGGAGCTTTTTGACTTAATTTTATGCCCTTAAAACATATATTTATAAGAACAAATTGTCAATACAATGTTATATTTGCCCATAGTAAAAAGCTATCCTTTTAGCTAAAGATAGGATACTACTATGAAAGGCAGTTAAAAATTAGAGAAAATGAATCGGATTTGTTGTACACACTTGTTTCCATTAATAGTGAAATGCTATAGATAGAAGTCTTTTCGATTTTAAAAAGGGAAAAGAAGCCTGTCAGGGGTAGATTTGCGCTTCATAACCCGCTGCAACGGAAGTTTTGCCAACGGTTAAACTTGCAGATACAAAAACGACAGACAAAAGCCTGTCGTTCTTATTGGTGCCGCTGACGGGACTTGAACCCGTACGGTATTGCTACCTCGGGATTTTAAGTCCCGTGTGTCTGCCGATTTCACCACAGCGGCGTCTGTTCTTGCCCTATTATTTTACAGGAATGGCCGAGCAAAGTCAAGAAAAGTATCGCCATTTCTTCCATTAGAAATTTGAAGCCCTTCTATCTGCCTATTCACACAATCTTTCTTGCAATCTGTCCGCTTAAATTCTATAATTAAAATCGGTGTGATGTTCCACAACCGATTATATGAAACTGCAAGGAGTGATTCATAAAATGAAATCGTTACGCACAGCGGCCTTGTCCATCTCATTGGCCTTTCTAATGCTGCTTGGAGGCTGTTCTTCTACATCCCAGCCCTCTTCTTCCTCCGATGAAGGCGCATTAACCGGCCAGATTTATCTCTATGGCGAGCTGCATGCCGAGCCTGCCATTCTAAACTACGAATTGGAGAGGTGGGAGGAATATTATAGCGATGGCATGCGCCACCTGTTTATAGAAATGCCCTACTACACCGGCGAGTTTTTAAACCTGTGGATGCAGGCGGAGGATGATACCATTTTAGAGGAAATTTACGAGGATTGGACCGGCTCCCTCTCCCACAACCCGGAAGTTAAGGAGTTTTACCAGAGCATTAAGCAAAACTGCCCGGAAACTGTCTTTCATGGCACCGATGTTGGTCACCAATACTGGAGCACCGGCCAGCGCTATCTGGACTACCTGACGGCCGAGGGCCTGCAGGACAGCGAAAACTACCGCCTGGCGCAGGAGAATATCGAACAGGCCCAGCAGTTCTATGGAGAATCGGACGATGTTTACCGGGAAAACAAGATGGCAGAAAACTTTATCCGGGAATTTGAGAGCCTGAACGGGCAAAGCGTCATGGGTATCTATGGCGGCGCCCATACCGACCTGGAGGCCCCCGACCTCACCGGCACTGTCCCCTGCATGGGCAACCAGCTCCAACAGAAATATGGCGAGAATGTCTATTCCGAATCGCTTGTTGACCTGGCAAAGGTTACCGACCCGGAATATACAATAGACATTGCGATCGGCCCTCGGCAGTACACGGTCAGTTATTTTGGAGCCGAAAACCTTACCGGTGTAATTGATGGCTTTACCAACCGGGAGTTCTGGCGGGTGGAGGATGTTTATTCTGACTGGGAGCAGGCGCCCCGCACCGGCGACCAGCTGCCGTACGACAACTATCCCATGGTGGTTGAGGAGGGGGAGGCCTTTTGGATCCGCTATACCACTACCGACGGCTCCACCTTGGACCTCTACTATATTGCCGATGGCACTACCTTCAACGGCCGGCCGTCCACCACGGGTGTTCAGCCTGAACTTTAGGCTTTGAACAGAAAGGAAAGATATGGACAGCAAAGAGTTGATTCAGCTCTGGCAGGGCGCCTACCGGGCCAACCCCGGGGTTTATGAAAAAGCTGATAGCGGCATTCTGGTGAGCTTTGCCCTTACGGAAGATACACCCTCCCTCTTTCCTCTCCTGCCTGAGAAACAATGGGCACTGCCAGGGAAAACCATCGGCCTGTGGATGATTACCATGGTCAGCCTGACCAATCCCCTGGGCGGCATTATTGGGCAGATGGAGTATCACCAGGCCATCGGGCGGCTGGAACCGTTTATCCTGCTGAAAAGGGGGAACTGGGCGCTGATTCGGGGCATGACCCACCAGGAACTGGACAGCCTGTTTGCTGGCCTGCCCCGCAAAATTATTTAATAACTGCAAAAACAAAGCCCGGGCAGGAATTTTCTTCTGTCCGGGCTTCTTTTTGCCTTCCCGGATTTCTACAAATTGGTTTTAAAGCTATTTATAGCGCCCCCTCTTTTGCTGCCCTCCCTGTTGTGGGCAAAGGATATACAAAAAAGGCTATGGGAAAAACCCATAGCCTTTTTATTTTACTGTTTACAAAACAGCCGTTCCAAACCGGATTATTCGTACAGCTTGGACATCTTCAGCAGGTGCTCGTAGCGGTCAGCCGAAGCGGCGGCAGCCTTATCAAACAGGCCGTCTGCACGGTCGGGGAAGGATCTCTTCAGCGAGCTGTAGCGAACCTCACCCTCGATGAACTCCTTGTAATCAGCTGTAGGAGCCTTGGAATCCAGCTGGAAGGGATTCTCGCCAGCCAGCTTCTTTCTGGGATCGAAGCGGAACATATGCCAGTAGCCAGCAGCAACAGCAGCCTTAATGGTATCCTGAGCCTTGCTCATACCACCCTTGATGCCCTGGTTGATACAGGGAGCATAGGCAATGATGATGGAAGGACCATTGTAGCTCTCAGCCTCAGCAAAGGCCTTGATGCACTGGTTGTAGTCAGCGCCCATAGCTACCTGGGCAACATATACATAACCATAGGTCATGGCAATGCCGGCCAGATCCTTGTTCTTAATTTCCTTACCAGCAGCTGCAAACTGAGCAACAGCGCCGATAGGTGTAGCCTTGGAAGCCTGACCGCCGGTGTTGGAGTAAACCTCGGTGTCGAATACCAGGATGTTTACATCCTCGCCAGAAGCGATAACATGGTCCAGACCGCCGAAGCCGATGTCATAAGCCCAGCCGTCGCCGCCGAAGATCCAAACGGACTTCTTAGCCAGGAATTCCTTATCCTTCAGGATAGCCTGGCAGTAAGGACAGTCGGGGTGCTTCTCCAGCTCAGCAACCAGAGCCTTGGTAGCAGCCTTGTTGGCAGGACCATCGTTTACTGTGGACAGGTAGTTCTCCAGGAGACCCTTGAACGCAGCGTCCTCCACCTTGGTGGACAGCTCCAGAACCTTGGCAATCAGGTGATTTCTCAGAGTGGACTGAGCCAGGTACATGCCGTAGCCGTACTCAGCATTATCCTCAAACAGGGAATTTGCCCACGAAGGACCGTGGCCTTCCTTGTTTACAGTGTAGGGGGTAGAAGGTGCAGAGCCGCCCCAGATGGAAGAACAACCCGTGGCATTGGCAATGTACATTCTATCGCCGAACAGCTGGGTTACCAGCTTGGCGTAAGGAGTTTCGCCGCAGCCAGCGCAAGCGCCGGAGAATTCGAGCAGGGGCTGCTTGAACTGCGAGCCCTTAACGGTGGTCTCTTTGAACTTCTCGGCAACCTCGGGCTTCATCTCCAAAGACTGGCCATAAGCAAAGTTGTCCTGCTCATGCAACTGGGAATCCAGGTTCTGCATAACCAGAGCCTTCTCGCCCTTCTTGCCGGGACATACATTGGCGCAGGAACCGCAGCCTGTGCAGTCCAGAGCGGAAATGGTCATGGCAAACTTGTAGCCGGGCATACCGGTCATGTCCACCATCTTCATGCCCTTGGGAGCCTTGGCGGCCTCATCGGCAGAGAGAACAACAGGACGGATTACAGCGTGGGGACATACATAGGAGCAGAAGTTACACTGGATACAGTTGTTGGGGTTCCACTCCGGAACATCTACGGCAATGCCACGCTTCTCGTAAGCAGCAGAGCCCTGGGGGAAGGTACCGTCGGCATCCTTAACAAAGGTGGATACCGGCAGAGCATCGCCGCGCTGAGCGTTTACAGGAGTCTGGATGTTGTTTACAAAGTCCACCAGATCCTTTCTGTCGCCGGTAGCTACAGGGTAAACAAAGTCGCCCTCAGCATCGGCCCAGGAAGCGGGAACCTTAACCTCAACCAAAGCATCTGCACCAGCATCAATAGCAGCATGGTTCATGGCTACAACCTTCTCGCCCTTGCGGCCGTAGGAAGCAGTAGCGGCATCCTTCATGTACTGGATGGCATCGGCAGCGGGGATAATGTTGGCCAGCTTGAAGAAAGCGGACTGCAGCACAGTGTTAATTCTGGTGCCCAGGCCAATTTCCTTACCAATCTTAACGCCGTCGATGGTGTAGAACTTGATGTTGTTCTTAGCAATGTATCTCTTTACGCTGCCGGGCAGTCTCTTGTCCAGCTCGTCCAGGTCCCAACCGCAGTTCAGCAGGAAGGTACCGCCGGGCTTGAGCGCAGAGGTCATGTCATACTTATCCACATAGGAGGGATTGTGGCAGGCTACAAAGTCAGCCTTGCCTACCAGGTAGGTGCTCTTGATAGGCTTCTTACCAAATCTCAGGTGAGAGGTGGTTACACCGCCGGACTTCTTAGAGTCGTAGCTGAAGTAAGCCTGTGCATACATGTCGGTGTGGTCACCAATAATTTTGATGGAGTTCTTGTTGGCGCCTACAGTACCATCGGAACCCAGGCCCCAGAAGATACAGCTTGTGGTGCCCTCGGGAGCGGTGTCGGGGTTCTCGGTGATGTCCAGGGACAGGTGAGTTACATCGTCGTTAATACCGATGGTGAATCTCTCCTTGGGCTGAGCGGACTGCGCATTGTTGAATACCGAGATAATCTGGGCAGGAGTGGTATCCTTGGAACCCAGGCCATAACGGCCGCCGTATACGGGGGTATGGGCGAACTTGCTGTCACGCAGCGCCATAACAACATCCAGGAACAGGGGCTCGCCGATGGAGCCGGGCTCCTTGGTTCTGTCCAGAACCGAGATGGTCTTAACAGTCTCAGGCAGGGCGGCAATCAGATGCTTGGCCGAGAAGGGACGGTACAGGCGAACCTTAACCAGGCCAACCTTTCTGCCCTGGGCCAGCATATAGTCGATGGTCTCCTCGATGGTGTCGTTTACCGAACCCATGGCAATAACCACATCGGTGGCATCGGGAGCGCCATAGTAGTTGAACAGGCCGTAGTCGGTGCCAATCTTGGCATTTACCTTGCCCATGTACTTCTCTACCAGGTCGGGAACAGCGTCGTAGTAGCTGTTGCTGGCCTCACGGGCCTGGAAGAAGATGTCGGGGTTCTGGGCAGTACCGCGCAGCACGGGGTGCTCGGGGTTCAGGGCATGCTTTCTAAAGGCATCCACTGCATCCAGGTCGGCCATTTCCTTCAGGTCATCGTAGTCCCAAATTTCGATCTTCTGAATCTCGTGGGAGGTTCTGAAGCCATCGAAGAAGTGCAGGAAGGGGACTCTTGCCTCCAGTGTGGAGAGGTGTGCAACGGCACCCAGGTCCATAACCTCCTGTACCGAGCTGGAGCAGAGCATGGCATAACCAGTCTGACGGCAGGCGTACACATCGGAGTGATCGCCAAAAATGCTCAGGGCATGGGAAGCGATGGCACGAGCGGATACATGGATAACGCTGGGCAGCAGCTCGCCGGCGATTTTGTACATATTCGGAATCATCAGGAGCAGACCCTGGGAAGCGGTGTAGGTGGTGGTCAGCGCACCGGCTGCAAGCGAGCCGTGAACCGCACCGGCTGCACCGGCCTCGGACTGCATCTCGACAATCTTCACTGTCTGGCCGAAGATGTTCTTCTGGCCTGCGGCAGCCCACTTATCACTTACTTCTGCCATTACGGAAGAAGGGGTGATAGGGTAGATGGCAGCAACATCTGTGAACGCATAGGAAACATGCGCCGCAGCGTTGTTACCATCCATGGTTTTCATTTTTCTTGCCATGTTATGATATCCTCCCTTTGGATTGTATGTTGGTTGAGCGGATAAATCCGCACAGTTTTACCCATTCAAATTTTATCACCTTTGCCCGGTTCTGTAAAGTCAAGAATGTGTAAAATCTAAGCCGCGCCTGGCATTTGCCCTGTTTTGAACAACAAACCCCGCCTTTTCCCCCGGTAATTGTGAAAAAGCACAAAAGGCCCCAGCTCCTTTTTCCCGCTTATCATAAAAGCGACAAAAATAGTCCACTTTCCATCCGGCGCAAAAAAGCAGGCCCCGGTTTGATAGGGCCTGCCAAAACAGCAGCTTTTTCCTACTTCCCTTCCGGGGCAAGCTCCTCCGGCTTGGGCAAAATTTCTGCCTTCAGCCGGGCAATCCGGCGGTCGTCCACCTCCAGCACAGTAAAGCGAACATGCCCAATCTGCACGGTGGGGTGCTCGTCCCCCTGGGGCAGATCCCCCAGCATATCCACCACTACGCCGCCCAGCGTGTCATACTCGGTATCCTCCGGCACCCGGATATCCAGTAGATCCTCCACCTCATCCACCGAAATCCAGCCGTCCAGCAGGTATTCGGTATCGCTCAGCTTCTGGTACTCCACCTTCTCGTTGTCGTACTCGTCCTGGATGTTGCCCACAATGGTTTCCAGCAAATCCTCCATAGTAACCATACCATAGGTGCCGCCATACTCATCAATTACAATGGCCATGTGCAGCTGCTTCTGCTGGAATTCCTTAAACAGTTCGGTGCAACGCACCGTTTCCGGCACATAAAATGGCTCGTGCAGCAGGGATTTCAGGTGGAAGCGGTCGCTGTTGCGGGAATCGTTGACAAACAACAGCAGATCCTTGGCGTAGAGCACGCCGGTGACATTGTCAATATCCCCGCTATACACCGGTATCCGGGAATATCCGCTCTCCCGGGCCACCTTGACCGCCTCATCCAGGGCGGCGGTGTCCCGCAGGGCTATCATCTCCATGCGATGGGTCATCACCTCGGTGACCACCTTATCGTCAAATTCAAAGATGTTGTTAATCATGTCCTTTTCGCTCTGCTCAATGGCGCCCTTTTCCTCCCCCACTGTCACCATCATGCGGATCTCCTCCTCGGTAACGGTGTCCGGCTCCTGGTTGGGGTTCTGCCCCAGCAGGCGCAGCCCCAGGTTGCACAGGGCCATAATCACCCACACCATCGGCCGCAGAAAAATAAAAAAGAAGGACATCAGCGGCGCCAGGGCATAGGCTGTCCGCTCGGGGAAATAGCTGCCAAGGCGCCCAGGCAGCAGCTCCCCCAGGGCTATCATCACCATGCCCACCAGCAAGGTGATGATGAACAAAAACACCGGGTAGGCGGTGATGGGAATATCCATACCCAAATAGAACTGCTTTAAAAACAGGCTGGTCAGGGAGGGGGAAAGCACAGTCAGCGCCAGCATCTCACACAGGGTGGAGCCGGCCTGCACAGTGGACATGAACAGCCGGGGGGACCTGAGAATACCCATCACCCGGCGGGCGCGCCTATCCCCCTCGGCGGCCATGCGCTGCATCTGGCTGTCATTGACGCCGGTAAAGGCGCTCTCCGCCGCAGCAAAGCAGCCGGTTAAAAGCAAAAGCACCACCGCCATTATAATGGGGGTAAGAATCGTACTACTGTCGGGGTCCATAAACAACTACTCCATTTCTTTTTATAAATTTCCGCCGTATTCTGCAAGCGGAATAAAGTTAAATATACTATAATATTTCTACCGCCTTCTGTCAATCGGCGGCCCGGCGGCCTTAGCTGTCCTTTGGTGGAGAAATCCGGCCTTTCTGCCCGCATTTTGGCAGCACAAGGCGGCTGAACCACTCTGCAAATTGCCGCTGTCCCAGCCTGACCCGGCTATGAAAGGGGGCTGGGAAGGTTCTCCATTTGTTTGAACAATTTTCAAACACACTGGCACCATTCTATGAAAAATACGCAAAGCGCTTTCCCCTTTCTTCCCTTTATGATATGATAATAATATAATACAGTACAGTACACCCCGCCAGAGGGACAGGGCCGACGACAAGGCCAGCGCCTGGCGGGCTGATGCCAACATATTCGAGGTACCTGCAATGAAACATTTGTATGTAATGCTCTCCCACACCAACACCGGCTTTGGCCGGCTGATCCGCCGGGTTTCCCGCTGCCACTACAACCACGCCGCCATCGCCTTTGACGAGGACCTGGCGCAGCTCTATTCCTTTGCCCGTAAGCTGCATGATATTCCGCTCAGCGCCGGGCTCACCCGGGAAACCCCCGCCATGTATGCCATGGGGCAGCAGCAGGTGGATGTTATCATCTACCGGGTGCCGGTGTCCGACCAGGACTACACCGTGGCCCGGCGCACAGTGCAGATGATGTGCCGGGACGGCGACTATATTTACAATGTGCTCTCCGCCATCACCTTCCCGGTGCTGCACGGCCTTTCGGTCTACAAGGCCTGCACCTGCTCCGAATTTACAGCCGGCATTCTCCGGGCTGCGGGGCTGCCGCTGGATAAGCCGGACTGCGCCTGGCACCCGGAGGATTTTATCCCCCTGCTGGAGCAGTACGAAATTTACCGGGGCAACCTGCTCACCTACCGCTGTTTTGACTACCGGGCTGTCGACCCGGAATTTTTCCGGCAGCACAGCCTCTATCAGGTGCTTTCCACCAGCGCCGTCACCCTCTGCCGGGTGCTGAACCGGGAACTGCTGGAACACCCCTATGGCCCGCCCAGTGTCATCCTGCCCAAGGCGGAGGAAAAGGCCGATGTTATACCCCTGTGGAAGCGCCCGGTTATCGCCTTATTCAACTACTTTACCCCCAAGGCGATGTAACGGCACACCCAGCAGCAAGGAGGAAAACCCATGGAGGAAAACACTGTTATACAAGCCACAGAGCCTAAGGAAACACCCATTTACACCGCCCGGTTCCAGCTCACCCCCAACGCCTACACCCAGCTGAACTTTATTGTCCAGCAGCGCACCCTGAAAAAGCGGCGGCTCACCACCATTGCGCTGGCCTTTGCCTTCACCCTTCTCTATGGGCTGCTCAGCGCCATCCCGCTGCCAACGCTGCTCCTGCTGCTGGGCACCGAGGCGCTGGTGATAGTACCCATCAGCACACTGATGGACCGCCAGATGCTGGGCTACTATGCCCGCCGCAGCGAAAAAATGTCCCCGGCCGCCCTGACCGAGCAGCACTTTGCCTTTTATGAAAACCGCTTTTGCCACATCAGCTCCGGCACAGAGAGCACCCTTGCCTACCCCCAGCTCAAATCCATCGCCCGCACCCAGGACTATCTGGCTTTGTTTTTGGACGAGCGCAACGCCTATCTGGTGCTGGGGGATGCAGCCGGCTGCGGCACCGATGCCCTGGCGGCCTTTTTACAGCAGAAAACCGGCCTGCCCCTGGAAATATACCTGCAAAAGAAGAAAAAATAAAAAAACATGGGCGGCTCTGCCAAAAGCAGCGGCCGCCCATGTTTTTTCCCCGTTCCCACCCTTGCGGTGGCCGGCAATGTCCGGTAATAACAATGAGTGATAACAATACATGTATACACCATTGGGGCATAACAATGCTGGAGGATTCGAACCTCGGCGCCTGCCCTTGGGCGCTATCCACAAGTGCGACTTGCGCTGTCGCCGCGTGACATTCCACCTGCCCCCGCTACCTGCTGTTTTTTTATTCCATCAAGTCGGTGACCCAGTTGGTGGCCTGCAGGCGGTTATCCAGCAGGCGCAGCTCCTTGGCCATGCCGTCAATCTCGGCCTGCCACGCGGCAACCGAAATGGTTGGTACTATTTTTATCTCGGTGTTCCTGGCCCGGTGGGCGGCCTGGCTGCCGGCGCGTACAATCTCCTTATACAGGTGCAGCTTGAGGGTCAGGGCGTCCTTTTTGGCTATCAGTTCGGTTAAGGTTTTCCCATCTTCCATCCGGGTTTCACAGTTGGTCCGGTTGATGGCGGCAATCAGGTAGGCCAGGCGCGCCAGCGCCCCATCCAGTTCCCGCTTCAGGGCCTCCGGGGCCTCTGCCGGCCGTTCCCTCTCCTGCACCAGTACATTGTTGCTCAGGCGGCTTCTCAGCTGCTCGATATTCCGGTTCAGGTCGGCCCGTTCCTGCAATGCTTCGGCAAGTTTCATCATTATCCCTCCTATTTGGCCTGTTCAGGCTCCTCTTCGGCATAGAACCGGTGGTTCCACACCCCTTCAAATTCCTCACCGCTTATCCGGCAGGCAGAAATTTCTTCCCCCCATATCCGGGCATTCAGTTCCTCCACTGTGGGGATCGGCGCTACCTCTATCGCGTCAGCGTAAAGATCCGGTATATTTCTTGTGCTGCCATCCGGGAAAATATCAATCGACCGGGCTGCCAGCCGTTCCTTTGGTTCCACTTCATACAGGATTATCACCGGCTCCCCTATCAGGGTATGCTTCCAGTACAATTTGATATAGTCCATTCGCTTCCCCTCAATGCTTGTAATGCCTTTATTATAAAATATCTCTCCTCCATTTGCAAGCGTGTTTGGGTAGTCCCCTCCATCCTATATAGAAAGAGGCGCCAGCACCTCCTTGAGCGAAAGTCGGCTGCTATTGAAATCCCCCTATGCCGGTGCTATACTAAAATTTATACAACAGCCAGGAGTATTGCCATGAAAAAATTGACGAAATCCTGGCTTTTTGACCGGGTTACAGCCGGGCTTCTGACAGCGGCGCTGCTGCTTTCCGGCTGTTCCGGTGAGCGGGGAACCCCCCAGCAGAGCCGGCCGGACAGCGCTGCCCACATCGCCTACCCCGAACTGCTCCCGGAGGGGTATGCCGGCAGCGAGCTGGCCAGCCTGGCCGAGGAGTGCAACGCCCTGCTGACTGCCGGTGAAGCCGTTATGGAGGCGGACTATGTGCGCCAGGCCATTGCAGACTTTCAGGGCGGCAAAACAGCCGACCTCCATGTCCTTTGCCTGTACAGCAACGGCAACTACTACGGCACCCGCTTTTATTATGAGGAAAACGGCCAGCTTACCTTCCAGGTACTCAATGAGCTTTGGGAAAGCGGGACACAGGAGGAGGTTCCCTCTCACTCGGTCTGCAACTTTTATCTGACCGACTACGGCTATCTGGTCTACCAGACCGAACCCCACTATGAACCAACCGGCTATAAACTCATCAACGACCGGGACCTCTACCCCAATGCGGAGGAACGGGACGCCCTTTATCAAACCTATATTGCCCCCATTGCCTACACAGCCATGTTCCGGGATTGGCAAAGCGCCCAGGAACTGAACCTGTTGTTCCTGTGTGAGGATATCTGCCGCTATGAGGGGAAGGGTTTTTCTTCCCCGGAGGACTATATCTGGCTGGTGCCCGATGTGGCCGCCACCCTCTCCCGCTACTTTGAGGGGATAACCGAGGAGGTGGTGGTTGCCGCCGCCAAGCGCTATGACAACGATGACACCCAGTGCTACTACCCGGAGGAAAACAGCATCCACTACGAAGGCGGCCGGGGCGGCGGGCCTTTCTGCCTGCGCATTACCCAGTGGGAGCGGGAGGGCAGCCTGCTAAAAATCCACTACCAGCGCTACGACTATATCACCGGCAACCCGGACAGCGCCTATATCCTGACCATCGAGGACCGGGAGGACGGCGGTTTTACCTACCGCTCCAACCTCCAGGCAGAATAGAAGAACAGGGTGCAAGCCATACGGCCTGCACCCTGTTTTTTTAAAAGAGGCTGAGCTGTTCCCCATAGCCCTGCCGGGAGGCGGCAATAATCCCCCGCATATCGGTGAGCAGCCCCAACCGGGCCGATTCCTCCTGGCAGAGCTCCCACAGCGCCTTGGCGCCGGGCGCCGGGCAGTGGTATCTGCCGCCATACCGCCGCTGATAGCGGGCGCTGAAGCCGGGATACTCCCGGTCCAAAGCGGCATAGAAATACTCCCGCTGCCCCTCCCGCATGGTCAGGCCGGGATAGGTGTACACAAACCGGGCCCCGGCTGCCGCCGCCCGGTGAATCAGCTCCCGGATATTCTCCCGGCTGTCGGTGATGCCGGGCAGCACCGGCATCAGCAGCAGCCCGGTGAACAGCCCTGCCCCAGCCAGTTGCTCCATGGCCGCAAACCGGCGGGCAGTGGAGGGGGCATGGGGTTCAATCTTGGCGGCGGTTTCCTCATCCGCGGCGGTGATGCTAAACTTCACCAGCACCGGCATCTGCTCTGCAATGTCCGATAAAATGTCCCTATCCCGGACAATCAGGTCGCTTTTGGTGTCCACCGCCGCCCCAAAGCCATAGGCCCACAGCAGCTCCAGAGCATGCCGGGTCAACTTCAGCTGCTGTTCAAAAGGGTTGTAAGGGTCGCTCATGGCGCCGGTGGCCACCACCCCTTTCTGCACTTTTCGGCGCAGGTCCCCCCGGATAATCTCCAGGGCGTTTTCCTTGACCTTTACAGTATCAAAGTCCGGGTTGCGGTAACAGCTGCTGCGGCTGTCACAGTAGATGCAGCCGTGGCAGCACCCCCGGTAGATGTTCATATTATAGCGGGCGCCGAACCATTCCTCGCTTTTGGTGCGGGTTACAATGGTTTTAGCCGGGATACTCTGCATAAGCCCCTCCTGCCGGGTACATTTTTCTCAAAAAAGCGAATAGGCCCAGTCAATTCCCGGATAGAGCTTGCCTGTCCGGATAAAGTACTCCACCGCCCTGACACCGGCCTGCATATCTGTAATGGCCTGGATTTTGGGGATGGGGGATTGGCCGCCGCTGTCCATTGATGTATAGACCTCGCCATCGGAAAAATCCATCTCCTCCACCCGGTGGATGGTATCTGCAAAATCGGGGTTGTAGGAGTAATAGTTCTCATTCCCCTCAAAGCTGCAGCCCAGGGACAGCCATTCCCCGTCGGAAACCACTTCCATCCAGTCGCATTCCCCGTCGGGGTCCAAAAACAGATAGACCCCAATGCCTTTGGGCACCTCTTTTAGGATCTTTGCAATCAAATCCGGTGTGATGTCCCCCTCCTCAAAGGTTCCGCCATAGGGGTAATACTCGATATGCTTGACTGCAACTGCGTCTGGGTCAAAGGGCGGGATGCTGTCCTGTTTGGGGATAATTGCAAATTCCATGATCTTCTCCTCCTAAAAATCCGGGTTACGGCAGCCGGATAATCCGCCGATAGCAGTAGTAGTTTTTGGACAGGCTGCCAAGGTTATGGGCCGCTTCCCGGTAGAAAGCAGAGTAACAGGGCAGCACATGGATGGGCCCATCTCCGCCGCAGAGCGAACAACCGCCGTCCCCACCCTTTGTATACTCGATATTGTCAATAATCTCCATCCGGTAGGAATCGTAGGCCAGGAACAGGCCCAGCATATTCGGGCGCTCCAATATGCTGCCCTCTATCTCCTGACGGTTGCTGACTGCCCCCACATTGTATATCTCGTCCCGCACCTCACTGAGGGCGTCGCCCCAGCGGTACAGGGTGCGGGCGCCGCCGTTGCAGAGGTATTCCCACTCGTCCTCGGTGGCCAATGTAAAGGGGCCCGCCTTGAGGAGCTCCACCGCCTGGGGCAGCGAATGCAAATCCTCCTCAATGTAGCGGCTGTCCACCTCCACCAGCATATCGCCAATATCGGCCGTGCGCAGCGGGGACAGGCACTGGGACAGCTTTTCGTTCCACTTTGCCAAAAAATCTTCCCAGCCTGTGCAGCCGCTTTCTTTTTGCTCTTCCTCATAATTTTGCAGCTCTTCTGCCAGGTTCTGGCGCAGTTCCTCTATCTTTTCGGTATTCCCGGCTGCTTTTTCCATCTGCTTCTGGTAGTATTCCTTCAAATCCTCCATGGTATCCTGATAGTAATCCTGCCCCAGGGCGCACTCCTCCCGCAGGCACTCCAGCACCCCTTCGCCCAGGGGGCACTGCTGGACATCCCAGCCCAAAACCACATTTTTCTGCCCGGCCACATAGACAAACTGGCTCCCCTGGTATTCGAGCAGCCAGGTTTCCCGCTCTATCCCATTCATGCCGGTATGAATCGCCTTAGTAAACTGAAAATCCATCCCCAGCGCCTCAATACGCCGGCGGACAGCGTCCAATGCCTCTGACATTTTAGTCCCTTCTTTACTTTTGTTTTATAAAAAACTCCCGGCGGCGGGCCCAAAAGCCGCGGGTTTTGCCTTTATTATAGAATAATTGCCCGGCCTTTACAATATACAAGCCCTGTTCTCCTTTTCCCGACGGCAGAAAGCTGAAAACAGCCCTGTCCTCTCTATCATCCCTTAAACTGTTGGAATTGTGCCAGCATAGGCCTCTGCCCGTTTCAGCAAAGGGCCTTTGGCACCCATTGTAAACGCAATATTGCTGCTGCGAATGGATAGCAGCTGCATGCCCGGTTTTAGCTGTAAAAAGCCCATGCACTCCCCATTTAGAACAATGCGTCCGGTGCCGGAAATGGGCAGCCAGCAATAGTGCCGCCCCTTGTATCGGATAAACCTGCCCGGCGGCAGCTGATACTGCTGTAAGCCTGTGTTTTCGGTTAAAATATGGCCCAGCAAAGATGGTTGCAGCAGCCCTTTTCTTGTAACACAAAACCCACCTGTGCTTTTACTGCCAGTGAATAGGTACACCTTCTCTTCGATGGTAATCTGGTATTCCTCTACAGCCTGCGCCGGGATTTGGATGGCTCCATCCCCCCCGACAACCGATTTGCCAAAAACGAATTTTCCACCCTTGTTCATCTGCGGCATGGTATCCCCCTTAAAACGCGCGTTTCACCCAACAAAAAGGGATGAAAGCCCAACGGCTTCATCCCTTTTTGCAGCTTTTTCCCTATCCGGTTACTGATCTTTTTGCAGGCAGTCGATGGTAAAGGGGTAGAACCCAAAGCTCTGGTACAGGCGCAGGGCTGCATCATTGCCATAGGTCACGCACAGCTTCCGGTCGCGTATACCGTTTACATCCAGGCAGGACAGCGCCAGCTGGAACAGCTTGCGGCCCATCCCCTGGCCCCGGTATTCCTCCCGCAGGTAGAGCATCTCAATCTCCCCGGAGGATTCTTCCCGGTTGTAGGTAGCAGTGACAAAACCAGCGTCGGTTTGGGTGTCGGCATCCACCAGTACAGCCGTATACAGTTCGGCGCCGCTGGCCAGCTTTTCCCGGAGGAACCCCTTGCGTATTTCAAAGTCAAAGGTGCCATAATACTCCTTAAAGTAAGGGGAATTATCGGCATTGGCCTCAATCAGCTTTTGCCACAGGGGGCGGATCCGGTCAATCTCCCCCATACCCACCTTTTCAATCTCAAACATTTTGTCGTCCTTTCTATCTTAGAACCGGCTTCTCTCGCTGTAATGGGTATGCAGCACTTCGTGGGCCTTGTGGCTGCCGGGCTCCCCGAAGAACTCCTTATACAGCTCTTGGATGGCCGGGTTCTCGTGGCTCTTGCGCAGGGCCTTGCCGGCATCGTCGGCATACAGGCCGGCTGCACGCAGGGCGCGCAGGTCATAGAAGTTGTGCACCTCGGCCGGCTGCACCGGCTGGCCGCCGCCGTTTACACAGCCGCCGGGACAACCCATAATTTCGATGAAGTCGTACTTCTTCTCGCCGCTCTTAACGCTTTCCAGCACCTTCTTGGCATTGGCAAGGCCGGAAGTGACGGCCACACGCAGCTCCAAATCACCAATGTGGTAGGTGGCTTCCTTGATGGCGGCAACGCCGCGCACTTCCTCAAAGTTAATCTTCTTCATCTCGCCGCCGGTGAGCCAATCGGCTGCTGTACGCAGGGCGGCCTCCATTACGCCGCCGGTGGCGCCAAAGATGGAGCCCGCGCCGGTGGAGATGCCCAGAGGAGTGTCAAACTCGCTGTCCGGCAGGTGGGCAAAGTTGATGCCCGCCCGCTCGATCATACGGGCCAGCTCCCGGGTGGTGATGGCCACATCCACATCGGCAATGCCCTCGCCGGCAGCGGACTGGTCCTCACGCTTTGTTTCAAACTTCTTGGCTGTACAGGGCATAACGCCTACTACAAAAATATCCTTGGGATCCAGGCCCATCTTCTGGGCATACCAGGTTTTGGCTACAGCGCCAAACATCTGCTGGGGGCTCTTGCAGCTGGACAGGTTGGGGATAAACTCGGGGTAGTAATGCTCGCAGTATTCCACCCAGCCGGGAGAACAGGAGGTAATCATCGGCAGCGCTCCGCCGTTCTTCACCCGCTCGATAAACTCGGTGGCCTCCTCTACAATGGTGAGGTCGGCGGCAAAGTCGGTGTCATACACGGCGTTAAAGCCCAGGCGCCGCAGGGCGGACACCATTTTGCCTGTAACATTGGTGCCAATGGGCATTTCAAAGGCCTCGCCCAGTGTTACCCGGATGGAAGGGGCTGTCTGAACAATAACATGCTTGCTCGGGTCGGCCAAAGCCTTCCAAACCTCGTCGGTATCGTCCTTTTCGGCAATGGCGCCAGTGGGGCAGGCCACGATGCACTGCCCGCAGGATACGCAGGCTACATCCCCCAAATTCTGCTCAAAGGCACAGCCGATGTGGGTCTTAAAGCCGCGGTCGTTGGGGCCGATGACGCCAATGCCCTGCAGCTTGGAACAGGCAGCCACACAGCGCCGGCAGAGGATGCACTTGTTGTTATCCCGGTACATATGTACAGCGGTATCGTCCACTTCGTAGCGGATATCCTCGCCCTGGTAGTAGTTTTCGTCCTCCACCTTAAACTCCCGGCAGAGCCGCTGCAGCTCGCAGGAACCGGCCCGGACACAGGTCAGGCACTTCTTGTCATGGGTGGAGAGAATCAGCTCCAGCGTTCTCTTCCTGGATTCAAACACCTTGGGGGAGGAGGTGAGGATCTGCATCCCTTCGGCCACCGGGTATACACAGGCGCCCACCAGGTTTTTGGCCCCTACCACTTCCACCACGCAGATACGGCAGGCGCCAATTTCGTTGATATCCTTGAGGAAGCAGAGGGTGGGGATGTGAATTCCCGCATATCGGGCAGCTTCCAGAATGGTACTGCCCACAGGCACACTGTACGGCGCGCCGTTGATTTTTATATTTACCATATCCATATCGATTGCTCAACCTACTTTCTGATAATGGCGCCAAAGCGGCATTTTTCGATACAGGTGCCGCACTTTACACATTTATCGTTATCAATTACATGCGGCTCCTTCACCTTGCCGCTGATGGCGTTCACCGGGCAGGACCGGGCACACAGAGTACAGCCGCGGCACTTGCTGGCATCCACTGTAAAACGCAGCAGATCCTTACATACGCCGGCGGGGCATCTCTTTTCCTGGATGTGGGCAATATACTCCTCCCGGAAGTACTTGAGGGTACTCAGCACCGGGTTGGGGGCAGACTGGCCCAGGCCACAGAGGGAGTTTTCCTTGATGTAGTAGCACAGGTCCTCCATCTTGTCCAGATCCTCCATGGTGGCCTTGCCCTTGGAAACCTTATCCAGCAGCTCATACAGGCGCTTGGTGCCAATCCGGCAGGGGGTACACTTGCCGCAGCTCTCATCCACAGTAAATTCCAGGTAGAACTTGGCAATATCCACCATACAGTTGGTCTCATCCATAACAATCAAACCGCCGGAGCCCATCATCGAGCCGATTTCCAGCAGGCTGTCGTAATCAATTTTAATATCCATATATTCGGCGGGGATACAGCCGCCGGAGGGGCCGCCGGTCTGGGCAGCCTTGAACTTTTTGCCGTCCGGGATGCCACCGCCAATCTCCTCCACAATCTCCCGCAGGGTGGTGCCCATCGGCACCTCCACCAGGCCGGTGTTGTGGATTTTGCCGCCCAGCGCAAACACCTTGGTGCCGGCGCTGCGCTCGGTACCGATGGAGCGGAACCACTCGGCGCCCTTGAGAATAATCTGGGGGACATTGGCGTAGGTTTCCACATTGTTGAGCACAGTGGGCTTATCAAAAATACCCGATGTAGTGGGGAAAGGCGGACGGGGCCGGGGCTCGCCGCGCTTCCCTTCAATTGAGGTCATCAGCGCTGTTTCCTCGCCGCAGACAAAGGCGCCGGCGCCCAGGCGCAGCTCCATATCAAAGTTAAAGCCGGTGCCCATAATATTCTCGCCCAGCAGCCCCACTTCCCGGGCCTGGTCGATGGCGTGCTGTAGCCGCTGTACCGCAATGGGATACTCGGCACGGATGTAAACAAAGCCCTTGGTTGCCCCGATGGCATAGCCGGCAATGGCCATGGCCTCGATGATAACATGGGGGTCGCCCTCCAGGATGGAGCGGTCCATAAAGGCACCGGGGTCACCCTCATCGGCGTTACAGGCCACATATTTCTGGTCCGCCTTGCTGGCCGCGCCAAAGCTCCACTTCATGCCGGTGGAGAAACCGCCGCCGCCGCGGCCCCGCAGGCCGGAGTCCTTGATGGTTTTTACAACCTCCTCCGGGGTCATCTCGGTGAGCACCTTGCCCAGAGCCTGGTAGCCCTCGTAGGCAATGTATTCGTTGATATTCTCCGGGTCGATAACGCCGCAGTTTTTCAGGGCAACCCGCAGCTGCTTTTTATAAAAATCGGTCTGGTCCAGGCTCTTTACTGTATTTTCCTGAACGGTTTCGGTGTAGAGCAGGCGCTTTACAATACGCCCCTTGAGCAGATGCTCCTCTACAATTTCGGGGATGTCATCCACCTGTACCCGGGAGTAAAACGACCCTTCGGGGTAGACAATCATAATGGGCCCCAGGGCACAGAGGCCAAAGCAGCCCGTTTTAATAACCTTTACTTCCTCTTCCAGGCCCATGCTTTTAATGTTGTTTTCCAGCGCACGGACAATTCTTTCACTGCCGGAGGAGGTACAGCCGGTACCTCCGCAGACAAGCACATGAGAACGATACATTGTTCTGCTTCCTCCCTACTGATTGATAGCCTCGGTGGCTGCGCCGATGGTGTACTCGACAACGGGGTTGCCGTTTACCAGATGGTCGGTTACCACCCGTGCCATCTTTTCCGCAGTCATCTTAACATAGGTCACCTTTTCCTTGCCGTTTTCAAACACTTCCACCACCGGTTCGTACTGGCAGATGCCAATGCAGCCGGTCTGGGCCACGGTAACATTCTGCAGGCTTCTCTTTGCTACCTCCTCGGTAAGGCGCTGAAGCACCGGACGGGCACCGGCGGCAATGCCACAGGTGGCCATGCCCACCACTACCCGGATGTTGTCCTTGGCGTCATGCCGGATGCCCATTTGATCCTTCATCTGGTCCCGGAGCGCCTGAAGTTCTGCCAAACTTTTCATTTTACTGCTGTTCTCCCTTCTGAAACTCTCGTTCACTTGCCGGTAGGGTTCTCTCGCCCTGCACCGCTATAAAAAATGGTCTTTTATCTTTATATCTACCCAAACTTTCCTGGTAAACTGCGCCGCCCAACTCAGAGGAACAGGTCCTCCCCCAATGTCTGGGCCAGGTTTTCCCGGACATAGTCGCTAATAAACTGCACCACCGGGGCGCTGTTCAGCGGCACCCCCTGCAAAATCTCCCGGAACTGCGCCGTATCGGCTACAAACTCCTGCGGGTCCTCCCCCTTCCGGCACACCCGGAGCACAAACTCCATCTCCGGGCTGGTCTGCACCAGCGCCGCGTAGGTGGCCGCCACATCCCCCAGGGGGACAGCATCCAGATGGTCGGGGTGCAGCGCCGCAGTAACAACAGTGCCAATGCCCAGCCTGGACTGCACCGAAAAGCTGCCGCCGGTGAGTTCCGCCGCCTGCTTAAACAGGGCGGTGCCCATCCCCACCTTGCGGGTGGTGCGGGTGGTATAGAACGGGTCGGCCACCCGGCGCACCGTATCCTCATCCATGCCATGGCCATCATCGGTTATTGTTATGGTGAGCAGCGGGGCCGGGCCGGGGGTGTACACAATGCCAATGACCACCCGGGTGGCGCCGGCCGCCACCGAATTTTCCGCAATATCCAGTATGTTCAGCGAAAGCTCCTGCATGGCTGCGCCCTCCTGTTCCCTTCGCCTGTCAGTTCTGGTATTTGGCCAGGATATCGTCCAAATCGTCCACAATCAGCCGGCCATATACATCGTCGTTGATGGTGAGGACCGGGGCCAGGCCGCAGGCGCCGATGCAGCGGCAGGCATCCAGCGAAAACTTGCCGTCCTCGGTGCATTCGCCACCATCGATGCCCAGCTTTTCCTTCAAAGCCTCATACAGGCTGCCGGAGCCTTTTACATAGCAAGCTGTACCCAGGCAAACCGAAATTTTGTACTGGCCCTTGGGGTTGAGCGTAAACTGGGAATAGAAGGTGGATACGCCGTAAACCTCCTCCAGGGGAATATCCAGCCCCAGCGCCACCCGCTGCTGCACCTCAATGGGCAGATAGCCAAAAATCTCCTGTGCCTTTTGCAGGGCGGGCATCAACGCGCCCCGGGTGCCCTTGAGCTCCTGCAGCGCCTGATTCAGCTTCTGTTCCTGCTCGGGAGTGACATTGAATGGGACTGCCGACTTTTTGTTAGCCATTTGAAATCAAACCTCCTTGATGGAATCAATCTCATCGTATTTGGTAGTAGACTAATTTAGTGTACTTAAACATTATCAGCCTATAAATCCCTTAAATTATAGCAAAATCGGACAAAAAAATCCATAGCAAATCGTCAAAAAAAATATCAAAATACCTCCCCAATCTTTGGCAATATGCAGCAAGTGTTTATGCATATTCCATAACTACCTTCTATTCTATTGCAGCAATGTGCTAAAATATAACCGGCGATTTGTGCATATTAGATATTATTGTGCGCCAATCCCCCTTTTTCATAGTTGATTAGGCAGAATTTTGTTGCTATAATAATAACATAGTTGCAACACCATACGGATAAAGCCCTTTCCTGCCTGTGCGGCCGGGAGAGGGAGGTCACCCTACTTTTGGAGGTAGAAACAAATGAAAATCAAAGACATAATACAGCTCCTGGACGCCGAGGTTGTCTGGGGAGAGGAGAAGCTGTGGGAAAAAGAGGTGCAGAACGCCTGCGGCAGCGACCTGATGAGCGATGTGCTAGCCTATGTAAAGGACCAGTCGGTGCTGCTCACCGGCCTGGTAAACCCCCAGGTTATCCGCACTGCCGAGATGATGGATTTTGTCTGCATCATCTTTGTCCGGGGCAAACACCCGGATGACGCCATGATTCAGCTGGCGTCGGAATACGGCATTGTACTGCTGTCCACCGAGCACCGGATGTTCACCGCCTGCGGCAAGCTATTCGGCGCCGGGCTGGAGGGCGGCGCCCGATGAGCGAGCTGACCTTCCGCTTTGTTGTCCCTGGGGATGACTATTCCCGGGCCGGGGAGGCATCCAGCACTGTAAAGAACCGCCTGAAACGCCTGGGCATCGACCCAGCCGCCATCCGCCGGGTATCCATCGCCCTCTATGAAGGGGAGATTAACATGGTCATCCACGGCGGCGGAGGCGAGGTGATTGTATCGGTGACCCCCCAGCGGGTGGACATGGTACTGGAGGATCATGGCAAAGGCATTCCCGATATTGCCCTTGCCATGCAGGAGGGGTACTCCACCGCGTCGGACCAGGCCAGGAGCCTGGGCTTTGGCGCCGGCATGGGGCTGCCCAATATGAAAAAGTACACCGATGAAATTGAGGTTAGCTCGGTGGTGGGCCAGGGCACTACTGTACGCATGGCGGTTCTGCTGTAACCACCCATTCGCCGCTGCTGCGGCAGAGAGGAGGGGAGAGAGGCTTTGGAATCCTTTTTCCATTCGGTAAAACTGAATAAGGAGCTGTGCGTGGGCTGCACCAACTGTGTCAAGCGCTGCCCCACCGGCGCCATCCGGGTGCGGGACGGCAAGGCCTTTATTACCAAGGAGCTGTGCATCGACTGCGGCGAGTGCATCTCCATCTGCCCCCACCATGCCAAATCGGCCGTGGTGGATTCCCGGGACAGCGCCCGGCGGTTCCGGTATACCATTGCCCTGCCGGCCCCCTCTCTGTACGCCCAGTTCAACAACCTGCGGGACCAGCTCCCGGTACTCCGGGGGCTGTACGGCCTGGGGTTTGACGAGGTGTACGAGGTGGCCAAGGGGGCGGAGATGGTTTCCTCCCTCACCGACCAGTACCTGCGGGAAGGGAAACTGACCCTGCCGGCCATCAGCTGTGCCTGCCCGGTGGTGGTGCGCCTGATTCGCACCCGTTTCCCCAACCTAATCAACCATATCCTGCCCATCCTGCCCCCGGTGGAGGTGGCGGCCCGGCTGGCCAAGCGGGATTTCTGTGCCAAGATGGGCTGCACACCCGAGGAGGTAGGCACCGTGTTCCTTTCCCCCTGCCCGGCCAAATCCACCGCCTGCCGGGACCCTTTGGGCTTTGATAAAAGCGCCGTGGACCTGGTTGTTTCCATCAAGGATGTTTACCCCACCCTGCTGGCCGCCATGAAGCGCCCCGACCTGCCGGAGTATGGCGAGCTGTGCGGCAAAATGGGGCTGGGCTGGGGCATCAGCGGCGGGGAGGCCGCCTCCCTTACACATGAAAACTATCTGGCTGCCGATGGCATTGAAAACATCATCCGGGTGCTGGAGGATTTGGAGGACGAACACATCACCGGTGTGGACTTTGTGGAACTCAACGCCTGCCCCGGCGGCTGTGTCGGGGGCATTTTAACGGTGGAAAACCCGTTTATGGCCCGGGCCAAAATGCAGCGGATGCAAAAAAACCTGGCCGTCACCGGTTACCAGCCCCGGGGGGTGGAGGAGCGCCTGCTGCTGTTCGACCATCCCATCCAGTTCTGCGAGGTGCTCAGCCTGGACCAGGACCTGGCCACCGCAATGGAGCTGCTAAACCGCATTGACGAAGTGGAAAGCCGGCTGTTCGGCATGGACTGCGGCGCCTGCGGGGCCCCCTCCTGCCGGGCAATGGCCACCGATATTGTCATGGGCCGGGCCAGCGAGGATATGTGCATCTACAAGCTCCGGGAGGGGCTTGCCCAACAGACAGACAAGGAGGAGGTTCTGGTATGACCACCCTGCAGCTGGACCAGCTGGACGGGCTGACAAAACTAACCCGCCCGGCAGAGGCCCGGGAAATTACCTGTATATACTGCTGCGACCTGCTCAGCCTGGCAATGGCCCAGGCACCGGCAAACAGCGCCTGGGTAACGGTGATGGGCAACAGGAACACCATTGCTGTGGCCTCCCTGGCGGATGTGGCCTGTGTGATACTGGCCGCCGACACCGCCTTCAGTGACGACTGTATTACCAAAGCCGAGGACGAAGGGGTTACTGTGTACCGTACAGCCGCCCCCATATTTGAAACCGCAAAGAGGATCGATTTGCTGCTATGAAGATTTATTGTGATTTACATATACACTCCTGCCTCTCCCCCTGCGGGGATGACGACATGACCCCCAATAACATTGTCAACATGGCCCGGCTGAAGGGCCTGAACTGCATTGCCCTGACCGACCACAACAGCTGCGGCAACTGCCGGGCCACCCAGTTGGCCGCCCGGCAGGCGGGCATTGGCTTCATCCCCGGAATGGAGATTAACACCTCCGAGGACATCCACGCTGTCTGCCTTTTTCCGGACTGCGACAGCGCCGAGGCTTTTTCCGCCGAGATTTACCGGCTGCTGCCAAATACCAAAAACAAGCCGGAGGTTTTCGGCCGCCAGCTTTACACCGACTGGCTGGATAACCCCGCCGGGGAGGAGGAAAAGCTGCTGATAAACGCCGCCGCCCTCTCCATCACCCAGGTTCCGGCACTGGTAAAGCAGCACGGCGGCATCTGTTTCCCCGCCCACATTGACAAGGATGCCAACAGCATCCTGGCAGTGCTGGGTTCGGTGCCGGCCGAGTGCCATTTTTCCTGCATGGAGGTCACCCCCCGCTACCAGCCCGAAAGCCGGCCGGATGTGGAAGCAGCCCTGCAGAACTGCCGGGCGGTGGTATCCTCCGACGCCCATTATCTGTGGGATATTGCCGAGGCCGACCGGGAGTTTATCCTCACCGGGGATGAGCTGAGCCAGCTGGTACAGAAGGCATTGAAAAACACCTAAATCTGAAGCGTTTCAGCGGCTGCCGGGCTTTACTACCGGGCTGCCGCTGGGCTTCTCTGGGAAAACAGCGGCTCTCAAAACCTTGAGGGCTTTTCTGTATGTACGCCTATAAGTTCCTCGGCATAGCCATCTGCTATTTATTAAATAGCATCAAACAGAAAAAGAGCCTGCCAAATTCGCTATTATTTGCAAGCTCTTTGTAGTTTTGCCATCAATATTTTTACTATTTTTCTATATCAACAAATGCAACAAGGCACCCGCCTGTACACCATCGGGAGGCATTGATGAAACAGTTAAAACAGGATTTTATGCTTGGGGAATTCCGGCGCCTCTCCTGGTGCCTGATTGGCTTCCTCCTCTGCTTGCTGCTTATATGGCTGGTCCCCTCAGCCCGGCAGCAGCTGTTAGCTTTTATCGTCTATGCGGTAGTGGTACTGGCCGTGGCCTACCGGCGGGCAGTCCGGCAGCTGCGGGATGCCACCGATTCCCTTTGGGATGCGGAAAAATACCGCATCGATCAGGAATACCCCGCCCCCCATCCCATCTACAAGGTGGCCTATGGGGAACTGCATCTGCTACCCGGCTTCCTCATCAGCCGCAACAAGGGCCGGCTGCTCATCCTGCCGCTGGAGCAGGTACAGGCAGTGGAGCGGCGCTCCCGCTCGGTGGGGATAGTAAACATTCCGCTGCTGCGGCTGACAATGGAAAACGGCCGGAGCACTGTCATCGACTTTTCGGTGCGGGACCCCGCCCAGGCCGAACCGGTGTTTCGCTGGCTGGCCGATCGCCTGGATGCAGAAAAGCTGCACTTTTCCCTTTAGAAAAAAGCACCCGGACGCCTGTGGCGCCGGGTGTTTCTTTTTTATTCGTCCGCCTGGGGTGCAGCGGGCTCACTGCTGCCCACCGGCGGGATGCTGTATGGGGCAATCTCGTACCCCTGGCTGCGGGCCTCGTCAATAAAATCCCCCAGAATCTCGGTATTGGTGGTGGACACAGCGTGCAGCAGGTAGATGGCCCCTGGGTGCAGCGCCTTCACCACCTTGCCATAGGCTGTGGTGGGGTCAGGCTGGTTGTTCTGGTCCCAGTCATTATAGGCATAGCTCCAGAAAGCGGTCTGATAGCCGGCATCCTGTAGTACAGCCAGGCTCTGCTCGCTGAACACCCCTTCGGGGTAGCGGAACAGGAACATGGTGTAGCCAAAGTTCTCCTTGACATAGTTGTGCAGTTCCTCAATATCGTCGTACATCTCCTGGGGGGTGCTGTTGGGGAAATTGATATGCCCCCAGCTGTGGTTGCCCACAATATGCCCCTCGTCAATCATCCGCTGCACCAGTTCCGGGTTGGTTTTTACATAGTGCCCGGTAACAAAAAAGACAGCCTGTACCTCTTTTTCCTTGAGCACATCCAGAATACCGGCTGTATTGCCGTTTTCATACCCCTCGTCAAAGGTGAGGAAAATCCGCTTTTCGTTGGGGCCGATGAAGTTTGCATTATATGCGCCATACTTCTCCTGCAGCTGCACGCAGGCAATGGGGCGGTTCTGCTCGTCCATATTGGTGGCCGGGCCCCAGGTAACAGCATTGCCGGAGAGCTGCTCCACCTTGGCAAAGTCGCTGCCCATTGTGGGCTCGGCATACAGGGAGGGGCTGTTTTCTTCCTCCTGCGGCTCCGAGCGTTCCTCCCGGGAGCTGGACTGCTCCGGCACACTGCTGGAGCTGGAGGACTGCTCTGGCTGAGAGGAGGAGGACCGTTCCTCGCCCCGGTTGGTTGTACAGGCAGCCAGGCCCACTGTCAGGGTCAGCGCCGCAAACAGCGCCGTCCATTTATTTATCATTACTACATTCCTCCATTTCAAACCGTTGTATCCACCGCCGTCCGGCGGCCGCTTTTCTTCTTCCCGCTTTTATAGTATAGCACATTTTGTCGAAAGCAGTCAGAGGTTTCATACAAAATTATTGTGCGCCAAACGGTTGGAATTTATCCGTAAAAATGAAAAACTTCCTGCAAATAAGAAATTACAGGCTCTTTACCTGCGCTTTACATACATGCCTGCTGAAAAATGCTATACTGTATTTTGTAAAAAAGAAGGAATTACAACCATGCCGGCGGACCTTTTTATCCCACAGCGCCTGCCGGTGGAAACTGCAAAGGATGGAACTGTTTTTATGGATTTTTTCATGATTGTATCGCTGCTGGGCGGCCTGGCGCTGTTTCTCTATGGCATGTCCATGCTGGGCAGCGGGCTGGAAAAGCTCTCTGGCGGCCGCCTGGAACAAACGCTGGAAAAACTCACCAACAATGTGCCAAAAAGCATTGCCCTGGGTGCGCTGGTTACAGCGGCCATCCAGTCCTCCTCCGCCACCACAGTAATTGTAGTAGGTTTAGTAAACGCCCGCATTCTTGGGCTGCGGCAAGCCATTGGCATTATTATGGGCGCCAATATCGGTACCACCATCACCGCCCATATCCTGCGCCTTTCGGACATCAGCTCGGATAACTTTATCCTCATGCTGCTCAAGCCCTCCACCCTGGCCCCGCTGGTGGGCATTGTGGGCATTTTGATGATTATGGGCAGCAAAAAGCAGAAGATGAAAAACCTGGGGGAGATTCTCCTGGGGTTCTGTATCCTGTTCACCGGTATGTTTAATATGGAGGGCGCCGTAAGACCCCTGAGCCAGTCCCCCGCCTTTGCCGACCTGTTTGCCTCCCTTTCCAACCCGGTTATGGGCGTGCTGGTGGGCGCTGGAGTAACCGCCATTATCCAGTCCTCCTCCGCCTCGGTGGGTATTTTGCAGGCTCTGAGTTCCACCGGGATGATTACCTACTCGGCGGCTTTTCCCATTATCATGGGCCAGAACATTGGCACCTGTATCACCCCCATCCTCTCCTCTATTGGCGCCTCCAAAAACGCCAAGCGCACTGCCGCCGTGCATCTCTCCTTTAACATCATCGGCACCGCTGTGTTCCTGGTGGGCACCTATATGGTTCACGCCGCCATGCCCTTTTCCTTCTGGGAAAACCCCATTGACAAGGGCGGCATCGCCGATTTCCACACCATCTTTAATATCGGAGTTACCCTCCTGTTCATCCCGTTTATTGCCCTGCTGGAAAAATTGGTGGTAAAGCTGATTCCCGACAACAAAACCGCCGACGAGCTGGACGACCCCACCATCGCCCTGGACGACCGCCTGCTCACCTCCCCCGGCCTGGCCATCCAGCACAGCCGGGATGCCGTTGTACAGATGGGCAAGCTGGCCCGGAAAAACTTTTCTGCCAGCATCCGCCAGCTGGAACAGTACAACGCCAAGGAAGCTGAAAAAATCCGGGAGCGGGAGGATGTTATCGACCGCCTGGAGGACCGCCTGGGCAACTATATGCTCAAAATCCCCCAGGACAACCTGAACGAGCGGGACAGCGGCGCCATTTCGGCCCTGCTGCACATCCTCAGCGAGTTTGAACGGATTGGCGACTACTCCATCAACCTGGTGGAATTTGCCGAAACCATGCAGGCCACCGAATCGGTTTTCTCCCCCCAGGCCAGATATGAAATTGCCACCATCGGTGACGCCGTCAAGGAGATTATCGACATGGCTGTGGCCAGCTTTGAAAGCCGGGACCTGGTGCTGGCCCAAAGCATCGAGCCGCTGGAGGAGGTGGTGGACCTGATGGAGGAAACCCTGAAGGACCGCCATATCGACCGGCTGCGCAACAGCCAGTGCACCGTAGACGCCGCTTTCCCGTTTGTGGAGTCCCTCTCCTGTATTGAGCGTATTGCCGACCACTGCTCCAATGTGGGGGTTTATATGCTGGACTACCACCGCAGCGGTGCCGGGGAGGAGATTGACCACCACACCTACATCATGCAGCTGCACTCCGGCGAGATTGGCGACTACAACGAGCAGTACAACCGCTACACCGAAAAATATTACAACAAAATCAAGAGTGTTTCCCACCGGGAACCGGCCTAACCCCCTGCCCGCCCTGCAAAAAACTTGCAGGGCGGGCTTTTTATATGGCAGCCTGGACATCCGGGCAACCATCCCCTCTTTTCGTCACTTTGCATGAAGCGCTTAGAGGAATTTGCATAAACCTGCCAAAACTGCGCTATGCTCTTTCTGTTTGTGAAATATCCCGTTAATCTCCTTGCAACAGCTGTGCTTTTGTGTGATAATAATAGCAAGGATCATTGCCATCGTCTTCCAGGGCCACACCACTATGGATACCTACATTTGGCAAAGCATTGTATTGCCCCGGGATAAAAGGCGCTGGGCAGACAAAATTTCACAGAACAGCGAGGTACTTTTTATGGAAAAAATCAAGGTGCTATTTGTAGGGAACAGCCACACCTTCTTCAACGACATGCCCAGTGTGTTCCAGATGCTCTGCCGGGAAAGCGGCACAGCCGACGCCGAGGTTACCATGCAGGCCCATCCGGGCGTACACCTGCAGTGGCACCTGAGCCAGCAGTGGGAACTGCGGTACGGCCTGATACAGGGCGGGTTCGATTACATGGTGTTCCAGCAGGCCGCCCACCCCTGCCCGCCTTTGGAGGAAACCCTGCAGGATGCCTCCACCCTGATTGAGCTGGCCCGGAACGCCGGGGTTCAGCCGGTGGCCACCATCACCTGGGCCGAACGCCGCTTCCCGGAAAACCAGCAGAAGATGTTCGACATCTTCGATGCCCTGCGGGAGAAAACCGGCGTGGCCTGTTCCCCGGTGGGCCAGGTGTTCCAGCGGGTACAGCAGCAGGAGCCGGATATTGACCTCTACTGGGTGGACGGCGAGCACGCCTCCCCCTACGGCTCCTATGTGGTTGCTGCCTGTGCCTATGCCCGGATATTCGGAAAAAGCCCGGTGGGCCTGCCAGCCCGCTCCATCTGCAACATCCCGGCAAATGTAGAAAAATTCCAGGAGATAACCGCCCTGCGCCAGCAGGCCGCCGAACATCCGGAGCAGCCGGAGCTGGCCGCCCAGGCTGCCGCCCTGTCCAAGGAATTTTTCACCCCCATCTACGACCGGGAGGCCCTTTGGATCGACCTGGATGCAGATAAAGCGGCCCGGCTGCAGCGCATCATTGCCGAGGAGATGGAAAAGTACGACGCCGCCCACAAATAACTGCCGGCAGCCTACAGCCAAAAAGGCCCTTTGGGGCCTTTTTCTTTTTTAGGCCCGGCCGGTTTAAAAAGTTTTTCTTGACGGGTTCCCTTATTTGCTGTATGATAATATCAAATACGACAAAATAAATAGCCAGGGGCGCTGAAAGTCATTTTCGGCTGTGATTGGGGCAAAATGCAGCTCCAGGTCCCTTGACAGCACTGCTGTCTGAACCTGATCCGGATAATGCCGGCGGAGGTACGAGCTTTTTGCTCCCATTGGGACAAAATACAACCATCTTTCCGCTGCGGCTATCCCGCGGCGGATTTTTTTATCCGCCCGGGCCGGCTGCAAGCAGATACGGTCTATTCCTTTTGTCGCAAAAAAAATAAAAGGAGTGCTGTAACATGAACGCGAGTCTTGCCATCCAAATCCTTCCCAAGGTAGGGGACGACAATGAGAAAATCATCCAGGTTGTAGACGAGGTGATCGCCTACATCAAGTCCACCGGGCTGACAACCTTTGTCGGCCCCTGTGAAACGGCTGTAGAAGGGGACTTTGACACCATTATGGAAATTGCCAAACAGTGCCATCTGGTGGCAATCCGGGCCGGCGCGCCGGCGGTTAGTTCCTATCTCAAAATTTCCTACCGGCCGGAAGGGGAGGTTCTTTCCATTGACACAAAAACTGCAAAGCATCACGGCTAAGCTGGCCCCGGCGACGCTGATAACGGCGCTGCTGCTGCTCTGGCAGCTCTGCTCCGGCCTGGGGGCAGTGCCCAAGTTTATGCTGCCCTCTCCCGTCGATGTGCTCGCCGCCTTTATTGGCGATTTTCCCGCCCTGATGCAGCATGCCCGGGTGTCCCTCAGCGAGGCTTTCCTGGGGCTGGGGGCCGCCTTGGCCCTCTCCTTCGGCGTGGCCTTTTTGATGGACCGGTTTGCCTTTGCCCGGCAGGCAGTGTATCCGCTGCTCATCCTCACCCAAACCATCCCCACTGTAGCCATTGCACCGCTGCTGGTGCTCTGGCTGGGATATGGCATCCTGCCCAAAGTGGTGCTCATTGTCATCACCTGCTTTTTTCCCATGACCATCGGGCTGCTGGGCGGGTTTGCCTCCGCCGACCCCGACCTAATCCGGTTAATGCAGGCCATGGGGGCCAGCCAGGGGCAGATTTTCCGATATGTCAAGCTGCCCTCCTCGGCCGAGCAGTTCTTTTCCAGCTTGCGCATCTCCGCCTCCTACTCGGTGGTGGGGGCTGTGATTGCCGAATGGCTGGGAGGCTTTGAGGGGCTGGGGGTTTACATGATGCGGGTGAAAAAATCCTACGCCTTTGATAAGATGTTTGCTGTCATCCTGCTCATCTCCATCATCAGCCTGCTGCTCATCCGGGCGGTGGACTGGCTGAAACAGCGGGCCATGCCCTGGGCCAGGCTGCAAACACCCAACCACTGAAAAGGAGCTTCCAAGAATGAAAAAAATAGCTGCATTGCTTGCTGCCGCCGCCCTGGGGCTTTCCCTGACGGCCTGCGGCAGCGAACAGAAGCCCGAAAATGGGCTGGTTCCAGTATCCCTGGTGCTGGACTGGACCCCCAACACCAACCACACCGGCTTTTATGTGGCCCAAAAGCTGGGCTATTACCAGGAGGCCGGCCTGGAGGTGGAAATTCTCCTGCCGCCGGAGGGCAGCGCATCCGCCTTTGTGGCCGCCGGCGGCGCCGACTTTGGCATCAACGCCCAGGACACCCTGGCCCCGGCCCTGGCGGGGGAAAACGCCCTGCCCATCACGGCTGTAGCCGCCCTCATCCAGCACAACACCTCCGGCCTTATCTCCCTGAAGGAGGCCGGCATCACCTCCCCCCGTCATCTGGAGGGCAAGGTGTATGCCACCTGGGATAACCCGGTGGAGCAGGCCATTGTGCGCTCCATTATGGAGGCGGATGGCGGCGACTTTTCTAAGCTGACCATGCTGCCCAGCACCGTGGCGGATGTGATAACCGCCCTGAACACCGATATGGACGCTGTGTGGATCTTCTACGCCTGGGACGGCGTTGCCACCCAGGTGAAGGGCTGCGACACCAACTACCTGGACCTGGCCCAGCTGGACCCTGTATTTGATTATTACACCCCGGTCCTCATTGCCAACAACCGCTTTTTGGCCGAACAGCCGGACACAGCCAGGGCCTTCCTGGCCGCCACCGCCCGGGGATACGCCTACGCGTCCGATCACCCGGAGGAAGCGGCGGAAATGCTGCTGGAAGTTTCCCCGGAGCTGGATCGGGACATTGTCCTGGCCTCCCAGCAGTGGCTGGCAGATCAATACACAGCAGATGCCGAACAGTGGGGGTACATCGACCCCGCCCGCTGGGACGCCTTCTACACCTGGCTGAGCGAAAACCGGCTGGTGGAGGGGGAGCTACCCGCCGGCACCGGCTACAGCAACGACTATTTGGGATAGGGTGCCGGGATGAAACTGCAAACCGAAAACATCTCCAAACAGTTTGACGGCGTCCCCATCTTGGAGGACATCAACATCCATCTGCAGGAAGGGGAACTGGTCTGCCTGCTGGGGGTCAGCGGCGGCGGAAAAACCACGCTGTTCAACCTCATTGCCGGCCTCTCCCGGCCGGACAGCGGGCGGGTGCTGCTGGATGGGCAGGATGTAACCGGCCGGCCCGGCCAGGTGAGCTATATGCTTCAAAAGGATTTGTTGCTGCCCTTTCGCAGTGTAGCGGACAATGTGGCCCTGCCGCTGCTCATCCAGGGGATGGACAAAAAGGCCGCCCGGGAGCGGGTACTGCCCCACTTTGAACCATTTGGCCTGGCTGGCACCCAGGACCAGTACCCCGGCCAGCTCAGCGGCGGTATGCGCCAGCGGGCCGCCCTGTTGCGCACCTACATGTTCGGGCGCAGCCTGGCCCTGCTGGACGAGCCGTTTTCTGCCCTGGACACCATAACCAAGGGGAATATCCACCGCTGGTATTTGGAAGTGATGGAAAAAATCCGCCTGAGTACCCTGTTCATCACCCACGATATTGATGAGGCCATCCTCCTTTCCGACCGCATCTACATCCTGGCCGGCCGGCCGGGGCGCATCACCCACGAAATTCCCATTCTGGAGCCCCGGCCCCGGCCGGCCGACTTCCCCCTGACCCCGGCCTTCCTGGACTACAAGCGGGAGATTATAGAATCTATGCATCTAAACCAATAGTTTGCCAAACAATCCGGACAACTTTTGGCAGATTGCATGAGATTTTCACAAATTCCCACTTTACAGTAGACAAGTGCCCCGGCAGATGATATGATAAGAAAAAAGTTGATAGAGGCGCGGCCGCGAAGAGTACCCGGTGGAGGAGACATCCAACGAAACCGGCGAAAGGCAGAGCCGCCGAGGTGTGTGCGCAGGTGTGCGGATACGCCGGGCTACGGGAGAACATCCCGTGGACTCCCATCCCCGGTATGGAGATGGAGGCGCTATCGGTAGCATCTTCTTTGTATTGTACAAGGTTGCATCGATAGGATGCAGCCTTTTTCTTTTTCCCCTCTCCCCGCCGGCGGCCCGCTATCCCCCTGGCTAAAGTTTAAGAAAAAGATAGGAGAGAAACTGTTATGGCAACCATGATTATCCATGCAAACATCTATGTACAGCGGGGCCAGTTTGCCCAGGCCATGCTCATTGAAGGGGACACCATCCAAAGGGTAGGCACCGAGGAGGAAATTCGGGCTGCCGCCCCTGCCGGCTGCGCGGTTATCGACGCCCAGGGCCGCACCATTATCCCCGGTTTTAACGACTCCCACCAGCACCTGCACAATGTAGGGGAAAGCCTGCTGATGGTACGCCTGCACGAGGTACCCTCCTTAGCTGAGCTGATCCAGCGGGGCCGGGACTTTATCGCCCAGCACAATGTGGCCCCTGGAACTGTGGTACTGGGCCGCGGCTGGAACCAGGATTTCTTCACCGATACCGACCGGATGCCCACCCGGGAGGATCTGGATCAGATTTCCACCCAGCACCCCATCATCTTCACCCGGGCCTGCGGCCATGTGCTGGTGTGCAACACCGCAGCACTGGAACAGGCCGGTATCACTGCCGACACACCCCAGCCCGCCGGCGCCTCCATCGACCATGACGAAAATGGCCAGCCCAACGGCATTTTGCGGGAGGCCGGCGCCATGCTGATGGCCCAAGCCATTATCCCTGCCAAAACTTTGGAGCACTACAAGAAAAATATCCGGGCCGCTATGGACTACGCCCTGAGCCTGGGGGTTACCTCGGTACATACCAACGACATCAAGGACACCAACTACGCCGATATGTTCCAGGCTTATGAGGAGGTTACACACGGCGGCCGGTCGCTCCGGGCCTACCACCAGTGCTGCTTCACCCAGATCCCCAACTTCCAGGCCTTCCTGGCAGACGGCTACAAGACCGGCTACGGCGATAGCTTTAACAAAATTGGCCCGCTGAAGCTGTTTGTGGATGGCTCGCTGGGCGCGCGCACCGCCAAGATGCGCGCCCCCTACGCCGATGATGCTTCCACCACCGGCATTACCGTAATGAGCCAGGAGTATCTGGACGAAATTTGCGGCATTGCTGCCCAGCACAACATGAGCGTAGCCACCCACGCCATTGGCGACCGGGCTGCCGAGATGATTTTGGACGCCTACGAAAAGACCATGTCCGACAGCTCCAACCCGCTGCGCAACGGCATTATCCACTGCCAGATTACCGACCGGCCCATCCTGGAGCGGTTTAAGAAGAACAACATCCTGGCCCAGGTGCAGCCCATCTTCATCCACTATGACAAGAACATTGTCACCGACCGGGTAGGCCCCCAGCTGGCCAGCACCTCCTACGCCTTTAAGACCCTGGCCGATATGGGTGTGCATGTATCCTACGGCACCGATTCGCCGGTGGAGGATATGAACCCCTACAACAACCTCTACTGTGCCGTTACCAGAATGTCCCTCACCGGGGAAGGGGAACCCTACCTGCCCAGCGAGTGTGTGGATATCTATGCAGCCATCGACCACTACACCGCCGGCAGCGCCCACTGCTCCTTCGAGGAGAACAGCAAGGGCCGCCTGATGCCCGGCTTCCTGGCCGACCTGGTTATTCTGGACCGGAATATCTTTGAGGTTCCCTCCGCTGAAATCAAGGATGTCCGCCCGGTAACCACAATGGTAGGCGGCCAGGTTGTATACAACAGATAACAGGATACCTAAAAAGAGGAGCAGCCACGCTGCCCCTCTTTTTTACATGTTGCCGTAAGTCGGTTATTCCGGCAGCCCTAAACCTCCTTGCCGCAGGGCTTCGCCTGCTTTAAATGCCACACTGCTAAAAAGCCGGCATAAGCCACTACATTTGTTTTTGAAAAACAAACATTCCTTCATCATGATCGCCTATAAAATCATCCGGCATATCCGGATCCGGACATTTATGGTTTAAGTATGACACAATATGGAAACCACATTTATTCACATAAAAATGAATATTCCTTTTCTCAAAGTATGGAGTACAAGTTTCCCAGACTTTTGTATCCGGATGTTGTTTTTCGATTTGATTCCACATTGCTTTCCCAACACCCTTGCTTTGAATACCATATTTTACGAATAAAAAATCCAGGTGATTGTGTTGTGTTTCCGGGTTAATAATTACAATGGCGCCGCCAACCATGTTCCCATCAACAAGTGCTTTGTATGCGAAAGAATTTTGGGCATTCAAAGATTGGTCAATCTCTTTTTCAGGTAAAATTTCTGCTTCTATTAACCCAAAGGATTCCTCATACCCTTTCTGAAATGCTTCCTGCATATCCATTTTAAATTGCAGCAAATCGTTATCTTCTACAGGAACAAGCTGAAAACCCATTCTTCCCTCTCCTTGAAAAAATTCCATTAGCCGTTATAATTATACCATTGGATATAAGCCAATTCAATTCAATTTTTACGCCTTTCGGCAATACCCCCTATACTTATAACACCGATAAGGAGGCCCCTATGATGATAAAACGCCCGCTTTCCAACCTGGCCCTGGCGCTGAATGGCGCTGCCCTGGCCCTGATGGTGAGTGTGAAGAGCATCCTGCTCTACTCCGCCCCCTCCCCCACCCAGAGCATTGCCCGCTACTACACCTACCTGGAGCCCGCCGTCTGCTTTGGCAGCGGCATTTACACCGCCCCGCTGGCTGTATTTCTGGCCGGGCTGGGCTGCCTGCTGCTGGTTCTGGCGCTGCTTCGGAACCGTTCGCTCAAGCCCGCCTTTTGGGCCACTGCCGGCAGCTTGGCCTGTGTGTTTCCCATTATTGTCCTACTGCCGCTGCACACCCTCAACCTGGCCATCCTGCTTTTGCTGGGGGGTTCCTGTTATCTCCAGTATCGGCTGGCCTTCCGCTCCCGAGAGGACTAAACCGCGGAAATTTCCCCGCCATCCTCTTTTTTGCAACAAAACCCACCCTGTACAGGGTGGGTTTTTGGTTTAGTTCCTATCCGGGCGCTTTCCAGTATGGCTTCAAGCCTAAAGCAGCAGGCTGGCGTGTTCTATCCTAAAGGTTCTGTTAATAGTCCCTTTTGCGGTTTTTCTTCTCCCCGGAGAAAAAGCCCTTTTTGCCGCCCCGGCGGCTGTCGGTGCGGCGGCCAAAGCCATCCACCCGGCCATAGGGCTTGCCCTTGGGGAACTTCTGTCCCTGGCCGCGGCCCCTGGGCAGCTTATCCTCCTTGCCGATGATGCGCACCTCGGTCTTGTTGCCGTTAATACGGCAGGTGGCCATGGTTTCGGCTGTCAGGCGGGCATCCTCGCCGTCCATCTGCACCACAGTATAGTCGTCGTAGATATCAATCTTACCAATGCTCTTGCCTGGCAGGCCGGTGGCATCGGCAATGGCCCCTAAAATAAAGTTGGGGGCGATGCGCTGCTTTCTACCCACCGAGAGAATAACGCCGGAAAGGCCGGCGCCCTGGCCGCCGCGGCCCTGGGCATCCCCTTTGCGGGAGACTACCTGCACCTGGGGCAGATTCTTCTTGCTGCCGGCCAGCAGCAGGGTAATGGCCCCCAGCGCCGCCTGCTCGGTGGTAAAGCCCTGCTGGGTCAGGTGCTCCAGCACCTCCCGGCTGTCCTGGGAGGGGGCCGCGGCCTCGGTCATCAGCTTTTCTGCAAAGGCCAGGCTGCGGCTGTGGTAAATTTCCTCCGCCGAGGGGATCTCCGCCTTTTGAATCTTCGCCCCGGTGGAGGACATAATATCCCGCAGCTGGAAGAACTGCCGCCGCCCGCTGATGAGGGTGTAAGCCCGGCCCTCCTTGCCCGCCCGGGCGGTGCGCCCGATGCGATGCACATAATATTCGGTGTCCTGGGGAATATCAAAGTTGAATACAGCATCCACATTCTCCACATCAATGCCCCGGGCAGCTACATCGGTGGCAATGAGGATGCGGGTGCGGTGGCTCTTGAAGCTGTTCATCACCTGAGTACGGGCCGACTGCTTCATATCGCCATGGATACCAATGGCCTTGTACCCGGCGCTGTTCAGGTACTCGGACAGCTCGTCCACCATCTTCTTGGTGTTGCAGAACACAATGGAAAGCCGGGGCTCGTGCTTGGCCAGCAGCAGATTGAGCACATCCATCTTCCGGCCCATGGGGCAGTCAAAATAGAACTGTTCAATGCCCACAGCGGTGCGGTTCTCCTCGCTGCCCACAGCCACCAGCACCGGGTTGGTCTGGTATTCCTTTGTAATATCCATAATGGCCTTGGGCATGGTGGCGGAAAACAGCACCGTCTGGTGCTGGCCGGGCACCTGGGAAAGGATTGTTTCAATATCCTCCCGGAACCCCATGTTCAGCATCTCATCCGCCTCGTCCAGGATAACCATTTTCAGGTTCTGCAGGCGCAAGGTGCGGCGGCGCATGTGATCCATCACCCGGCCAGGGGTGCCAATTACAAAGTTTACCCCCCGCTTGAGCTGGAAAATCTGCTTTTCAATGGAGGCCCCGCCATAGATGGCGGCCACCTTTACCCCCTTTTTGTACCGGGCAAACCGCTCTATCTCAGCGGCAGCCTGCATGGCCAGCTCCCGGGTGGGGCAGAGCACCAGCACCTGCACCCCCTCCACGGCGGGGTCGATGCGGTCGATGGCCGGCAGGCCAAAGGCGGCTGTCTTGCCGGTACCGGTGTGGGAGCGGCCGATGACATCCTTCCCCTCCAGTACCAGCGGGATGCTCTGGGCCTGGATGGGGGTGGGTTCGGCATAGCCAATCTCGGCCACCGCCCGCTTTACCTCGGCCGACAGCGGAAAATCTTCAAACATTATTTTACTCATGAATACCTCGTTTCGTTGCTCCGCTGTCCGGGATCTCTGCCACAGAGCCGCATCCACCCAGCGGATTTGTTTTTTCATAAAAAAATGGGGCCAGTCAGTTCGCCTGACTCTACCCCATCAGTTACGCCTTATTTCCCTTATAGCATACCACAAGCTGTGCAAACTGTCAAACTTAAATTCGTTTATTTATATAATACTTACAAATCTATTCCTGTTCCATCCACATTCCGATGGGCCAGGGCGGCACAGACCTGCTGGATGCGCCGCTGTTCCTCCTGGGGGTCGCCAGCGCCCCGGACATAGCCGGCCAGGCGGTTCTGCACCGCTGGGGAGAGGCTCTGGAAAAAGTCCAGCGCCCCGCCCTGGCGCTCCATCCGGTTCATCAGCGAAAGGGGAACCCCAAAGCCTTCAAACCGGTTGTGCTGCCGGCTTTCCGGCCCATAGACGCCATAAAACTGTTGGTAGTCCATCGCGTTTCACCTCCTGCCCCTATTCTGCCCCCGACAGGTAAAAAACATACCTGAACAGGCCCTTTTTTCTGCAAAACCACCTTTTTGGGGGCGGTAAGACGGGCCGCTGTGCCAAAAATATTCAGTTTCTATCCCCCTATTAAAGAAAATGTTTACTGCCCTCCCTTCTTCAGGCATTCCTTTGGTTCCTGCCCTTTGTTTTCCCTCTAAAATCTCTGATACAGGGCTGCAACATCATCCCATCAGCCGCTCCCGCAAAGAATGAATACAAGCTAAAAACTTTTGCCGGGATTGCAGTTGACAGCTGCTGTGTTTGGGCCTATAATTGTATCAAATAAGACAATACGATAAATTTTTAACATATAGAGGGGAGCTGCCTATGTCCTTTACCCCAGAACAAACCAATATCCTTTCCCAGTGTTTCCTGTTCCGGGGCGCAAGCCTCTCCCCGGCCGTATGGGCCATATTGGAGCAGTGCCCGGTGCGCCAGTACCACAGGGGGGAGGTGATCTACTCCCGGCAGCAGTTCCAGCGGGCGGTGGGCATCCTGCTATCCGGCGGGGCGGATATTCTCAAGGGGCATGGCGTAGTGCTCAATACCCTGGGCCCCGGGGACAGCTTTGGTGTGGCTGGGCTGTTCACCCAAAACAAGCACTATGTTTCCACCGTATCCGCCAACCGGCCCACCTGTGTCCTGCTGCTCACCGGCCAGCATTTGCAGGAGCTGTTTGCCGCAGATGGCACCATTGCCCTGCGATACATCGGCTTTTTGTCCGACCGCATCTGCTTCCTTAACCGTAAGCTGGATTCCTTCACCGCCTCCTCGGCAGAGGCGCGCATTGCCCTCTACCTACTGGAACAGGCCCAGGGTAACCGGGTACAGATTTCCGGCGGATATGCGGGGCTCAGCCGCCAGCTGGGCATCGGCCGGGCCTCCCTCTACCGCTGTTTGGACAGCTTAGAGGCCACTGGCATCCTTGCCCGGCAGGACCGGGAAATTCTGCTGCTGGACCTGGACCGTCTGGCAGACATTGCCGGATAGACCGAGTATTTTACAGGAAAAACCTGTGGAATAGAGCGCCCCTCAAAGGGGCTATATTTTACCAAATAAGGAGAGTACCAAACATGAAGCGTTTTCTTGCACTGGCCCTGTCGGCCGTTTTAAGCCTGTCGCTGGCCGCCTGCGCCCCGGGTGGCGAAAGCTCGGCACCCGAAACTTCCAGCAGCACACCCCAGGAAAAAATAACCATCCAGGTGGGCGGGCTGAAAGGCCCCACTGCCATGGGCATGGTGCAGCTGATGGAGGCAGATGCCGCCGGCAGCACCTACAGCGACTATGAATTTACACTGGCCGGCGCCCCGGACGAGATTACGGCCAAGCTCATCAGCGGCGAGGTGGATATTGCCGCTGTGCCCACCAATGTGGCCTCGGTGCTGTACAACAAAACCCAGGGCAAGGTGCAGATAGCCGCCCTGAACACCCTGGGTGTCCTGTATGTGGTGGAATCCGGGGAGGGTATCCAGTCCATTGAGGATCTGCGGGGAAAAACCATCTACTCCACCGGCAAGGGTTCCACCCCTGAATTTGCCCTGAACTACATCTTGGAGCAGAACGGCCTGACAGTGGGCACCGATGTGTTTGTGGAATATAAGAGCGAACACGCCGAGCTGGCCTCGCTGCTGGCGGCCGGCCAGGCGGATATTGCCGTACTGCCCCAGCCCTTTGTAACCAGTGTACTGGCCCAGAACGAGCAGGTGCGCATTGCCCTGGACCTGACCCAGGAGTGGGACAAGGCCACCACTGACGGCAGCAAGCTGACCATGGGCGCCCTGGTGGTGCGCAGCGACTTTGCCCAGCAGCACCCGGAGGAGCTGGCCAAGTTTATGGAGGAATACCAGGCCTCTGCCGCCTATGTAACCGACCCGGCCAACCTGGAAGAGGTATCCGGCCTGATGGAAAAATACGATATTATCAAGGCTGCTGTGGCCAAGCAGGCACTGCCCTACTGCAACATTGTGTGCATTACCGGGCAGGAGATGAAGGACGCCGCCCAGGGCTTCCTGACCGTCCTGTTTGGCGCCAACCCCAGCTCCATCGGCGGGGCACTGCCGGGCGAGGACTTCTACTACCTTGGCAACTAAGCAAAACTGGCCGGTTCGGCTGATTACAGCAGCCCTCTGGTTTGGCCTTTGGCAGGGGGCACACCTGCTGGTATATGCCGCCTACGGCACCGACCTGCTGCTGCCCTCCCCTGCCGCCGTATTAACCCGGCTGGCCGGGCTGCTGGGCACTGCCGGCTTTTATGCCACCGTGCTGCATACCTTTGTGCGCATCTTTTCCGGCTTCCTGCTGGGGACAGCCGCCGGGCTGCTGTTGGGGGCAGGCACCGCCTTTTCCCCGCTGCTGCACCACTTTTTTGCCCCGGCCATGTATGCCGTCAAATCCACGCCGGTGGCCTCGTTCGTCATCCTGGCGCTGGTGTGGATCCGGGGGGAAAACCTCTCGGTATTCATCGCCTTTTTAATGGTGCTGCCGGTTATCTGGGGGGGCGTTCACACCGGCTTTTGCAGCGCTGACCCCCGGCTGCTGGAGATGGCCCGGGTCTATCGCCTGCCCCGCTGGAAACAGCTGCGGCATATCTACCTGCCGGCAGTGCTGCCCCATCTGCTGACAGGCATCCGGGTGGGGCTGGGCTTCAGCTGGAAATCGGGCATTGCCGGGGAGGTGCTGGCCATCCCCCGGCAGGCGGTGGGCACCGAGCTGTACAACGCCAAAATTTATCTGGACATGCCCGGCCTGTTTGCCTGGACGGCTGTTATTATCCTGCTGTCGGTGCTGATTGAAAAAGGGGTGCTGTGGCTGCTGCCCGGCAGGAAGAAGGAGGAAAACCGTGCTCAAGCTGCATAACCTCTCCTTTTCCTATGGCGGCCGCCCGGTGTTCCAGGGGCTGAACCTCACCTTCCCTGCTGGTAGCCGCACCGCCATACTGGGGCGCTCCGGCCTGGGGAAAACCACGCTGCTCCGGCTGATTGCCGGGTTGCTCCCGCCGGACGCCGGGGAAATCACCGGGCTGCCAGAACAGGGTGTGGCAATGGTGTTCCAGGAGGACCGGCTGGTGCCGGGGCTGACTGCCGCCGAAAATGTCCGGCTGCCCAGCCCGCAGCTGCCCCAGGCAGAACTGCAGCAGCTGTTTGCCGAACTGGGCCTTGCCGGCAGCGAAAACCTTTTGCCTGCCCAGCTCAGCGGCGGCATGAGCCGGCGGGTGGCCATCGCCCGGGCCCTTGCTTTTGACAGCCCCCTGATTATGATGGACGAGCCCCTCAAGGGCCTGGATGAAACCACCCATGCCCAGGTGATGGACTGCATCCATCGGCGCAGCGGGGGAAAAACCCTGCTGCTGATTACGCACAGCACTGCCGAAGCAGAGACTTTGGGTTGCAAGGCGCTACGGCTAAAGGATTTTACAGAAACATAAAAAAATACCCTGGTACCAGTACGGTACCAGGGCTTTTTTTATCTTACTTGATATACTCCATGCCGGCCATGTAGGGGCGCAGCGGCTCAGGAATGCGGATGGTGCCATCCTCCTGCAGGTTGTTCTCCAGGAAGGCGATGAGCATTCTCGGAGGAGCAACAACTGTGTTGTTCAGGGTGTGGGCAAAGTAGTTGCCCTCCTTGCCCCGGATGCGGATGCCCAGGCGTCTGGCCTGCGCGTCGCCCAGGTTGGAGCAGCTGCCCACCTCAAAGTACTTTTTCTGGCGGGGGGACCAGGCCTCAACATCCAGGCTCTTCACCTTCAAGTCGGCCAGGTCGCCGGAGCAGCACTCCAGGGTGCGCACCGGAATATCCAGGGTGCGGAAGAAGTCCACTGTGTTGTTCCACAGCCGGTCGAACCACATGGGGCTCTCCTCCGGCTCGCATACAACCACCATCTCCTGCTTCTCAAACTGATGGATGCGGTAAACGCCCCGCTCCTCAATGCCGTGGGCGCCCACTTCCTTTCTAAAGCAGGGGGAGTAGCTGGTCAGGGCCTGGGGCAGGTCCTCCTTCTCCACAATCTGGTCGATGAACTTGCCAATCATCGAATGCTCCGAAGTACCGATGAGGTAGAGATCCTCCCCCTCAATCTTGTACATCATGTTTTCCATCTCGGTAAAGCTCATAACACCGGTTACTACATTGCCCCGAATCATAAAGGGAGGGATGTAGTAGGTGAAGCCGCGGTCAATCATAAAGTCCCGGGCATAGGAGAGGATGGCCGAATGCAGCCGGGCAATATTGCCCTTGAGGTAGTAAAAACCGTTGCCGCTGGTGCGCCGGGCGCTCTCCAAGTCCACGCCGTCCAGCCGCTCCATAATATCAATGTGGTAGGGAATCTCCCAATCGGGCACTACCGGCTCGCCAAAGCGCTCCACCTCCACATTTTCGCTGTCGTCCTTGCCGATGGGCACGCTGGGGTCGATCATCTGGGGGATCACCATCATGCGCTCCCGGATCTTCTTCTCCAGATCCTCCTCCAGGACTTCCAGCTCCTCCAGCTCCTTGCCCATCTGGGCGGCTCTGGCCTTTACCTCCTCGGCCTCGTCCTTCTTGCCCTGGGCCATCAGGCCGCCAATCTGCTTGGAAAGGGCGTTGCGCTCCCCCCGCAGGGTGTCTGCCCGGGTTTTGGCGTCCCGGAACTGCTGGTCAAGCTCCAGCACCTCGTCCACCAGCACCAGTTTTTGGTCCTGGAACTTCTTCTTAATATTTTCCTTTACTGCGTCAGGGTTGGCCCTGACAAATCTAATGTCAAGCATGTTTTTTCCTCCTTCAAATTTTTGCTTGCCGGTGTGGGCACAGAGGAACAAAATAAAAAGCCCCTGCCGAACCCATACCAAAAATATGGGACGGAAGGAACCCGCGTTGCCACCCAAATTGCCCGTCGGCACTGCCGCCGGGCCACTCAATGCTGTGCTGTAAAGGGCACCCCCTTCGGCTCATCGCCGAAAGCTCCGAGAGTGGAAAGGCCCGTCCCCCCACCGATTTTCACCAACCACCGGCTCTCTCTCGGGTTTCTGCGGCCGCAGCTCTCATCCCTGCTTACCATCTGTTTTGAAACAGCAGGTGCTGTTTCAATATAACTACTATAATCGTTTCGCCACCTAAAGTCAAGAGGAATTTTTGTTTTTCTGTAACAAAAATCCCCCCTGCACAAAAATGCAAGGGGGAACAGTTTATCCTACCGCCCAAAACCCTTTGGTATCCTTAATTACCGGTATCCACTATGGCAATGCTGGAATCCCCCAGGCGGGCCTGCTCCAGCACGGCCTGGGCCAGCACCTGGAACGACCCATGGGAGGAACTGGCCCCGGCAATGGCCTCAATCCCGCCCTGGCCCTGGCTTTCCAGCAGCTGGTTGGCATAGTTGCGGGTGTACTCGTTGGGGTAGGTGCCGTTGATATGCAGCATGTTTTGCATATAGGCGTTATCCCAGCTTTTGATAAAGCCGCTGGCATTTTCGGCATTGTATTCCACCGAAATGATAGTTCCACCCTTTACCAGTATGGTAATATATTCCTTCCAGCCGTGGCTGAACTCAGCCGCCTGGGCGGTATAATATCCGTCCTGAAGCCCGGTTTGCGCACTGCAGGCTGTCAGCAGCGACACACCCAGCAACAGGCTTAAAAGCAAGGTAAACAGTCGTTTCATCTGCCGCCATTCTCCTTTAAAATAAATTTATCCACCCGGAGCTGAAGCGCCTCAGCCTCGGTTGCCAGCGAACCGCTGGACAGCTCGGTGGCCTCTGCGTTTTGCAGGTTGCGGTCCGCAATGGCGGAAATGGTATCAATACGCTCCTCCATAACAGCCAGCGCCATCTCCTGGCCCTGCACTGCCACCACCAGCTGATCCGAAATAGCGTTAATTTGGGCCGAAACATCCGAGATAGCCCGGAGCGAACCGGCCGTATCGGCTGTCAGCTCCACCCCGGTTTGGATGATGGTTTTGGTGTTGTTGGCCATCACTGTGGCGCTCTTCGCCGCCTCGGCGCTCTTGGCGGCCAGCTGCTTGACTTCATTGGCCACCACAGCAAAGCCCTTGCCTGCCGCACCGGCGTGGGCCGCCTCCACCGAGGCGTTAATAGCCAAGATATTGGTCTGGAATGCAATATCCTCAATATCCTTTGCAATTTTTGTTATCTGCTGGGCATAGCTGCTGATATTGTCCATAGCGGTGGACAGTTCGGCCATCTGCTCGTTGGCGCTTTGGATGCGTTTGGTAATCTCCACCGTCTGGGAGCGGGTCTGGTCACTGCTCTCGGTGACATCGGCCAGCCGTTCCTTCACATTGGCCACTTCCTGCACCAGCTCCTCGGCAGACTGGTTCTGCTCCATCGACGCCTGGTGCAGCTGGGCCGACTGGCTATTCAGCTGCCCCGCCGTTTCAGCCAGCCGATCGGCGGCGGACCGGAAGCCCAGGATGGTTTCGTTCAGCGATTCGGTGATGGTCTGCAAACTACCCTGGATCAGGACAAAATCGCCCTTATAGCCCACCCGTGGCCCGGTACGCAGGTCGCCGGCGGCAACCTGTGTCAGCACCTGCTGTATATCGGATATGTAGCGGTTTACGCTTTCCACTGTGTCGCCCAGCGTCTTGGTCATCAGTTCCAGTTCGTCCCCGGTACGCACCGGGAGAATCTCGGTGTGCAGGTCGCCCCCCGCCAGGGCTACCATCCGGTCGGTTACCTGCTGGACCGGGCGGGAGATGGAGCGGGAGAGCCGCAGCACCAGCAGAATGGAAATGCCAAAGCCCGCTAAGGCAGCCAAAACCGACACCATCATGGCGCTGCCAATAAAGTGGCTGTAGTCCGACTTGGGAATTTGGATAACCAGCGACCACTGGGTGCCCCGGATGGGGGAGAATGCCACCAGCATCTGTTCCCCGGCTATGGGCAGCTCGATGGCTCCGGTTTCGCCGGTAGTTACCCGGGCCTCGGCATCGGCGTTGCCGTCGCTGAGCTGCGCCAGGGTGCTCCGGTTGAGCACCAGCGCCTGCTCCGGATGGCCGGTGACAAGGCCCTCCCGGTTGACCATGTAGGCTGTGCCGGTTCTGCCGATGTTAATACTGCTGATTACATCGTTAAGCGTATCATATTTATAGACACTCACCACATACTGGGCGGTCTGGCCATCCGCCTTCACCGGCATGCCCATGGTAATGCCCAGCTTACCCTGGTAGGTGGTGGTGGAGTCGGTTGTTAAATTATCTGTTTCCCGCAAAAGGCTCAAAAACTCGCCTTCCAGGCGTGCCGGCGCACCATCCAGCCCTTGTATCAGCTGTCCATCCAGGCTGTACAGGGCGATGGAGTACAGTTCATAAATCTCTGCCGCTTCCTCCAGCACGGCAGCGCGGTTTTCCGGCACATCCGCCTGCAATCTGGGGTCGTCCGCAATGGCCATCATCCGGTCGGCCAGCATGTGGATATTGGCCTCCACCGTCTTGGCAGACTGCCGGGCCATTGGCTGCAGGCTGTCCAGCAAAATGCTGTTCGCAAGCGATTGCATGGATAGCGCCATAATAACGCAGCATGTCACCACCAATATCAGGATATTCAGCGTGGTGCTCCTTAGTATCCGTCCATTCAGGCTCCGTTTCATACCCCGGGCGCCGTTGGGGCCTGCTTGCTGTTCCATCACAATTCCCACCGCTCCTTTTTTGGAATTTTTGTTGCTATGCAAAACAAAAGCCACTCGCTTGCGCTCCGGCCAGGCGCCCTCAGCGCCCTTTGCCGGACTGTAAACGATAGACTTTTTCGGGAATTAGTATACCATATCCTGCCTGTAAAGGGAAGTGTTTTTGTCATGTTTTCTCCCCTTCCCCCCAGCTTTTGCTGCCGGCCGCCAGTGGAGTAAAAAAGAAGTTGCAGGGGGAAATCCGCCGCCTTTCATCTCAGCTTTTCCCGGATAGGGAAAAGTTTTTCACACTTTCCACAGACTTGTCCACCATTTTCTGTGGAAAACTCGGTTGAAAGTGTGGAAAACTCCCGGTTTTCCACCCCAAAACGGCCGTATAAACCCAAAAGGAACGGTTTAAAACCCTACCAAGAGTTGGTTAAATATTCTGTCGGTTTTTCCCCCTTTTTTAGGGCCTTTGCCAGGCAAAGGGGGAAAATTTGCAGGAAATTACCGCCACACTGTCGAAAAAGCAAAAAAACAGGCCCCTGCAGTGCAGGAGCCTGAGCTGTTTTTATTCTGTCTGTTGGCAGGGCAGTGTTCTTCCGGCCAGATGCCGGGCAAAGTAGACCCCCACCACAATGGGCAGATAGAAGGTGAACATCCGCCAGAGCAGAATAGCCACGCTGACACTGCCCGAGCTTTTAAAGAACATCTGGAAGAACATATAGAAGCTCCCCTCCGCCCCGCCGGACGCCCCAGGCAGCGGCACAAAGGAGGAGATCATCAGGATAAAGGCGGCTGCCGCCACCACCTCCGCTATCTGCAAACGGGGAATGCCCAGGGCCATCAGCACACAGTAGGGTACCAGGAAAAAGGCGGTGAGCTGCAAAACGGTCATACCCGCCATGGCCAGCATCAGCCGGCCCTCCCGGCGCAGCTGGGTAAAGCCCTGGTGGAAGGCGGCAATTTCCCGGTCGATGTTCGCATCGGCGGCCTCCGGGTCGGCAACCACCCGCAGGCGGCCCAAAATGGCTGTGCAGCTGTGAAAAAAGCTGCCGGTAATCCGGGGGAAGAACCCCACGCAGAACAGCACTGCCACCACAGCGGTGTTGACAACAAAGCCGATGAGCGCCAGCCGGGAGAAACCGGAGATATTGCGGGTAAAGCTCCTGTATGCAAAGGTGAGCACCGCCCCGGAGTAGAACGCCAGCACCGTCTGGTACACAATAAACTTGGCCAGCAGCACCGAGCTGGCCTTGCCCACCGGCATACCCCGGCGCACCATGTAATAGGCCTGTACCGGCTGGCCGCCGCTGGCAAACGGGGTGATGCAGTTAAACAGCTGCCCAATCATCGAGGTTATTACCGAGGTTTGCACCCGCTGCTTCTCCCAGGCCTTGCAGGCCGCCAGGTGCAGGCAGGCGCTCTCCAAGGCCCAGTAGCACAGCATACAGCCCACCCCGGCCAGCAGCCAGACCTTGTCCGCGCCGGCCAGAGAGCGGAAGATAACCTCCGGGCCATCGGCCAACAGCGCCGCGCCGATACTGCCCACCGCCACCAGGATGATAACTCCGATACTCCACTTATTGCTTCCGGCCTCTTTGGGCGGCATCACCGCTGGAGAGGGCACCGACCCGTCCGGTTGGGAACAGGGGTTTTGCAAGGCGCCGTTTGATTTTTTGGGGTCGTTTGGATAGGATGTCATGATAAAAACTCCTCCACATCTTTGCCACATTTTCCCGGCTGTAAAAGGCATGGCCTTGGGCAGAGCGCTCCCGGGCAGCAGCATAATAGTCCGGCTCGGTACACAGCCGGCGAATCTCCTGTTCAAAGCCCGCCACATCCTCCGCCCGGAGATAGAAATCGAACAGGATGTCGTGATAAATATCCAAATCCCGCAATAGGATGGGGGTGTGGCAGTTCATGGATTCCAGTATGGTCATGGGAAACAGTTCCTCAAAGGAGGGGAGCAGCATCAGGTCGGTGAGGTTGTACAGCTCGTTCATCCGTTCCCGGTCAATCAGGCCCAGCAGCTTAAAGTTTTCCGGCGGGTTCTCCAAAATGCGCTTAATCTCGTCGTGCCCATCCGAAATCAGGCCGAAGGCAAAGCTGCCCGCCCACAAAAAGGTGACCTCCGGCATCCGCCGGGCCAGCTCGATATAGTCAAAAAAGCCCTTGCGCTTTTGCAGCTGGCCGGCGCAGAACACAATAAAGGCGTCCTCCCGCACCCCGTACTTGGCCCGCAGTGCCGCCTTTTCCTCCTGGGGCAGGGGGTAAAACTTCTCCTCTGAAACAAAGTTTGGGATGTAGGTTACTTTGCCAGGGTCCACGCCGTACTTGGCCAGCTCCCCAATAAAATAGGGGTTCACAGTTACCAGGTAGTCCATACTCTTATAAAAATGGATGACATATTTATAGAACACATCCCGGATGTTATCCGGCAGTTTCAAGCTGTTTTCCAGCGTTTCCGGCAAAAAGTGCACATACCCCACCGAAACACAGCGCCCCCGGGCAAGGCCCTGCAGCAGATAAAATTCCGGGTTGATAGTGTGGTAGTGCATAATATCGCAGATGGCGTGCCGGTTTTCATGGCAGATAAATTCGTCTGCCAGTTCGGTTTTTACCAGTTCCACCTGTTCAATATAGGCGGAAAGCACCCCCTGCCCCTTGACACTGTCGGCATGGGAGAGCATATTGATGGTATACATGGGTTTTTTCCACTCCTCTGTAGCCTATAACTGTACTGCTCCGACTAATACAGCTACATTATATCGAATTATACCGCATAATACAAGCGATATTCATAAAAATTACGCATTTGGTAACATAAAAATAAAATATAGCGTGTTTTGGGGCAGTTTTCCCGCCTTTGCCAGGAAAATTTTAAGATTTTGCTAAAACTGCTTGACTTGTCGGGCCGGATGTGCTATTATTATCTGGCCGTAAAGAATATTGTGCGCCAGTAGCTCAGCTGGATAGAGTGACTGGCTACGAACCAGTAGGTCAGGGGTTCGAGTCCCTTCTGGCGCACCAAGCCAATATAATCCGAGCCTATTTCCAATCGCGGAGATGGGCTCGGATTATTTTTTAACTCCCTTTTCGGAATTGTGTACCCAGATAATATGAGCCTATAAATATACATTACGGGTGACAGGCAAATATTTTGTATTCAAATATTAAATCAGGTTTTGGGGAGGTGTGACCATGATTTTACAAAATGAAATATGTCACATTGAAATCAATATTGACGAAACATATACCGTTGACTCGGTAGATAATCGCCATTACGATGTAACATTGAATCCAGAACATTATCGGCACAACGATTTGTCAAAAACACTGTCAATTCATATTGGCTTATATGCAAGAGAATTTCAAGTAGCGCTGATTGGACCGTATCATTCATATGATTTGGATTGTGCCGTTCTGCAAGATGACATTCTTACAGTTCTACAAGACAACATGATAACGCAGATAAAGATTACCGATGCCTATATAATTCGCCATGTTGTGCTGGACTGTTTGGGTTGTAACTTTGCAATTTATAAAGTTGAAAAGGGATATGTTATCTATGGAGAAATTGAAATAATGATGTTGGACTTGGATTTTAAGAAACAATGGTCATTTTCTGGAAAAGATATATTTGTTTCTATTTCAAACAGAGAACCATTTACAATACGTGAAAACTTGATTTGCCTGTACGATTTTGAGAATAACTACTATGAAATAGATTTTAATGGAAAGCAGATCATATAGCTTCCGTGAGTTGTTAAGCGGATGCAAAAGCAGTAATTATATGCACGAATTTGTATTATATTTCAAGCTTTGTGCAGTAGGAACACTTTTCCGAAAAGGGAGTTTTTTTAACCATGATAAAGCCTCCTATCTTCGCAACGGGGTAGTGCAAGGCCACCCTTTCCCCGGAAGATCCAGTACCCCCGGTGCGGCGGGAGGCGAAAAATGTCCCCTTTATGGCCACAGGCTTTTTTGAACCACTCGCTGGGCGAGTGGTTTTCTGTATACAAACAAACGGCGGCGCAGTTTTCTCTGCGCCGCCGCTTTTTATTGCCCTGCCGGGAAAAAACTACCTATTTGCAGTCCCCCAAACCTGGCTTCGTGTAATGGCCAGAACCTCCTCGGTGGGGACGCCGGCAATCTTCTCGCCGAAAACCTCCTGCAGCCGGCCGCTGGACATCATCTCAGCCAGCCGGGATTTAGCCGCGGCAGCGGCCGCCTGGTTGCTGGCCTGGGCTTTCTTTTCTATCTGCTGCTGCACCACCCAGCGCATAAAGTCCGCCCGCTTGGCCATGCGCAGGCGATAAGCCCGCACCATCTCGTCATCGCCGCTGGTGGTGATGCTGCCGCCGCTGCTGGAAGCACAGGCATTGCAGATGTTCCCATCCTCCCCGATAGCCACCGCCTGGGACATGCCCAGCGTGCTGCCGGCCCGAATGGCCTCGTTGCGGGCCACATCAAAGGCAAACCAGGTATCAATCTTTGCCATAATCTCCTGGGCATAGTCCGGGTCCTGCTCCATGCGCTCCTGCACCTTGGGATGGATAACCACCGCCTTGCTCCCAGGCGGAACATTGCCCAGGGCGTGGATCTCCTTGGGGGCGATAAATTTTCCATCCACCGAGCCATAGAAGGGGTTGGCCCCGGTGGGTTTCCAGTTCTCCAGTGTCTTTTGGGCCTCGTCCCCATCCTGGTACAGCAGGTGGTGGGGATAGTCGTTCCTTGTCCGCCAGTAGCCGCTGCTGGCGTCAAACACATGGTAATGCAGGCCGGGGTATTTGTTTTTCAGCATCGTTTCCAGCGAGGATCCCTCCGCCGCTTCTGTCCCCTGGGCTGCGCGCAGTTCCAGCATCTGGCTGGCTGGCAGGGCTGCTGTTAGGCCGCCGGTACATGTGCCAGCCCCATTTCCACCGGCCCGCGCCACAGCGTCCAGGAAACCGCCGGCCTGGGGAGCCGCCTGTCTTGCTTGGTTCCTTCCTGCCGGCACGGATGCCCGGTAGCTCGGCCAAATAATATTGTTCACAATCCTTCCCCCTTTACAGCAGATCCAACAGGAGCTGGGCGGCACTGATGGAACCGCCGCTGAGCCGCAGCTTCATCAGCAGCCGCTGGCGGTCGGCCTCCTGCTGCTGCAGTTCCATCCTCTTTTTGTGGTTTTCCACCCGCTGCTCCCAGAAACTGTCCTTGGCCTTCTCCTTATATATTGCCGCGCCCTGGCCGCCCCTATAACCGGGAAACCAGCTCTCCCCGCGATAGTCCTCCTTGGTGGCCCCAAACCGATGGATTACATACCCGCCGCCGCAGACCGGCGTCCAAGGGTTTTGGAACACAAAGTTCTTTTTCAGGGTATCCAGCACCCAGGCCTCATACTCCGGGTCGTTCTTCATGGCCTCAAACCCCTCGTCGCTAATCTGCACCGAGATGTTCTCCATCCGGCTGGAGGCGGACATGGGCAGCCGGGAAATCTTCTCCATCACCTGCTGCTTGTAGCTTTCCAGGCTCTCCTCCCCTTTGGCCGGAACCGCTTTCGGGGGCTGTGCCTGTTCTGTCCGGATCCGCTCTGCCACATTCAAAAATTCGCTGTTCCGCGCGGCCGGTACCGGGATGTTGGCCATGCCGGGCATTCCGCCTGTCCAGCCCGCTAAAAAGGCCGAACTGATACTATTGTTCATAAACTGCTCCTTTCCTGCAATAAAACGGTTGCAAAAAATGTTTGCCCTTCTGTTTTCAGTTCCAACTCGCCCATATACTTTTCCGCCGATCGGCGCACATTGGCAAGGCCGATGCCATGGGCCAAGGGGTCGGCCTTGGTGCTGGCCGGCAGGCCATCCTGCCCAAAGTCCACCTGGCCGGCAAAGGTGTTTGTCACCTCAATGAGAAAAAAGCGGCCCTTCTGTCTCCCGGACACGGTGATGGCCCGCTGGCCCTCGGGCACCTTCCCGCAGGCTTCGGCTGCATTTTGCAGCAGGTTTTGCAGGATAATGCCCACATCAAAGGAATCATACCCGCCGGAGGCCGGATAGGAAAACGCCGCCTGGAACCCGATACCCTGCTTTTGGCTTTGCCGGCAAAAATCCCCTATAATAACATCGGTGACCGGGTTGCCGGTTTGCACAGCTGGTTCGGTGCCCCTTAGCTGGCAGTCCATCTGGCGGATATACTCCTTCAGGCTGGCATATTCCCCCTTATGCGCCAACCCTTGAATGTTGGTCAGGTGCCCCCGCATCTCATGCCTCAGGCTGCGTATCTGGGAATAAAACTGCTCCGCCTCCTGGATGCGCCCCTGGATGGCCTGCAGCTGCCGGCGCTCTGCAAACCAAATGGCCTGCTCCTCCTGCAGGGCGGCCATTCCCTGCTGAAACACAATGCTCAAACAGGCCCCCGCATAGAACAGCAGGGCCAGCAGCGGTACCACGGCCAAAAACGCCGGGTGTCGCTCGTAAAGCTGAAGCAAAACACCGTCCCGGACCTCAAACAGCAGCCGGGAAATGACCTGCCCAAACAGGATCCCCGCAGTGGGCACCAGGCTGAGGTAACAAAGCTCCCGCCACTGCAGCGGCATCCGCCGCCGGGCCAGCTGCTGCCGGAGAAAAGCCAGCATGGCAGCAAACAGAAGGAAATGGGTGAGCAGAAACAGCACAATGAAACCGGCAGCCCGCAGAAAGATGGCCTCCAACGGCCCATCGCAGGCGGGCAGCAGCCGTTCCAGTATAAAATAGAGGCTTTCCGCCATCAAGCCGCTGGAAATTCGGGCATTCCAGTACAGCAGCACCAAAAGGAAGATTTGGGCCTTTTTCAGGCCAATCCACGGCGATAGCGCCAGCAGCAATGCCAGCAAAACCGGCCCCAAAAGCCCCTGCGGCAGCGCTGTCCGGTGGCAGGCCAGCTCCAGCAGCAGATAGGCGGCAAAGAGCAGCAGCTGTTTCCCTCTCCCCTCCCGACCTGGCAGAAACGGGCGGAAAAAGGCGGCGAACAAGCCGGCATAGACCCATTCGATTCCCACTGTAAAAAAGGTGCTGAACCGGTAAAATTCCGCCTCACCCATCGGCCATCCCCCCTTTTAAAAAGCGCAGGTAGGCCTTTACAAAACCCTGGTATTTGTATTTGGAAAGCGGGAGCATCTCCCCGTTGGCCAGCAGCACCTCGGTTTTGCTGTATCCCCTGACATGGGAAAGATTGGCCAGATACCCCTTGTGGATGCGAAAAAACCGGTCCTGCAATTCCAGTTCCAGGTCGCGTATCCTGGCATAGCAGGCAAACTCCCCCTCGGCCGTATGCAGCACCACCTGGTGGTTGCTGCTTTCCATATAATAAAGGCTGTCCAGCGGCACTGTCCGGCTGACAGCCCCCTGCCGGACAGTGAGCACCCGGGCCTTTGGCTGGGTTTCCCGCAGCGCATACACCTGCCGCACCGCCTGGGCAAACACCCGGGCAAATTTTTCTTCCTCCACCGGTTTGAGCAGATATTGGAAAGCGCCTACATCAAAGGCATCAAACACATACCGGTCATAGCCGGTTACAAAAATGAGCACCGGCTGCGTTCCAGCAGCCCGCCCCCGAATCTGCCTTGCCAGCGCCATCCCATCGGGCCGGCCGCCGGAGGGGTCCAGCTCAATGTCCAAAAAGAGCAGGTCTATCCCCTGGCTGTCGGCCAGGCAGCCGCTGGCCGAGGCGTACTCCACAATCTCGCAGGGAAAGGGCTGCCGCGCAATCAGCGCCGCAAGGTAAGCACGGGTTTCTGCCTCATCTTCGCAAATAGCTGTTCGTATCATTTCCATACCCCTCTACTGTGTTTATTCGTTCCAACTGCCCTGGAGCAAAGCCCACCGGCGCAAGTAGCCGTTTTTACTGCGCAACCGGACACAAGCCCCCTTAAAGAAGCCAACGCCTGCTGAAAAGCGTTTGCTCTTCAGCAGGCGTCACTTTATGCTTTCAGCTTCAAACCATCTTTGAACGCTTCCCCTACACGCTCCGTTACCCTGTAATATCCATGGGTATATGGGTCAAAGGCAATGGCGTTTACCAGCGATATATCAACCTTACCATCTACCATAACCCTTTCATCCGCGGTGGCATAAACAACCTTTCCAATCACCCCGCAGCCATATTCATTATCCTGATATTCAATAAATTCACATTCCAGGCACAGTGGAAACTCGTTTATAACAGGGGCATCCACCATTTCGGCCTTGCTGGCAGTAAGCCCGCTGCGTGCAAATTTGTCGGCAGCCTTATTGCCAGATTCCACACCGAAATAGTCCGCCTCCGCTACATGGGCGGCATCGGCTATACTGACAGTAAAAGCGCCCCGTGCTTTGATATTCTGCACAGTTTTATGGCTTTCGGTTAAATTGAGCGCCACGGTTCCCCGCTCCTGCATGGTGCCCCAGGCGGCGTTCATCACATTGACACTGCCATCTTCATTATAGGTGGCAACCATCAGGACAGGCATTGGGAAAATGCCCTCTGTGATGTTCAGCTTTGTTCTCATCGTCATTACCTCGCTTTATCAATGGAATTGACAGGATTAGCAATCCTGTGTATTATTATAGCGTTGGCTATAAATAATTCAAGTACTGTCTTTTTTGACAGATACTATCTGAAAGGATAGTTAATTATGATAAAGGATTATATTAAAAGCGCAAATTTTGAGGATACAGGCTTCAGCTATACGGTGTCGCTCATATCCGGCAAGCACAAGATGGTTATACTCTACTGCCTGATGGAATTTAAGGTTGTGCGGTTTAACGAGCTGAAACGGTATTTAAAACACATATCCGACAAAACCCTCAGCACAAAACTGAAGGAGCTGGAGGCAGACCAGCTGATTATAAGAACAGAGTATCCGCAAATTCCGCTAAGGGTGGAATACAGTTTGAGCGAGCGGGGAAAATCCCTGATGGATGTTTTGGATCAGCTGTGCATCTGGGGCGAAAAAAACAAATTGCTTTGAGGATAGCTGGTGCACCCTGCACAATATCCTGAAAAACAGTAGAGAAAACGACAGGCAAACCGTAATGGCCCGCCTGTCGTTTTGCTGCTTTGCAGGTTTCTGCCCGCAGCGCCTTTGTAGGGGAACCCCCCGCTATATCTTCAGCTTTACCAGCAGCTGCCCTGCCTGGACAATATCGCCCGGTTCGGCATACACGGCCGCAACTATGCCGTCTATGGGGGAGGAAATGCCGGTTTCCATCTTCATGGCCTCCACAATGGCCACCACCTGGCCCTTCTGCACCCGGTCGCCGGGGTGCACAGCCATGCGGGATACCGCCCCCATGATGGTGGCGCCAATTTCCGATTTGTCCTCGGCCGAGGCCAGACGGATCTGCTCCCGCTCCACCTGGGCATTGGGATCCCGGAGCAGGATGTTCCGGCGGCTGCCGTTGAGTTCAAACTGCAGTTCCACCGTGCCATCGTCGTTCCTCTCGCCAGGGCCGATGTACTTAATCATCAGCGTCTTGCCCTCCTCGATGGAAAGCTCGGTGCTCTCGCCCCGCTGCATCCCATAGAAGAACACATCCGACGGCATCTGGCTGATGTCGCCATAGGTTTCATACCCGGCCAGAAATTCCTCCACTACCTGGGGATACAGGCAGTAGGAGATGGCCTGGCGCAGGCCGGAGGCGGGGTTAATTTTCTTCAGCCTGGCCTGGATAGCCTCAAAGTCGGCCGGAGGCAGCAGCTTGCTGGGCAGGGTATCCAGGGGCTGCTCCCCTTTGAGCACCACCTGGGCAAGGTCCGCCGGCAGCGGGAAGGTACTGCGGCCCATCATCCCCTTAAAATAATCCACCACCGACCGGGGGAAGGTCAGTTCCCGGCCCCGCTCCAGGATGTTCTCCCGGTTCAGCCGGTTCTGCACCATAAAGATAGCAAAGTCCCCCACCATTTTGGAGGAGGGCGTCACCTTAATCACGCCGCCCAGCATGTCATTGGCTTCGCTGTACTTCTCCTTGACCAAATCGAACTGGTGCCCCAGCCCCAGAGATTCCACCTGGGGTTTGAGGTTGGTGTACTGCCCGCCAGGAATTTCGTACCGGTAAATCTCGGTTTCCGGCACCTTGATATCCCCTTCAAAGCCGGAGTAGTACCTGCGGGTGTCCGCCCAGTAGTTGCTCAGCTTCTGCAGCTCCCGGGTTTGGAAGCCGGTATCCCGGGGGGAGCCTTCCAGCGCCGCCACCAGGCTGTTCATCGAGGGCTGGCTGGTCAGGGAGCCCATGCTGCTAATGGCAGTATCCACAATATCCGCCCCGGCCTCGGCTGCCAGCAGCAGGGCGGCAATCTGGTTGCCGCTGGTGTCGTGGGTGTGCAGGTGGATGGGCAGGCTGGTTACCTGCCGCAGTTCCTCTATTAGCTTTTTAGCCGCCATCGGCCGGAGCAGGCCGGCCATATCCTTAATACACAGGATATCCGCCCCCATAGCCTCCAGCTGCTTAGCCAGGTTGAGATAGTATTGCAGCGAAAACTTCTCATATTTGGGGGCCAGCAGGTTATCGGTGTAGCAGAGGGCTGCCTCTGCCACCTTGCCCTCGCCCTTTACTGTTTCAATGGCCAGCGCCATCGACTCCGGGTTATTAAAGGAATCAAAAATACGGAAGATGTCGATGCCGCTTCGGGCGGCCTCCTGGATAAACGCCCGCAGCACATTGTCCGGATAGGCGTGATACCCCACGCCGTTGATACCCCGGAGCAACATCTGGAACGGGATGTTGGGAATCTTCTCCCGGAGCAGGTCCAGCCGCTCCCAGGGGGATTCGTGCAGGAACCGGTAAGCAGTGTCAAAGGTGGCGCCCCCCCACACCTCCAGCGAAAAGGCGTCCTGCAGGATGTGGGCGGTGGGCTCGGCAATGGCGGCCAAGTCCCGGGTGCGCACCCGGGTAGCCAGCAGCGACTGCTGGGCGTCCCGGAAGGTGGTATCGGTAATCAGCAGCTTTTCCTGCCCCTTTACCCAATCGGTCAGCGCCCGGGGGCCGCCCTCTGTCAGCAGCTGGCGCAGGTTGGGGGCGGTAACCGGGGGCAGGCCGGCAGCATCCGGAATCCGTGGGGTGTCAAACTGCGGTTTTTCATACCCCTCCTCCTGCCGCAGGATGGTGCCGCCAATATAGCGCAGCACCTTGGTGGCCCGGTCTTTGCTCTCCCTGACATCAAACAGGGCGGGGGTTTCCTCTATAAACTTGGTGTGGCAGGCCCCGGCCAAAAAGGTGGGATGGGAGAGGATGTTGTTTAAAAAGGACATGTTGGTTTTCACGCCCCGGATGCGAATTTCCCCCATGCCCCGCTTGGCCTTGCGCACCGCCCCTTCAAAGGTACGGTCAAAGGCGGTAATTTTTACCAGCAGCGAGTCGTAGTAGGGGGTAATTTCCGCCCCGGTAAAGGCGTTGCCGGCGTCCAGCCGGATGCCAAAGCCGCCGCCGGAGCGGTAGGTGGTCAGCCGCCCGGTATCCGGGGCAAAGTTGTTGGTGGGGTCCTCGGTGGTAACCCGGCACTGGATGGCATAGCCGCTCAGCTTCACTGCCTCCTGGCTGTCGATGCCTATATAGGGGTGGGAAAGGGGCAAGCCCTGGGCAATATCAATCTGCGCCCGGACAATGTCAATCCCGGTAACCATCTCGGTAACGGTGTGCTCCACCTGTATCCGGGGGTTCATCTCAATAAAGTAGTGGCCGCCATGCTTGTCCACCAAAAATTCCACCGTGCCGGCGTTGACATAGCCCACCTCTTTGGCAATTTTCACCGCATCGTCATAGAGCTGCTGCCGCTTTTCCGGGGGCAGGGCAAAGGCGGGGGTAAATTCCACCACCTTCTGGTAGCGGCGCTGCACCGAGCAATCCCGCTCGAACAGGTGCACCACATTGCCGTACTGGTCGGCCAGAATCTGCACTTCGATATGTTTGGGGTCTTCCAGGTATTTTTCGATGAAAATATCCCCGTTGCCAAACGACTTTTTGGCCTCGTTCTTCACCAGCTCAAAGGCGGCGGTAATCTCATCGGCGCTGTTTACCCGGCGCATGCCCCGGCCGCCGCCGCCGGCAGCAGCCTTGAGAATAACGGGATAGCCCGCCTCCTCAGCAAAGCGCACCGCCTCGTTTACATCGCCCACCGGGCGGTCGGTGCCAGGGATCACCGGCACCCCGCAGCGCCGGGCCACTGCCTTGGCATGTAGCTTATCCCCCATCTGCCCCAAAATGTGGCTGGGCGGGCCGATGAACAGGATGCCTGCCTCCTCACAGGCCCGGGCAAAGTCGGCGTTCTCGGAAAGAAAGCCATATCCGGGGTGGATGGCGTCCACCTGTTTGCGCTTGGCCAGTGCAATAATTTCCTCTATATTTAAATAGGCGCCCAGCGGGCTGCGGTTCTCCCCTACCTGGTAGGCCTCGTCCGCCTTGGTGCGGAACAGCGAGAGCTTATCCTCCTTGGAATAGATGGCCACGGTGCGCACCCCGGCATCAAAACAGGCCCGGAAAATGCGGATGGCAATTTCACCCCGGTTGGCCACCAGCACCTTGCGTATCTTCTTTTCCATGTACATTCCTCCATACAAAAAAAATTCCCCTGTCCGGAATGGTTAAACAGGTCTTGGCGTATCAAAAGTATGATACCACAAACTGCAATATAAATAAAGAGGATTTGCAGAATATTTTGCTTTTTACCAGAAAAAACCGCCATATCCCCGCTATTTTGAAAGAAAACAGAAAAGAATATTGCAAACTGCCCTTTGCCGCCCTACCCAAAACAGACGCCTGCCCAAATTTAGGCGCAAAAACTCCCCGCCTGCTGTCTGCTACAGGCGGGGAGTTTGGTTTGCTCTCTATTTTAGCCCAGCTGCCCCAATCGAATGGGGCCGCCCAGGATATTGCACACCGGGCAGGAGGAAACCTCCTGGATAATCCGGGCTTTCTCCTCCTCAGCCAGTGCGCCGGTGATCTCCATCTTGGTAAGGATGTGGGTAACGCCATCCTCCACCTTCATGTCCACCAGCACACGCACCTCCTCGTAGGGCAGCTTATCCCGGTTCAGGTATTTTCTGGCGGTGATGTTCATACAGGCGCCCAAGGCGGAAAGCAGGGTTTCCCCCGGGCGCAGGTAGGCGTTGCTGCCCCCCTGGTCCTCCGGGATATCGGCATAGCTGGCATGCACAGTGCCGCGCTCGGCCTCCATCTTGGCAATATAGTCCTTGTTTGTACCTGTTACTGTAATCATCCTTTGTTTCCTCCTTGCTTTGCTTTGTTTGTTATGCTACGGTGTAAATGCGCACCTCGGGGTCGGCGCTCCACAGAGGCTTCAGGCCGGTGAACACATCCTGCTGGAACATCCCGCTCTCCAGGTAGGCCTTGGCCTGCTCCACAGTGGCAAAGCCATGCAGCACCTGTACATCCTCCTCCCGAACGAGCAAGTCCTTGCTCAGGGCGCCAGGGATGGTGGCGAGGAACGGCTCCCGATAGTCGGAATACACCTTGGCCGCCGCAGGGCGGTTTGTGGCATCAATTTTCATGGTAATTTCCAGATAGGCAGTAATTTTCATTGTTGTTTTCCCCTTTTTGGTATGGTTGTTTTTTCTGCAAAGGCCCTTTGTTGACTCTATTATATCCACACTGCTTTTTTAGTTCAATATATTATTTAATTTATAAGTCACTTTTAATTTTATTAGTGACTTGCCATTTGCTATTTACTTTTATTATAATAGTATCGGACAAAGGAAAGGAAGGAAGCAGTATGTATCAACCCAAAACTGAAAAGGAAATCCGCTGCCCGCTGGAATACGGCCTGGATATCTTTGGGGGCAAGTGGAAGTCCCGCATTATCTGCGTGCTGGCCGAAAAGCAGGTACTGCGATACAGCGAGCTGCGCCGGGAAATGGCCAACATCACCGACGCCGTACTGGCCGCCGCCCTAAAAGAGCTGATGGCAGACGGCATAATACAGCGCAAGATGTATGACGAAATTCCGCCCAAGGTGGAATACAGCCTCACCGAAAAGGGGCAGTCGGTGGTGCCCATTCTGCAAAGCATCTGCCACTGGTCCGGGGCCTATCACCGGGAGGGCAGCGACAAACTGCTGCACCAGTGCCAAAAGTGCGACTATCTCAAATAAAGGCAGAAAAGCAGCCGGTAGATGGCTGCTTTTCTGTTTTTATCTATACTTTACCCGATCCCGTCCTTTTTATTCTTTGCCCCTCCTGCAACCTGCGCCAGTGCAGCGAGCAGGCATATTTTTAAGCTGTGCTGTCATAGGGTTTGGTGTGCCTTGCTTTGGCAGCATATACTAAACAGGCTCGTGGGCAATCTCCATCTCCCCGGCTAAAATCCTCCCCAGGGCGCAGTGCTCCATCACATCCTGCACCTGGGCGCGCTGCCCCGGGGTCAGGCTGCCCAGAATGTGGGTTTTGGTGCGGATACGCGTGATCTCCCCCTCGGTTTCGGCCGTGACCGAAACGGTTACTTCCTCAAAGGGGATGCCCTCCTTTTGCATCCAGTCCTGCCCGGTGAGTGCCATGCAGGCTCCCAAAGCCCCAATGAGCAGCTCCCCCGGGCACAGGCAGCCGCCGCCGGCCGGACCGGCAAAGGCAGGCTCCACACCCGGCCGATCCCCCAACAGGGTGGTACGGGTTGTTTTGTTGTTTCCTACAACAGTAATTTTCATGCCGTGTTTTTCTCCTTTCGTTTCATCAGGCGGCTAATGCTGCCCTGCCCCCAGTCTATGCAGGCCGGGGGCAGGGTGGAACCCCCGGCGCGGGGTATCTGGCGGGCGGTCACATAGCTGTGCCCAAAAGAGGGAAGGCCGAATATGCTAAAACAGGCGGCAGCTTCTGCCCGCCTATTCTGCCTAAATGCAAAGGAGTGAAAAAACCATGAAACAAAAGCTGATACTGCCCATCAACCGTACCCGGGTGACAGCTTCCTGCGAAAACACCGCCTACCGCCAAAAATTCGGCTTCAGCCACTACGGCACCGATCTCATTTCCACCGCCGGCAGCACCCTGCTCTATGCCAGCGGGGTGGGCACGCTGGTTGCTTCGGGCTGGGATGAATACGCCGGGAATGTGATTGTTATCCGGTATCCCGGCGCCTATAACCACCGGCAGCGCCGGTATGAGGATGTTATCTTCCGGTACTACCACCTCCAGTCCATTGCCGACCTGCCCAAAGGGGAGAACAGCATCACCAAAGATACCCCCCTTGGCCACTACGGCGGTTCCGGCTTTGGCAGCATGACCAAGTGGAGCCCCCACCTGCATGTTGAAGCGGACACCGACACCCGGTACCCCAACTTTTCCGCCACCTTTGCGGTGAGCGGCAGTATTATCAAGGGCAGGAACTCCGGGGCCAATGCCAGCACCACCCTGAGCTGCCTGGAATATCTCTACTGCAAAAAAAGCGCCCCGGATTTTCAGACATACAGCACCACCCGGGACGCCTTTATCAACAATGCGGATAAGACCATCCCCATCCTGCGCTAAGCAAAATCAGTAAAGACCGGCGGGGGTACAGCCCGCTGTTTTTTGCGCCCAAGCAGGGGAAAAGGTTATTTTGAAAGCAAAAACAATGCTTTTTCCCCTTTATTTGTTCTATTTTTATCTTCTTTTTGTTCCATTATTGCAATTCTTAAAAACCTATTATATAATACATGATAGATAGGTGGGCAAGCGGCGTATCCGTTTTTTCGGGGCATGCCCTGCATCCTGCTATTCAGCTTGAAAAATAATAAAGGGAGGCCCGAAAACCCATGGGTACCAGTATTAAACGATCTGTCAGCATTCGTGTTATCTGCGCCATTCTTGCCATCCTGCTGTTTGGCGGAATGACCATCCGGAACATCCGGCTTATCAGCGAGCTTCAGGAAAACAGCATCCAAGCCACTGCCACATTGGACGAAGTCCGGGCTGCCGAAACAGCCCACTACAAATGGTCGGCCAACCTGAGCAACGCGCTCTATTCCGGCACCGACTTTACCGGCAGTATGGACTACACCGCCTGCGTACTGGGCAACTGGCTTTACTCGGACATGGAGCTGCAGGACGAGGAGATAAACCAGCTGCGCTCCCAGATTGAACCGCTGCACCAGTCGCTGCACCGCTCGGCCGGCACCGCGCTGGAACTGTATGCAACCGATCCCGCTGCCGCCCAGCAATACTATCAGGAGTCCATCCAAAGCACGCTGAGTTCGTTAGTTGGCCTGCTGGAGCAGGTGGTGGCCCGGAGCGAAACCCTCAGCGGCAACTACGCCACCCACATGAACGAAACCATCTCCACCATGCAAACCGCCAACTATGTGTTCTCGGCGCTGGCCCTAATTGCCTTAATCAGCCTGGTGATCTATGTACTGGAATATGTGGTAAAGCCGCTGGTAAATATCACAGCCAAAATCCGCCCCCTGCAGGAGGGCAACCTCACCTTGCAGCTGAACTACAGGTCCAAAAACGAGCTGGGCCAGCTGGCCCAGACCCTGGAAAAATCCATGAGCCTCATCCAGGAATATGTTGCAGATATTGACCATATTATTGGCGAACTGGCCCAGGGCAACTTTAATGTGTCCACTTCCGCCCAGTATATCGGCGATTTCCGCTCCATCGAGCAGGCACTGGACCGCTTTACTGTATCCATTTCGGACGCCATGGGCAGCATTGTGCAAACCGAGCAGCGGGTGGCCAACCAGGCCGAGCAGCTCTCCAACGGGGCCATGTCCCTGGCCCAGGGCGCCACTGAGCAGGCCAGCGCCGTACAAAACCTGTACTCCACCATGGACGACCTCACTAAGAGCGCCGCCCGCAATGTGGAAGCTGCTGCCAACGCCCAGCGCAGCGCCCAGCTCACCAGCGAGCAGGTTACTTTAAGCAGCCAGCAGATGGAGGAAATGGTGGTTGCCATGGGCAATATTACCGAAGCCTCCCAGCAGATTGGCAAAATTATTGCCACCATTGAAAACATTGCCTTCCAAACCAACATCCTGGCCCTGAATGCGGCTGTAGAAGCCGCCCGGGCCGGTACGGCAGGCAAGGGCTTTGCCGTAGTAGCCAACGAGGTGCGCAACCTAGCCTCCAAGTCGGACGAGGCCGCCAAGGCCACCAAGAGCCTGATTGAAAACTCGGTGCTGGCCACCGAACAGGGCAGCCAGATTGTATCCGAGGTTTCCCAGTCCCTCAGCCAGGCGCTGGAATTGGTAAAACAGTCGGATACCGCCATCCGTTCCATCACCGAGGCCATCCACGAGGAGGCCAAATCCCTCTCCTATGTATCCGAGAGCATCGGGCAAATCTCCTCTGTGGTGCAGACCAACTCGGCCAGCAGCCAGGAATCGGCCGCTGTCAGCTCCGAGCTGTTCCAGCAGGTGCATCTGCTGGAGGAGGAAACAAAGAAGTTCCGGTTAAAGGGCAACGACTGGTCGATGGATGCTTCCCTCTAAGCATTTACAAAAATCCCCCTGGAAAACCAGGGGGATTTTTCTGTTTTATCCGCCAGTTTTGGGCGCTTCGGTTATCAGGCTGCGGTAGATGGAACATTCTCCCAGCGGGCCATCGGCTAAGATTAGGGTGCGGCGGATGGTGGGGAGTTCCTCCCCGGCCGATACGGTAAAGGTCAGTGCCAGCTCCCCCTCCTCCCGCACAGCGGCCAGCAGGTCAATCTCATACTGGCGCAGTTCCCCGGCAGGCCCGGGCGTAACATAGGCCCCCTCCTCCCGGTAGGTCAGGTTATCCCGGCGCAGCTCCTCCGGTGAAATGCCAAACCGGGCTTCCACCACCATCTCCAACTCCTCCGCCGGAAAAAAGGCGCCTTCCTCCCCTTCCCGGAAATAGGAGGTTAAAATATCTGCCGCCTGCGGGTTTTCCAGCTGTAGATAACTGGCGTACCACATGGTTAGGTAGGTTTTATCCAACTGCTGGGGCTGCTGCCAATCGGCGCCCCCCAGCAAAAAGTCCAGCCGCCGGATGGCTGTAATATACTCCTCGGTCTGCTGATCCAGCTGGGAGGACCGAAAAGGCGCCGCCCGCTGCTCCACTGGCTGCTGGCCCACCTCCTCCCGGCAGCCAGCCAACACGAAACAGGCCAGCAGCCCCGCGGCAAGTGCTCGTCTATCCATATAATGCCCCCTCCTTTTCCGCTTAGTATGGGCAAACCTATCCGGCTTTAAACAACAGGCTCCTGCCAATTCCTCCGTCTTGCCGTTCCTTGGTATCTAGTGCTATAATAAAAGCAAAAAGGGGAGGTTTTTCTATGCTGCGACTGCGACCCTACAAGGCCGGCGACGCCCAAACCATCACCACCTGGCTGAAGGATGAATTTGCCCTGCGCCAGTGGAGCGCCGACCGCTATGGCAGCTATCCCATTACACCTGCCGACATGAACGCCTACTACGACAACGAAAAAGACAGCGGCAGAAGCTGGGGGATGACCGCCTTTGACGAAAACGGCATTGTCGGGCATTTTACCCTGCGTTTCCCCCACGCCGACAGCTTGGAGGAGCTGCGCCTGGGCTTTGTCATTGTGGATGATGCCCAGCGGGGCAGGGGCTATGGCAAGGAGATGCTCTCGCTGGCCGTCCGGTATGCCTTTGAGTTTGTCGGGGTGCAAAAGGTGTCGTTGGGGGTGTTTGAAAACAATACGGCGGCCCTCCATTGCTACGAAGCCTGCGGGTTTCGCCGGGTGGAGCGGGAACAGGTGGAGCAGTACCGCTGCATGGGGGAAGTTTGGCGCTGTATCGAGCTGGAACGGATTCGAAACGGGTGACAGGATAGCTGCTTCCGATTTTTATTACAATCTGTATAAATCTGCCCCCATTTTTCAGTTCTCTGCCTGGGGAACTGAGAGGGAACGCCCCGCCGGCTTTGGGCGTCGAGCCAAAACTGCTGATACCGCCCCTGCACCGGGCTAACTTTAAAAACAGGGGTTTATTAAACACACAAGTATAAGCTACATTTGTGACAGAAAAAGGGTGAACAAGTGATGTGGAAAAAATATCTGGCGTTGGCGGCTGCCGCCGCCCTGATTCTGCTATCCGGCTGCCAACCGGCGGGAGAAACCTCCTCCGGTCCGGCCGTCCTCCGGGAGGTGACCGAGCAGGAGGAGCTGGCCCGGCTGTGGCAGGATTACCTGGGCCTGGCTGTGGTTCCGCTGCAACAGGAGTTTGCCTCCCCGCAGGAGGTGGATTTGGGGCAGCTGAGCACCTACTGCTGGTACAGCTATGCCCGGCAGCATGGCGGCACTGGGGAGCTTGCCCCGGCGGGGGATGGCTCCTACATCCTGCCGGCAGAGGAGATGATGCAGCTGCTGGAGCGCTACTTTAACTGGAAGCCGGAAAGCTTAAAGGATACCTCCCCACAGAGTTTTTACGGCGGCATCCGCTATGACCCAGAGGCAGAGCAGTTTTTTGTCTGGCCGCCGGACAACGAATTTATTCTGCCGGGCTACCCCTCCGGCGGCGAAAACCCCTGGGGTATCGTACTAGAGCGCTTCTGCTACAACACCGACGGCACCGCTACAGCCGTTCTGGCACAGGAGAGCATGTACCTGCAAGGCGAGGTGGGCAGCCGGGATATTTACACGCTGGGCGTCCGGGAGAACGGGGAGCTCTACTTCCTTTCGATGCAAACCGAGTATGTGCCCACCAACCTGGCCAACTTCACCGGGGAGTACACCCCCCTGCCGCTGGATATCCCCAAGCAGTGGTTAAACCAGCCCTATGGCATCCAGGGCCTTTCCACCGATGACGGCCTGATTCTGGCCACCTGGGTATCCCAAAAGAGCGGCCCGCCCCTGTGGCAGCTGCGCTGCTATGACACCGAAAACTGGCAGCTGACCGGAGAGCTGGATCTGGAAATGGCGGAGGACTGGAGAATAGCCACCGACCTAAAATACACCGGCCAGGAACTAATTTTCATCTGCACCGACAGCGTTTATCGGATAGCAAAGGATCTTTCCAGCTGCGAGAAAATCCCGCTGCCCGACCCCTTGGCCCAGGCCATAGCCAGCCAGGAGGGCTTTTTCAGCGGCTATGCTGTCACGGAGGATTTAAGCCTTTGGCTCTGGTGTGATGACGAGGGGCTGCAGCTGCTGGATGCCTCCACCGGGGAGGTGCGCTGCCTGCTGAAAAATACCCTCAGCACAAGTGACAAATTCGGGACCATGGGCTATCAGGTACTCCCCAAGTTTCTGGATGGCGGCAGGCTGGCCCTGACCCTGACTGCGGCGTATGAAAACTACAGCTCCATCAATCTTGTCCCGGTATCCGGCGGGGAGGCCACCGAGCTGCCCGCCAGTGAGTGGGATATTCTGCCGGCGGGCGGGCAGGGCTTCTTCCTGCTCCGGCAGGAGGATTGGCAGGTGATAGAGCACCAATACTATTCCTACCAAACCAGGCAGCTACAGCCGCTGCGGCTGCTGGCAAATGAGCAGGAACAGCAGATTCTCTCCCGCCTGTTTGCCACCGGGAATATTATCGCCTTTGTTTCCGGCGACCGAGATTACCAGCGGGAGGATGCCGCCCAGCACCTGTGGACGCTGGACGCCACCACCGGCACACTGACCGACACTGGCGTATCCATCACAGCGGCGTATGGGGCAAGCTTCGAGCCGCTGGCTGTCCTGCCGGATGGCAGGGTTGTTGTCCACTACAATGTCACCCCCGCCGAGCGAGGCATTATCCTGGTGCCATAGCCCCTTTAGGCAAAATAAAAACACCCTGTTTTGTAACAGGGTGTTTTTTTCAGCTTCGGGCATCCGCTTTGCGGGCTGCGGCCCGGTTTTTCTGAGCCTTGATAACCTTCAGGCGGGAGAACTCCTCCCGCTCCTTCTCCTCCAGGGAGTCGGATATAAATTTAACGGTGCTTTCCAGGTTGGGAATAACCACATTTTTCAGCGCATTGGCCCGGCGCTGGGTTTTTACAATGGCGTCGGACAGGCCGGCAGCGGCATTTTCAATCTCCGCCAGGGTGATGGTAATCTCCTTCACCCGCTGGAAGCAGAGAAAGGCATAATCCAGCTGGGAGTTGCTCTCGTACATGCCGTAGGAAAGCTGCAGCGGCCGGGCCTCATACTTGACAATGGGGATATCCACCCCCATTACACTGCGGAACCCAATGGTAATGCCGTTGTCAATGGGGACACTCTCGGCAATTTCGTCAATCCGCCCCAGTGTGATATTGGCGCTGCGCAGCGCCTGGTAGGCCTCGTCAAAGATGCGGTCCACCTCGTTGCGCAGCTTCTGGGCCTGGTCCACCAAGCTCATCATCTCCCGGATGAGGATGTTGCGCTTTTTGTCCATTAGGTCATAGCCCATGGTGGAGAGGGCCAGCGTCTTTTTGGTGGCAATGAGATTGCCCTTGGTGGGGAAAACCTGCTGTGCCATTATGCCTCACCTCGCATGGCTGCCAGCAGCGCGGCTCCCCGTTCCGGGCGGTATTTCTCCCGCAGGGTGGCGCTGTCCATGCGGTCCAGCTCGCTCTCCGGCAGGATGGAAAGCAGCTCCCAGCCCAGGTCCAGCGTTTGGGCAATGCTGCGGTCGGTGTCAAAGCCCTGGTCCAGGAAGTAGTGCTCAAACGCCTTGCCAAACTCCATATACAGCTTGTCCGAAGCGGAGAGCTCCTCCTCGCCAATAACCGAGGCCAACGCCTTGGTGTCCTGCACCTTGGCATAGGAGGCAAACAGCTGGTTTGCCACCGCCGAGTGATCCTCCCGGGTGTAGCCCTTGCCAATGCCGTCCTTCATCAGACGGGACAGGGAGGGCAGCACCGAAATGGGGGGATAGATACCGTTCTGGTCCAGCGAACGGTCCAGGACTATCTGCCCCTCGGTGATATAGCCGGTGAGGTCGGGCACCGGGTGGGTGATGTCGTCGTTGGGCATGGTAAGGATGGGGATTTGGGTCACCGAGCCCTTGGCGTCGTCAATGACGCCGGCCCGCTCGTACAGCGACGCCAGGTCGGAATACAGGTAGCCCGGGTACCCCTTACGGCCGGGGATCTCCCCCTTGGAGGAGGAAAACTCCCGGAGCGCCTCGCAGTAGGAGGTAATATCGGTCATAATAACCAGGATGTGCATATCCTTTTCAAACGCCAGGTATTCGGCGGTGGTCAGCGCACATTTGGGGGTGAGGATACGCTCGATGATGGGGTCGTTGGACAGGTTGAGGAACATGACAACCCGGTCCATCACGCCGGCCTCCTCAAAGCTGCGGCGGAAGTAATCGGCAATGTCGTTTTTTACACCCATTGCGGCAAAGACGATGCCAAACTCCTGCCCCTCCTCGGCGGCAATGTTGGCCTGCTTGACAATCTGGGCGGCCAGCTTGTTGTGCTGCATGCCAGACCCGGAAAAGATGGGCAGCTTCTGCCCCCGAATCAGGGTCATCAGGCAGTCAATGGCGGAAATGCCGGTGTTGATGTAGTTGCGGGGATAGGTCCGGGCCACCGGGTTCAGCGGCCTGCCGTTGATGTCGGCCCGCTTTTCCCAGTAAATCTCCCCCAGCCCGTCGATGGGCCGGCCGGAACCGCTGAGCACCCGGCCCAACAGCTCCTTGGAGAGGTTCATCTCCACCGGATGCCCCAAAATGGTGGTTGTGGTGTTGGTGAGCGAAAGGCCCCGGGTGCCCTCAAACACCTGGATGACACAGCGGTCGCCGTCCATCTGCACCACGCGGCCCATGCGGGTGGTGCCATCGGCCAGCGCCAGCTCCACCATCTCCTCATAGCCAACGCCCTCTACACCCTCCATTACAACAAGGGGGCCATTAATTTCGGAAAGCCCTACTAATCTCAGACTCATATTCTGCTCCTCCCCTGTTATATAATCTTGGCCAGGGTGCTGTCAATGCGGGTATAGTACCCCTCCAGCAGCCCCAGGTTGTTGTTGGGCACATCATATTTTATCTTTATCACATCCCCGAACAGGCCGGTTTCCAGGATGGAGGAGATGGTGTGCCCCTTCTTCACCATGGCCCGGCACTGCTCGTACAGGTACAAAATCACCTTCATCATGCCCAGCTGTTTTTCCAGCGGCACATAGGTATCGTCGGCGTGATAGGCGTTCTGCTGCAAAAAGCCCACCCGGATAACCTTGGCAATTTCGATAACGAGCTTCTGGTCGTCCGGCAGCACATCCGAACCGATGAGCTTGACAATTTCCATCAGTTCGTTTTCCTCATGCAGCAGCGAGGCAATCTGCTGGCGCAGGGCGATAAAATCCCGGCTGACATTGCTGCCATACCATCTCGAAAGGTCGTCCACATATTCGCTGTAGCTGGTGTTCCAGTTGATGGCCGGGTAGTGCCGGGCATAGGCCAGGCTTTTATCCAGCGCCCAGAAGCAGCGCACAAAGCGCTTGGTGTTCTGTGTAACCGGCTCGGAAAAATCGGAGCCCTGGGGGGATACGGCGCCAATGATGGTAACCGACCCCTCCTTGCCGCAGAGCGAAACGGTATACCCGGCCCGCTCGTAAAACTGGGAGATGCGGGAGGGCAGATAGGCAGGAAAGCCCTCCTCAGCGGGCATCTCCTCCAGCCGGCCGGAAATTTCCCGCAGCGCCTCGGCCCAGCGGGAGGTGGAATCGGCCATGATTGCCACATGATACCCCATATCCCGGTAGTATTCGGCCAGTGTAATACCGGTGTAGATGGAGGCCTCCCGGGCGGCCACCGGCATGTTGGAGGTGTTGGCAATCAGCACCGTCCTTGCGGTCAGCTTCTGACCGCTCTTGGGGTCAATCAGTTCGGAAAACTCCTTGAGCACCTGGGTCATCTCGTTGCCGCGCTCGCCGCAGCCCACATAGACAATAATATCGGCGTCACACCACTTGGCCAGCTGGTGCTGGGTCATGGTCTTGCCGGTGCCAAAGCCGCCGGGCACGGCTGCTGTGCCGCCCTTGGCAATGGGGAACATGGTGTCAATCACCCGCTGGCCGGTAATCAGCGGCCGGCTGATGGGCATACGCCGGCCAATGGGCCGCTCCACCCGGATGGGCCACTTCTGGCAGAGGGTAAGCGCATGTTCCTCCCCCTTTTCATCCAGGAGCTTTACCACCCAGTCGTTTACGGTGTACCGGCCGTTGGTCATCACGGCGGATACCCGGCCGCTGAGGGTGGGGGGCACCATGCAGCGGTGCTCAATCAGGGCTGTTTCGGGGCAGGTGGCGTAGATATCGCCGCCGTGCAGCTCATCCCCCACCGCCACGGTAATGGTAACATCCCACAGGCGCTGGGGGTCCAGCGAGGGGATGCTGCTGCCCTCGCCTATAAAGGCGCCGTCGGCCTTTTGTATATCCTGCAGCGGGCGCTCGATGCCATCAAAAATGTTGGAAAGAATCCCCGGCCCCAGGGTGGCGGACAGGGGGGCTCCGGTGCCCTCCACCTCCTCCCCCACCTTCAGGCCGGTGGTGGTTTCATATACCTGGATGGTGGTGTGGTCCGAACTGATGGAGATGACCTCTCCTATCAGCTTTTTGGCGCCCACATACACCATTTCCATCATCTCAAACCCGGTGGGGCCTTGGATGGTTACCACCGGGCCGTTTACCGAGTAGATTTTATTGTTGTTCAAAAGGGTTCACCTCCTATATTACAGGGTGATGTCCAGCCGGGAATGGCTGTAAAACCACTCCTGCTGGTCCGCCAGGGCGGAATCCAGGCTGAGGTCGAGCCGCCGGCGGCCATCGGCACTGAGCAGAATCAGCCCGCCCAGGCCAATCTCCTTGGTGGGGCGGGCAACAGCCCCCGCAAACAGGGCGGCCAGCTGCCCGGCAAAGGCCATATCCTCCTCCCGGAGCAGGATGGTGCAGCCCTCCAGGGCATTTTCCCGGGCGGCCTTTTGGGCCTTTTCCAGCAAAAAGCGCCCATACTCCGGCCCGGCGGCAAACTCCTTCAGGCGGCTGGCCGCCTGGGCAAATACATTCTCCCGGTACCGCTCCCGGATGGCAAACAGCTCTCCCCGCAGCTTTTCCTTCTCGGCAAAGGCGGCGGCGCGGGCGGCAGCGTCAATCTCCTGCCGCTCCCCGTTCAGGTAACGGGCGGCCTCCCCTTCGGCGGCTGCTTGCAGCGCTTCCCGCCGCTTTTTTAGGTCGCTTGCCAGTTCCTGCTGGATGGTGCTGCACTCGGTTCTGGCAATATTCATAATTTCGTCCGAAAACTTTTGCAGTTTTGCCTGAAGCATCTTGTCTTCTGCCATTTGGTTCACCTCACAAGTTGATTCCCAGGGACTCGTGCACATAGCGTTCCAGTCCCTTGGTGATGCTTTCGCCGCTGTGGTCGGATATTCTTGTAATAATGGGGATGCGGCTCTCCCGCCGTATGGCAGTTAGGTCGGGCTCACACTGCTCCATCAGCTCGCCGGTTATCAGCAGGATGCCCACCTGGCCGCCGGCAATAATCTCCCGGATTTTTTCCAGGGCCTCGGCGCGCCCGGACACCACCTGGCCATCCATTCCAGCCAGGCGCATGCCCAGATAGGCGTCCGGCTTATCGCTAAGCACAAAGAATTTCATCCCGGCACCCGCTTACAGCTTGTTGATAATCAGGATGGAGATGAGCAGGCCGTAAATGGCAATACCTTCGCCCAATACTACAAAGATAATGGCCTTACCAAACGCCTTGGGATCCTCGGATACGGCGCCAATGGCGGCAGGGGCGGCAGAGGCAACAGCCACACCGGCGCCAATGGCGGCCAGGCCGGTTACCAGGGCGGCAGCCAAAAAGCCCATACCCTGGGCATTGGTACCCACAATGGAGGCAGCGGCGGTAGGGGCGGCAAAGGCAACGCCGCCCATAGGCAGCGCCACAGTGAGCAGACAGGCCAGGGCAAAGGCGCCAAAGTGCATGGCAAAGCGGCTCTTGATGGCTCTGCCGGTCACTTTACCCTGGGCAACGCCGATGAGGGGGGCGGCAATGAGCAGAACGGCAATCATGGGAAGTACAAACAGTGCGATATTCATTTTAATTTTCCTCCAAACTGAATTGTATAGAATAGGGATGAATTAGTCGGCCATTGTAGAAGAATCCAGCACCACCGGGGTGAAGGGTTTGCCCTGGCCCTCAAAATAGCGGCTGAACAGCTCGTAAAATTCCAGACGTAGCGACTGGATGCCCACAATAAAGCCCTCCAGCGCCATAACAAACAGGTTGCCCAGGATAAGCACCACAATGCTGGCGGAACCCTGCATCATCTCGGTGAGGGTGATAACCACCGACATCATGCCGGCATGGCTGATAATAAAGCCGCCCACCCGCATAAAGGAAAGGGTGTTGGTGACAAAGCTGAGCACCACCTCAAACAGTTCAAAAAAGCCCTCGATAACAAAGGAGCCAATGCCGTCCTCCGGCTTGATATCCTTCTGCCCCCGGGAGAGCTTGCCCAGCGGGTGCTTGAGGAAGATAATTAGGATGGGCAGCACCAGGAAGGCCAGGATATAGGGCAGGGTGAACAGGTTGGGCCCGCCGGTGAGCATGGACACCGCCCCGGCCAGCACCGCCGAATAGAACACCAGGCCGGCCACGCCGTTGTTGGAAAACAGCGCCTTTTCCCAGTCCCGGTTGCGAATGCCGGTAAAGACATTGATGAGCATGGCCAGCACAATCATGGCCACACCGATGGTAATGGCGGCCATCAGCAGGGTGTTGATGGTTTCAGGGTCCATTACCTCCACCGGCTTGCCGGGCAGGCCCAGCACATCGGTGTAGAAGGGGTCCAGCAGGTGCTCCAGCCCGAACACCGAGCCATACAAGGTGCCAAATACGGCGGCAGAAAGGCCGATGCGGGTGAGAATGCGGCCAAACTCCATCTTCTTCACCCGGCTCAGGAACAGCCCCAGCAGGGCAATGACCAGGCCCTGCCCCAGGTCGCCGAACATGATGCCAAACAGCAGGATGTAGGTCCAGGCAAGGAAAGAGGTGGGATCCACCTCGCCGTAGCCGGGCACGCCGTACATATCCACAAACATCTCAAACGGCTTGACAATAAAGTTGTTCTTCAGCCGGGTGGGGGCCTGGAACCGCTTGTCGCTGTCATGGTCGGCCAGTTCCACTGCAATGCTCTCCCCCAGGCCCAGCAGCCGGCTTTTCAGCGGCTCGGCCAGGCTATCCGGGATAAAGCCCACCAGGATAAAGCTGTTTTCATAGATGCTGACATAGCGGCGCAGCTCAAACGAGTTGCTGAGATACTGCACCAGGGTATAGATGACACTGAACATGTCGTAGTGGTTTTCAATGGTCTCCTTCATGGCCACATCGGTGGCTGCCAGCTCCTGGTCGGCCGCCTCGATGGCCTGGTGCAGATGGGCAAAGGTCTGCCCCGGCACACCGTGGATGTATTCCGGCACCCACACCCGCTCGAAGAACAGGGAGGAGAGAATTTCATCCACCTCGGCCACATGCACCTTATCGGTGAAGCAGAACCCCCAGTGGAAGTCCCCTTCCCGGCTCAGCGGCTGGAAGAAGAACAGCCGGTCGTCATAATATTTCAGCTTCGCATAGCTGTCGCTGGGCAGGCGCCCAAAGCGGACCTCCAGGTACTTGCTGGCAAAAATATCGTCCAAACTGATATTCAGGCTTTCCATATGGGAAAGCTGCTCAATGGCGCTGGAACCCCGCTCCCGGGCGGCCATCAGCAGCTGCTTCTGTCCCAGCAGCTGGCGCAGCTCCTTTTCAAAGGCAAAGTCCTCCACTGTGTCGCCGGAAAGGTCCGGCTCCCAGGTTTTGCTAAACCCGGCCTGGGCAAAAACCTGGTCTGCCTGGGCGATATTGGCGGGGCTGGCAGTGTAAATGCACCAGCAAACGCCGTTTTGCTCGCAGAGCGGGACAAAGGAGAAGAGCTGGCCGCTCTCCCGCTGCAATTCGGCGCATTGCCCGGCTGGAAGCTGCCCAAACCGGGCCTTTGCCAGCCCGTCTTCCAGCCCCAGCAGCAGCTGCGCCGCCGTGCTGAGGGTTTCCCTGCCAATGGGCTGCCTCTGGGCAAAGTCCACCTGGCACTCCCCTGCAATCTGGTCCAGCTTGGAGAGGATGGGCAGATAGGGATTTGCCGCCTCAAAGGGATGATAACCGCCCTGGGCCCCCGCCCGCTGAACAATGTGTTCCGGGTGGAAGCAGCCGCCTTCAAAGCAGGCGGTAAGGGCAGCGTTCATCTCATACAAATTGCCTGTAACCTTTACAAGCTTCATTTTTTCGATGGACATCGCTTTGTCAAAACCTCCTGTCTACGCCCCGCCCCGGGCAAGCCGCTCCGGGCACAGGGCCAAAATACTGTTAATGGATAACCAGCAGTTCCATAATCTCGCCCGGCTCCATACCGTAGCGCACCGCCTCAATAATGCGCAGGATGTTGTCAATTTCCATCTCGCTCTGGAACATGTAGCTGACAAAGGCGGTGGCGGGCTGCTGGGTGCGGCGGATATATCGCCGGCTGAGTATGCTGCGGATGTTCTGGGAGCCAAACCCGATGGAGGCCACAACATCATCGGTAAGCGCCGCCGCATAGCGGGAGCTGCGCACCAGCTGCAAATAGGCCTCCGGCGTCTTGGCGGCCAGGATGCTGTCTGTCAGCCTGTCCGGCAGCTTTCGCCACAGCTGCAGCAGGTGGCCTTGCATCTCCTCTTTTGGCATATCCGGGTAATACTTTTTCAGCCGGTAGAGGATAATCAGGTTTTCCAGGGCTATTTTGGTGGCAAGGATATCCTCCATCTCCTGCCTGGCTTTGCCCTTCAGGCAGCGGCCCGCCGCCGCCTTCAGGCTGGCATAATAGCAGTCCATCAGGGCTATTTCACACCCGGAATAGCTGATGTAGGGGTTTTGCCTGTCGGTGCTGCGGTAGCGCAGCAGCGGGTCGTGGTACTCGGTGCCCTCCAGGGCGGCCAGCAGGCCATCATAGCTTTTCACCCGGGCGAGCTTGTCCAGCCCAATGCGCAGCCCGCTTTCGGCAAAGCCGGGAAAGCTGCCGATAAACTCCTCCGGGCGGCCAATGTTCAGCAGGCGTATCAGCTGCAAAATCAGCTGAATTTCTATCAGGTTGCGCACATAGCAGTTGTAGAACTCCCGGTTTTTAGGGGCGGCATACTGGAGCAAATCCTGATATTTGTTGTACCGCGCCTTGCGCAGCAGGCTCTCCAGCTGGTCGCTGCGCACTGTGGCCGGCTGAACCCTGGCCAGCACGCCGCTTAGGTGGGTGCGTTCCTTTAGATAGGAGGCAATTTCGGAAGTGTTCTTTTTCCGGCAAAGCTCCTCGTACTGTGCCCTGGTAAGGCGGCGGCCGTACAGTGCCTTTATCTTGGCAGTAATGGCATTCTCGGAAAAATCAAGCCGCATGGTGCCCTCCTTTTCTTGATAGTTGCGGGGTTACAGCCGGGTGCAGTGCTGCACAATGGTATCCACCCAGCCGCTGCATCCGTCGTTGTAGGCGCGCTCCAGCGCAGCCCGGTTTTTTTCATACCCGGCAGCCAGGGCAGCGGCCTGCCTGGCAGTGCCCTCCCTCACCGCCTGGCGGTATTCCTCCGCCTTTGCGCGGGCCTTGTCCATCGCGGCGGTATAAATTTCCTCCCTGACAGCAGCCAGGTTGGCCGCCTGGCTGTCCCGCTGCCGGGTGGCGTGTTCCACCAGCTCGCAGGCCTGCCGGTCAATCTCCAGTAGCTTGTCAATAATATTTTCCATGCACGGTCCTCCCATCGTCCGTAATCATTCAACTAAGATATTCTACTACTTTGCTATGGGTTATGCAATCGGCATTTTCGGATAAAAAACAGCGGCAAAAATTTAAAAATTGTTCAACATTGCTCTTTGATATTTTTTTGCCAAATTGGCTTGTTTACAGGCTTTGAGGCCATCGGCCTCCGGCTGAATAATAGCGGCACCGGTTTATTCATATCCTTGACATATTTTTGGATTTTTAGGCCGGCAGGGCTTTTTTCTGAATAGCGGGCTCTGCGTATGCTGCAAACTGCGCCGCCAAACCAGGGAAAGCGGCCCACGCCTTGGCTGAAGAAAAAATTTTGATAAAAGATGAAAAAATAGCTTGCAATCCAAAAAAGGTTGTGCTATAATTGGAAATGCTTCAAGGGAAGCAATTGAATAAATGGGGGCGTAGCTCACCTGGGAGAGCGCTTGAATGGCATTCAAGAGGTAGTCGGTTCGATCCCGATCGTCTCCACCAAAAATGGAAAATCCGAACTTTTTATGTGAAGTTCGGATTTTTTGTACATTCGACATCCTGAGCCAAAACAGCGCTGCCCAGCATAGTCTGGATGGGGAAAGCCGGGTTGCCTGCCTGTAAAAGGGTTTCCTGCCCCGCAGAGCGGGGAATACCATATTATTATAATCAAGAAAGGGACTGAAGTATTATGAAAAGACAGTGGATTTTGGGCGGGATGTTGGCTGTTATGCTCCTGGGCGCCCTGCCGGTAACCGCCCAGGCTGCCGAGCCTGCCAATGTGTACTATGCCCACCATGGCAGAAACGCCGGATACTGCACCCATGTGCATGACGAAGCCTGCGGCTATGTACAGGCCGTGGAGGGCGTTGCCTGCGCCTGCCCCTACAATGAGGACGGGGTGCTCTGCCATACAGAGGGCTGCGGCTATGTAGAAGCTGTGCCAGGCGCTGCCTGCACCCACACACATGGCAACTGCTACAGCACCGCCCCCCGGTATAACTATGGCGGCGGGCACCGGCACGGCGGCTGCCACTGGAACAGATAAGAAAAAGCGGGACAGCCTGCCAGGCAGGCTGTCCCTTTTTCTATACAAGGTATGCTGGCAGGAGCAGATTTTTGTTCCATAAACAAGCCGCACCATCAAAACCCATTTATTTCTCCAAAAAGTCCTTCCACATCAGGCTGGGCTGTATGCCGGTGTTGTTCTGGTATTTGCCGCTGACATAGGGGTCGTACTCGCCGTCAATATCGTGGTAATAGATTTGGCAAATCTGCACATCGGGATAGATGCGGATGGGCTGCACACAAAAAATCTCCAGCGTCCAGTAGCCGGCAAAGCCCACATCCCCAAACCCGGCTGTAACATGGATAAACAGCCCCAGCCGCCCGGTGGAGGAACGCCCCTCCAGCATGGGGATATACCGGTCGGTGCGGGTAAACTCGTTGGTGCGCCCCAGATAGAGCCGGCCCGGCTCCAGCACCAGCCCTTCCGGCGGGATTTCAATACGCCGGGTGGGGTTGGGCCGCTTCATATCCAGCAGGCTTTGCTCATATACAAGCAGCTCGTTTGCCAGCGAGAGGTTGTAGCTGTTGGGGTTGATACGGGCGGGGTCGAACGGTTCAATGACAATTTCTTTCCCTATATGTTTTAAAATTTCCTTGCCGGACAATATCATGGCGCAAAACCTCCTGTTAAAATAATAAAAGCATAGACCGAAGCCCATGCTTTTGTCAAGATATGTTTATTTTTTCAGATACTTCACGCAGCAGCAAATGCCCAAAATAACCAGGATGACCTCAAGTATCTTGTTTAGGGCACCCAAATTGGCAACAATAATAAAGAAGGTTTCTGTCGTTGTCATTCTGCACCCTCCTCCGCTTCGGGCTGCGGTTTGCTACCGGCCGGCTGACGGTTCTGCCGCAGGTATTTGCGGCAGCAGAGGATCCCCAAAATCAGCAGTACGCCCTTTAATAGTTCGTAGCCTATTGTGAGATATACAAGAATTGTGGTATGCAGGGTCATATCCGGCACCTCCTCTGTCTAACAAAACAGCCGCTGTTATGGCGGCTGTTTTCTGCTCCAAGCGCAAGGGTACTTACTTTTTCCTGAATAAAAGGATAGCAGCTTTTAGTATCATTGCAACAAAGAGGACAAGAAAAAATAATTGATAAGCTGCACAACAGCTGTGATTATCATACTATCCCCTCCTATTTGCTGCGAAAGCACCTGCCTATCGGCCGGTGGCTACATTGGGTTTCCCTTCCGCTCCGGCACCCACAATCACATTCGGCTTTATGGGATCCAAATTGGTATTGACCCCTTCATACTGTGTCAGTTCAGCCCGATGCTCCTGCACCAGTGCGAGCAGCTCCTGGGTGGTGTAGGCCGTTTCCCCACTCATATAGGAGGGATAACTGCTGACAGGCTGCAGCAGCTCCACCTGCCCGTCCGTGTAGAGGATGCAGTGCGCCAGCCCCTCCAGCAGGAACTGTTTAACCTGGGCTTTGTCCGGTTTTAAGCCGGCATCGAGCAGCGCCTGCTGTACCCCGCTGCTGGGCTGCAACAGGAACAGCTCCCCCTCATCACCATGATGCAGGCCAACAATGGTATTACTCTCTGGATTGATAATAGCTGTGCCGCCGCTTCCAGCACTGTTCTGTACATAGACCATCCAGCGGTTATCTGGGGTGAGGGTATCGGCAATTTTCCCGCCATTTCCCAGGTGGGAGAGGAACTGCTCCACCCCGGCCTCGGTGCTCAAATCATAACTGGAAGAGTAGCGCTCCACCGCCCGGCTCCAGTCCAAAGCCTCCCCCGGCTCCAGAAAATCGGAATTTTCCAGCTCGGAATAAAAAACAGGGGCATCCAAATAGTAAGCGTTTTCCAGCTCTGCCCATATATCATCCCCGACGGGTGCAGGTGCAGCTATCAGGATAGAGGATAAAAGTGCAAGCATTGCTTTTTTCATACTTAATCATCTCTTTCCTTTATAGCCCGCTACATTTTTAGGTATGTCAGGCAGCAGTAAATACCCAAAATAATCAGTATAACCTCAAGTATCTTGTACAGGGTGTCCAAGTTGGCAAAAATGCCAACGAAGATTTCATAGGTTTCTATTGTCATCATTCTGCCCCCTCTGGTTCGGGCTGCGGTTTACCACCGGCCGGCTGACGGTTCTGCCGCAGGTATTTGCGGCAGCAGAGTATCCCCAAAATCAGCAGTATGCCCTTTAATATTGCGTAACCTAATGTGAGATATACAAGGATTGTGGTATGCAGGGTCATATCCGGCACCTCCTCTGTCTAACAAAACAGCCGCCATAACAGCGGCTGTTTTCTGCTCCAAGCGCAAGGGTTCTTACTTTTTTCTGAATAAAAGGATAGCAGCTTTTAGTATCATTGCAACAAAGAGGACAAGAAAAAATAATTGATAAGCTGCACAACAGCTGTGATTATCATCTTATTCTTCCACCGTCCGAAAACAAGTTTAACTTTCTTCTATTTACTAAGCTGGAAATTTATTGTTTAATTATATTATATACTTGTCTTTCATTTTCGTCAACAGCGATTTATATAGTATTTACAAAAAAGTCATTTTAGCTATAATATAAATAGTAAAATTGTCAAAAACTACAGAACAGGGCCACAAGCGGCCCTGCCAATCTTTTATGAGCGAGGTTTTTATGCTGCAAAAACTACTCTGCCTGTCCCTCTCCCTGCTGCTGCTCACCGGCTGCCAGCGGCAGGAAATTTTGCTGGCCCCGCCCGAGCGGGATGGCGTCTTTTCGGCCGAGAGCTGGGAGGGGGAACGCCCTGGCATCCAGCTTTCCATCTCGCCGGTGGATGTGGTGGAAACCACCTTTTCCCACACCCAGCCCGGGGAGGAGATTGCCCGGCTGCTGGGCGGGGCGCTGATTCTCTACCCCCAGGCCAGCCAGGACGACGACTACATCCTGCGCACGGCGCTGCTGTGCACCGATGGCACCACCCTGGGCATTACGGCAGGGGCCAACACGGCCAACGCCCGCTATGTGGCCCGGGCCGTGGACCCGGACGGCAGCCGGTTTATCACTGTGGAGCAGGTGGAACACGCCGCCCGGCACTACTTTGGGGAGGAGGTGGAAATCCAGCACCACAGCGTCCCGGCAGACGCCCCGGAGGAGGAACAGTTTATCTACTACGAGGAATACGGCGTGTATGCCTACCCGGCCAAACAGCCCATCTGGTACATCCCGCTGCTGCTGGACCTGCAGGAGCAGAGCTTTAACACCCAATCGGCCACCGTTGTGTTTGTCCGGTATGCCGATAGCTCGCAAAATGCGTTCTGGGGGCTGGATACCCGGCCGGTGGCCCGCTGGGAAATAGAGGAATATGTCAACTACCATATCGAAGAATACCAGGTTTACACCGTTACGGTAAAGGAGCTGTTCGGCCAGTGGCAGCTGGCAGGGATCTCCCCGGCCGAAACGGTATAAAAAGCCTGTATCCGCCACTTTTCCGGGGACACAGGCTTTTTAGGAAAGGAGAGGAAGATATGCCATTTACCGAGGTTTGCATCTATCAGGTCCACCCACAGAAGGTGGACGCATTTGAAGCCGTCCTGCGGGAGGCCAAACCCTTTTTGGAGCAGCAGCAGGGGCTTTTGCAGCTCCGGCTTATCAAGCGGGGGTATCGCATCGACCTGGAGGAAATAAAGGAGGGCTTGCCTCCGCCGGCGCTTACCCGCATTGTAAAAAGTGTCAAGTACCTGCTCTATTGGGAATTTGATACGAAGGAGAGCTATGGCGCAGCCCAGAAAAACCTCTACAACAGCTACTGGAAAGCCATCGAGCGCTGCCTCATTGCCCCACACGACAAATATTTGGGGGAGGTGCTCTTTTAGCTGCGTCCAGCCCTTCCTCTGTTCTCTTTTCGCCCCGTCCGGCCCATGCCTGGTGGGGCTTTACACTTTTCTAATAGGGTTAGCCCTCCACTACCTCAAAGTCATACCCTTTGGCCTTGGCGTCCACCAGGGCCGCCAGGTAGCCAAAGGCCGCCCAGAACTGCTTGGCGCCCAGAATCTGCCGGAGCAGGGCATCGCACTTTTCCTCCTCGCCGGCCAGGTGGTAGTAGTTGGCCAGGCCGTAGCCCTGGGTTACCAGCTCCAGCTCCGGGAAAGGCGCGCCCTCCACATCCATCAGCTCCTCCGGCTTTACAAGTCCCTTGTACATCATAATGCGCCGGTGATAGGAGGCGTTCTCCCCGGGGTCGGTGTCCTCCCGCACCAGTTCCAGCAGACGGGCTGCCTGCTCCTCCCGGCCCAGGCGCTTGCAGGTCATCCAGTACCAGTCAATAACAGCCACCCGGTCGGCATCGTTTCTCGAGGCGTTCAGGCAGCTTTCGTAGATGCGGGCGGCGTTTTCATACTCCCCCAGCAGATAGTAGGCCAGGCCCAGATGGTACCAGCTATCCCAGTTGGCGGGATCCAGGCGGGTGGCCATCTCCAAATCGGCCGCGGCCTGTTCAAAGCAGCGCAGGGAGATATACCGGTGCCCCCGGTGGCGATAGGTCAGGGCGTGGAAGGGGTTCCGGGCCAAAGCCATGGAATAGGCCTCCACTGCCTCCCGGAACAGCATCTGCTTGGAAAGGGCCAGGCCCTTTTGCATCCACAGCTCGGCATTGCCCGGATCGGCAGCCAGCCGGGCATTCAGCTCCTGCACCTCCTCCGAAAGGGGCAGCGCCGAGCGGGCAAACTGCACCTGGCTCTCCTTGGCAGCGGTGGTGTCGGTAATGGTAACGGTGGTAAAGGTCTTTGCCATAAAAACATCCTCCTAATCAGGCGCGGCCAGCCTATCCGGCGGCGCCCTTTTCTTTTATTTTACTATACAAAAGCCCTAAAGTCCATTCCTTCCCCAAAACACCCCGCTGGCTCCACTCCATATAACAAAAAGGGAGGGGTTTTCCCCTCCCTATGCCGCCATACAAGCGTCAGATGCGCTTCCAGCGGCCAAACAGTGTTTTCTTGTAGTGGGACAGCGGTTCGCTGGCCGATTTGTCCCCGGCCTCCAGCGCCTTCTGGTAGCACTCCGCCGCCTTTTTGATGTTCTCCGGCTCGCCAATGCCCTGGTCGTACAGGTCGCCCAGGTGTTTCCAGGCCTCGCCCGACCCCTCCTGGGCCTCCTGCTCCAGCAGGCGCTTGGCCTTAGGGATGTTCTGGGCTGTGCCCCGGCCGTACAGATAGCACAGGGCCAGGAGCACCATGGGCACCGCGCCCCCAATCCGCCGCTGGTGCTGAATTTCCTGGAACGCCTTGTCATAGTCCACATTGGTGCCATAGCCGTAGTAGTAGCAGCTGGCCAGATAGTAGCCGGCCTTTTTATGCCCACCGTCCTTGGCCTTGAGGAACATCCGGTAGGCCTCCTGGTAGTTGCGCTCGCAGCCAATGCCGCTGTAGTAGTTGTACCCGGCGTTCTGGGCGCCGTATTCGCTGCCGGCCTCGGCCGCCCGGATATACCAGCGCAGCGCTTCGGCCTGGTCCTTCTTCAGGCCGTTGATTCCGTTGTAGTAGTTGACGCCGATGTCGTTGGCGCAGGTGGCGTTTCCTGCTTCCCAGCCCCGGCGATACCACTCCATCGACTTTTCCAGATTGCCCTGCCCCTGGTATTCGATGCCAATGGAACGGTAATAGTCCCGTAAATCCAGCTTATCTTCCACCGTTTCCAGCCAGCGCAGCGCGGCTGCTGGATCCTTTACCACCCCGTTGATGCCCTCCCGCTGGCTGTTAAACGCATTGCGGAAGGAGGGCAGGCATCCCTGGGCGGCCGACCGGCGGAACCATTCCAGCGCCTCCTTGGCGTTGGCAGCCTCCATCCTCATAAAATCCCGGGTTGCCGGCTTCTGGATGCACATGAGCATATCCCCCCAGAAGTAGAACAGCCCCACGGCATACTGGGCCATCGGCTCCCCATCCTGGGCCACCTTCAGCACCGCCTGGAACGACTCCTCCAGGGTGCGCTGCATGGCGGCCTTTACATCCCCTTTCAGTTCGTCCATGCGCTCGGCACCCAACACGCACAGATCGCTGCCCCGGCGAATGCCCTCCCTGGAAAGCTCAATCGCCTTGCGTTCGTTGCATTTTACACCGCCATCTTCCCAGGCATAGCACCGCGCCAAAAAGTAGTAGGCGTCCGGCTCCCCACTATCCACTGCCTGTTGGAGCAGCACCACCCCTTCCGGGAATTTTTTCGGGTCGGCCTGAAAGTAGAGCAGGCGCAAAGCCTTTTGCAGCGTGTCGGAATAGTATCTGTCCATATCCATCGGTCCTTTCTTCTATACTAATCTGTCTGGCCTTTAAGTGCAGCGCACCGGCACTGCGGCACTGGGCGCTGCCTAAATAGAAAATGTAGAAAATACCTGAGGCGCCGGAATGTGGCCGGCCCCCTTTTTGGCCGCCCTATGCAGGCAGGAACGGCGGCTTTAAACTCCCGGTTTGCCATTCGCCCAGGTATATCTTAGACAGCCAATAGTAAACGGCTTTGCTGTTATTATAACAAAGCAGCCCGGGGCTGTTCAATCCCTTTTTCTGTCCCGCTGCAAAAATACAGGGGTTTTCGGTGCCTTTTTCCATAAAAGGTGTAAAAATCCCTATACACAAGGTTGAGAGTATATGCTATAATATCCGCAGGCGGATATTATACTCAATCTTTGCGCAGAACCTCGCCGCCAGAAGCGGCAACCGGTTCTAATGCGCAATTATACCATTCCGGTGTAAACACCTTCATGCTATAATATCCGCAAGCGGATATTATACTTAAATTTTAAAGGCCCTTTTTCTCGCCCCTTGCAGGGCAACCGAAAAAGATGGCCAATTATACCATTTCGGTGCAAGCACCTTCATGCTATAATATCCGCAAGCGGATATTATACTCAATCTTTGCGCAGAACCTCGCCGCCGGGGCGGCAGCTAATTTTAATGCGCAATGATACACAAATTGAAAAAGCCCTTTCCCCGGCCTCTTATCAAGTGGCCAAAAAAGGGCAGTTCGCTGCCGTCCCCCCCAAAAAGCAGTTTGCGGCGCTTTTTGCCTGCAAATAGGCTCCTATGCAAGCGAAAACCATTCTTTTTACAGACAGGAACAGGGTCAGAGCGCCGGGCGCTTGCTCATGGGCGGCCGCTTCTCCCCTGTTTACAGTTTGCCGCCCGTTTTGCGGGGGGCGGCGGCTTCCACCCTTTTGCACAGAAAACCAACGCAATCAAAATAATTTAGGAGGATTGACCATGCAGAGAGATAATCGCAGAGGAACCGGCCGGGCGGATGACTATTCCACCCGCCGCAGCGGCTCTTACGATGGGCAGAACGCCCGCCAGCGGCAGCAGGAAAGCGGATATGACTATAGCCGCTCCCGCAGCAGCTACACCGAACGCCCCAGCGGGGCCAGCCAGCGCCGGCCGGCGGAGGCCTCCCGCTCCAGTACCGCCACCCGGACCCGTTCCGACAGCCAGGCCAAGCGCCGTCGGCGCACCAAAGCTGCCAGGGCGGCATATTTCCGGGCCGGTGGGATTGCCGCTGCCCTTTTGCTGGCGGCAGGGGGCTGCATTTACGGCATTACACACATTATCAGTGCCGATGCCGACCAGAAACCCGACAGCTCTGCCACAGTGATGGACAACTCCTCTACACCGGACACCAACGACCTGATTTCCAGCTCCACTGTGACAGCACTCTCCGGCAAAAAGCTGGATACCATCATTGCCCAGCGGCTGGCCGCCGGTGCAGACAATGTGATCACCGATCCCTCCCAGGTTGTGGGCAATACCGGGAGTGCCCCCGATGCCTCCGGCGAACCGTCGGGCGAGCAGAGCGGGGAAACCAGCGGCGCTACCAACACGGCCAAAACCGGCTGGGGCAGCTTTGACGCCGCCAGTGTTGGCGGCACCGGCCAGGGGAACATTGCCTCCTGGAAGGCCCAGAACAGCGATGTTGTGGGCTGGCTGCGCATTCCCAACACCAACATCAACTACCCCGTTGTAGTGGGGCCGGATAACCTGTACTATGCCGAAAAAGGGTATGATAAAAATTACAGCTACTATGGCGTTATCTGGGCCGATTCGGACACCAAGTTTGGCTCCAAGAACCAAATTTCCCAAAACACGGTGCTCTACGGCCACAACTGGACCAACTACACCGCCAACCCGTTTATCACCCGGGCCAGCGATATTATGTTCGGCCAGTTGCCCAGCTTCCACTACCTGAACTTCTGCAAGAGCACGCCCTATATCCACTATTCCACCGAGAGCTCCTCGATGACCTGGAAGGTATTTGCCGTGTTCTACACCGAGGAATCCTTCAACTACATTGTCAGCGACCCTGGCGCTTCGGGCCTGCAATATATCATCAACGAGGCCAAGGCCCGCAGCCTGCACGACTTTGATGTGGATGTCAATTCCTCGGATAAAATCCTCACCCTGTCCACCTGTACCCGGGCCTATGGCCAGACCAGCCAGCAGCGCTTTGTTGTCATGGCGCGGCTGATGCGGGACGGCGAAAGCATCACCGAGGTGGGCGTTACTGCCAACAACGACTTTAAGCGCCCCCAGCTGTAAGGGCGTTTGGTTCCGCAGTGCGGCGCTCTCTGCACTGCGGAATTTTTCTGGCCAATTATCACCCAAAAAGGCGGTGTTTTTCCCATGGAAGAAGCATTTCATTTCGAGGCGCTGGGGGATCAGCTCTCCATCTGCGTTTCCAAAGAGCATAAATTTGGCACCGATGCCTTCCTGCTGGCCGACTTTGCCGCCCCCCGCCGCCGGGACAGGGCCTGCGACCTGGGTACCGGCTGCGGCATTGTGGCGCTGTGCTGGTATCGCGCCCTGGAGAGCAGCCCCGGCCACTGCACCTGTGTGGACATCCAGCCCCAGGCCATCCGGCAGCTGAAGCGGACAGTGGAACAAAACGGCCTCACCGAGCGCATCACCCCCCTTTGCGCCGATTTAAAGGAGCTGCAGCTCCCGGCCGGCAGCATGGATATTGTCACCTGCAACCCGCCCTATAAGCAGCCGGGCCGGGGCATTTTATCCGATACCCCCAGCGACCGGATTGCCCGGCACGAAACCCAGTGTACCATTGGCGATGTGTGCGCCGCCGCCGCCCGGCTGCTCAAATATGGCGGCCGGCTGTGTATCTGCCAGCGCCCGGAGCGCCTGCCGGATGTGATGGAGGCCATGCGCCAAAACGCCATTGAACCCAAGCGCCTGCGCTTTGTACAGCAGCGGGAGCACACCGCCCCCTGGCTGTTTTTGCTGGAAGGGCGCCGGGGCGGCAGCCCGTTTTTACAGGTAGAAGCCCCGCTGATTATTGAAGGCCCTGGGGGATTTTCCCCGGAAATGCTGCGCATCTACGGCAAGGCGGCCAACCTGCCGGGCAAGGAGGAGTAATATGGGCAGACTGTTTATTGTGGGCACCCCCATTGGGAATTTGGGGGACCTTTCCCCCCGGGCGGCGGAGGTGCTGGCCTCGGTGGACTTTATTGCGGCGGAGGATACCCGGGTCAGCATCAAGCTGCTCAACCACCTGGGGCTGAAAAAGCCGCTTGTCAGCTGCCACGAGCACAACATCCGGGAGATGAGCCAGCAAATTACCGCCCGGCTGCTGGCCGGGGAGGACTGCGCCATTGTCACCGACGCCGGTATGCCCTGTATCAGCGACCCTGGCGAACAGCTGGTGGACGCCTGCCACCGGCTGAACATCCCGGTTGTTGCCGTGCCCGGGCCTACGGCAGTGGCTACGGCAGTGGCGCTGTCCGGCCTAGCTACCGCCCGGTTCACCTTTGAGGGCTTTTTAAGCGTGAACAAATCCAGCCGGGCCCAGCACCTGGCCGAACTGCGGGAGGAACACCGCACCATGGTATTCTATGAGGCCCCCCACAAGCTGCTCAGGACGCTGGAGGATCTGCTGGCTACCCTGGGGGACCGGGAACTGGCCATCTGCCGGGAGATCACCAAGCTACATGAGGAAACCCGGCGCACCACCCTGTCCCAGGCACTGGAATACTATCGGGGGCATCCACCCAAGGGGGAATTTGTCCTGGTGGTTGCCGGCGCCCCCTACCAGGCAGAGCCTTCCATCCCCTTTGAAGAAGCGGTGGCCAGGGTGCAGGCCCTGATAGCCGGCGGGCTGCCCCCCTCCCAGGCAGCCAAGCAGGTGGCGAAGGAAACCGGCTATAAGCGGGCGGAGCTCTACCGGGCCACCCTGTAAAGAAAACAAAAAAGGCGAAGGGGCCCACCCCTTCGCCTTTTTATTTTTCAGCGGCTGGCCTCCCCCGGCCGGCGGCCAATGCCCAGCCGGTAGTTTTCCAGGCGCTGCCGGTAGTGCTGAGCCACCCAGGCATTTGCCGCTGTACTATTGTCCTCCTCATTGCTCCATGCCTCAATAGCTATGGCAGATAGCGGCTCCACCACCCGCATGGGCAGTTCATCCAGGTTGTCCACAGCCAGCCAGGGCAGGGCCGGAAAACGCCTGGTATCCCCTATCAGGAACAGATAGCCAATCAGCGCCCCCTCCCGAAGGACAACATAAAACTGCGGCATCTGCTCCCCTGCCGACTGGCTCATTGCCGACTGCAAAGCCTTGGCCTGATGAAGTGGGAAAAAGTCCGGCAAAGCGCCCAATACCTGGGCGCGCTGCTCGCCCGACAGAGCCTGGCAATTATAAATCTGTTCCATCCGCTGCATCCCCTTTCGGTTTGACCGGCCTATTCCATCCGGCCCAGGTTAGCGGCCACCACCTGGCCGTTTTTCAGTTCCAAACAGGCAAACTGCCTATCTGTCCAGCAGCTTCCGGGGTTGCAAAACAGGATGCCCCCCACCCGCAGGAGAAAGGGCCGGTGGGTGTGGCCAAACAGCACCACATCCGCTTTCAGCTCCTTTGCCCGGCGCAGCAGCGGGCCAAGGCCGCTTTTTACCCCATAGCCATGGCCGTGGGTTATCAAAATCTGCAGCCCCTCCCGCTCCACCAGCAGCTCATCCGGGCCGGGGCAGCCCCAGTCCCCGTTACCTGCCACCCGCAGGATGGGGACATCGGCCAGGCAGGCGGCGTCCTCGGCATCCTGCCAGCCATCCCCGCAGAATACAACCTCCTCTGCCGGGCACCCCTCCACAATGGCAAATAGATGATCCAGGCTGCCGTGGCTGTCGCTGCATACAATCAACTTCATTTCCATACCCTCCTCTGTTTTGGTGATAATTGAACCGCTGTTTTCATACCTATTACCATAAAAACCCGCTGCTGCCCGGAAATACAAACCCGCCGGCAGCGGATGCCCACCGCAAACAGAAGGGATGTGACCGCTCTTGCCAGACAACACCATCTTAGAAACCGGCGCTCAGCGCCAACTGATCCTAACAGCCGCCAAAAAGGCCGGGTTGGACCCCCAGGCCGTCCAACAACAGCTGGAACAGGGGCTGTTTGATGAACTGCTGGGCCCCCTAAAGGCCGAGGGCAGCGAAATGGTACAGAACCTGCTCTCCTCCCCGGAGGCTGTCCGCCACCTGCTGGAAAAGCCAGCAACCCAGCAGCTGCTCAACCGACTGATGGAGGACCAGACAGATGGAACCCCGCTCCCGCATTGATCTGCTGCTGGGGGATGAACAGGGCCGGGAGGAGCTGCGCCGGCTGATTGCCGAGGTGCGGGCAGAGGAGGAATGGGCCGGGCGCCAGGAGAAAAAGCCGCTGGCCCAGCTGCGCAGCGCCTACCGGGAGATTGCCCGGGAAGATAGGCAGGAGCAGGCACTGCTGCAGGCGCTGCTGCCCCTGCTGCCGGAGGAGCGCCGCCAGCGGGCCGGGGACGCCTTGGCGCTGATGCGCCTGGCCCGGATGCTGGAACTGTTCCGGGAGCTGGATATTATCCGGGAGGAGGAATGGGAATGAGCAGCTGGCAGCCCACCGGCCTGACAGCCGGGGAACTGGCCCGGATGCAGCAGGACGCCGAGCGCCGGGTGGAGGAGATGCGCCGCCGGGTGCAGCAAAACGCCGGCTTTGCCGCCCCGGAACCGGAGGATAGAATGGAATACCTGCCAGACCAGATACAGCAGCCGGTGCCCTCGGGGGAGAGCCTGCCCCTGTTCTATCTGCTGGCGGCCCTGCTCCGGGGCGAGGAGGAGCAGCTCCCGCTGCTGGCCGCCCTTGCCTGGCTGCTGCTATAGCCCTTGTATCACCCAGGCCCGGCATGTTACAATAGGAAAAAAGCAAAGAGGAGGATTGTTTTATGCCCCAGATTACCATAAAAGGCGTAACCGACGCCCAGATGAAAAAAATGAGTACCCCGCTCATCCAGCAGCTTGCCCAAGCCATTGGCTGCCCGGAGGACTGGCTGATTCTTGAGCTGGCCCGCTCCAGCTTCTACAGTGCCGGCGAGAGTGTGCCGGGGTTCCCCATTGTGGTGGTTTCCTGGTACGACCGGCCGGCCGAGGTGCGCCAGCAGGTGGCCGAAATTATACGCAGCCAGATTATGGGCGAAGGCTATAACCTGGTGCAGGTGATGTTTAACATCCTGGATCCCGAGCAGTTCTACGAATTTGAGGAATAAAGCCCCATGAAAAGCCTCCGGCCATCGCTGGAGGCTTTTTTTATGCCAAAACAATCCGTTTCATCCGCCGCCCTGGGCCATATAGGCGGATGCCATTGTGCCGCAAGTTGATACAAGGCACCTTTTCCGGCCCGAAAAAGCCCGGCAGGCAGGCGCCAGATTTTCACTCCCTGTTCCCCTGAAAAGCCCTTTCAGAAAGCCGGTTACCCCTCTGATTCCCGAAAGGAACAGGACAGCAGGCTTTTCCGGCTGCTCTCGTCAAACAAATCGGGCCTGCCCCTCTGTTCCGGGGGATACCGGATGCTAAGACAGGCTGTTTTCCTGCTTTTCGCGCTCAAACCGCTGCTTTACTTCCTCCATCGTCCTATCCTCAATATAATAGGCGATGGCAGCCTGGCCTATGCCGGCAGTGCCGCTGCCCGCTATCACCGAGCTGACGGCGGAGCCGGAACCGGGAAAGACCCCATTTAAAAATTTGGAGGCCTGCTGGGCCGCCAGCCGGAATATATACCCGGCCCCTGCAACCCCTCCCAGGCTGAGGATAAACTCCCCTGCTGTTTCCAATGTAATTTCCCGCCCGCTGAGCGACGCAATCAGGCTGACCAGCAGGCTTTGGAGCAGCAGCAGGATGTAAATATCCGACATTGGTATGGGGGTTACGGCAACCGTGGCCGCAATGCTGGAAAAAATCTTGTTGAGGTGTTCTGCAAACCTTTTCACAACCTCGTTGAGACGGGCAGCCATCCTCAACCCCATCTGCGCCTGAAAATCGAGGATGGCTTTTTCCAATATATCAAGCAACGCCTCTATGTTATATCTGCCGTCAAATACAATTTGCAGGCGGTCAATGTCGGTTTGCGGCAGGTTTTTCACCCATTCGGTATCCACCTCTATCCCGTCCGGCGTCTGCCAGCCCATCAGGGAGGAAACCGGGACAATGGCATCAATCTTCAGCCCATTTTTTACAATGATGCCCTTGTAGTACTGCACTACCTCGTCTATTTTTCTTTTCTTGCTCTCGGGGTATTCCGCCGGGCTTTTCGTCCAGGCAGGGGCCATTTCATCGCATTTATTGACAACCGCTACCACCGGCAGCCGCACCTTATTCACCGCTTCATACTGCTCGCAGACCTTTTTGATAAACGCCACATCCGAATGGACATCGTCCCGATGGGTGCAGTTGAGCATAAAAATGACGGCGTCCGGGGAAAACTCGCTGGCCTGGCTGATGAGCTGCTCCTCGGCCGACCGGGTATCGTCCAGGCTCTCCGATTCGGCAATGCCCCGGGTATCTAAAATTTCCATCAAAACCCGGTCGCCCTCCCGGCATTCATAAATCTGGGCGTTTTGGGTACAGCTTTTGGTATCGCTTACGCCGGCCACATACGCCCCGCACAAGGCGTTTATCAGGCTGCTTTTGCCCACCCCTGTCCGGCCTATAAGGAAAAACCGGGGCGGCCTGTGGGTGTCAATGCCCTCCATCAGGCGTTTCAGGTCCTTATCCCCTAAAATCTTCTCCTTTAAGAAGGTTCTTGTCTTTTCGGGAGTGGCGTCGGGCAGCTTATCCACCAGTTCGCTGGCTTTTATGTAAAAATTTTTCATGTTTTGCAGGCGCTGCTCAATTTTCATGCCGTCCTCTTTCATCTCTGCATCCTCCCTTTTTTGTTTCTCCCCTTTTGCAGAACAGCCGGCAGCCAAACGGCCGCCGGCTGCCCGGTTTAGATGACCATGCCGCCATTGGGGCTGAGCACCTGGCCGGTGGTAAAGCTGCTGTTTTCCATTGCCAGGAACACAATGCTCCGGGCAACCTCCTCCGGGGCGGCTATCCGGCCCAGGGGCGTTTCCTCCCGCAGCTGGGCCAGCGTTTCCTCCTCCAGCTGGCCGTTCATCCGGGTATCCACCACGCCGGGGGCCACACAGTTCACCCGGATACCACTGGGGCCCAGCTCCTTGGCCAGCGCCTTAGTCAGGCCAATCACCCCAGCCTTGGCCGCCGAATAGTGCGCCTCACAGGAGGCGCCGCAGATGCCCCAGATAGAGGATACATTGACAATACTGCCCGCCTTTTGGCGGATCATATAGGGCAGCGCCGCCTGGGTGCAGTTGAACACCCCGGTCAGGTTCACCCCCAGCATCCGCTCCCAGTCCTCCTGGGTCAGGTCGGTGAACAGCTTTTGCTGGGCGATGCCGGCATTGTTGATTAAAATATCCACCCCGCCGTACAGCTTTTCCGTCTGGGCAAACAGCTGGTCCACCTCGGCCCGGCAGCTGACATCCGCCCGGAGGGCAACAGCGGCCAGCCCCATCTGGGAAAGCGCCCGGGCAAGCTCCAGCCCCTCCCGGAACGACTTGTTGCAGGCCACCACCACCCGGCAGCCCAGGGCGGCAAACAGCTCCGCCGTGCTGCGGCCAATACCGGTGGCGCCGCCGGTTATCAATACGGTTTTCCCCTTCATGCGGCCTCCTATTCCAGATGCAGGCTTTTCATCAGCTGGTGGGTGTACTCATTCCGGCAGACAATAATCACCTTATCGCCGGATAAAATTTGGGTGTTACCGCGGGGGATAATCAATTTCCCATCCCGGGTAATGGATACAATAACGCTCTCCTTGGGCATATCCAGCGCCGACAGGGTCACCCCGCTGCGGCGATAGCCTTTGGGGATTTCCACCTCGCTGATGGCGGCCTCCCCGCCGTTGATGGAAAGCAGCTGCTTCATGGTGGCGGCATCAATCTCCCGCTCTATCAGCCGGGCAATGTGGTCGGTGCTGGATACCGGGATATCCACCCCCAGCTTTTTGAGCACCTCCATATTCTTTGGGTTGTTTACACGGGCCACTGTGCGGGGCACGCCATATCTCTTTTTGGCCAGCTGGCAGGCAATCAGGTTCACCTCATCCCGGCCGGCGGCCCCTACAAAGGCGTCGCATTCCTCAACCCCGGCCTGTTCCAAGGTGGGTATGGCGGTGCCATCCCCGTTGATAACCGGGATATCCAGGTTATTGGCCACCTTGCGGCACCGCTCCCGGTCCGGCTCGATGACAACCGGCTTGTGCCCATGCTCCAGCAGGGTCTGGGCCAGGTAATAGCCCACCTTGCCTGCCCCTATTACAATTACTTTCATCCTAAAAGCCTCCCCTTAACCCATGGTCCGGGCAACAATAAGCACATCGCCGTCCCGCACCACCGTGTGCAGCTCGGCGCTGCGCAGCCGCATCTTGCCGTTGATGGAAAGCACCCCCAACAGCGTATATCCTCTGGGCAGCGGGATGGCCTCGGCAAATTCCCCTAGGTACCGGCGATCAATTTCCATCTCCTCAAACACCACCCGGGTGCTGCCAAAATAGCACTCGTTCGAGTGCCCTCCCCGGTTGTCCAGCGCCGCCACGATGGATTCCACTGTCAGGTTGGTGGGGCAGACTGTGCTCAGCCCAAAGCTGCTGAACACCTCCTCCCGGCGGGGGTCGGACACCCGGGAGATAACGGTGGGCACCTTGAAAATATCCCGGGCCAGCTGGGCCACCATCAGGTTGATATTGTCATCCTTGGTTACGGCAATAACCACATTGCAGCCCTCAATTCCAGCATGGGTGAGCACATCCTGGTCGATGGGCACCCCGATGGTAAACATCCCGGAAAAATCCTCCGAAAGCTCGGCCATAAATTCCGGGTTTTGCTCCACCACCGAAACCTGATACCCCATGCTGTCCAGCATGTTCGCCAGCTGGGAACCGGCATCGCCGCAGCCGACAACCAAAACATTCATAATTTCCCTCCTATCAACAGCTGCCCACCGGCAGCCTGACCTTTCTTTCTATCTCACTACCGCAGCCGGAACAGCAGATAAAGCAGCAGCATGTGCCCCGGGTAAAAGAGGTAGGAGCCCCATTGCAGCAGCTTGCCGCTCTTGCTGCCCTTTTCCCCGTTATACAGCCAGATGGGCAGCAGCGCCATGACTGCCAGCCCCTGCACCGGGAACTCTATAATAAAGAAGTGCAGCACCAGTATAATCTGCTGCCCGCCCATCAGCACGCCGTGCAGCAGCCACATGCCAACGGCCTGTGCTACCCACGCCCAGCGGAAACCGCGGAACACGGTGAACAGCACCACAGTAAGCACGCCGGGAATGCCATAGTCGGTTGCGCCAATACCCGCCCCCATGCAGCAGAGCAGCAGCACCAGCGCCGCCTGTAACGACTGCAGCAGCCCGGGGTCGGTGCGGGCCTTCCAAAGGCTATCGGCCGCCAACAGGCCCAGCAGCAGGGTGAACAGCACATTTTGATGGAAGGGGAAAAACGGCGTGCTGGCCATCATCAAATCAAACGGGATTTCCGACACCAATGCAAACAAAAACAGCCGTTGGATGTATTTTTTCAGGTCTTTGGTGTGAAAATACCCCTCGCTCACCTGAAAGGCAAAGATGGGAAAGGCCATCCGCCCCAGGAAGGTCAGCCAGTCGTTGCCCGGAACCAGTGTGGCCCACAGATGATCCCCCAGCATCAGCACCAGGGCCAGCACCCGCAGGGTGTTGGCGCCAATTCCCGCCTGCAGCCAATCGGCTATTGGCGTGGTCGGTTTATCGAGCGGGATTTTCGGCTTCTCTGCCACCGGGGCCTGTTCCGCTTCCCCCTCCGGATCTTCAGAACCGGCCAGCTCCGGCGCTTCCCCCGAAGCGTCAGGGGCAGTATCCTGTTCCGGCAGTTCCTCAGGGCCGGGCAGGGTGTCCACCGGGGCGGCAGTTTCCTCTAAAGCGTTGGGCTCAGGCGAGGCATCCTGCTCCAGCAGGCCGGATGTATCCTCATTTAAAACAGTCTGTTCGGTAGAATCGGGCATACGGGAAAGCTCCTTTCGCAGTACTGTGCCGCTTGTTTTGTAGCACTTGTATCCTACCACAACCACCCGCAAAATTCAAGAAAGGATACACAGAATACAAACTTTACAGCATTTTTTATCCGGCAGGCAGATATCCACCTCAGCCTGCCGGAAAACAGAACAGGGGCCGTGAAGGTTCTGCCCCTCACGGCCCCTGTGATTGCTATATTATGCCTGGGGGAACTTAATGGCAGCCTGTGCCGCAGCCAGCCGGGCAATGGGAACCCGGTAGGGGGAACAGGACACATAGCTCAGCCCCACCTTGTGACAGAACTCCACCGAAGCAGGGTCGCCGCCATGCTCGCCACAGATGCCCAGCTTCAGGTCCGGCTTCACCGAGCGGCCCAACCGGGCGGCCATCTCAATGAGCTTGCCCACACCCTTGAGATCCAGGGTGGCAAAGGGGTCGAAGTCAAAGATCTTTTTATCGTAGTAGCTGCCCAGGAAGGCAGCGGCATCGTCCCGGCTCAGGCCAAAGGTCATCTGGGTCAGGTCGTTGGTACCAAAGGAGTAGAAATCCGCTTCCTTGGCAATCTCATCTGCCAGCAGCGCAGAGCGCGGGGTTTCCATCATGGTGCCCACCTTGTATTCCAGCTTGCTGCCGTGCTTCTGAATTACTTCATCGGCAGCGGCTACAATAATATTCTTAATGTACTTCAGCTCGGCCTCGTCGGTTACCAGCGGCACCATAATTTCCGGCACAAACTGCCAGTCGGGGTGCGCCTCGGTGACCTCAATGGCGGCCTCAATCACAGCCTCGGCCTGCATCCGGGCAATTTCGGGGTAGGATACCGCCAGGCGGCAGCCCCGGTGGCCCATCATGGGGTTCACCTCCCGCAGGTCCACAATGGCCTTGCGCAGAGCATCGGAGGTGGTTTCCAGCTCAGCAGCCAGAGCCTTCAGGTCCTCGCCCTCCTTGGGCAGGAACTCATGCAGGGGCGGGTCGATCAGGCGCACTGTCACCGGCAGGCCGTTCATGGCCGAGAACACCTTGACAAAGTCCTCCCGCTGCATAATATGCATTTTATCCACTGCCCGCTGACGCTGGGTGGGGGTTTTGGCCAGAATCATCTCCCGCACAGCCTTGATTTTGTGCTCATCAAAGAACATGTGCTCGGTGCGCACCAGGCCGATGCCCTCGGCGCCAAACTTGTAGGCCTGGGCGGCGTCGGCAGCTGTTTCGGCATTGGCCCGTACCTGCAGCTTACGGAACTTGTCGGCCCAGCCCATCAGGCGGCTGTAATCGCCGCTGAGGCCGGCGCCAACCGTGGAGATTTTGCCCAGGTAAACCCGCCCGGTGGAGCCATCCAGGGAGATATAATCCCCTTCCTTGACTATCAGGCCGTTTACTTCAAAGCAGCGCTCCCCTTCCCGAATGGTAATGTCGCTGCAGGAGGAGATACAGCAGATGCCCATGCCCCGGGCCACTACGGCGGCGTGGCTGGTCATGCCGCCCCGCACAGTGAGGATACCCTCGGAGATGTGCATGCCCTCAATATCCTCCGGGGAGGTTTCCAGCCGCACCAGAATAACCTTGCGGCCATCCTGCACCCACTCCTTGGCCGTTTCGGCATCAAACACCACCTGGCCGCAGGCAGCGCCGGGAGAAGCCGGCAGGGCAGAGGCCAGGGTTTTCGCCTTTTTCAGCTCGCCGGGGTTAAACTGGTCGTGCAGGAAGGCGTCCAGCTGGGAGGGATCCACCAGCAGCACAGCCTGTTCCTCGTTAATCAGGCCCTCGTCCACCATGTCGCAGGCAATTTTCATCGCTGCCTGGGCAGTGCGCTTACCGTTGCGGGTCTGGAGCATGAACAGCCGGCCCTTTTCAATGGTAAACTCCATATCCTGCATATCCCGGTAGTGCTTTTCCAAATTGTCGGCAATCTGCAGGAACTGGTTGTATACCTCGGGCATAATCTGGCGCAGTTCCTCAATGCTCTGGGGGGTGCGGATACCGGCCACAACATCCTCGCCCTGGGCGTTTACCAAAAATTCGCCAAAGAACTTCTTTTCGCCAGTGGCAGGGTTGCGGGTAAAGGCTACACCGGTGCCGCAGTCGTTGCCCATATTGCCAAATACCATCATCTGCACTGTAACGGCAGTGCCCCAGGAGGAAGGAATGCCGTTCTGCCGGCGGTAGTAGATGGCCCGGGGGTTATCCCAGGAGCGGAACACCGCCTGTACCGATTCCATCAGCTGCACCTTGGGGTCGGCGGGGAAATCCTTGCCCACATGCCCCTTGTACAGCGCCTTGAACTGCTCCACCAGCTGGCGCATATCGGCATAATCCAGCTCGGTATCCTGGCTGACGCCCTTCTTTTTCTTCATGCCGTCGATGGCCCGCTCAAAGTACTCCTTGGGCACTTCAGCCACAACATCGGCAAACATCTGGATGAAACGGCGGTATGTATCGTAGGCAAAGCGGGGGTTGTCTGTCAGTTTGGCAATGCCCTCCACAACCTCGTCATTCAGGCCCAGATTGAGGATGGTATCCATCATGCCCGGCATGGAGGCCCGGGCACCGGAACGCACCGAAACCAGCAGCGGGTTGCCGGCATCGCCAAACTTTTTGCCGGATAGGGCTTCCAGCTTGGTGACATACTGGAAAATTTCTTCCACAATTTCGTCGTCAATCTTCTTCCCATCGTCATAGTAACGGGTGCAGGCCTCGGTGGTTACCGTAAACCCGTGGGGGACCGGCATACCCAGCCCGGTCATTTCGGCCAGATTGGCGCCCTTGCCCCCCAGCAGCTCCCGCATGGAGCCATTGCCCTCGGAAAACAGATAAACATACTTTTTACTCACGATGTTTGACCTCTCCTTCATAAAATACCCCCGATCCCATGCCAGGAACAGGTTGGTTTTTTAAGTTTTGCCTCTGTTAAAAGAGTTTCGCCAAATTCCATAGTTATTTATATTATATCAGCAAAAAGCAGCCTTTTCCATATAAAAGACTCCAAAGGACACATATTTTTAGCATTTCACAAGGTTTTTGACATATTTCCCGTCGATTTAACGGATTTAGACAAGAATAGACGGGGAATTTTGCAGTTTTTCCAGCATAAAATTAGGAGCCCCTTCTATCTTATGCCCATTTTCAGGAAAACATATCCAAACTTTCCTCCTACCCTTCCTCCACATCCTTCTATTTTATCTAAGCATCCGCTTATATCCAGGGCATTTTCACCGGCCCCCTCCTTGGCTACTTAATTCCTATAAAATTGATACTACCCAGAAGAATTGACTTTAAGGCCAAAAGCGTGTATAATTAAGAATAAAGAAGGCACCATCGATAGACGGCTGCCCCAATAAATTGAGAAGAAATAACCGCTCAACTTGTGAGGTTCAGGCGGCTATTTCTTTTTATTATGTAGCTGGATAACCAGCTGAATAACGGCAATGATTACCA